>NZ_LMTS01000271.1:27823-73481 GCF_001541225.1 Variovorax sp. WDL1 | reverse complement strand
TGGCCAGGCCGAGCGCACAGGGGCAGGCGATGATGAGGACTGCAACGGCGGAGATGAGTGCATACGACAAGGCCGGACTCGGCCCCCAAATGAACCAGGCAACGAATGTCAGGGCCGCAACCACGATCACCACCGGAACGAACCAGCCGGCAACCTGGTCTGCCATGCGCTGAATCGGCGCGCGGCTGCGCTGCGCCGACGCGACCATATGGACGATCTGCGCCAGCAGGGTGTCCGCTCCCACCTTTTCGGCGCGCATCACGAAGCCGCCAGTCTGGTTCAGGGTTCCTGCCGTGACCTTGGAGCCCGGCGCCTTGGCCACCGGAATCGGTTCGCCGGTGACCATCGACTCGTCGACCGTTCCCCTGCCCTCTACTACTTCGCCATCCACGGGCACCTTTTCGCCCGGTCGAACCCGCAAGTGCTCGCCCACGGCGATGGTGTCGATCTCGACCGTTTCATCGGACCCGTCGCTCTTCACGCGTACCGCCGTTTTCGGCGCGAGGTCGAGCAATGCGCGTATCGCTCCGGATGTCTTTTCACGCGCTCGCAGTTCCAGCACCTGCCCGAGGAGAACCAGGACGGTGATGACTGCCGCGGCCTCGAAGTAGATCGGGACCGCGCCATCCATGGTGCGCAGTTCCGCCGGGAACAGCGTGGGCGCCACGGTGCCGACAACGCTGTACATCCACGCGACGCCGGTGCCCAGCGCAATCAGGCTGAACATGTTGAGATTGCGGCTTTTCACCGACGCCCAGCCTCGCACAAAAAACGGCCAGCCGGCCCAGAGGACCACCGGGGTGCCGAAGAGCATCTGCAACCAATTGGACGTTTGCTGGCTCAGCAAACGATGCAGGTCGATGAGGTGTCCACCCATCTCGAGCACGACCACGGGCAGGCTGAGCGCCAATCCGATCCAGAACCGGCGGTTCATGTCCCGCAACTCCGCGCTTTCCCCGGTCGCCTCGGTCGCGACGACCGGCTCCAGCGCCATTCCACAGATGGGGCAGCTGCCGGGGCCCATCTGGCGCACCTGAGGGTGCATGGGACAGGTGTACTCGACATCGGCGACGCTGCCCGGCTCGATAGCTGCGCCACGCTGATGGTGATGATGCCCACGCTCTGAGCGATCTCCTTCAGCAACTGGGTGCCGATGGTCGTGCTGGTGCGGTCCGTGCTCAGAAGGTGCAGACGGGGCGGTGGACTGAGGGGGCTGTGGATTCATGGAGACCTCGTGTTCATGCGAGTCTTGACCTTCCCAGCATGGGAAGGTCAATAGGTTGGCGTTTTACAGTGCGTGACAGTCCGCATCGGTACCAGCCTCATGGCTGGATCCCCCCAGCCAGCCTCCGCATCATGGAGGCTGGCACCGGCAAGCGGCAGACACAAGGAAGATCAGAGCAACGAGCACAGACCGGCCGCTGGAGGCATTCAGGTAGTTCCATGGCGCCTTCTCCAAAACCTCGGCGCGCGTCGCTCGCGCGGCCGATGCATCAGCAAATACGCCGCAGGAATGACGAACATCGACAGCAGCGGCGCGGTGATCATACCGCCCACCATCGGCGCGGCGATGCGCTGCATGACCTCCGAGCCGGTGCCGCTGCCCCACATGATCGGGAACAGGCCGGCCAGGATGACGGCGACCGTCATCGCCTTGGGGCGCACGCGCAGCACCGCGCCTTCGCGGATGGCTTCCAGCAGGTCGGCGTGTGCGGTGCGCCCCTCGTCGATGCGGTCCTGCCAGGCGTGCTTGAGGTACAGCAGCATGATCACACCGAACTCGGCGGACACCCCCGCGAGCGCGATGAATCCGACCGCGCCGGCGACGGACAGGTTGTAGCTGAGCAGGTACAGCAGCCAGATGCCACCCACCAGGGCAAAGGGCAGGGCGGCCATGATCAGCAGCGCCTCGTCGAAGCGCTTGAACGTCAGGTACAGCAGCACGAAGATGATTAGCAGCGTGAAGGGCACGACCACCTTCAGCTTCGCGGTAGCGCGCTCCAGGAATTCGAACTGCCCCGACCAGGAGATCGAATAGCCCGGCGGCAGCTTCACCTCTTTCGCGACCACGCGCTGCATGTCCTGCACGGCCGAGCGAAGGTCTCGACCGCGGATGTCCACATACACCCAGCCGGACAGCCGCGCGTTCTCGCTGCGCAGCATCGGCGGGCCATCGGTGATGCGGACATCCGCCACGTCGGACAGCACCAGCCGCGCGCCGCGTTCGGTGACGATCGGCAGCGTCCGCAGCTTCTCCAGCGAATCGCGGATCTCACGCGGGTAGCGCATGTTGATCGGGAAGCGTTGCAGGCCTTCGACCGTCTCGCCGATGTTCTCGCCACCCACTGCCGAGGCGATCACCGACTGCACGTCTGCGATGTTCATGCCGAAGCGCGCGGCCTCATCGCGTTTGATGTTCACGTCCACGTAGCGGCCGCCGGTGAGGCGCTCGGCCAATGCGCTCGATACGCCTGGCACATCCTTGAGCGCGCGTTCGATCTCGCCCGTCAGACGGTCGATGGTGACGAGGTCGGTGCCTGCGACCTTCACGCCGACAGGGCTCTTGATGCCGGTGGCCAGCATGTCGATGCGGTTGCGGATCGGCGGCACCCAGATGTTGGTCAGGCCCGGCACCTTGACGATGCGGTCGAGTTCCTCGACCAGCTTGTCCTGCGTCATGCCCGCCCGCCATTCGTTCTGCGGCTTGAACTGGATCGTGGTCTCGAACATCTCCATCGGCGCCGGATCGGTGGCCGTCTCTGCCCGCCCGGCCTTTCCGTACACGCTGGCCACCTCGGGCACGGTCTTGATCAGGCGATCGGTCTGCTGCAAGAGTTCGCCGGCTTTCCCGACTGATAGACCCGGAAGTGCCGACGGCATGTAGAGCAGATCGCCTTCGTCCAGCCGCGGCATGAATTCGCCGCCGATGTGCTGCAGCGGCCAGAGGCTCAGCACCAGCACGATGGCGGCGCCCAACAGCGTCAGCTTCGGCCAGCGAAGCACCACGTCCAGCAACGGGCGGTAGGCCGCGATCAGAAGTCGGTTGAGCGGATTCCTCTTCTCTTCGGGAATCCTTCCCCGGATCAGGTAGCCCATTAGCACGGGGATCAAGGTCACTGCGAGGCCGGCCGCTGCCGCCATCGCGTAGGTCTTGGTAAAGGCCAGCGGCGAGAACAGCCGCCCCTCCTGCGCCTCCAGCGTGAACACCGGAATGAAGGACAGCGTGATGATGAGCAGCGAGAAGAACAGCGCCGGACCCACCTCGGCCGCCGAATCGGCGATCACGCGCCAGTGCGGCTCGCCGCGCAATGTCTGGCCCGGATGCTCGTGGTTCCACTGCTCGATGTGCTTGTGGGCGTTCTCGATCATCACGACCGCAGCATCGACCATCGCGCCGATGGCGATCGCGATGCCGCCGAGCGACATGATGTTGGCGTTGACGCCCTGGTAGTGCATCACGATGAAGGCGGCCAAGATGCCGATCGGGAGCGACACGATCGCAACGAAGGCCGATCGCAGGTGGAACAGGAAAATGAAACACACCACCGCGACGACGAGGAACTCCTCCAGCAGCTTGCGACTCAGGTTCTCCACCGCGCGCTCGATCAGGCTCGACCGGTCGTAGGTCGGCACGATCTCCACGCCCCGAGGCAGGCTTGCCTGCAGCGTCTTCAGCTTTTCCTTCACCGCGGAAATGGTCTCCAGCGCGTTCTTGCCCGATCGCATCACGATCACGCCGCCTGCTGCTTCGCCCTCGCCGTCGAGCTCGCCGATGCCGCGGCGCATCTCGGGGCCGACCTGAATGCGCGCCACATCGCCCAGGCGCACCGACACGCCGGCGTCGGTCGTCATGAGCGGCACCTTGCGGAAATCATCCAGGCTCTGGAGGTAGCCCGAGGCGCGGACCATGTACTCGGCCTCGCCGAGCTCGAGCACCGACCCGCCCGTCTCCTGGTTGGCCTTCTGGATCGCTTCGACCACTTTGGTGTGCGGAATCCTGTAGGCCGCGAGCTTGTCGGGGTCGAGCACGACCTGGTATTGCCGCACCATGCCGCCCACCGAGGCCACCTCGGCGACGTTGGGCACGGTCTTCAACTCGTACTTCAGGAACCAGTCCTGCAGGGCGCGCAGCTGCGAGGCGTCCTGCGTGCCGCTGCGGTCGACCAGGGCGTACTGGTAAATCCAGCCCACGCCGGTGGCGTCGGGGCCAAGCGCGGCCTTGGCGCCGGCCGGCAGGCGCGACTGCACCTGGTTCAGGTATTCGAGCACGCGCGAGCGCGCCCAGTACAGGTCGGTGCCGTCCTCGAACAGCACGTACACGAACGAGTCGCCGAAGAACGAATAGCCGCGCACCGTCTTCGCGCCCGGCACCGACAGCATCGTCGTCGTCAGCGGATAGGTGATCTGGTTCTCGACGATGCGCGGTGCCTGCCCCGGATAGGTCGTGCGGATGATGACCTGCACGTCCGACAGATCCGGCAGCGCGTCGAGCGGCGCCTTCGACACCGAGTACACGCCCCAGGCGCTGATCATCAGCGCGCCCAGCAACACCAGGAAGCGGTTGGCGATCGACCATCGGATGAGCCTCGCGATCATTGCTTGCTTCCCGTTGCAGCGGGCGCCGCCGCCTTGGGCCCGGGCGCCATCGGCGTCACGCGGGTGAGCTGCGGCAGGTCGTCCTTGTCCATGAAGAACTCGAAGGTCACCCGGTCGCCGTTCTGGACATTGCGCGGTGCGCCGCCTGTGGGCAGCTTGAAGTCCATGGTCATCGGGCCCCACTTCATCGTCGGGATCGGGCCGTGCGACAAGGTCATCGCATCCTTGCTCAGGCTTTCCACCTTGCCTTCGCCCACATGCTTCGGAGCGCTCGTTGCCGAGGCACTGGAAGGCGTAGCGCCGGATGCCGGCACGCTGTTCAAGCGCGCCTCGACACCCTTGAGGCTGGCCTCCGAGTCGATCAGGAACTGGGAAGACACCACGACGCGCTGGCCGGCCTGCAGCCCGCGCTTGACCTCAGTCTGGCCGCCGCTCTCGATGCCGATCTCGACATCCACCGGGCTGAAGCGGCCGTTCTCCTCGGCCAGCATGACGACGGTGCGCTTGCCCGTCTGGATGACGGCTTCGGTCGGAATCAGCAGCACCTTGTCGGCGCGCATATCCATGAACTGCATCGACACGAACATGCCCGGTACCAGCCGTGCGCCCGGATTCGCCAGCTCCAGCCGCGCCTTCAAGGTGCGCGTCGCCGGGTTGACGTCGGGGAGGATGGCCTGCACCTTGCCGTCGAAGGTTTCGCCGGGTGCTGCCGGGCTTTTGGCCCGCACCTTGGCGCCTGGTCGCAGCAGTGCTGCCTGGCTCTCCGGGACCTCCGCGTTGGCCCAGACAGTGGAAAGACCGTTGATGCGAAACAGCGTGGCGCCCGGCATCACCGTCATCCCCTCTCGCGTCGTCAGTTCGGTGATGACGCCGCCGATCGGTGCGACCAGCGTGATGCGGGGCTGGGTGCGGCCGCTGCGGGCAACAAGTTCGATCTGCCCCTCGCTCATGCCCACCTGCCGCATGCGCTGGCGAGCGCCATCGACCAAGGGCGCCAGGTCGGTCCCACGCATGCGCTGAACCGACAGGAACTCCTCCTGGGCTGCAATCCAGTCGGGAACGTAGAGTTCGGCGAGCGGCTGCCCCTTGGCCACCCGGTCGAGCGTGGCACGCACATGCAGGCGCTCGACATAGCCGGTCGCCCGCGCCTGCACGATGACCTGGTCGCGCTCGTTGAAGGCGATGCTGCCGACAGCCGCGACTTGAGGCGACAGCGTCCCCTCCGAGACAAGTGCGGTGCGCACACCCAGGTTCTGCTGGACGCGCGGGCTCACGGTCACGTTGTTCTGGTCGCCGTCGCCGCCGGCATAGACCGGCGACATCATCATGTCCATGAAGGGCGACTTGGCCGGCTTGTCGAACTTGTTTCCCGGCACCATGGGATCGTGGTAGTAGAGGATCTTCTTGCCGTTCGCGGGGTCGGTGTCGCCGGCTTTGAGGCCGGTTGCGATGTGGCGCCGAGTGGCATCCTCGCCCGTCTCGTTGGCCGGTGCAGCCGGTGCTGCGGAAGCCGGCGAGGGCGCTGCACCGCCAGATGCGGCTGACGCTCCCGCCAGGCCCATGCCGCGCTGCATGCCCAGGGTGTACAAGCCGAAGCCCGCCGCGGCGAGGACGCCGGCAGCGATCGATCCGATCAAGAGGGGTTTGAGCTTCATGTTCATTTCTCCATCGCTTCAGGCGCGCGATCCGGCAGTGCCGAGCGGCGCTCGATCGGAATCAGGTAGTTGAGCTGCGCCCAGAGGCCAGCTGTCTCCATCTCGAGACGAACCCGTTCCATGCGCGTGTCGATCTCCATGCGCCGGGCCTCAAGCACGCTGCCGAGCAGCCCGCCGCCCCGATAGGCCGCCATCGCGGCACGCGTGCGCTCCGAGGCAAGTGGAATCAAGGTCTTGTCGTAATGGGCCAGGCGTTCCCGGTTGCTCTGCCACTCCTGCAGCCAGCTGCGCGCCTCTGCCAGGCGCTCGCGAATGGCTTCCGCGCGTTGGTCGTGTGCCTGATCCGCCAGGGCCAGCTTGGCGGCAAGCTCGCGGTCCTGGCGTTTCGCCGGGTCGACTTGCAGCGGAATCGAGACATTGACGGAGACCATGTTCGAGTACGCCGGTCCGCGCTGGCTGTACATCAGCTCCACGCTCCAGTCGGAGCGCTTGTTGCTCCGGGCCACCTCGGCCTCGGCGCGAGCGACTTCTTCTTGCCTAGCCAACATGGCGATCTGCGGGTGATCCGCAATCTCGGCGTCCAGATTGCGTTCATCGAGGGGGAGATTGGCCAAGTTCGGTGGTGCAGCCAATGCCCGATGAGCGTCGTCACCGACCCAACGCGCAAGCTTCGTCTTGGCCGTCGCGATCTGCCTGTCGGCCTGCCGTATGCGGTCGTCGATCAGGGCAACAGCGGAACGCGCGGCGAACGCATCGGCCTGCGAGCCTCGGCCGCCCCGGTAGGCGGCGTCGGCGGCGTCGATCTGGAGGCCGGCCTCGTCACGCTGAGCGACCAGAATGGCACGCACACGTTCCCGGTAGTGGCGCTCCAGCCAGGCGGCTGCGGTGTCGCGCAGCAGACTGGCGAGTGCCACAGCACGGCCTGCCTCGGCCGCCTCTGCCTCGCGCTCGAAGCGGGTCGCCCTGGCCTGGCGCTTGTCTGCGCGAGTCAATTCCTGCATCACGCCAATGGAGCGCATGGTCATGAAGTCGCGCGTCAAGCTGAAGCGGTCGGCGCCGTTGACGGGCAGGTTGTTGATTCCGGCCTTGAGCGTTGGATCGGGCAATTGCCCGGCGGCGACGGCCATCTCGCGCGAGGCTGACGCGGCCGCATCCTGCGCAGGGAGCTGGCGCGAGCGTTGCTGCGCCAGCTCCACTGCGCGCTCTAGCGTCAGCGCGGGCTCCGCGTGCACGCTCAGGGTCGCGAGCGTCAGGCACAACGCGGCTGCCGCGAGCGACAGGCGAGCTCGCCTTCCTCGTGGTGCGGCCAGGAATGAAACGATGAACATGAAATCTCCAGACAACGAACAACGGCTTCGTGTAGCGCGCCCAGTGCGTCGGCGCGAGCAGGAGCTCATCGGCGCAGGCGAGCACGACCGATGCGCCGAACCGACCCTGTCGAGGGTCGTCAGCGCAGCGTCGTCTGGGAGATCAAGTTCGGAAACAGCAGTGCAGGATGGCGTGCGGCGGATCCACCGAAGCCAATGCACTCGAGACAGTGGCCGCAGGGCGCGGCCGCATCGCGACATCCGTCGCGTAGGGCGTGATGTAGAGAGTTGTGAGCAGCACAGGCGGCACCGTCAGCGTCGAAGCGTGATCGCTTTGCTGACCGGTGCGGCAATGCTCCGCACAGAGATTCGGAGAGGAAGTGTCGGACGCTCCGGCCATGTCGCCGCAGTCCATGACCTGAGCTCCCGCCTGCTGCGGGTTGCCGCTCGGCTCGCGCAGCGCCTCGCGGCTCGGAGACATTTCCATCGTGGTTACGGCGCTGGACAAAAGCGTGGGGCATGCATAGGCGGCGATCGCCATCTGCGCGAAAACCAGAACGCCAATCAGCGCGCGACCTATTGTCTTGAGGAGTTGGCGCTTCACGGAAGCACCTCCGCGTCCGTCGAGCAGTCAAGTGACGAGGTCATTCCCCAAGCCAGACAACGAGTCATCGTTGGCAACCGCGCACCTGCACCATGACGTGCATCGTTGCAGGCGTGAGCAATGATCAGGTTGTCGCTCATGTAAGGTCAACGTCTGAGCGGAGGATGCCCGGACGTCGATCGATTCTAGTACGCCATGCCGCGCATAAGGAAGCGCGGGGCCTCTTCCCGTAGCAGCCCGACAGTCGGAACGGACTTTCACGGGAGCGAGAACGCAGCACTCCGGCGCAACGGTCGCTACAGTGCCTGGCGACCGGGCCGTGACCAGCGCCGATGTGCATCAGGATGACAAACAGCATGATCAGGACGAGCACGGCGGTCCCAACCACGTACGCCCAGCGTGCTGTCCTGATTCTTGGCTCGCGGTCGGGTTCTGCGTAGGCGCTGCCAGGCTGCGACAGCATGCGCCGCTCGTACTGCTTGCGCTTCCCATACCGGGTCATGCCCCATGGCTTGTACAGCGACAGTGCCACGGGCGCTAGCAAAACCAGCAAGCCCCCACCGGCATGAACCACGAGCTCCATCCTCGCCGCGCGAAGATCCGCATCGGACAACGTCACCTGTGCCGCTATACCCGCCACATGACCAATCAGCTCCATCTTCAACAACAAGACGAAGGTGACAAGGACGGTGAGCAGGAGCTTCACCAGCACCCAATAGTGCCGAAACAAACCCCATGTGGTGCCCAGTGACTGGACAAGCCCTGTGAGCACCGAAGCGAAGGCCAACGGAACGATAACGAGCCAGGCGGTCAAGTCCATCGCGAGATAGGCGGCACGGACGATCTGAGCATTCCGACTGGTCAGACCCGTGACGGCGAGCGCCAAGAAGCAAGCGACCGCCCCGAGCAGACCAACCGAGGAAGTGACGTGTGCGCCGAGCGCGAACTTGCGCAGGCTCGGGGGCATGGTCATCGCCGCCCGCCCCCTTGCAGTGCCCAGGCCCCCACCGTCACCAGGCTTCGAGCAGGGCGTGTGCTGGAAGATGGTATTTGGCGCTGCACTGATTGCACCGTCATCAGAGTTCTCATGCAGACACTTTATCGATACACGCTGTTCATATCAAGTCATGTCGTCTCCTTCTTCGACACTCGCTGTTGCGGCACCTATACTGGTGTAGTGCCAAAACTGTGGAACGAGACGATCGAGATACACCGCCGTGCCGTACACGATGCGATCTTGGATACGGCCGCGACGCTGGTAGCTGGGGACGGCCTGCTCTCGGTAACGATGTCCCAGATTGCCGAGAAGACCGGGATCGGGCGAGCGACGCTGTACAAATACTTCCCGAGCGTCGAAGCGATCCTCTTCGCCTGGCACAGGCGTCAGATCGCTCAGCATCTCGTGCATCTCGCGACGGTGCGAGACCAAGCAGGCGGCGCTCGCGAGCGGCTTGAAGCCGTACTCGAGGCCTATGCGCTGATTACCCGCGAGCGCCATGGCCACCACGACTGCGACTTGGTTGCACTCCTGCATCGAGACAAGGAGGTGGCCCGCGCACAGCAGCAGCTGCGCGACATGATCAGAGACCTGCTAGCGGAGGCCGCGAGGGCCGGCGAGCTCCGCAATGATGTCTCGCCTGACGAGCTCGCGAGCTACTGTCTGCACGCTCTTACGGCGGCAAGCAGCATGCGCTCCAAGGCTGCAGTTCACCGGCTTGTCGCGGTCACTCTGGCTGGACTCCGCCCTCTGCAGCCGTTTCAAGTCCGGTGAATTTGACCCTTCACTTCAACGCGATTCGAACCCAAACGTTCGATGACATGTATATTGATACCGGTTTGAAGCTCCGGGCCGATGGATTGGGGGGAGCAGAGAGAGGTTAGGCGATCAACGCAACCTAACAAGCCAGGCCAAGCCCAGCAGGCATGCCACCGAAGCCAAGGCGGTGGCTACTAGCCCAGCCGGCCCCTGGGCGAGAGCGGCAGGCCGCGAAGGGTGAACCTTCGTCGTCTGGTCGCCTGGCACAGCCGCAAATGGCGAGTAGATAGCCCCACCTACTTCGACGGCACTCGTGCAGGAGATTGAAGTGGCCTCCGTCAAGCCCTCACCAGAGCATCCTTGCGTCTGCGCACGAACGTGCGCCGACGCAACAAGGGCCGAGATCAGCAGTAAAGAGAATCCGAGAAAGCGAAGCATGACAGAACTGGCTGGTGCCGGACGGGTGAGGCCACAACACGTCGCTCACCAGTTCGGCTTGCATATCCGTTAGTCGGCATCGGCCGCCGCCTCGCTGTTGCTCCCGGTATGGCGCCCCTTGAGCCCGCGCAACGGCTGATAGTCGCAGATGTTCCTTGTCTTGCAGAGCATCTCCCGCATGTCGTTGATGCCCTCGATCTGCGCCTGCTGAATGCCGCGGCAGTAGCGCTGGAGGGCCGCATGCTTGAGGTCTGAGGCAACAAGACAGTCGGTGGCCATCGTGACTGCGAGGTAGTGGTGACGGCTCAAAGTTTCCATCCAAAGATGGTCGAAGTCAGCACCTGGCCGTGCTTCCTCGAGCAGGCGGACCTGCCGGCGGCCCTGCGGCGTCAACGCCGGCTCGTGGTTCATCCCGTACCACTCCTTCAAAAATCGCTGGGCCGTCATGATTTCTTCTCGCTGCATCCGATTCTCCCGCCTCGCCATGGACTTGATTTCATCCATCTGTGCCTTGGCCTGAGTGGGCTGAAAGCCTGGGGTTCCGGAGGTGCCCTCCGCCGGATTGGGAAGCGTTGGATCACGCGTAGGGTCCGTCCCAGCAGCCAACTCCGTGATCCGGAGTGCCGAGAAGTGATGGTCGATGATCGACGTGAGGAACTCTCGTTCGAACTGAGAGGTCAACCCCACGCCCGGCGCATCGGCATGTGAGATCGCAGCTGCTCCTGCTAAGGCGAGCGCGATGGCAGGCCATCTCAACCTTGAGAAGAGGGATCGCGGCGGCATGACAGTGGCGGACTGCTGGCTCATATCACTTCTCCTTGGAGTGAGGGTGGACCGATGAATGGTCGGCCGGCCGAAGATGGGGCTTGCCCTGCCGGGCGCGATAGATCAGGCAATCGCTCGCGATGCGTTCTTGTGGGACGGGAACGCTTCGTGTCGTCCGAGTCGAGCCGATCTCCTGCTGAGCTGGCGCTCCCAGCCAATTAATTCATTGCACCAGTCCTGCGAACGCAGCAGCCGAGTTTTGAGGAAGTTGATATCAACCAACGCGCTCCGACTTCGCGCGGCCCTCGCAACGATCGCGCAGCGAAGCCACTCTGGTCCCTCGACCCCCGAGACAGGGCCTCTTGGCTTTCGCATTTGGCGGCACAGTTAGTTGCCAGCGCTCGCTCGACCTTCTTCGCGTGTGCGCGCCTTGCCTTTCCAACGGCCGCCGGCCGCCCCACCTCAACACCCCTCAGGGGGTTCAAGATCTCATGTGTCTATCGGAGATGAGATGCATCGCGATCGTCTTCCACCGAAGCAGGGCCAAGATTCCGCTCAGCTTGAACGTGCATTGGCCGCGGCCCTTCCTGCCCGGCATCTCGACGACATCCGGATGACGTTGATGCGCAATTTGATGCAAAATGGAAGCGACATTGATTCAGAACTAGCCATGCGTACCACTGTCACCATCGAAGACTCTCTTTTCGAGAAGGCGCTCGAAATGGCCGATCCCGAAATGGACAAGGCGGAGATCTTTCGCGAAGCGATCCGCACGTTCGTGCGTGTTCAGGCGGGAAAGCGCCTCATAGCGCTCGGAGGGACGGCCCCCGATATCCAGGACGTGCCGCGTCGTCGAGGCGAGCCGGTCTCGGGATGAGCGTGCTCGTCGACACCTCTGTTTGGATCGACCATTTCCGCAGCGGCAACGCCGCCCTCGCAAACCTGGTCGGCTTGGACCTCGCCTTGACCCATCCGATGGTGATCGTTGAGCTGGCCTGTGGCACTCCGCCTTCTCCGCGGGAGCGCACGCTTGGCAGTCTGAGCCTGCTGAGGACATGCAATCAGGCCACGTTGGACGAGGTGCTGGAATTGATCGAACGCGAAAGGCTGGACGGACTCGGGTGTGGATTGGTCGACATGGCACTTCTTGCATCGACCCTCATCACCCCTGGCGCACGCCTATGGACCCTGGACCGGCGCCTGTTTGAGCTGGCGCAGCGGTTCGACGTTGCACATGGCCTCCACTGAAAGCGCAGTCATGGAGCGCAAAAAAACTGCTTGGGCCGCATCGCCGCTTCCTTTGAAGACCACATCCAGAATGTCAAACGAATCGCAAGAGCCGCATCCCTCGCAGCTCGATCTGCTGCTGGCGCAGTACGCTGGCGGGACCATGACCTCGCGGGAGCTCTCTTGCGCGACGGGTCTCGCCTTTGGGGAGATCCTGGTTGAGCTGGGCAAGCGCAACCTGGCACTGCCGCGTGTGAGCGCGGAGCGCACGCCTGCGCAGGATTCATTGCTGGAACGTGCGCTGCGAGACGGCGAATGAGTTCCGACGGCAAAGGAAGCCAAATGGGCCAACCTACAGTGCAAGCCGCCTCCGGCTCGTCGGCGGTCAATCTGACGCCTCTGAAGCGCAACCACGCCCTCCTCGACCCAGCCCAACTGTCCGACATGGCCGAGGAGGCCGCTCACGACCTGATGTCAGAGGGCGAGTCCAGCAACACGCGGGCGTCGTACCGGACGGCGATGCGCTACTGGGCCGCCTGGTTCGGCGCACGCTACGGCCGCCAGATGGACCTGCCGGTGCCGGTACCGGTGGTAGTCCAGTTCATCGTCGACCATGCCGAGCGCTCCACCAAGGCTGGCCTGGTGTGCCAGCTTCCAGCCGAGATCGATGCGGCACTGGTCGAGGGCGGCTTCAAAGGCAGGCTCGGCGCGCCGGCGCTGAACACGCTGATGCACCGGATCTCGGTGCTGTCGATGGCCCACCACCTCGCCAAGCAGCCCAATCCTTGTACCGACTCCGCGGTGAAGGCGCTCCTGAGCAAGACCCGCAAGGCCTACGCCAAGCGCAACGCCACTCCCCACAAGCAGCGCGCGCTGACCAAGGAGCCGCTCGAGGCTGTGCTGGACACCTGTGACGACTCGCTCAAGGGCAAGCGTGATCGCGCCCTCCTCCTTTTCGCCTGGTCATCTGGCGGCCGCCGGCGATCAGAGGTCTCGGAGGCCGTGTTCGAGAACCTGCGCCGCGTCGATGAAGGCGGCTACCTCTACACGGTGGCCAACTCCAAGACGAACCACACCGGCAAAGTGAAGCCCGAAGACGTGAAGCCAGTCGTCGGCATGGCGGCCGAAGCGATGGACGCCTGGCTGAAGGCCAGTGGGATCACCTCAGGCCCCCTCTTCCGACGGATCAACAAGGCCGGGAGGCTGGGCGAAGACGCCCTCACCGGCACGGCGATCCGTGACATCGTGAAGGCGCGCTGCTCGCTCGCCGGCGTGGGCGACGACTTCTCGGCCCACTCGCTGCGGTCGGGCTTCGTCACCGAGGCCGGGCGGCAGAACATGCCGCTGCAGGAAACCATGGCCATGACTGGCCACCGCAGCATGGACGTCGTAACAGGCTACTTCCGCGCCGGCGCGGCGCAGGTGAGCGCTGTGGCGCGGATGATGGATCGAACGAAGCCGACCGGTCGCTGAAGGAACCAGCCCGACAACCCCGAGACATGAGCAAGCACTTCTTCACGACTCTCTTGATCGTTCTGACCGCGGGCACCGCCCACGCGCAGGCGCCCGATTGCACCCCTGACGAAGCTGATCGTCCAGGATGCCAGTGGCCCAATCGGCGGTCCCTCAACGAACAGCTGGAACGAAGCAAGCGGGTGGCCCCGCAAGTGGAAGAGTCCGTAGCCAAAGCGTTGCGGAATGGACCTGCGCCGAGAGCGCTCGATTTGTCATTCGCCCATGCTGCAGAGGAGCAGTCCGCCGCTGAACTGGCCTGCCATACACGCCTTTCCAAAAGGCCTACCAACGCCGATATCGAGCGATGCAAGGAAGTTGGCCGCGCTGCAGCCGCGAGCTATCTGCAAGGGCACAAATTGCACCGCGCAGATGAGTAGCTGGCGCAGGCCGCGATTCAAGGGCCCGTGTGACGCACGAACCGAAGGACTTTGCGCGGCGGGTTGCTTGCCACCCGTTTCCCCGTTCGATTCCTTCGACGTCGCCAATCAACGAGCAAACGGGCGGTCTCGGCCGAAAGCTTCAACCGCTCGGGTGCTTCGTGAAAATACCGGCCCGTATCGGGGTATCTTGCAGAAAGACTCGAAGGAGAATGACCGATGAGCTTCGACAGCCCGCCATACAACCCATTCCCGGAGCCAGCGCCCGACACGGCCGAGCCGCTGGAGGTCTTCCGCGCGATCGCGACGGAGCACGGCCTGATCCGGCCCGGTGATCCGCTGGATCAGAATCTCGTCGATGCCTTCACTGCGCTGGTCGAGCGGGCGGCCACGATCGCAGAAGAGTACGAGACGGAAAACGGCAACACGGGCCAGCACATCCGCGCCGTGCTCTACCCGAACTGACGGCGCCCGGTTGCGCACAGGTGGGTCACAAGGCGCGTGACGGTCGGCTGCGCCGGATGCGTTTCCACGCACGCCGGCCGACAGCGGCTGCAATGCTTGGAAGGTTCCCACGTGATTGGTGTAAGCCCGGCCGGCTTCGTCGATCACGCGCAGCTCGCTCGCAGTCGCGCTGGGTTCGCTCAGGGCCGCTCCATCCTCCGTGGTGGTGGACCTGCAGTTGTGCTGCACGGTGCCCCATGACGAAGGGCCCTCCGTCAACTTTCGTTCGTCCGGAGGGCCCTCGCAGTCTCGGATTGCCGCGGAGGGTTTTGCCGAAACCGTATTGTCATTGTCTTCTGCTTCCTGGCCCTCGCCATACGTCTGGCGCCATACTCGATGTGAGAAGTGTCTTGCGGGTGGAGGAACATTCCGACTGCGCAATCAGTGCACCCAGTCCTTGACCGACTCCGGATCTACGGCTGCGAACACAGCTGCAAAGTCATAGACCGCGTCTGGGTTGCACTTGCAAGGTGCTGCGGCTCCCCCGCAGGAACAGCCGCCCTCGGTGGCGACCTCCGAAGGGCGGTCGGTGTGGACTTCACAGACCCAGCCTGACCAGGCGCAGACCGGACAGCTGACGGACTTCATCGTTTACCCCCTCGCGCGGAATCCGCAGCTGATATCTGCGCCGGCTTCGTGTCGCCTTTGTTCAGCGAAGCGCGAGCCACTGTCGTTCCTGCTTGCCACGGCGCGCCTTACTTCTTCTTCAGATACTCCCGGACCTTGTCCGCCTGATTTCCCACTGCGGCGACTGCCTTGCGCAACTCGTCTTCAGTGACACCGAGCGACTTGGACCAATCCCTGACCTCGTAGTCCTCGTTCAGGTTGATGCGGCTGCGGTCTTGTCCGCCCACCTTGCTCTTGTCGTCTGCCATGTGGTTCTCCTATTTGAGCCAACCAGCGTGCCGAATTCGAGTTCGAGCGGTGTAGGTGACCGTCCTTCGTGACCGTGGGATCAGCCGAACGGCGGCGTCAACTTTCTACGAAAGAGCACGAGCCATCGCGCTCATCTAGGCGCGGCCTGCCCCACGCTCGGGCGGCAGGGGCGCAGTCGGGCCGTCATCAAGCAACCGGGCTGCCCGCGCGAGGGATCCGTGTTTGGCGAGCGGCTCGGTCACGCCTCGCTTCTCGGCCAAATTTCTGCCCAATCTAGAGGAGCGGGGTACTTCGCTTGATAGGCCTGAAGCACGCCCGTCGGCTGCCGCGCGAGCCAACTATCAAACTCCTCTGCATACGCTTCGCCCGCTCCCATTCGCCATCCCATTGACGTCCTTGGCAGGTTGGGGTACCTGAGCCATGGCGGATACGGGTAACCGTCTAGGTCGGTACCGCCGATATAGGGTGACCACAGCGGGTCCACCGGAATGTTTACGTGGTTTCGTACTTGACTGTCGAGCAAGTTCGACACATCGAGCGCTGCATCTTCCAACGTCAGAAGGATCTCGAGTGGTTGCCTCTTGCTCCTGGTGTCCTTCGCTGCGATGAGGAAGCGTGGCTCTATGCGCAAGCTCTGCACCACGTCCGACAGCCTGAAAAACTCGAAGCTCGGACTGCCCGTTCCCACATCGGAGATGAGGGCGACGATCAGATCCTTGCCGATCGACTTCGTCACGGTTTGATGGGTGAAGCGAATGTTGTGGTCGATTTTGTTGGAACTGGCCTTAATCTCGATGTGATACGTGCGGCCTTCATGCTCTAGGACCGCGTCCGCTAGTTGGGGGTTGGCTGTTCCTCGGCCCTTGTTCATGGTTGGCCGCAGGCTGCACCCCGGAAGCCGTTCCTGGAGGTAGACCTGGAGGTAATCGAAGGCTTGGAGCTCTAGATCTTTGGGCAACATGTTTGAATGACGGGCGGTGAAAGGAAAGCGGAAGAGATTAGCGGAGCCGCCCTTGCGTAGCAACTAACCTGGTCGACCTGCTGCACCGTGTGTGTCCGAGGCCAATGCCTTCGACGTCGACTTCGAACCATTCCGCGTCAGCAGCAAGGACATCGCCGCGAAGCTCGCACCAGTCCGCTGGTAGTAGGATTGGCGCAGCCGACAGGAGGTTTGTAGTGCTGCCTTCCGCGCGTGCCGAATTTGAATCCAGCTCCTTTGGCGCCGGCGAGAACCGCGCGGCGTTGTCGTCGCCTGTCGACCGGGCGCTATCGTGACCAAGCTGAAGGCCGCACGGACGCGGATGAAGCTCACACAGGCAGAACTGGCGCAGAAGCTCGACATACCGCTGCCCGAGTACAGGCGCCTAGAGCATGGCGATGATGAGCTCTCAGTTCGATACGTGATGAGGTTGCTTCTTCTTGCGCAAATGAACGGTTGGGAGGACGTAATGCCCGAGGACCTTTGCGACGACGAGACGGCGGCCCAGGTGCAAGAGGAGCTCAACGAGTTCAATTTCGTGGGGCGACTTATGGCCCTATGCGACTCGATCGACGTGCTGCCAGTGATGTGCGAAGTTCATGGCTGGCATGAGGCTCCTCACGCCCATATGGACGCAGATTCCTTTCTTGAGACGCTCGCGCGCGAGGCGGAAATGGTCACCGCAGTGTTCATTGATGTCGAAGAGATCGACATGGATGCGCCACTTGCGGAGATCATGGGAACGATCGGATTGCCATGGCCGGATTTCGATGAAGTTCCTGAGAAGCATCAGGAGGCGTTCAGGCACGTAGAGGCAGAACTTCGAGCTGCCTTTCTGGAGGAACGCCCTACATCTGATTGGATCCGCACCGAGGCGGTCTACGACACGGGAGGCGGACTTCTGAGAGCGACCTCGGTCATGGCCCCTTGGTATGACGACCTTCGCGACTCCGTCCTATCGTGGCTTGACGAGCATCGTGATCAATTCCTGGCGATGGGGGTTGATGTGGACACGGATCCAGAAGAGCCGATTACCCGCCACTGACGAAGGCCTGGCGAGCCCGGATCGACGTCAGGCTATCGACGACATGATGAGGTGTGATCTCTCCCGGCGATCTAAGCAAGAGCCCTGCAAATCCTCGGGCTACCACCGATAATCCCGAGAGCCAATGTCGTCGGCCGTTGCTGCTTAGTTTTGCAGCGTCTCCTGCAACTTCACAGCATGCAATGATCCTCTTTCCTCGCCCTCGAGTCCTTTTCCTCGTCGCACTTGCCCTGGCCATTCCGAGTTGGGGCGCCTCCCTCTTCGTCTTCTACCTCGCATTCAAGCGCCCCTATGACAAGGTGGCCCGCAATGCCATCCTGGCATTGGCCAAGAGCTCCATGGAGAAGCGGCGGGCAGGGCAGCTAGTGAAGGTCAATCGAGCCGCGATCGAAGGGGTGTTCTCTAAGTTCTCGGACCCCGCCATGACCTTGAAGTACGGCATCGGGGTGCCTTTCGTGAGATGGGGCATCCTGACGCATCCAATGCTCAATGACGGCAAGCCCTTTACCCTGCGCATTGACAGCAATGGTGGGGCCATCAACGTTGAAGCCAGCCCTGGGGAGGCCTGGTGGCTCCTGACCGATCAACTTTGGCTCGGCAGACGCGGAACCGCGCCTGGGCTTCCGGCAAACGTGCGCATCAAGACTGGTGAAGAAGTCGAAGACCAAACCTTCGAGGACCCGGAGAACGCTGCTTTCTGCATGTTGTTCATGGAGCTGGCACATCGAGGCGAAAAGATCGAAGTGCCGTCCCTGAGCTACGGCCGCCTATCGGACTTTGCGTTCGACCACAAACTGGGCGCGGAGTGGTTTCCAGACCACATGGGCATGCGCTTCTATGTGAACCTGAACGGACGCGACTACTGGGCCTGCGCCGACAACCTTGACCCTTCCAAAATGGACGCCGGGGGAGTTCGACTGTCCGCCGGGCATTAGTCGTGGGGCCCAGTGAGGTCGCTCAGTACATGACGCCAAGCCTGTTGGCGCTCGCGCGGTCGTTTACCTCAGTTCCTCCATCGACGTCGTGATGAGGGCGCTTCAGGGCGAAATCCAAGCCTAGATAGTGCACGGAATCAGAGGCTTGGGCACCATTCGCGCGCAGTCGAATATTTCGCGCGAATGCTGTGTCGCGGTGTTTAAATTCGGGTCACCATGCATCCGAACGACTTTCCCGTCCTCTGCGCTGCTGCGCGCAGCCTCTCCAGGCTTGAAGCCGCCTTGAAGACCATCGCTGCCGCCGTGGAGGCGGGCGAGATCCGCAACGCCGTCCTCCAGGAAGCGAAGTCTGTCCTCTCGAATGCCGTGAGCGAGGCCTGGAGCCGAAGCGTCGCCGATCGCCACTTCTCCGGCGAGGTCTGGCGCAACGGCAGCATGTCCGAGGAGCTTCAGGACCTCTACTACAAGGTGAACGTCTACGGCCTGCACGATGTGCACGCCGCGGCAAAGCGCGTTGCGGCGACGAAGGTAGAAGGCCCAGCCGTCGATGCGATGCGGGCCGTGCTGCAGGAACTGCTGCCCCTCGCCCAGGCGGTGACGGGGCTCAAAGACAAGATCGTCAAGGGCCGTGCGCCCACGCCGCCGCGCGCGCCGGCGAACCCCGACCAGCTGCGCATGTCCTGCGGCTGCTGCCAACGCCCGATCGCGGTTATGGGGGGCGAGCCCACAGGCCGGATGGCCCACCACGGATACACCCGCCCCGGCCACGGCTGGCAGACGGCCAGCTGCCCGGGCACCAAGTTTATGCCGCTGGAGACGACGGACGACGGCCCGCGCTACATGCTCTCCATGCGCGTCGACCAGCTGCGACGCGAGGAGGCCGTGCTGGCGCGCTGCCCAGAGCTGACGGAGCTTTCGGTGCTCGTGCGCGAGAAAGGCGTGAAGCGCCTAAAGAAGATCACGCGCGACATGCCCGGGTGGAAGAAGGTCTACGACGCCCACGTTTGGGACATCGAGCGGGACATCGCCGGCCTCAAGCGCGAGATCCCCCGCCTGAAGAAGATCATCGACAGCTGGCGACCAGAGACAGAGGCAGCCACTGCTGTCTTGACTCAACGGCATGGCGCGATCCCCGACAAGTACCGCCCTGCAGATGCCAATGCGGCGGCGGAACGGGTGGCGGATGATGCCGCGGGCTCAGGTGAGGAAGCCCCCGAGGACGCCGGCGAAGAAGACCAGCAACCGGAGCGCATCAGCGGCTGAAAGGCGCTGCTCTACCATCGCCACGAGATTGGAAAGGTGCCTGTGCGACCCTCACTGGTGCTTGATCTGAAGCGGGCTGCCGTGCGGGAGGCGGCGGGCCGCTTTCCCGTGACGAACCTGCGCGTGTTTGGATCGGTCCTGCGCGGCGCCGACCAGGTCGGCAGCGATCTCGATCTGCTGGTCGATGCGCTGCCCGGCGCGACGCTGTTCGACCTGGGCGGCCTGCAAGTCGAGCTCGAGACACTGCTGGGCGTTCCCGTCGATCTGCGCACCCCCGCCGACTTGCCTCCCGCAATCCGTGCGAGGGTGCTCGCCGAGGCCACTCCTGTCTGAGATTCAGTTCACGTTTCTGATCGCGCGATCGGATTCGGCTCACCAGACGTAATCTTGGTCCTGGGGCGGCTCGGGCTCGATGACGAATAGAGGCGCGGGATGGATTCTCAGTTTCAAGTTGATTCCTCGATCTCAGCTCCGGAGCGCATTGATCTCGTGCCGCGCCAAATTTATTTCGAGTTGTCCTTGCGGGTTCAGTAGTCGGCTCCGTAAGCTGATTTGCATGAACGAGCTGGCCACGATCACCCTTTCCTCCGACGACACTTACTCCAGCGAAGACTTCCGCCTCGTAGAGCGATTCCAGACTCTTGAGCCTGGGCACTACTGGCGCCGCAAAGCGGAAAGCAAGCGAGGTCTTCCCCAAGGCGTCGTGCTGCTGTTGCTGGACGTGGTTGAGTTCGACGGCAAGCCGCATACCGTGAAGCTGGCCACGCATCCCTTGGAGGGCGGCGACGGCCGGTATGAGTTCCTCGTGGGCGAGTTCCTGGATGACTGGGAATATGCACCAGACGGCGCGGAGGTGCGCGAGCGCGAGCTGCGCCATCTCCAGACCGAGATCGCCGCAGCGAACACCGAGCTGCTCGAAGGCCAGATCAACCCGGCCCTGATCGCTCCTGCGATTCAGAAGGACCTCGACGCGTGGGAGGCAAAGCGAGCAGAGGAAGCGAAGCGTGCGGCGAGCGAGAGAGGTGAGGAGCCTGCTTCCCTGGTCAACCCCACCGCCAGTTCCGAACTGATGGTTCGGGGCGGCAACGTGCGCACCGACCTCGCATTCGTTGCAGAGCACCGGCTAACGCAGGAGGACGTCTCCGCGATCCGCGTGACGGTCGAGCGTGAGGCGGTGATTGCCGAATCGAAGGTGCGGTGGCTGACGACGCGTACTGACGCGATCGCTTCAAAGGTCCGGGCCATGACGCCGTTCTTCAAAGAGAAGGCTGCCGTGGCGCTGGCGCAGACCTCCCACGTGCGCAAATTCACGGACGAGCTCATGAAGGGGCTCGCCTCGCTCGACCTCTACACCGGCAAGAACGTCGAGGTCGTGACGATCAAGGAAGGCGCGCCCGCGCCGGCCGAGGAGTTGCTGACCCTGATGCAGCGCAAGCTCTTCATCGAAGAGGAACTGGCGGTCTGGGCAGATCTCGAAGCGGACTTCGATTACTCGAGCATCGAGCTTTTCGACGAGCACATTGCCAAGTCGCCCGCCTTGCTTCAGCAGATCTGCCCAACCGCGCGCTGTGTGGTGGCGGTGTCCATGCGCCGGCGCACGGTGGACTACGAGAACATCGATCCTCAGGAATGGATGCGCCGCAATCACCAGAACAGGGCCGTGTTCCTGCTGGTGCGCAATGGCGAGAACCTGCATCGTGTCTACAGCGGAGAGCCCACCCACGAGCTGGTGGCCCGGCTGTTCCCTGCGCGGCAGGAGAACGAGGAGAACTTCAAGGGCGTTGACGGCGAGAAGATCTCGTTCAACCACATCGAGTTCACCCGCCGCATGGCGAAGCCCGATGCGGAAGCGCTGGCCTACAAGCGCATCCTGATCTGCTGTGTGGGCTGGATCACCGCCTGAAGCTCTTCGGCGACTGGTACGCCGAAGCCCAAGGCCTGGGCTTCATCTCGCAAGGCTTCCAGCAGCGCTGGATGCGGTTCATCGGCGACGATGAGGAAGGAACGTTGATCGGCGAATCGCGCCCGCCCTTCCACGAATGGCTCAAGTCACGCAACGACTACCTGCAAAGCGGTTCGCGCGTGCTCGCCTTCTATCCGAACCTGCTCACGGCGAAGACCGCCCCATCGTGCAGGAAGCTCCACTACGGATCGTCGCGGGACTGGGAGGAAAGCCTCGCGGAGCCGCTCGTGGACTCCGAGACCAAGATCGTCTTCAAGGACGGCAAGGATCTGTGCATCGAGGTCACCGTCAATCGGAAGACTTGGCGCGACGTGAAGCGGCCCCAGTTCAACGCCCGCATCAACCTGCTCGCATCGGAATCGAGCTTCGGCTATCTTTGCTTGGACGCGGTCTCGGCGGACGACCTGGAGTGGTACATCCAAAACCGTGCGTCCCGCGTGCATAGCGTGGCGTTCCTGCGCCTTTTCAAGCGCGCAGCAGTCGCAATCCGCGCCGAGGAGCAACTCGAGGGGCCGGCCCGCGCATGGATGCAGGCGGCCGTGGTTGACGCCGGGCTGGCCAATGCCGCCGGCGCCGCTTCCCTCGTTGGCGAGGCCGTGCGGTCGTGGCGTTGCGCGAATCGCGGCAAGCCGCTGCCGTCGCTGGGAGAGAAGAAGGCCTTCGACACGATCCTGAGCCTCGCCCATTCGCTCAGACGCACGGAGACGGACTTTGTCGAAATGGTGGAGGCTTACGCCGTCGAACACGGATTGCGGCCTCTACGGGCCGTCCTGACGGGAAAGAACCGCCTTGCGCTGTACGTCGAGGTTCCGGCCGCCGAGCGCAACGAAGACATCATGGAATGGCGCTGGGTGCGCCGTCTGAGCATCTCGATGAAGCCCAAGCTGCACGAGACCTCCCGCAAGTTCGTCTGGCTCAGCGAGAAGGGTGATGCCAAGGAAGTCGAGATCAAGAGCTGGCCCGAGCTCGACGCCTGGATCAACGCCTACCCCGAGCCTTTCCGTGTTGACCACCTGTTGTCCGTCGTGGACATGGTCGAGCGCGGCATGCCCACGCTATCGGAGGTGTTCAAGGGGGCCGGTCAGGGCGTGGATGAGGAAGCCTTCCCGCTCATGCACCGTGAGTTCAAGCATCGCCTGTGGAATTCCAAGTCGAAGACTGTCCCGTCCGTCACGATCAGCGTGCCGATTGCAGCCTATGCGAAGTACAGCCTTCGAAATCGCAACACCGGCGAGCGCCAGGTCGAGTCGCTGCGCGTGGTGGCCGTTCGTGCGCTGGCCTGCAAGTGGCTCCACCACTTCGGCGACGCGGCTCAGCGCGAGGCCACTGCGCGCACCTTCGCTGGCATCCATAAGAACAAAGAGCACGCCCGGAAGACGCTCGCCCTCCCCTTCGATCCGGGCCTTGACTCGGTTGACGGACGGTCCATCGACAGCATCGTCGCATTCGATGCGGCGTGGATAGAAGACGACAGCATCCGGGTGGCGCAGTCCTACGTGCGTGAAACGAAGCCGAGCAACAGTTTCGCGACCCTCACACGGGTAGAACGGTCAATCGACGAGGCGCTCTCGTTCTGGATGAACGACATCCGCCCGGAAGTCGCGCAAGGAAACAGCTACAGGCCGGAGAAGGTACTCGTGAATCCAGCCGCCTGGGACGGCGAGAAAGCGCTCTTGATCGCTGCTCTTGATCTTCAGACAAAGGAATCTGCATGACCACGACGTCCACACGCACGCTGAGCCCCATCATTCGGGACCGGGCTGGCGCTGTGCAGCCGATCCCCGCGGCGATCGCCGCGATCACTGGGCAACCGCTGACGGAAGTCGGTCGCATGCTGTGGCAGTGCATTCACGCGCTGAACGGGTTGGCGGGCGTCGACGGCGAAGTCTCTCCTGAGGACGCGAGTCATGCTGCGCTGCACCGATTCGGCTATCAGCCGCAACGCCTGTACGTCGACATGCGCCGGCACCCTTTGATGGGTGAGCTTCTCCGCGCCTATGCTGCTTCGCCGGGCCCGTGCGAGCGGCTCTTCGTGATCTGCGAGTCCGGTGATGCGTTCGCATTTATGGGCAACCAGGCATCGGCCTGGACCAGCAGCGCGCCGACCACCCTCACCGCACTGGTTCGAGCTGGAACGGTGGATCTGGATGTGCCGGTGCGCTTCGCCTTCACCGTCACGGCGCATCGCCTGGTGCCCATCGCCTCACCCGATCACAAGTTCCTCGAATCCATGGCCATCCCGGCCTTCGCGCTGGCCGACGCCTACAACATCGAAGTGCTGCCGGTCGGCTGGCCCTACTGGAACCTCAGCTTCCCAGGCGAGATGACCGACGGCGGGCCGGGCTCCGGGGCCACGATGGTCTGCGGCGAGCATGAGATGCTGAGCGTCATCAATGATCGCGTACGCCTGCACAAGCAGGCCGACGAGTCGGTTATGGCGCTGATGGATCGAGTAACGCACGCATGTCCCGCTCGTAGCGCGCCAAGTCGACCCAATCGAGCAGATAGATCATGTTGTTCGCAAGGCTCTCGCCACGATGCCGCTCCAGGTCCAGTTCGGGCGACTTCACGTCGGAATGTCCGTATCGCGCCATCTGATCGATGATCTCTCGACTCAGCCGACCGAGGTCGGGGTCGTTGTAATGCACATGCTGGTTGCGGGCGGCGTAGATAACGAGGCCGATTGGAACGCCCCTGATCTCCCGGCCTAGCGCGAACTTAGCGCCCGTCTTGCTATCCCCGATGATCCCTCGGACCGATTCGGGCGTCCGCGTATTCGTGGAATAGAGTTCGATCGCCTTGCAAGCGAGCTCAAGCACTGCGCCGGCGAGCGTCGCGCGTGCGAAGCGCTCGCCATGGAACTCCGTCTGAGCGGCGATGGATCGCTCAACAATCTCCGGATTGTTCTGGCGCCACTGCCGGTAGCGAGCGTCGAAATCTTCCATGCTCGATCCGTCGGAGACGAACGTAGAACCCTCGATGCCCTTCCCGAAGGCCCGGCGATAGTCATCGATCCCCTCTAACAACTTGGCGACGGCCGATCGGGTACTTGCAAGGAAAGTGGTTGGGGATTGCATCTCTCAATTATTCACCGGGCCTATTGCGTAGCTTTGCGGTGGTTCCGGTCACAAAAGAGAGGATCTGATCGTTGAACTCGATCGACCGAAGTTCGATTCCGCGTAGGTTTCTGGGGAGCTTGATGCGTGGACGCTAGGCGGATGACCGAATGGCGACAAGCTCCGCCCAGTTGCTTGCGGTCCGGACCTTCGGGCGCATTCGCCCCAGGTAGAGCATGGCTTGGGTCTGGTCCTTGAGCACGTAGACGCCGAGTTGAAGATCGGGCTCCCCGAGCCGCGCAGGCAGCGCCTCGTCCCAGCCATCCTCGGGGTTCGGCCACGGCGCCATGACGTGACGGCCGTCCCCGTGGGTGAACATGACCCAGGCCGAGCCGTCCTGGAGTCCGTAGTAGACGAAGGCCGACCGTGGCTTCCTCCAGGCAGCCCATGGGGATTGATCCACCTCCTCAGCTGAGGCGGGCAGCGTGCCTGGTGAAAAGGGCTGCATAGCGGCCGACTGCAGGGGTCGTGCCGTCTGTTCGCGTTCGTACTGAAGTCGCTTCGCACGCTCTTTCACCTGTTCGGTGACCTCCGCGATTTTGGCGTTCGCATCTGGCAGCCGAATCCACTGGAGCGTCGCAGCGGTGTCGATGTGTTGGACCGCTGAAGACAGGTCCTTCAGGGCCTCTCCGTCTGGCGGCAGAGGGACGTTGACGAGAAGGATGCCTTCATCTGGCGGCGACGGCCTCAAGCTGGCTGTCGAGGCCGTATCCACCTCGACGTACAGGCGCACAGCGGTCCCGCTTGAAAGGCGCAGGATCCCGACCGGCGCATGCTGCGGGAGGCGCGGCTCCCACATCTCAACCTTTCCCTCCCCGACTGCCCATGTGACCGTCTCCTGCAACTGCGGCAGCGGAGCAGGGGTGGTCACGGTCGACCTGTAGATCGGCAGTGCGGGAAACTCATGTTGCTGGAGCCGTTCGATTGCGATTCTTCGGAGCAGATTGACCGCACCTGCGAAGCAGTCGGGGCGCTCCTGGTTAGCTTCGTGAGCGAAGTGCCACGTGCGCACATCGCCTCGCTTTGCCACCAAGGCCGAGCCGCATGCGACGCAGCGACAGCCGCATTCGGCCCCACGTGGTACATCGCCCACGAAGCGGATGGCGCCCGTAGCATCAACACCGGCGAAGATCGGTAGGGAGTTCATCTGAGGGACCTCACGGGCCCGAGTTTGCCAGCCGGAGGGCCACACCTGCCTGTGCCCTAGCGACCCCGGGGCCGATGCCCGGACGGACTGTTAGGCGCTGGCGTGCCAGCGTCCTAGTCGAACCGGGCTGGCGACGTCAGGCCACGGCCAAGCCTTCCAACACCTCGTGGACCCATTCGAGATCCGAGTCGTAGAACGCATCTTCGATCTGGTTGCGGATCTGCTCCTCGGTGTTGCCCGCGCCCGCGGCGGCGCGCAAGAGGGCCACGTTGACGCCAGGGAACTCGCGCGCCATGCGCTCGATCGGGTCGAACGACTCCGCGTTGTTGGCCATGAAGAAGGCGTAGGCGAAGCCCTCGGGCGTCAGGCTGCGCTCGAACTTTGCGCTGCTCGACAGCCTGTGCATCTTCGATCCCTCAATAGGCTCCACCGGTGCGAGCGGCAATTCGTTGTTGAAGTTGCCGTACAGCTCGGTGCGCTTTGTATAGCTGTCGCCGAAGTGCCAGGGGTCGAACTTCAGCAGGGGCGCAGGGAGCTTGTTCTGCTCGCGGATACGCCCCACGGGGTTCTCCATCACCCAGACCGGCGGCCGGAACAGCTCGATCGTGCGCAGCGTCTGGCGCACGAGTTCGATGCTGGCCTCCGTGCGGCCGTCCTCGTCCTTCTCTTTCCACCATTGGGCGCCGCTGCTTGCGAAGTCGGTGCAGGGGGGTTGAGCGAGGATGGCCCAGACGTCGTCGTTTCCGTGCTGCTCAAGCAAGTTCTCCGCGTCGAACTGGCTGATGTCGCCCCCGGTCTGCAAGTCGTACGTGATCACGTTGTAGCCGGCGTCGACCCAGGGTTGCGCGAGCACGCCAGATGCGTCGAAGAGGCTGATGACGGTGCGGCATGCGTTGCGTCCTGCGACCTCGCCGCATCCCTGCCGGGCCGCTTCTGCCTTCCACGCCGCCAACTGAGCAGCGGCGGTCGCCGGTGATATGAAGGGTAGCCCCTTGGGGATAGGGCTCTTCGAACTCGTGCGCGGCAGCGAGACTTGCTTGATGCGAGGCCGGAAGGTCCCTTCGTGACGCATGGAGTCGCCGCGGGCCTGGCCATTTGCGGCAGCCTTGTCGTGGAGGCTCGGTCTCAGCGCATCGGGAAAGCCGTCATCGTCTACCAGGATGGCGACGTCAGCCTCGGGAAACAGGTTCTTGGTGGCGCAGGCGCCGCTGGTGCGGAACGATGCCAGGGATGGAACGGCGAGTTCGTCAGATGCGAGATACATGCAGAACAAAATAGCAAGTGCACGAACGATCCCGCAAGGACAGAGCTGGGAAAGCGCGAACGGGCGGTGATCGTGAAGTTCTGCTCGGAAGCGCTCTGGCGACGGCGTGTCCCATGCGCCCGCGCGATGACTAATGGACGTCTAACCCGTATGCTGCGCACCATCGAGGCTCTATCGGCGGGAACGAATGGCGCGTGCGTGGGTTGGAAACTTTGCGATGGCGGTCGCGCTCACCGCTCTTTCGGTCGGCGCATCGGCGCAGGCCTGGCGCAATTGCGTACCGGGATCGATCGGGCCGGGCGGCTGTGACTCCATCGGCCCCGGCGGTGGTCAATCCATCGGCCCGGGCGGCGGGATGTCGATAGGGCCTGGCGGCGGACTCTCTATCGGTCCTGGCGGGGGCCAGTCGATCGGCCCCGGCGGCGGGCAGTCCATCGGCCCGGGCGGCGGTCAGGATCTGAACCGCGACCGCAACCGAGGCCTGGATCCAGACACCATGCGGCCCTATCCCGGCGGCGGGTTGGCACCGCTTCCTGGGCTGCGACCGCTCGGTGGGTGACCAAAGCGGAACGCTGCTTGCCGATTAACGACATTGGCGTCGGCGTCGCCCTGTATTCCGGCCAAGCGGCAGATCCTGACGTCGCGCGTACGCCGCGCACCTCTTCCGTAGCGCCTCCAAACGTGGCAAGTTTCCTCCTTCCAGCGGCCGGACCTGGCCGCACAGAGACGGGGAAACCATGGCCGCACGATCCATCGCATCGCTCTCCCTCAGCTTCGGGCTCGTCTCGATCCCTGTGAAGCTTTACTCGGCGACCGAGTCGTCCGAGACCATTCGCTTCAACATGCTGGCCAAGGATGGCAGCCGGGTGAAGCAGCAGTACGTGTCCGAGAAGGACATGAAGACGGTCGTGCCGCGCAGCGAGATGGTCAAGGGCTACGAGTTTGAGAAGGACCAGTTCGTGCTGTTCCAGCCGGAGGAGCTGAAAGCGCTCGAGGAAGGCACGAGCCACGTCATCGAGATCGTGTCGTTCATACCCGAGAAGGAAGTCGATCCGATCTACTACGACAAGGCCTACTTCCTGGCGCCCGACAAGCGCGGCGCCAAGCCATACAGCCTGCTGCGCGCGGCAATGCGCGAGAGCGGCCGATGCGCGCTGGCCAAGTGGGCGTGGAAGGGCAAGCAGTACGTGGTTCAGGTTCGGGCCGCCGAGGACGGCCTGGTGCTTCAGCAGCTCCTGTACGCCAACGAGGTTCGCTCACTCGCGGATCTCGACATCGAGAACGTCCAGCCCACGCCGGCGGAGCTGAAGCTGGCCCTTCAGCTCATCGACCAGATCTCTGAGGACACGTACGACCCGACCATGTTCGAGGACGAGGAAAAGAAGCGGATCTTGGCCGCGATCGACGCGAAGATCGCCGGCAAGGAGGTAGTCGCCTCGGCGCACACGGACGAGCAAGCCGGCGCCCAGGTGATCGACCTCACCGAGGCGCTGATGGCCAGCCTGAAGCGCAAGCCCGCGGCGGCCGCGGCGCCAGTAAAAGCACCGCCAGCGGCCAAGCTCGCAGCAGCCGCCGACAACATCGAGGAAATGGGAGCCAAGCGCAAGGGTGCCCGGCGTGCATCAAAAGCCGAGGAGCCAGCGGAGACGCCCGCGCGCAGCCGCGCCAGGAAGTAAGCTGGCGCACCACAAAGCTCGCGGGAGGTAGCTCTGGAGTCGCACACGCTTCGCAGCGTTCAGGAGATGCTCGGCCTCTCCCGAAGCGCCATCGTTCGCTTGGTTGAGCTCGGCTTCGTGAAGCCCAAGAGAGGACCGCGCCAGGCCTACCTGTTCTCGTTCCAGGACGTCGTGCTGCTGCGCACCGCCCACGAGCTCCGCGCGGCGAGCATTCCGAGCGCCAAGATCCTCCGCTCCCTGCGACGCCTGAAGGACGAGCTGCCAGCCGACGCGCCCCTATCGGGCCTGCGGATCACCGCCGTCGGCAAGGACATCGTTGTGCGCACTCGGGACTCGCAATGGGCCGCCGACACCGGGCAGCTTCTGATGGACTTCGATTTGGGCATGCAGGCGCAGGTCGACGCCACTCCGGTGATCCGGCACCTGGCCACGGCCCGGCGCGGCGTGGCTGCCAAGGAGCCCAATGCATCGCCAGAGGATCTATTCGCCCAGGCCGAGGCGCTGGAAGGGGTAGACGACGCCCGTGCCAAGCGGGCCTACGCCCAGGCGATCGCCGTCGCGCCGGATTTCACGAACGCCTACCTGAATCTCGGGGCGATGCTCTGCGAAGGCGGTGACTGTGACGATGCGGTGCGGCTGTTCTCCAAGGGCATCGAGCATCGTCCGAACGAACCGCTCCTCTATTTCAACCGGGCGGTGGCGCTTGAGGATCTGAACCGATTCGAGGAGGCGCTGGCCAGCTACGACATGGCGCTTCAGCTCGATCCCGACCTCGCTGACGCGCATTTCAATGCGGGCCGGCTCTACGACGAGCTTGGCAACAGCCAGAGGGCGATACGGCACTGGAGCGCGTACCGGAGGCTGTCACGATGAGTCGTGAAGCACAAGTCCAGCGCGCAGTATTAGCGCTAGCTGCCCCATGCCCATTCGATGAATGGCTGCTTCTCCGTCTTCCCGGCGATATGCACGGCGCCTTTTGGCATGCAGGGCTCGACGACGACGAGCGATGCCTCGCCATCCTCAGTGGTCGAGCGCGCGACGTATGCGCGTACCTATCGCGCGACGTCGAGAAAGTCCTCGGGTATATGGCGCGGAATCGAAACCGCGATGAAGACAGCACACCGCTGGACGGCGCTGGGCCGCATGTGGCAGAGAGCGCCGACTTCGATTTGGCGCTCTGCGACGATTCGGGATTGAAGCTTGACTTCGAAACGCTCGTTCGAGCGCTAGGCAAGGAGCCCGAGCAAGTGATCGCCGAGTTGATGCGCGAGTACATCCGACGCAGCGGCTGAACCAGGCCGGGTGGCGCGCGCTCAAGGGGAGACGGCAGCTCCGCGTACCGGATCAGCATCCTCGTCCTCGCCACTCGCGCGCGGACCCGCCATGGGGGACTCTTTGGCGAGCGCCATCAGTCGCTCGGTCCCTTGACGAAGCGCATGCGTCCAGCTGTCGTAGCTGCCCTCAGAGGCTTCGAGTTCCTGGTAGACCGACGCATCTTCTGTGCTCTCGATCAGGACCCAATGAAAGACGCCCGGATCCGGTTCGTCTACGGTTACTGCGATCGAGCGGAGGTGGTCAGTCATGAAGGGTGATCTTCCTCGGTAGGATGGCGATGAGGCCGCCATCCTACTTCCCAGGGCTGTCCAGCTGCTGTCCGACGCCGCTGGCGCTGCGGCCTGGTTCGGCTGAGATCTGGAGGTCCAGGAGAGCATGTTCCAGCAGCTTCGCACCTCCTCGATCATCAGTGCCGCCACGTGTCGCGGCACGGCGAAGTGCGGTGACCTTCGTCACTTCTCTTCGTCTTGCTTGTCATTCTTCCCGACCACGCGCAGCTCGGGCGTCTTGCGCTCCGGTGGCGGCTTCTCGCGATGCCGCGTCTTCAAGGTGAAGGAGAGGCCGCGCGCCGATCTTGGTACCGGTTCTGCTTCGGGGAAGTCGTTGGCATCGATGACGGGTTTGCCGCACGCCTCCGCCATGGCCTGCACCTGTGCGAGCACCGTTGCCGGATCGTCACCGGCCACCGTAATGAGCGGCATATGCAGGCGCAGCGACCCGTCCTCGTTGTAGTAGACGCGGTGCAGCTCGAGCGGTGGATCGCCCTCGACGTACAGGTTGACGTGTACCAGGCGGTACTCCCAAGCCCCCGCTGTTCGATCGGTCAAACCAGGAACTCGTCCGGGTTGCGACCAGCGGCGATGGCCTCGCGCAGCCACATGGGGCGCGGACCACGGCCCGGCCACTCGGCGCCGGTCTCAGGGTGGCGGTAGAGCTTGCCGATGGGCCCGAATTTGCCCCTTCACTTCTGCTTCCTGCTCGCCGAAACCCTTCGCTTAGAGGCCACCTTCGCGGCGCGAGGCCCGAAAAGCATCTCCGGTGTCAGATCGTAGGCCTTCACCGCTTCACGAATCTTGCTGACGACGTCGTCCAATTCCCGCGCACGTAGTTTTTCGGCTTGGGCCTGTAGCTTTTCGATTTGGGCCTGAATCTGCTCGTAAGTCTGTGCCAATAGTCTCTCCTGCTTGTGAACCAAGTCTGTGGATTTTATGGGGTCCACACTTGCAGCCCCGCCCTGGGTCAGGGCGGCAGCTTCGATGCGGGCAGAGCTGCGATGATGTTCCTCTTTTGCAGGCTTAATTTCTGCACATGGCTGCCTCACCCCCACTGGCGACGTACAAAGCGAAGCGCAACTTCGCCGTCACCCCAGAGCCGGCGGAGGGCGGCGAGTCGGCGGCTGCCGGCCTCCAGTTCGTGATCCAGAAGCACTGGGCGAGCCGACTGCACTATGACTTCCGCCTCGAGCTGGAGGGCGTGATGCTCAGCTGGGCGATACCGAAGGGGCCGAGCTACGACACGGCCGACAAACGCATGGCGGTGCAGACCGAGGACCACCCCATCTCGTACAACCAGTTCGAGGGGACCATTCCCCCGAAGCAGTACGGGGCGGGCAAGGTGGTGATCTGGGACAAGGGCATCTGGGTGCCGGTCGGCGACCCGCACAAGGGGCTGAGGGGCGGTGACCTGAAGTTCGAGCTCTATGGCCACAAGCTGCGCGGCAGATGGGTCCTCGTGAAGATCAAGAGCCGTGAGGAGAAGCAGAATGCCTGGCTGCTCATCAAGGAGCGCGACGAGTTCGTGCGGCCCGCCAGCGAGTTCAGCGTGGTCGACGAGATGCCCGACAGCGTGGCCGGCCTGCCGCTGCCCGCCGGCGCCGCGGCTCCTACCGAATCCTCGGGCAGCCTGGCTGGGGCGAAGAAGAGCGCCCTGCCCGCGAAGCTTGCGCCCGAGCTCGCCACTCTTGTCGACGCGCCGCCAAGCAACGGCGATGACTGGGTGCTGGAGATCAAGTTCGACGGGTACCGGATGCTGGCGCGGGTGAACGACGCCGGCGTGCGGCTCTTCACCCGCAACGGGCACGACTGGACAAAGAGGCTGCCGCACCTGGCGCGCGACCTGGCCGCCATGAAGCTGCCGCCCTGCTGGCTCGACGGCGAAATCGTGATCCTGAACGACCAGGCACTCCCCGATTTCGGGGCTCTGCAGAACGCCTTCGACAACTCGCGCACGCAGGACATCACGTTCCATCTCTTCGACCTGATGCATTGCGGCGGCCTCGATCTGCGCCAAGTGCCGCTCGTCGAGCGCCGCGCGCAGCTGAAGCGGCTCCTTGAAGACGCGCCTGACTCGCTTCGGTTCAGCGGGGCCTTCGCCGGCGCGCCGCGCGATGTCGTCGCCTCGGCCTGCAAGCTGGGCCTGGAGGGGATCATCGGGAAGCGCAAGGACAGCCCGTACACATCGAGCCGAAGCACCGACTGGATCAAGTTGAAGTGCAGGCAACGCCAGGAGTTCGTTGTTGCCGGCTGGACGCACGTGCGCGGCACGAAATCCGGGATCGGCGCCCTCCTTCTCGCGGCGCATGACGACGCGGGCAATCTGGTCTACGCGGGTAGCGTCGGGTCTGGCGTCAGCGGCAAGGTCGTGCCAACGCTCCAGGAAAAGCTGGCTCCCCTGGCGTCCGAGACCAGTCCATTGCACGGCGCGACGGACGCGGCCGCCCGCGGCGCCCAATGGGTTCGGCCCGAGCTGGTTGTCGAGGTGAGCTTCACCGAATGGACGAAGAGTGGCCACGTCCGGCACCCCGTCTTCCACGGGATTAGGACGGACAAGCCGGCCGAGGCAATCGTCCGTGAAGTGCCGCTACACCTTCGGCCTGCCGCCGGCGCCGAGGTGCAACACACGCTGCCGGCCAAGTTCCGGATCTCGAACCCCGACCGGGTGATCGACCCATCCACCGGCGTCACCAAGATCGAGCTGGTGCGCTTCTACGGGCTGGTGGGGCCGTTGATCCTCGAACACCTGAAAAGCCGCCCTGTGTCGCTCGTACGCGCCCCAGAGGGCATTACCGGCGAGCTGTTCTTCCAGAAGCACTTGGACAAGGGCGAGATCACGGGCGTGCGACAGCTCGACCCGGCGCTGAACCCTGGCCACGCCCAGCTGCTCGAGGTGGCCACCGCGCAAGGTCTGCTCTCGGCCGCACAGCTCAACGTGATCGAGTTCCACACCTGGAATGCCGTCAGGACCGCGATCGGAAAGCCCGATCGGATGACATTCGACCTCGACCCCGGCGAAGGAGTGAAGTGGCCGCAGATGCAACAGGCCGCCGAGCTCGTGCGCGTCTTCCTGGAGCAGCTCGAGCTCGCGTCGTTCGTGAAGACCAGCGGCGGCAAGGGCCTGCACGTTGTGGTGCCGGTGAAGCGCCTCTACGACTGGGACACGGTGAAGGACTTCTCCCAGGCGATCGTTGTGCACCTCGCGCGCACGCTCCCCCAGATCTTCGTGGCCAAGAGCGGGCCGAAGAACCGCGTGGGCAAGATCTTCATCGACTACCTGCGCAACGGCTTCGGCGCCACGACCGCCTCTGCCTGGTCGGCGCGCGCGCGGCCGGGGCTGGGCGTGTCGGTGCCGATCGATTGGGATGAGCTGGCGAAGGTGACCAGCGGAGCTCACTGGAACGTGCGGAACATCCACACCAGGTTGGACAAGGGAAACGAGCCATGGAGCGACTACAACAAGAGCGCACACAGCCTCGGCGGAGCCATGAGCGTGCTCGGATTTCGTTCGTGAGACCTTCGAGAAGGAATTGCGATGGGCGATCATTGGGGATCGCAGTTCTTGAGACCCGGCTAGGGGCACGCGCAGCCATGGAAAAAGTACAGACCATCCGAACGATTGCCGAGTTGGCCAGCATCCCTGAGGGAGATCTCCCATCGTGCTTGGCCGCATTGCACCGCGGAATCGTCGAAGCCAGGCGCCAGCATGCGGTTGCCTTGTGCGAAGGCCTGATCGCGTCCGAGGTGGCTTTCGAGTTCTCAACATTCATTTGGAGGCCGACAGGAAAGCGCGAAGCCTTTTCGGCCTTGGCTGCGAAACTTGGTCCCGAGACACCCGTCGGTGAACTGCCTGTTCGGCCGAGCGTCCGCTTCGTTCTCCATCAGAAGAACGTCTTCTGCTTGGAGGACCTGTCTGCAATCAGCGAGAACGAGCTGCTCCGAGGTGATGGCGTTGGCGTCAAGACTGTCGGGCGTTTGCGGGAGCTGTTGCAGAGCATCGGACTGGACCTTCTTCCGAACCCGGACCAGAGAGGCCGTGAGTTCGACGAGAGCCGAGCGCTCAGGCGCCTTCCCGATGAGGCGCGAGCCTCGTCGCTCAAGGGGCTCAGCGACACCAATTCGATCTCCCATCTGGGACTCCGCGGTGGCACCCTCCGCAGGGCTCTACGCGCCGGTTTCAGGATTATTGGTGAACTCCGCGCCACAAGCCCGAGGGTCCTTGCTACGCGGTTCGGCCGTTCCGAGCGGCGTGAGATCTACGCAAGGCTCCTCGAGACGGGGATTGCGTTTTCGGAAACGCCCTCGCCCACTGAGCTCTGGAAGAATGGGCTGGTCGCTCGCGATGAGCTGCAGTTCCCGGATGAGCCCGAAACGCCGCTGGCGGACCTTCAGCCATGGCTCGGTGCCGCCTTCAAGCCCCTGCAAAAGCGCGGAATGAAAGATCTAGGCGCACTGCTTGCTGCAGCCGATCGAAATGAGCTGGCGAGCATCAGTGGAATCGGCAAAAGCACCGCGGACAAGCTTGTCGAGCTGATCGAGACCCATCGCACTGTCTAGTTTTTACAGGTTGGCGCCCTTGAACGGGAGTGCCGACTCTACCCGAGAAGAATATGGACTCACCTCTACCATGCCTTGTCTTCTGTGCTGCGGCCGCTTTAATCCCATTACCCGCGCACGCCAACGATTCCGAGCCTTCGATAGCGCACTTCGAGAGGCTCGAGCGCGCAGCCATGACAGGTGATTACCAAGCGCAGCGCAACGTTGCGTATTGGCTGAGCGGTGGCAATGCCGGTGCGCCGCCCCTCGACCCGATTCGCGCTTGTGCCTGGCGCTACGTGATCCTTGCCTCAGGCAATCGGCAAGTCGATGACAGCGATGTGAGCAACAAACAGCTTTACTGCGACAAGAGACTTGATGCGCCCTCGCGGCAGGATGCAAAGGTGCAATCCGAAATGCTGCTGAAGCGAATCAGAGTCAAGTAGCGACCGCATTAGTGGCTATCCTCTCCCGCGAAGGCTTCCGCGCAATGCAGGAATGCTCTCGCATCCTCCTTGAGGAGGATGACTCCAGCAAGCGGCGCTGAACAATGTTGCTCCTTTGTCCTGAAGGAGCGACCCATGGCCACTGTTCAGCGCTTCATCTTGCTGCCACCGCGCGGCACCACAACCGCCGCTTTCCCAGGGAACGCGCACGTCAGCACGTTCATGCGCACGCTGACTGTCGCACCCCGACGTAGTGCTGCGAACAAGAACCTGCGTGTCATCGACTCGACCCATGAGAACGGCATCAAGCTGGTCGAGATGACGCCGGAAGGCGTGATGGCTCTGCGCCAGGAAGAACCTGGCGTGCGGATCGTTCCCGAGGTGTTTTACGACGTAGCCCGCGCCCCAAGGCCGCAACTGCTCAGCAGGGCGAAAACAAGCTCAGGCGCCGCTCCGGCGCTCTCGCAGCTGTCCCTTGTTGTCGAGCGCAGTGGCTCGCCCGTCGCTGGCGCTCTCGTCGTGGCGTTCACCGACTACGCGAATCAGATCGGGGATCAGGGGACCACCCGCGCGAATGGCAGTGTCTCGCTGAAGGTCGGTGCGAGAGCACGCATCGAGCGCTTGTATGTGTATCCGCTGCAGGGCTGCTGGCCCATGGTGTTTCGCAACGTGCAGTTGCCCTCCTCGACGCCGTTTGAGTTGCCAGCCATCGATTTCAACAAGCCCGACGCGTTGCAGCACTTCCGCGGCAGCAACCCGGGGGGAGATGGGGCTCAGGTGGTCGTGGGCATTGTGGACACGGGCTGCGGACCCCATCCTGATTTAGCGGTGGCCGGTGGACTCAACACAGTGATCGGCGAGAACCCGGCGGATTTCGGGGACAACGGCGATCAGCATGGCACGCATGTAGCAGGCATTGTCGCGTCGAGCGGTGCCGCGCCCTCCGCGATGGCAGGCATCGCACCCACTGTATCGCTTCGCTCTTATCGCGTATTCCCCCGCGGGCGGTCGGCGTCCAACTATTCCATCGCCAAGGCCATCGATGCGGCTGTTTCCGATGGCTGTGATTTGATCAACCTTAGTCTGGGTTCACAAGGCCTTGCCGACCCGGCGACCAGCTCAGCGATTGCCGATGCTCGCGGTGCCGGCGTCGCGGTGTTCTGCGCGTCCGGCAACGACGGGCTACCCAGTGTCAGTCAACCGGCGGCTGATCAACGGGCCGTGGCGGTGGGGTGCTTCGGACGAAAGGGCTCGTCACCAAGGAATTCGGTGGCGGATGGCAGTCTGGGCAGGGCAAGCACACTGGACAAGGCGAACAGGATGGCAACCTTCTCCAACCATGGCGTCGAAATCGACATGGCCGGTCCCGGCGTCGGCATCATTTCGACCGTGCCTGGCGGCAACTGGGCCGTCATGGACGGCACTTCGATGGCGTGCCCGGCGGTCGTCGGCATGGTTTCGAGGCTGCTTTCGGCCAATGCCGCCGTCCGCACCATGGCGCGCGACCAGGCGCGCTCTGACGCGATCCTGAAATTGGCCTTTCAAGCGGCAAGGAAGCTGGGCTTCGGTCCACAATATGAGGGAAATGGCTGGATCGCATAGTGCTCGGCAACGCTTCGTCCTTCGCAGGACGGCGGGCGACCCATCGCCTGTCGATTTGCCTGCCCGGCTGCAGCAAACGCCTGGCGTCACGGTGATCGACGCTTCCCCTCGCATGATGTTGGTGGATGCTGCTCAGACGACGCTTGAGCGCGTCGTCCGTAGCTGCGCCGGCTGGGAGATCGTGCCGGAGAGCTACAGCCCGCTGCCGGACACACGCAATAAGCTTCGCGGTGGCTGACCGCCTCGAAGACGACTCGCGAGGCAGGGTGATCGTCCTTTTCCTGTAGTTTGATACGGTTTGCTCCGGAAGCCTTTGCTGGCGCGGGTTTTCGGGTGCCGGAGCGGCGCTCAGGCGCTCTCGGACTCTCGCTCAGCGAGGATAGCTTCTGCCTGAGCAACCATGCCCATGAAGTCGTCACGCTCCTTCTGGCGCAGAGCTTCACCGCGCAGGTCACTGAAGCGCATGTGGAATGCATGGCCTGTCAGGGTGACGGATCCGTCCGCCACGGTGCGGCGGTTCGGCGTGTTGCCGCTCATATCGAGGCCGGTCTTGCTGCTGATCGCGATGGCGCGCACGCACTACTCCGACATGGATGGATCACCTTCGTTCTCAACCCGCACGCTCGGCACGCCGATGATGCGGAACTTCGTGGCATTGCGAGCGTTGCCCGAGCCAACGCGGACCGACCACAGGCAGCGGGGCAGCTTCCCCGTGCGGGCTTGGGTGTCGATGACGGCACCTGGATAGAGCCACGCTGAGAGCACACGGGCGAAGAGATGAGCGAGTGCCTTGCGCGTCGTGTTCCAGGCTGCATGGGTCTGGTCGTGCGCCTCGAGCGCGCCGAGCATGTCGTCTTCTAGCGGGCCGATCGGCTGCTCCTGATCGAAGTGGCGAGCGGCGGCGCAGACGTTGTGATCGATGGTCATAGAACTCACAGTACTTTCAGCTCGCCGAGGCGCGCTTCTTCTTCATGTAATTGGCGAATGCCCAGCGGTTGCGGATCTTCGGCTTCCGAGCGCGGGAGGTCGACGCCTTGCGAGGTGCGCGTGTCTTCGCGGTGCGCGCGCTGCCTGTCGCCGATCCCCGCCGGGCCTTCGGTGCAGGACCGCCCATCCAGACCAACTCGGCCGGCGCGATGCCGAGCATCTCGCTCTTGAGCGAAGCTGGCGTTAGGGCATCGAACCGTTGCGCGACCTTCTGCGCTGCAGCCGCATAGCCGCTGCGAATCTCCTCAGGCTGTTCGACGAGCCACACCAGGTCGGCGACAGCCGCCGTCGTCGGCACCACAATACTCAACTCGCGCGCCAGCTCGAACGCAGGCCGCTGATCGGGGCCAGAACGCATTGCGTCCAGAAGTTCGTAGGGCATCCGGTCGTCCGAGGCAGAGCACCATGCCATCACGTCCTGAAGGGGCACTCCGGAGAGGGCCAGCGACATGATTTCGACCCACTCCTCTGTGCCAAGCTCGAACTCGAAGGCGCCGATGTCGCTGATTCGCCGCAGGACCGATACCGGCTCGCGCTGCAGCTCTTCCGATGCTTCTTCGATGGTTCGACCGCCATTGATGGCTGCGAGGAGCTTCTTGTCGTCGCTCTTGAGCCAAGCGTTCAGGGTGCGAGCGAATACGAGAGGGGCCGAGGTCATGCGAACTACCTTACGGAGGCGACTCTCGATACGTCAAGGACGGGCGAAAATAATCCGATGCTTCCTTCTGCCGCACAACCATGAACGCCCCATCGTCGTCGCTGGCGCCGCAGGCTGAAGGCGCTCTGGAGGAGGCATTGAACGTGGATGGATCGAGCGTTTTCAATCGGATCGCGCTGGAGGTGGGCATCCCCGATGGCGCGCTCACGCTAAGGAAGATCCAGATCCTCTACTGGCTTCGTTCCCGGCACCCGCCGACCAAGCCGGAGGTGGTCAGGGAGCTGGCGAACTGGCGCGGGTCAGGCCGCAACGACGTCGTTCCACTGGAGGGCGCCGCCTCGGCGCCGGGGCTACTGGATCCGATGGTCAAGAACGATCTGCTGTGGGAGATGGGAGCGCCTGTGAAGCGGCTCGTGGTCTCCCCGAAGGGCATCGCCCTCCTGTCGCGCCTGCACCCGGCCTGTGAGGATCTCGATTTGCCGTGGAGGCTTGCGCGATGGGCCGCTGATTGGCCGGCGGCGAGCTCCGAGGTCGAGCGCTTCGCTCGAACGACGATTTCCAGGCAGCGCGGGTTCGTCGGCCCCGTTTAGGATCGATGATCGAGTTACCCGCGCCGCCAATGTCCATCGAGACCTACCAGCAGAAGTTCGCACGCCTCAACGTCAACGTTGCAGGCGGCCGTGCGAGCCTGCACAAGATTTGCATGCTGTTGGCCGTGCTCGACCTCGCCCGAAGCGGGGGGCTCACCGAGAATCGGATCTACTACGCGCCGCCTCTTCTGGAGCGATACGCCCGGTTCTTCGACGCTGTGCGTAGCCCGACGGACCATCGCAACCCCTACTTTCCGTTCTTCCATTTGTCAGGGCGTCTGCGGGGCGCCGGCGAAAGCTTCTGGCACCTCCACGCAGCGCCCGGGCGGGAGGAGGTCCTGGAGTCGATGGACACCGCACGCAGCAACGCGGCGATCCTGGAGAACGTCGCCTTTGCTTCCCTCGACGAGGAGCTTTTCCAGTTGCTCCAGGCGCCCGAAAACGTCGAAGCGCTGGGCGACGCGTTGTCTACCGCATGGTTCGATCGCGGGCTGAGCGAACTGCGCGTCGTTGTCGCTCAGGCGAGTGAGATCAGCCGCTATGAACACCAGCTCCGAGCAGGGCCGTCGCTCCAGGCGCGGCCGCAGGCGCCGCCTGCGTACGTGCGTGATCCAGCTTTCCGGCGGGTCGTGACAGAACTCTACGACTACAGGTGCGCGGCGACTGGCCTTCGGCTCGTGCTGCTGGACGGCACGGCAATGGTCGAGGCGGCGCATATCCATCCCTTCAGCGAAGCGCAGGACGATGATCCGCGCAACGGGCTCGCGCTCACGCCGAACATGCACTGGGCGATGGATCACGATCTCATCGCGCCTGGCCCAGATTTCAAGTGGCACGTCGCATCTCGACTGGACAGCCGCATAGCAGATCACAGGCCGCTGATCGAGCTGGCGGGGAAGGATCTGATCCCGCCAAGGGAGCCTCGGATGTACCCGAAGCTCGAAGCGCTTCAGTGGCGTCTGGCGAGGCTCGAGGCGGCCGGAAGGTAACCCCGTTTGCAACGGAGCTTAGCTACAGCCGCGTCCTGCGGGGCGGCGCTACGGGGGCGGGCGTTGTGTCCTGCTCCGGGGAGGCCCGAGGCGGCAGGTCGACGATCAGCCCATGCGTGTTGAGCAGCTCGAGCGCTTCGATCTTGCTGAACTCCTGGCTGGCAACGACGAACTTCATCTCGTACGAGCCCAACACGATTACGTCGCCGTGGGCCAGCACCTGGTCCTTGACCTTGTGGCCGTTCACGAATGTGCCGTTGCGGCTGCCGAGGTCCTGGATCGTGACGAAGGCCTGCTCGACCGTGATGACGGCATGTGCGCGGCTTGCGTCCGCGGCCTCAATCACGATCTGGTTCTCGGGGCCTCTGCCGATTGTGTTCTCGTGGGGCTGGAGCGCCACTTGACGAACCCCGCCGTCGGCCTCGCGCATCAACAATCTCGGCATCAGGCACCCCGGCCAACGTGAGTGATGGCTCTGGGAGCGCCGTGGCTCGGTCCCTCTGGCCCTTGGTTCGTGTGCGACATGCGAGTTTTTCCCTGGACTGGCTGTGCAGTAATCGATTTTCGCGGCGGACGCTTTCCGTAGTGAGGAGGTCTAGCTTGGTGGTGTGTAGGCGAGAATCCGGCCTGGAGGACAGTGGAGCTGAACCAGCAGATCAAGATCGTCGGTCCGGAGGGGGGCGTCTATCGCTTGGCTGAAGCGATGCATGTGTTCGACCATGACCGCCTGCTCGGGACTGTTGATCCGGTCCTGGTGAGCGACGACCTCTCCGAGGTGCACTTGGAGCATTTCCACCCTTCCGAGTTCGTGCTCGCTGCGGACTTCAACATAGGAGGCCTGGTCTTCCTGGAGATCTGCGCGTTCCTGTGCCACAAGTTCGATAGCGTTGGAGTGATCTCCTTCGTTCTCTCGCGTCCGTTCCCCGGCCTAGGCCCTGGAACGAAGCAGGCTCTACTTCGCGCGGACCTGATGACGCGCATCGGGGCCGCGGACATTCAGATCGGTCCGAAACCGGACCGACTGCCTGGGCACTTCGCCGTTTCTGGCATCTGGAGATACGGGGACCAGACGGTTGCCGCGCTGATGGACGTGCTCGAGGACGAGCGGCGGAAGTATGCGGAATGGAAGACGCGGTCCAAACTCACCTTGCTTGGGCGACTGCGCAATGCCCTGCTGCGTCAGCGCGAGCGATAGGCGCCAAGCACTCGGAGCATCACATGGCGAACCGATGCGCGTCCGCCGACTGTTCGTCTTCATGAGCGCCCTCGTCCGGCTCATCTAGAAGCGCCTTGATCCGCATGGCGTAGGTCTGCCCGATCGTCTTCTCGGCCTCGGCCGCAAAGCGCTCGATCTCGCTGGCAATGGTCGCTTCGTCTGTCCCCGGCCGGAACAGGGCCCAGCAAGTCGAGAGCGCATTACGACCCTCGCTCCAGTAGGCGCCGGTGAGCACGTGGTTGCCGTCGCTGTTCTGGCGGCAGTACACGAACGCAGTCCTGCCGCCCGCTGCGGTGTCGTAGTCCTTGCTCGCCACGTCCACGCGCGCGCGATGGTGGACCAGCCGCGTGCCACCAGTGCCTTGGCGAACTGGGCTTGGATGGGTGTTGCCGTCGAATTCATTCTCAAGGTCTCTGTCGCTGAAACCGTTGACGATGCCACGCGGGCGCGATATCCGGCGATATTTTTTCAGGCGCGCTCTACGCGGGAGTCACTGCACCGTGCCGTCGGCGCCCGGGATCGAAGTAGAGCCATGTGGAACGTCCTCAGCGGAAGTCACGGCTGGACGTGCGCAATGTGCCCAGGAGAGGCGTGTGGTCGACCAGCTTCGCCGCCACCAGGGACTGGACGCCCTTCTCGCTCTGCCAGGTCCCCTCCACACTCAGCAGCTTGGCGCCCAGCAGGACCGTGCGCTGTTCCTCCGCGACCTGGGGCCACACGATGATGTTGACCGTGCCGGTCTCGTCCTCAAGGGTCGCGAAGATGACGCCCTTTGCAGTGCTCGGGCGTTGCCGATGCGTCACGATCCCGCTCGCGCGCACCGTCTGCCGATCCTTCGCGCGGACGCGCAGATCCTCGGAGGTCTTGATGCCCCACTCGGCGAGTTGCGGCCGGATGATGGCGAGCGGATGGCGGCGCAGGCTCAGCCCGATCGAGCCGTAGTCATCGGCGATCTCGGACCCCTCCTCCGGCGTCGCGAACTGGATCTCGTCCTCGAAGGTGCGTGCCTGGCGCAGCATCTTCGTCGGGCGTGTGTCCACGCCCTTGGCGGCCCACACCGCATCGGGCCGGCGCCCGGCCAGGCCGAGCAGCGCATCGGCGCTCGACAGGCACTTGAGATCGTGCGCGTCGAGCTGCGCGCGCATCGCCAAGTCCTCCACGCTAGCGAAAGGTTTCTCCGCGCGCGCTGCGACGATGCGCTTCGTCGCTTCCTCGCGCATGCCGTTGATTCGGCCCAGGCCCAGGCGAACCGCGCGCAGCGGCTGCTCGTAGGTCGTGTCCCAGCGTTTGGAAGCCGGGCCTTGCACGGCCTCCTCAAGCGTCGAGTCCCACACGCTGATCGTCACGTCGACCGGGCGCACAACGACGCCGTGCTCGCGCGCATCGCGCACCAACTGGGCAGGTGCGTAGAAGCCCATGGGCTGGGAGTTGAGCAGGCCGGCGAGCATCGCGTCGGGATGGTGGCGCTTTAGCCAGCAGCTCACGTACACCAAGTGCGCGAAGCTGGCGGCGTGCGACTCGGGGAAGCCGTAGCTGCCGAAGCCTTCAACTTGCTTGGCAAGGCGCTGCGCGAATTCTTCGGTGTAGCCCTTCTTCAGCATCCGTTCGGTGAGCTTGCGCTGGTGCACTTCCAGGCCGCCGCGCTTGCGCCAGGCACCCATCGCTCGCCGCAGCTGATCAGCCTCGCCGGCGGTGAAGTCGGCGGCAACCATAGCGATCGCCATGACCTGCTCCTGGAAGAGCGGGATGCCCAGCGTGCGTTCCGTTGCCTGCTTGATTTCCTCGCTCGGGTAGGTCACCGCCTCTTCGCCCATGCGACGACGCAGGTACGGGTGAACCATGCCGCCCTGAATCGGACCCGGTCGCACGATCGCGACCTGGATGACGAGGTCGTAGAAGGTGCGCGGCTGCATGCGGGGAAGCATGCTCATCTGCGCTCGGCTCTCGATCTGGAACACACCCACGGTGTCGGCCTTGCAGATCATGTCGTAGGTGGCCGGGTCCTCGGCGGGCACGTCCTGCATGCGCATGGGCGGGCCGCCCGCCTTCTCGCCGGCCAGGTCGAGCGCGCGGTGGATCGCCGTGAGCATGCCCAACGCCAGGATGTCGACCTTGATGAGCCCGGTCGAGTCGAGATCGTCCTTGTCCCACTGGATGATGGAGCGGTTGTCCATCGCCGCGTTCTCGACCGGTACCAGCCGGCTGATCTTGTCACGGCCGATCACGAAGCCGCCAGGGTGCTGGCTCAGATGCCGCGGGAAGCCGCGGATGGTGTCGGCCAGCGTCAGCCAGTGCACGACCGTCGAATCCGTGGGGTCGATCTCGTTTTCGAGCAGGCACGCCTCGCTGATCCACTTCTCATCGGTCCCGTACGCGGTCTTCGCCAGCCGATCGACTTTGTCGTCGTCGATGCCCATCGCCTTGCCGACATCACGCAGTGCCGATTTCGTGCGGTACGTCGTGGCCACGGCGGTGAGCGCCGCGCGATCGCGCCCGTACTTTTCGTAGATGTACTGCATCGCTTCCTCGCGCCGCTGATGCTCGAAGTCGACGTCGATGTCGGGCGGTTCCCTGCGCTCCACGGAAATGAAGCGCTCGAAGAGCACGCTCATGCGATCGGGATCCACATTGGTCACCTCAAGGCAATAGCAGACCGCGCTATTGGCGGCCGAGCCGCGTCCTTGGCAGAGGATGTTCCGGTCACGCGCCCAATGCACGATGTCAGCAACTGTCAGGAAGTAGCTCTCGTATTCCAACTGCGCGATGATCTTGAGCTCGTGCTCGATCTGCTGGCGGACCTTGTCGGGCAGGCCATTCGGGTACCGGCGGCGCGCGCCCTCGTAGGTGAGCTTGCGCAGGTGCGATGCGGGCGTCTCGCCTTCAGGCACGACCTCGCGCGGGTATTCGTACTTCAGCTCCTCGAGTGAGAACGTGCACAGGCTCGCGACGCGCACGGTCTCTTCTATCCATTCGGCCGGCACCTGGTCCATCAGCGCCGCGCGACCGCGCAAGTACGCCTCGGCGTTGACCTGCAGCGCGTAGCCCGCGGCCTCCACGGTCTTACCGATGCGCACCGAGGTGAGCACGTCCTGCACCTTCTTGCGCTTGCTCGTGTGCATCACCGGGCTCGAGCTGGCCAGGATCCGCAGGCCGGTGCGCTCGGCGACCTGCTCGACGGTCCAGAGGCGCAGCTCGTCGTCCATCAGGAGCGGGCGCGGTGCCACGAGCCAGGCTCGCCCAGGGAACCAGGTCTTCATCCACATCGCCTGGGCGAAGAGCGACTCGACGGTGGCGTCCGGCTCGGGCAACAGGAGCGCCAGGCAGCCCGGCATGCCGGCCAAGTGGGGCGCTTGGATGTTTTTGCCCTCAACGTCCGTCACCAGGGCGCTGTACGTGCCCTTGGCAGCCCGCCGGCGCGCAAGCGTGATGCACTCGCAGAGGTTCCCCCACCCCAGCTTGTTCTGGGCCAGGAACACGATCCTGGCATGCGGGTGGCCGCTCTGGGTGGTCAGGAGGATCTCGCTGCCGCAGATAAAGTGCAGACTGGCCTCCCGGGCGGCGAGGTGGGCGCGAACGACGCCCGAGACCGAGCATTCATCGGTCAGGGCTATGGCCGAGTAGAGCTTGGCCGCGGCGCGCTCCACCAACTCCTCGGGCTGTGACGCACCGATAAGGAAGGTGAAGGTCGAGCGGCAGTGCAGCTCGGCGAATGGCGGGGGCTCGTACATACTGGATATAAAACCAGTATCTCCGATCGCGTCGGACTGCTGTGTCGGGTTTTTTCGCCGTGGGAGCCCTTCAGCGCATCTGTTTGTCGTAAAAAATTGCCCCGTTCGCTGTCGGTGTCGGGAAATCCTAAAACCTAGGATCGGCAGAGTGGGCGCCAGTCCAGGAACGTTGGGGCAAAAAAGGCGACAAAGTTGCTTATCGGCCTTAATATTTCCGACAGATCTGCCCACTGGGGGCGGAACGGGCCAAGAAAATGCGACAAGACGACCTCCTCTACCTCAATGCAGAGC
>NZ_LMTS01000271.1:12578-27765 GCF_001541225.1 Variovorax sp. WDL1 | reverse complement strand
GGCGGGTCGCCGCCGGCGAGCTACACCGGGTACGCGGCGGCATCGCCACTCCTCTGCCCGAAGCCGACTGGCCAACCCTCTTCCGGCGGGAGAAGGCGCGAATCCTGGCGGCGCTCTTCCCGAAGACCGTCGTCGCGTACCGAAGTGCTTTCGACGGGATGGTTGCCCCCACCATCTACCTGACCGGCGGCAGCTATGCACGGGTCATGGAACTGCCCGGCCTGAAGGTCATGGTGTCGAGTGGTCCTGGACCGGTCGACGGCGACACCCAGATCCAAGGTCGCGAGGTCTACTTCCCGAGCCCAGCCCGGATGTTGCTTGATGCGATGGCACCAGCCCCACGCGATGACGATCCGCAATACAGCCGGAAGATCAGTGCGGAGGAGATCGAGGACCGACTGATCTCCATCTGCGACTCTCGTGGCGAGCAAGCCTTCGTCGAATTGCGGGAGCGCGTCAAGGTTGTCGGCGCGCAGCTGAACACGCCCAAGACGCGCCTGGAGGAGCTCGATCGATTGATGAGTGCGATTCTCGGAACGCGCCCCGATCGAAAGATGGCCACGTCGAATGGCACCGGCCGGGCCAGGGGCTACGACGCCTTGCGCATGGACGTCTTTCACAAACTGGTTCAGGTCTTGAAAGTGAACGAGCTGCCGCGGATCGCGGACGTGGCTGGCGAGTCGCCCGCAACGACCAATTTCGCCTTCCTCGAGTCGTACTTCAGCAACTTCATTGAAGGGACCGAGTTCGAGATCGGAGAGGCTCGCGCGATCGCGCTCGATGGCAAGATCAGCGCGCTTCGGCCCAAGGACTCTCATGACATCAAGGGCGTATTCGACCAGGCACGCAACCCGTGGCGGGCCCGGGCTGTCACCGACATCAAAGCCTTCGAGGAAACTCTGCGTGAGCGCCATGCATTGATGATGGCCGCCAGGCCGGAGGTGTTGCCGGGCGAGTTCAAAGTCGTGCGAAACGTCGCGGGGAACACGACCTTTGTCGAGCCGCGCTTAGTGGTCGGAACCCTTCGCGAAGCAGGCCTGCTCATGCACGACGTGGACGCAGGTCTCCCGCGCGCGCTTCTCGCCATGTTCATCGTCTCGGAAGTGCATCCTTTCAACGACGGAAACGGACGCCTGGCACGCCTGGTCATGAACTCAGAACTGAGCGCCGTGGGTGAGGCTCGGATCATCGTGCCAACGCTTTATCGCGAGCAGTACCTCGACTGCCTTCGGGAGCTTACGCGCGCGGCGCGGACCGAGCCCTACCTTGACGCGATGACGAATATTCAAAGGTGGACTGCAGCCTTCAGCTACGACGATCTCGACTCGACAATCGATCTGATGAAAAAGTGCAACGCGTTCGAGAAGTCCTTGGTCAAGCACCAGTTGCTATGGCCCCAGTACTTGGACGACGAGAGCGATCCGGACGAGGCAGTCTCGACGGGTCCGCGCGGGTGAAATTCGCAGTGACCCCGCCCACGACGCTCCAGATCCACCGAGATGGCCGCTGGCGCGCAGCAGCCACGGTGCAGCCGCTCGGCCCAGCCCGCTGCCGCATCGAGTACCTGCCCGAGTACGTCCACGGTGAGGCCGCGCCTTGGCCGGTGGCGTTGGGCATGCCGATCGGCACCGAGCCGGACCTTTTCATCGACGGACCGATGGGGCCAGAGATCGACCGCCTGCCACCGTCGTTCCTGTTCGACCTGGTGCCCCAAGGCAAGGGGCGACAGTATCTGCTCGAGCAGCTTCGACTTGCCGACGGCGACGGCCTGGTTCTGCCTCTCGTCATGGCTGGCGCCATCGCTCCGATCGGATGCCTGCGCCTCCAGAGCGCTGTGGACTACTTCGACGACCAGGCACGCAGTTGCGGCGCGTTCCCTGGTTTCGCCGAGGCTGACGTCCGCGGCAGGATCGAAGCCGTCTTCGAACACCTTGCGAGCCGGGGGATGCTCGCGGCTGGCACCACAGGCGTTCAGGGCGTCGCGCCGAAGTTCTTGCTCAGCACCGATCAAGACGGGCGCTGGTTTCCAGACCTCGCGTTGCCAGACGAGCGTGCGCGCGAGCACTGGCTGGTCAAGTTGCCGCGTAGCAGCGCCGAGCGCGACCGCGCCGTGTTGCGCAACGAGACAGCCTATTTGCGCGTGGCCGCCGCCTGCGGCTTGCGAACCATGGCCGCGCCGGAGTTGCGCGGCGAGGCGCTGTTCGTGAGGCGCTTCGACCGCCAGGTGATCAACGGCCAGGTCCATCGACTCCATCAGGAGAGCCTGGCCAGCCTTTGCGGCCTGCGTGGCTTCGGGATCCCTAGGAGCCAGCAAACGCTGCTCGCCGGCCTGCGTGCTGCCGTTTCGGATCCGCTGCAGGAAACCATCGAGTTCATCAAGCGCGACGTGTTGAACCTGGCAATGCGCAACACGGACAACCACGCGCGCAACACGGCCGTGCAGCGCCTCTGCGACGGGACGGTCCAGCTCACGCCGGTGTTCGACTTCGCACCGATGTACCTCGATAGCGAGGTCATCGTGCGCAGCTGCCACTGGCGCGACGACGCAGGCCGGGTCCAGGGTACCTGGACGCAGGTCGTGGAAACGCTGGACGTCGTTGACGAAGAGCGCAGGATCGTCGCCGCAGCGCTAAGCGACTTCGCTCGGGTCGTGGCCAACCTGCCAACCATCGCTGCGGATTGCGGCGTTGAGGCCGAAGTGACTCAGGCTTGCAGGGCAACCATCGACAAGCAGGCCAAGCAACTGCAGGAGCTCGGCGCCCTCGCGCCAGCCCCGGTCGCACGGGGGGGCACGCAAGATTTCCCGCATTAACCGAGATAGTGCACCGGATGGCAAGTCCAATTCCAAGTTCAAAGTCCAGCCCCAACGCTGTCGTCGATCACGTCCAACGGGCTCGCCATGACGGAAATTGATGAAGCTATCGCCCAGCATCCCTACATGCTCCACATCGAACGCATCGTTCGAATGGCGCCGAAGATGACGGACGCAGAGCGCGAGGCGCTGGCTGATTGGGCGGAGGATGCCGTGGAGAGCTTCATCCCATTCGATGCAAGCAACTGGCCGGGATGGCAAGCTGTGGCCCGGCGGCTCGCCCACTGATGTACGTGGCCCGGTGCAGCCAGGTTGTGAGGATGGGTTGCCGTTCCGGCCGGTGCACCCTCAGAATGTCGCCATGTGCTATTCCGCCCAGATCAAGGCCGATTTCACCCGGTTCATTCGCCAGTTCGGTGGCGACCTCAAGCTCGAAGAGTTCGCAAAGATCTACTTCGAGCGGCGCACGAACCCGAGGATCAAGATCCCGAAGGTGATGGATGCGGCGTTCCTCACTCCTCAGTCGGACACCGAGCGGGAGATCAAGGCCCTTATCGACGAGTTCAACGCCGACCAAGCAACGAAGCTCGAGCAGGACCTCTTCAAGCAGCGCAAGCGCCTGGCGGATGCCGAGCGCTCCCTGCAGACCAAGGTCACCAAGAAGGCCACCGACGATGTCCGGATCGCCACGAACAAGATCGAGGCGGCGAAGGGAAAGCTGGTGGACCTTGGCCGCGTCGAGCTCAAGGAAAGGGACGCTCGGATCTTCCCTGGCGTCTACGCTCCGGTGATCGTCTTGGAGGACGGCAAGCGCGTCATGAAGCCGATGCGGTACCAGTGCCGGCCTGCCGGGAAGCCCGCCTTCTACGACACGAAGTACCCGGGCACCTACAACGCGCGTTCGGACAACCTCGAAGGCTTCTGGAAGGATCTGTTCGGGTTCTCGCACGGCATCATGGTCGTGAACGCCTTCTACGAAAACGTGGATCGCGACGGGGAGAACGCGGTGCTCGAGTTCCGCCCGCGGCCGCAGCAGGACATGCTGGTGGCTTGCCTGTGGTCTCACTGGCGAGGTTCGGGGGACGAGCCTGAGCTGCTGTCCTTTGCTGCGATCACGGACGAGCCGCCGCCGGAGGTTGCCGCTGCTGGCCACGATCGCTGCATCGTTCCCATCAAGCCCGAGAACGTCGACGCCTGGCTGCAGCCGGACCGGAGCAATCTTGCGACGCAGTACGCGATCCTGGAAGACCGCGACCGACCGTACTACGAGCATCGTTTGGCCGCGTGAAGAACGGCCCGCATGGGCGGCGACTTTCCAGCTGCAGCGCGCGCGCAGGAAAGCCTAGCGCTTCGTTGCAAAGAAATCTAGCAGCAGGACAGCACAAAAACCTAGCAATCAATTACAATAAAACCTAGCAACCGATATCACGTGGGCGGTCGCCGCTACGCATGGCCACCAATACCCGTCAAAACAACAGAGCCACGCCGGCACAGCGGCGCTTGGCGCAGGCGCTTGAGGCGCTCCACGCGTTGCAACAGAGCGGCGCCAATGTGTTTCACACCGCCCAGTTCACGCGTCAGACCCGTGAAGCCCTGCTACAGGCTGGCTACCTTCAAACTGTGATTCAGGGCTGGTACATGTCTGCCAGCCCGGCCGCCGCGGCTGGTGATACGACGCCGTGGATCGCCGCACTGAAGGATTTTCTCGCGGCGTATTGCAACGCGCGCTTCGGATCCGAATGGTGCGTCTCGGCCGACTATTCCTTGCGCCTGCACGCTGGATCCACCCTGCTGCCCAAACAGGTGATCGTGCACTCGCCGGAGGCAAAAAACGGCGTCCTCGCGCTGCCAGACGGGTTCTCGCTGATGGACTACCAGGCGAGGGACTTTCCGGCTGCCGACAGGCGGGACAGCGTCGGGGGCATCCGCACCATGACGCTGGTGCAAGCATTGCTCAAGGTTCCAGAGAACTTCTTCAGGTCCTCGCCGCAGGATGCCCAGATCGCTCTGCTGTCTGTCACTGACGCATCAGAGGTCAGCCGGGTGCTCGCCGAGGGCAACCACAGCACCGTTGCCGGGCGACTTGTCGGGGCGTTCCGCGCGGTGGGTCGTGTGGCTGTTGCCGACGACATCCTGGGATTCATGCGATCGTTGGGCAACCAGGTCATTGAGGCAAACCCCTTTGATGTCGCACCCCAGGTCAATCTGGGTGATAGGGTCGAATCTCCACATGTCTCCCGATTGCGCCTCATGTGGAGCGCCATGCGAGACGATGTCGCACGGACTTTCCCAGAGGAGGAGCCAGGTCAGCCCAGCGATGTTGCCGCGTTCATGCGGGCGGTTGAAGACGCCTACGTGACCGACGCATACCACTCACTCTCCATCGAAGGCTACCGGGTCACGCCCCAGCTCATCGAACATGTGGCGAGTGGCAAGTGGGACGAAATCAGCCACGAAGAGGACCGTCGCTCAAGAGATGCGATGGCGGCGCGCGGCTATTGGCTCGCGCACAATGAAGTGATCAAGTCCATCCGTCGAATCTTCGACGGGGCAAACCCAGGCGATGTCTTGAAGGGTGACCACGGCGACTGGTTCCGGGCGATGTTTTCGCCCAGCGTGACGGCGGGCCTGCTCGCGCCGGCAGATCTGGCCGGTTATCGGGGCCATCAGGTCTACATCCGCAACGCGGCCCATGTTCCCCCATCGCGTGAGGCCGTGCGCGACATGATGCCCGTATTCTTCGAGCTGCTTGGCAAAGAACCTCGAGCTTCGGTGCGCGCTGTGCTCGGCCACTTCATGTTCGTGTTCATCCACCCGTACATGGACGGGAATGGCCGGATCGGTCGCTTCATCATGAACTCGATGCTCGCCTCCGGCGGCTTCCCTTGGACGGTCCTGCGACTTGAAGACCGGAATCGGTACATGGATGCGCTGAACTCCGCGAGTCGTGACGGCGACATCAAGCCCTTTGCGCAGTTTGTGGCTCAGAGCCTGCATCGCCCCCGGAACGCTCACGCCGAAAGCCAGCCTTCAGACGAGGAACCAGAACCGTCGCGTCCTCGGGGCTGAGTCGCTATCGCCCCTCAGGGCCGGCACATAGAGGGCCTGGATGCATTGTCATCGCACGGTGTGATCTGCTCGGCCTCCAGCACGATGAAGCTCTCGCTCCCGGCGTCCTCGACCAGGTTGGAATACCGCAACGCGTCGTAGCCCGCCGCCCGCAGCGCATCCTTCACGAACGCCGACCCGGCCGCATCGCTACGGTTGTTCGCCTCATACGCAGCATCCACCTGCGCCGCGCTCAGGACGCCCTTGGAGCGCAGTTCTCGCAGGACCGAAGGAAACTTCCAGGTGCCCAGATCGACGATCTCCAGGGCGTTCTGGAACGTGATCTCGTACTCCCGCACCTCGCCCTGCCCTCCGGCAACGTCGCGCAGCCGTGCTTCGGCCGCGGCGGCCGTGCCGAAGTGGGCGCCGAGCATGCAGCTCGTGTCGAAGGCATCGAACTGCTCGGTGGTGCCATGGAAAAGGCGGATGGCCATGTCTCTATTGTGGTGTGGCATCAGCGCGGGCGCGGGGCGTCCTCCGCGTCCTCTCCGACCATTTCATCCTCTGCGCCTGCGTCGCTGCCGTCGAGGTGTGCCCGGACGAGTTCGGCCGCCGGCGATCGGCTGCGCGAATACCTGAAGATCGCTTCGTGTCGCGCCTGGTCCTCGGCAGTCGTGAGGGTGGCGGTGCCGGAACGATCGATGAAAAACTCGCTGCCCACTCGAACGAGATGCGGGTGCGGCAGCGCGCGCTCGTGCTCCTCGTGCCTGACCCCCCCGAAATTCATGACGTCGTAGAGCTCGCGCAGCTTCGTCTCGTCTCGCTCGCGAATCATGCTGCGCGAGAAGATCGTGCCCTGGAATCGCCGACGATCACGCGCATCGACTTCCGACCAAAGCGCGAGAGTCCCCTCACTGTCCGGAACGGCGAGCTGATCGGTGAGGTACATCTCCAGCGCCTTCAGACGCTGCTGGCCATCGATCACGCAATTCGCCAAAGGGAGGAACTCAATGCCGCGAAAGCCATCGACCTCCGGCCGCAACTCCAAATCGGTGACGACGTAGGTCCCGAGGTGCACGCCAGTCCAGGCGCTGTGGATGAAGCGGCGGGCCTGGTCATCGGACCACTTGAACTCGCGCTGCCATGGCGCGAGCGGCAGTCCCATCACGAAGCGACTCGCCCAGGGATACTCCCTCTGAGCCTTGCTCGGGTCGAACTGCTTGAGGTCGTTGACGAGCGCGCTGATGGTCATCGGCGCGATGTGCGGCGTGATGCCGGGCCTGGGCATGGTTCGAATGGTCATGATGCGGCTATCCCCGTGGCGCTTCGGCCAGTTCCTCGCTGCCGTCCGCCACTGCGAGCTCGATCGCTCGGACGTGCAGCGCATCACGGACGTCGCCCGGCAGTTCGGCCGCATCGCGCGCGCCGCCACACCGGCGGTACAGCCAGTCCGGCGCCCAGGCGAAGTCGAAGCGTCGATCGGCGTCCTGGCGCTGCCAGTCGGGCACGATCACGTAGCCGCCCTGCCCCCAGTGCGCAAAGATCTCCCAGTCGTCCAGCATCCCGTTGCGGACCACGTTCACCGCGAAGCCGATGCCGTCTTGGTGGAAGGGGCACAAGGCTGATTCGCTGAAGGCGATCGGGCCGAAGGTGGCGGCGTAGCTCTCGTTGTCCTCGCACGCCCATTGCAGCAGCAGGCCGAGAGCGCCGGCCTTCATGGGGCTAGCGAAGAATTCGTCCTCGTGTGGGACGAAACTGTCCGTGGGGCCGTGTCCCGCCAGCTGCAGCGTCTCACGCGCCACACCAGCGCACAGCGCCAGCCATCCGCGGGACCGGGCTGCGGTCATCAACTCATAGGATTGCATGCCCGAATTCTCTCGGGCTATCGGCTCTTGGTGTGCGATGTTTTTGACCCTGACCGTGACCGTTTGGCCCGCAGGCATGGGCTCACACCAGCGAAGTGCAATCCACCTAGTGTAGTGCGCCACTCAGATATGTACTTATCTTGTGCTCCTTGCCAGCGCGGCCTTGGCCCGCGTGACCTTGGCCAGGATGTCGTTGGCGCTCGCGGTCCAGAGGAACGGCTTGGGATTGGCGTTGTGGTGCTCGACATAGAGATCGATCGCCAATTCCAGTTCGGGCACGCTGGTGAAGCTGTCGCGCCGGATGCGGTTCTCCGAGATGTCGCGGAAGAAGCGCTCGACCATGTTCAGCCACGACGCACTCGTGGGCGTGAAGTGCATGACGAAGCGCGGGTGCCGGGCCAGCCAGGCCTGCACGTCGGGGTGCGTGTGCGTGCCGTAGTTGTCCACGATCAGGTGCAACTGCAGGTGCTTGGGCGTCTTGCGCTGGATCAGGCGCAGGAACTGCAGCCACTCCGCGTGCCGGTGTTGCTGCTGGCACATCGAGATCACGGTGCCGTCCAGGGTGTTCAAGGCAGCGAACAGCGTGGTCGTGCCGTGGCGCTTGTAGTCGTGCGTGACGGTGCCGGCGCGGCCTTTCTTCATCGGCAAGCCCGGCTGGGTGCGGTTGAGCGCCTGAATCTGACTCTTTTCATCGCAGCTCAGAACCAGGGCGCGCTCGGGCGGGTTCAGGTACAGGCCCACGACGTCCAGCAGCTTGTCCTCGAAGCGCGGGTCCCGCGAGAGCTTGAAGCTGCTCTGCCGATGCGGCTTCAGGCCATTGCGCTGCCACACGCGCCGAATCGTCGTCGGCCCCACGCCGAGTTGCGCGGCCAGCGTGCGCGTGCTCCAGTGCGTGGCAGCAATGGGTCTGTCATGCAGCGTCTTGTCCACGATGTTCGATTCAAACTCGGCGGTGGTCACGCTGGGGGTGCGCCCGGGGCGCGGCGCATCGTGCATCAGGGCCTCCACCCCGCCTTCCAGGAAGCGCTGGCGCCACAAGGCCACCTGGCGCCGATCCAGATCGACCTCGGAGGCGATGTCCTTGTTCTGCCAGCCCTGAGCGGCCAGCAACACGACCTTGGCCCTTTGCTGCACACGAGCCTCGATACGGCCTCGCCGCGCCAACGCCGTCAACTCTCGTTGGGCAACGGCATCCAGTTCGATCTTTGGGGCAATGCGCATGGCGGCGACCTCCGTCAAGGTCGGAGTGTGCCGCATCACATAAGTTCAATTATTTCGAGCGCACTGCACTAGCGCTTCGCTCGCAATCTCCCCTAACATTGGCGCATGACTCGAGATAATGAGGAACAGCTTTTGGCCTTCAGCGCCGCCCAGAACCGTCACTTTCGTGAGGAAGACTGGTTGAAGTTTGCGGCGACTGGACCTGTTAGCAGTGATGAAGTTGCAGCGACCGCGCTTTTTCTTGCGGGAGGTTACTGGTACGGCCATGCGGACTCCCTCTTTCGCGTCGCTGAGCGCCTGTCACCTGGATCGGTTGGTAAATTCTCCGAACGGGCAAGGGCGGTGGAGTTCAATTGCAGCCGGCTCGACCACATGCTCAAGACCAGGATCACCCATGAACCACGCCACCCCTGAACTGGCCTCGGCACTTTCGACAATGCTCGACAGAATCGATGCCACTTTGCGTGAGAACGGGTACGAAGGCGAGCCGATCATCATGTACTTGGCGGGTGGACTAGCCGTCAACTACTACTGCGGGAGCCGCTTTACCGCCGACGTGGACGCGAGCTTCTCTCGCAGGATGGCGCTCGATCACAAAGAGCTGATGGTGGATTTCGTTGACGCCAGCGGCAAGCCCACGCAGCTCTACTTTGACCCGACCTACTCCGCCAAGCTGGCTCCGATGCACGAGGACTTCGAGGACGACTCGCAGGAGTGGGAAGGCATCGAGAACGAGCGGCGTCTGGTCAAGTTAAAGGTCCTCTCCCCCGTCGACCTTGCGGTTTCGAAGCTGGGCCGATTTGAAGGAAACGATCGAGGCGACATCCTCGAGTTGGCCAAGCACGCATACTTCACGGCTGACGAGTTCCGACAGCGCGCAGAAACGGCCGCGAGCTATATCGTCGGGAATGTCCGGCGTTTGAAAACAACGATCGACATCGTGTGCAAGGACATTGAGGAGCTGGAGTCTCGCTCGGCGGCCGCCACTGGAATCAAGTAAACGAAGTTGCGCAGGACCGTTCCATAGTCAGGCCGATGCCGCGATCGCCCCAGAGGTGTTTGTTCGTTCCAAGCATCGGTCAGGCGCCCTCAGGCTTGCGGACAATGGATCCGAACTCGAACTGGTGCTTGGGGAACGCCGCACGCCAGGCTTCGACTTCCTCTTCGAGGTCCACGCGAGAGGGAGGCGCGAGCTCACCGCGCTGCGCTGCAATGATCGCGCGGTAGGCGCTGGCGATCGCCACGGTCAGACCCGGGGCGTGGCTTGATGCGCCTCCCGAGGTGCAGAGCCTCACGCCGTCCGTGGCGCGGCCATGCCGGTTTCCCACCTGAACGTACCAGTCGCCGTTGCCTCCTTGGAAGATCACAAGGGTGCGCAGCTCGTCGTCGCGCAGGTCGCGGTCATCGGTGAGGTAGACGGCAGCTTTGCTTGTCATCGCGTTGGGAACCTCAGTATGTTTTGGCGCGGCTCGGCCTCCTCCTCTCGCGGGGTGTCGGCATCACCCTGGGCGGCCAGGCGTTCCGCGCGGCGCTGCGCCAGAAAGGCGAGCAGCGCATCCTCTGCGCCCTCGCGCGCCAGGTTGAAGACAGGCATCCCGCGCTGTGAGGAGAGGCGAATCGCCGTTCCTGTGCCGCCGGTCTTCGAGTTCACGTCCGCCTCGCTCTGCGCGCCGTCGGCGGTCCAGCACAGGGCGAACTCGGATGGATCATCCAAGGTGTGCCCGAGGCACTGGTGCGTGTTGCGAGCATGGAGAGCCCTCGGGCCGCGCGTGAGGAACGGCCACCTCGGGTGCAACTGCTCAGCGATCTCGAACGCCCGAGTCAGAGGAAGGAACGTCCTATGCGCGGGATTGGGCCACCGGTTCTGAAAGCCTGGCCAAGGCAGCCAGATCGACTTTGCGCCGCCGGCGAGGTCGCATCCCTCCTCGCATGCGGTGTCAGCGCCGTCAGCGCCGCCCGAGCGCAGCTCGTAGCCTTCGCGGGCGAGCATCGCAGCCAGATCGCGCAGGCGTAGCAGCTGCTCGGGAGGCGTCGAGCGCGAGCCGATGCCTGTGTATGAGGGCGCGGTCATTCTTTCCAGCGGTAGTGGGTCGTCGGGTGCAGGCTCATGGCTTTCCTTCTCGCGTCAGACCGCGACTGGGGCCTTGATCGCGGGATGCGGCTCGTAGCCCACAATGTCGAAGTCGTCGAGCTCGTACTCGAATATCGACGCGGGCCTGCGCTTGAGCACGAGCGTGGGGAACGCGCGCGGCTCTCGTGCGAGCTGCAGCGCCACCTGCTCGCCGTGGTTGCTGTACACATGGCAGTCCCCGCCGGTCCAGATGAAGTCCTGGACGTCGAGGTCGCATTGCTGGGCCACCATGTGCGTGAGGAGCGCGTAGCTCGCGATGTTGAACGGGACCCCAAGGAATGAGTCAGCCGACCGCTGGTAGAGCTGGCAGCTGAGCTTGCCCCGCCCACCTGGCTCTTGCGCCGGCGCCACGTAGAACTGAAATAGCGCATGGCAAGGCATCAGCGCCATCTTGGACAGGTCCGCCACGTTCCAGGCGCTCACGATGATGCGGCGCGAGTCAGGGTTGCTCTTGAGGGTGTCGATCACGTCCTTGATCTGATCTATGTGGCCACCGTCCGGAGTCGGCCAGCTGCGCCACTGCACACCGTACACGGGACCAAGGTCCCCATCTTCGCGCGCCCATTCGTCCCAGATCGTGACGCCACGTTCCTTGAGCCAGTTGTTGCTGCTGGAGCCGGTGAGGAACCAGAGCAGTTCCTGGATGATGGACCGCATGTGCACCTTCTTCGTGGTGACGAGCGGGAAGCCCTTGGTCAAGTCGAAGCGCATCTGGTAGCCGAACACGCTCTTGGTGCCGGTACCCGTGCGATCGCTTTTGCGCACGCCATGCGTGTCGACGTGGCGCAGGTAGTCTTCGTATTGGGTCTGGATCGTGTTCATCATTCGTTTTGGGGAATCAATAGGCGGAAAGCTGAGAGATGGCTCGCACGCGATCGCCCAGGCGATCGCCAAGAGCGGCCAGGACCTGGTTCCGCTGCGCACCATCGAGGTGGCGATCTGCGACCCCGATGAAGTCAAGGGCCTGCCTGATCGCTTCGAAGCGGTCCTCGACGTCGAGATCATCGAGTGACACCAGATCGAGGTCGACCAGCCTGGCGTACTTCTTGGCGAGTGCACTGCGAAGCGCCGACGGTTCCTCTCTCGGCACCCCGTCGAGAGCAAGGCGTTGCGCGCGCAAGGCCTTGAGTGGGTTCAGGAAGATCTTCGTCGCTGCGATCCATGCGCAAAGGGCCTCCGCGAAAGCGGTCGCGGGCGCGCTGCAAGGCTCGGCCGACCCGCACTTCAGGGCTGCCGAGCTCGAGGCTACTGGCGCTCCGGATGCAGTCCCGGCGAGACCTGTCGGCTCCTGTTCGGCGCAAAGCCAGGCCGGTGGACGGGCGCGCTTGTAGCGCACGGTCTTCCAGTACAGCCGCGCCCGTGCGCGCACGTCGGCCAGGTGGTAGTGCCAGCCACTGGGCTCGAGCATGCGCCGGACATCGCCTGCCTCGCCCCACCTGCTGAGCGTGGTCGTGGACACGCCGGCGAGGCCCGCTGCCTCCGACAAGCGCCTCCATTCGTGCGCCGACCGCACGCGCTTCACAGGTTGAAACTGGACCGTGCGCAACCGTTGGAGCATCGGTTCGGTGAGGTAGAGGCGGTCATCCCACTTGTTGCGCTTGACGGTGATGGTGCCGTCCGCGACCCGTTCGGTGACCCAAGCGGCGGTCGCACCCAGCGCATCGGCAGCCTGCTCGACGGTGAGTCCCCGGCGGCTGCGAGTGCGTTTGATAACGGCCTGCAATGTCGCCAGAGGAATTCCCTCGGCGCCGCGCCAGTTCACGCCATTGAGAAGCGATCGCAGCTCAGGCACGGTCACCTTCGCACGCGCCGCCGCCTGGTCTTCGGTGAACCCCGTCTTTTCGCGCAACTGCGCGCACTGGTGGCGCGACACGTAGTGTTTCCCGCGCATGTCTCCGGCCGTACCGACCTTGGCCTTGAGCGCCCCGCGTTTGACGAAGCCGTCCAGTTCGGCACGCGTGAAGAGGTACTGCTTCATCGCGGTCTCGATCGAGACCCATGACTTTTCGCCCTCGCCAGTTGGGCACTTGCGCGCGATCCAGCGCGTCGCATCGGTGCGGGTGACATGCTGGGTGCCGCCGAGCCTGGTGGCAGCCAGCATCCCGCTGGCGATCGCGCGGCGCACCGCCTGCTCCGTGCGGCCGGCGTGCCGGGCTGTTTCGGCGATGGTCAGGCCCGGGTTCCAGACCATCGTCAGATGTCGCTTCGCTCCGTGATCGAGTGCGGGATATCGAGCGATGTAGTCCTCGAAGTTCCGCGGCAGCCCTGCGTCACCCCAGATCTGCGCGCAAGTCGCGCACCCCTTCGGATGCTGACGCTCCTGCCATAGGCGGTAGGTGACCTTGAGATTGTCCAGCAGGGGCTTCCCGTGCCATGGCATGGGATTCCCCGCGCGGCGATCCGCGAGCAATCGTTCTGCGGTTTCCTTTGGCACGTACCAGCTGCCGAATTGACTTGTGTGCACGCCCTTCGTGCCGAAAGGCTTTACCTGAATGCCCCCGGGCACGTAGCCCATGCGGGCGAACTCGCTGAGCTTGTCAGAGGCAATGCCGAGGGGCGCCTTCAGCGTGCTCAGTTGCACATACCCTTCTGGTGGTGCCGAGATTTTGGCCTTCCATTCCGCCCACGTCTTATGCGGGATGACCCACTGGCGACCTACGCGCCTCGCCTTCAGCAGGTGGTTTCGGATGGCCTGGTGCACAAGGGTGTACGAGCCCACTTCGCGGCCGGCCGCGGCCACGGTGATGCCGCCGAGCACGTCGGACATCGTGAGACCCATGCGCGCGACTTGGTTCTGCACGGACATGCGATCGCGAGTTGCTCTGGCGTCGCCGGTGAGCGCCTGCAGGCGTGTCGTCAGGACCCGAGCGATTTCGGTCGGACCCATCTGCCCCACCAACGTGGCCAGGAGCGCGAGCTCGGGGGGCAACCACTCGTAGGATTGTCTGCGCGCATAAAGCTGCGGCAGGCGCCACTCGGCGTCCTGGGGCGGGCGACCATGCCAGAGCCCGAACAGCTCCTCGAATCCCTTCCTGCCCCTGCGCGCGGCGCGCCCGCCATGGCTCCCCAGCGACTGCTTCAAGCTCTCGATCTCTGGGATGGTGCGGCCGAGCACCGCCGCCAAATCGCGGTTCAGCGAGCCCAAACCGTGGCTCAGCACGAAGCGCTGCCACGCCAGCTTCTCATCCGCGGGATCCGTCGACAGATCACCGCCGCGCTCCATGCCCTGGAAGTCCATGCCCGGGCTCACGTCGCTCTTGGCCATCGTCAACGAGCCTCGAGTTCGTCCTGCAGCGCGGATTGACCCGCCAGCATCTGCTTCTGGGACAGCCCGGCCACCTTGCCCAGCAAGGTCATCACCGGATCGGTCAGCGCATTGAGCCGAGCCGTTGAGATGCCCCGCATCGCACGGTCCCATTGGCTGAAGGTCGCGGGTAGCGCCCGCTTGACTGCCTTGGCCGCCGGCGCCACCCGCTTGAGTGCCTCGGCCATTGGCGTTCTGACCTTCTCGATGCCGCGCCGGCTGAGGCAGAAGAACTCGCCTGGGGCCAGGGCGCTCAGATCGCCGAAGTCGATCCCGGACGACTTGAACTGCGGCGCCAGCGCCGACCAGGCGGCGGCATCTTCCTGGCATCCGATGAACGTGAGGTTCTTGTTCGCAAAAATCAGGCGGTGCACGCTGCCGGTGTAGCGCAGGGCGGTGACGTACAGGTCCAGCGCTCGCTTGCGGCCTCGGCCGACGAATTCGTTGATGATGTCGGCTGCTTCACCGATGCTCTCCGAGCGCTTGCGCGACGCACTGAAGAGTTGGCCTTCGTCGATGACAACGAAGAGCGGCTTGCGAATGCGGTCCGCCACGTCCAGAACCACCCGGCCATAGGGCACGAATTCCGCTGCATTGGCCGCTCGGACCACAACGATCTTCCGGTCCCGTTTCTCCAGGCACTGGCGCAGCTCTTCCTCGTTCTCAACCGCGTCGCCGTACATCAGCTCCATCTCGCGCTCGGGATCGAAGACCACAACCACCCAGCCCTGGTCTGCAAGCTGTTCGCCAATGAGCTGCCCGATGTTGGTCTTCCCACAGCCGCGAGGGCCCACCCCGACCGCCAG
>NZ_LMTS01000271.1:5084-12515 GCF_001541225.1 Variovorax sp. WDL1 | reverse complement strand
GGCTGCCCGCCGAGCTTGAGAACGGCGTTCATCATCTCGTCGCGGCGGATCACTGGGTGGCTTGATGGGTGACTCGTAACATTCGCCATCGCTTCAGTCCTCCTTTGCGCCGAGGACGATGTCCTTGAGTTCGACGACCTGCTTGGCGTTGAGCTGGAAGACAACCGCGAAATCATTGATCACCTGCTCGTTGATCTGGTCCAGGACGCCGGCGCGCCGGGCCTGGGCCAGCAACTTGCGCACACTGGGCCAGTCCCGTCCAAGGGCCTCAGGATTGCCGGCACCATGCACTTGCGCAATGGCCGTGTTGAGTTGCTCGATCGTGTACAGGTTGTCTTCGGCCCCGAGGTCGCAGGTCAGTCGTTCGTTCAGGATGTCGAGCAGCTTCTGCGCCGGCATGAATGCCCCGATCTTCCGGATCAGTGCAAGGTCGGCATCGTTGAAGGCCCGTGGCGGCACCGGTACCTTCTCGCCCGTGACTGCCGCGACCATGTTCGCGAAGGGCTGGGGGGCTGAGGCTTGCGCTCCGCTACTGGCCCCTGCCTCGTATTTCAGTTCCTGCGCCTCGGGATTCGTCTTGCATGACGCGCAAAGGCCTTTCGTCATGTCGTCACCGTCTTCTCGTTTGAGAGTGAACTGGCAGAGACGGCATTTCTGTCCGGCTCGGCGAACGCTGGCGTGTGAGCCCGGGCGGGGCTGGGCTCTGGTTGAGGCGAACGCCTGGGTGTGGAAGTGGTTCATCGCTCGCTTAGGTGCATGTCGCAATTCATGATGGCACCCCGACCCAGGATCGCGCTAGGGCAGACGCCTCAAGTTTTCAAGATTTGTCGACGGTCCCGCGGGTACACACTGCCGTCCAGTAGATGTGCATGCTGATGGCATGGGGCAGCGTGCGTCTCGCTGCGGCCCATCACCCCATGGCAGGCCAGTGCCGTGTCCGCATCCTGTTGCTGCCGCTGTCTTAGGCAACGCTTCCGTCTGCCACGGCCGCCTCCGGAACGTCGTCCTCGTGATCCCTTACTGCAGTCGTCGCGCTTACCAAGCGCTGCCCGGCGTCCATGTTCATCAGGATGACGCCAGACGCGGCGCGTCCGGTCTCCCGGATGTCCTTCACTGCCACCCGGTTGCTGACGCCGTTCGACGCCAGCATGATCAGGTCCTGCTCCTCGGTGACCGCCATGGCTGTGACCAGGTTCCCGGTCTTTTTGTTCGCCTTGAAAGCGATCACGCCGCCGCCTGCGCGGCCCTGGACCGGGAACTCGTCCACTGCTGTGCGCTTGCCCACGCCGTGCTCGCCGACGCACAGGAGGTGCAGTCCCTTGGAGGCACCGTGAGTAATGATCGCCGCTCCGACGATCGACTCGTCGCCGTCAAGGCGGATGCCACGAACGCCCCCTGCGGTGCGGCCCATGACTCGGGCATCGGAAGCTGTGAAACGGATTGCCTTGCCAGAGTCCGAGATCAGCATCACGTCGTCGCGATCCTTCACGGCGAAGGCCCCCACCAGCATGTCCCCGTCGTCGAGCCCGACACCCTTTACGCCGCCCTTTCGTGTGGCGCCGTCGTAATCCTCAATCGAGGTGCGCTTGACCTGGCCGCTGCGTGTCACCGTCAGGACCGTGGTCTCAGGGTCCCTTTCGGGGAGCGCCAGCACGGCTGAGATCTCCTCGTCGAGGCCGTCGATCACGTTGCGGATGTGGCGTCCCTTGGTGGTCAGCGTGCCCTCGGGAATTCGGTAGGCCTTGATGCCGTACACCTGGCCGCTCTTGGCGAACACCATCAAGCTGTCATGGCTGTGGCTCTGGCGCATGAAGCTGATGCTGTCGTCGTCGCCCACGGCCATGGCGGTCTTGCCGCGCGTGCCGCGGTTCTGGCTGCGTAGCGCGTTCGCCGGCAGCCGCTTCACGTAGCCGCCTTGCGTCATCGTGATCAGTACGTCCTCGCGGGGAATCAGGTCCTCGCGGGTGATGTCCGAGATGCCCACGCCGATCTCCGTGCGGCGGTCAGCGCCATAGCGGTTCGAGATCTCCGCCAGCTCGTCGCGAATCACGTTGCGGATCCGCTCGGGGCTCTCGATGATCTCGGTGAGGCCGGCGATCTTGGCCACGACCTCGGCATGCTCGGCGCGGATGCCTTCCAGTTCCATGCCGGTGAGCTTTTGCAGGCGCAGGTCAAGGATTGCCTGGGCCTGCAACTCGTCAACGGACAGCAGTGCCATCAGGCCGGTCTTGGCTACAGCCGGGCTCTCGGCAGCGCGGATCAGGGCGATGACCTGGTCGAGCATGCCCAAGGCGGCCATGTAGGCCTCAAGGATGTGGAGCCGAGCCAACGCCTGCTTGCGCTCGAAGACGTGGCGTGCGAGCACCACCTCTTCGCGGAAGGCAATCCAGCGCAGGATGATGTCCTTGAGGCCGAGCAGCTTCGGGCGGCCGCCGTCGAGGACCACGCAGTTGTACGAGAGGGCGACCTCGAGGTCGGTCTTCGATGCCAGGTCCGCGAACACCGCTTCCGTCGATTCGTCCTTGCGCAGGGCGATCCAGATCCGGATGCCGTCCTTGTTGGACTCGTCGCGCAGGTCGACGATGCCTTCGACCTTCTTCTCACGTACCAGCTCGGCGATTTTTCCGACCAGAACGGCCTTGTTCACCTGGTACGGCAGCTCGTCGATCACGATGGCCTTGGCGCCGCGGCCCCGGTCCTCCTCGTGCCAACGAGACCGGATCTTGATGCGGCCCGAGCCGCTCTCGACCGCCTGCGCGAAACCATCCAGACCATGCACGATCGCCGCGGTCGGAAAGTCCGGGGCTTGCAGGACGGCCACAACCTCGGCGGTGGATGCGTCCGGGCGATCGATGAGCATGAGCGTGGTGGCGCACACGGCACGCAGGCTGTGGGGCGGGATCCGCGAGGCCATGCCGACCGCGATTCCTTCGACTCCGTTCACCAGCAGGTTCGGATAGGGCGTTGTCAGAACCGTGGGCTCCTTCTCGGTCCCGTCGTAGTTCGGCGCCCACTCGATCGTTTCCTTGTGCAGATCGGTGAAGAACTCGCCGGTGAGGCGGGTCAGTCGCATCTCCGTGTACCGCATTGCCGCCGGGAAGTCCCCGTCCACAGATCCGAAGTTGCCCTGCCCATCGATCAGCATCGTCGACATCGAGAACGGCTGAGCCATCCGGACGGCTGCAAGGTAGACCGATGCGTCGCCGTGCGGGTGGTACTTGCCGATCACGTCGCCCACCGTGCGGGCAGATTTGCGGTAAGCCTTGCTGTGGCTGTTGCCGGCATCGTGCATGGCGAACAGGATTCGGCGATGCACGGGCTTCAGCCCGTCACGGACGTCGGGCAGCGCGCGGTCAGTGATGACGCTCATCGCGTAGTCGATGAAGCTTTGCTCCATCAGGGGCTGGACGAGCAGGGGTTGAACTTGGGTCATTGGGAGGGCTCTAGCGGAATTTGGTTTGGGTCGGGAGAGGCCTCACAGCCTCTCCCTGGGCTCACACGTCGATCTGGGCGTAAGTTGCGCGCTCTTCGATGAAGGCGCGGCGCGGGGGCACTTCATTGCCCATGAGCAACTCGAACACGGCGTCTTCTGCTGCGCCGACCGGCAGGGCCACGGGCTCCAGGTCCGTGCTCTCGGACGCCGGCACGTACTGCACTTGCAGCAGCGTGCGAGTGTCCGGATCCATGGTCGTGGACCAAAGTTGCTCGGCGTTCATCTCACCGAGGCCTTTGAAGCGCTGCACCTCGTAGCCCTCCCGCCCTCCGTGGGAGGCGAAGAAGGCTTCGAGCGCCGCGTCGTCGCGGATCCAGTGCGGATCGCCCTTGCCTTTGCGCACGCGGTAGAGCGGCGGCTGCGCGAGGTAGACGTGCCCCTGGGCGATCAGCTCGGGCATGTACTTGTGGATGAGCGTGAGCAGCAGCGTGACGATGTGAGCGCCGTCCACGTCCGCATCGGTCATCAGGATCAGCTTGTGATAGCGCAGCTTCGAGATATCGAAGGCGCTGGCCGCACCGCAGCCGAAGGCCTGCACGATGTTGTCGATCTCTTCGGACTTCAGGCCCTTGGCCACGTCGTCGAGACGCAGCACGTTCAGGGGCTTGCCCTTGAGGGGCAGGATCGCCTGGGTCTTGCGATCGCGGCCCTGCTTGGCAGAGCCGCCGGCGGAATCGCCCTCAACCATGTACAGCTCGCACAGGGAGGGGTCGGTCTCTTGGCAATCAGCCAGCTTGCCCGGGAGCGTACCGACGGCGAGGGGGTTCTTGCGCTCGACCTGATCGCGAGCCTTGTCGGCTGCGGCGCGGGCGCGTGCCGCGCGTTCGGCGCGCATGATCGCCGCCTTGGCCTCCTTCGGGTTCTCCTCGAAGAATTTCATGAGGAGCTGGTAGGTCACGGTGGACACCGCTCCCAGGGCCTCCGACGACGCTAGCTTCTCTTTGGTCTGACCCGAAAAGCGAGGCTCGCTCAGCCGAACTGAGATTGCCGCGACGAGTCCCTCTCGGACGTCCTCGGCAACGAACGGCTCTTTCGTGAGTTTGTTGTCGTCTGCGTACTTGTTGTACGCCCGAAGCAGGGCTGAGCGAAAGCCCGCGTCGTGACTGCCGCCATTGGGCGTGGTCACGCCATTGGCGAAGGAGACGATGGTGCTCGGGCGCTCGGCATGCACGCGGAAGGCAACCATGACCTCTACTTCGCCTTCCTTCGTGGCGATCTTCTGATGCGCGGAGAGGGGCTGGAGAACCGGAGCGTTCCGGTTGTCGGTCACGACGTCCAGGATTTCGACGAAGGATTCGGCCTTCCACTCGGACGAAACGCCCGTGCGCTCGTCGAGGTAGACGATCTGCAGGCCTGGGTTCAGGTGAGCGCGGGTCGAAAGGGAGTGGGAGATCAGGGAGTGGTCGAACGTCAGCTCGGGCTCCCCCTCCTCCGCCTTGAAGATGGTCAGGTCCGGCCAGAATCGGATCGTGGTGCCGTGGTTGCTCGAGGAACCGACGCGCCTGAGCTTCTCGACGGGGGTGCCGCCGTTCTCGAAGGCCTGGAAGAACTGGCCGCCGTCGCGCTCGATCGTCATCTCGAAGCGGGTCGACAGGGCATTCACGACCGAAGCACCGACCCCGTGCAGGCCACCACTGGTCTTGTATGCGCTCTCGCCGTCTTCGCCGCCGAACTTGCCGCCCGCGTGCAGCACGGTGACCACAACGGTCGCGGCTGCGATCTTTTCCTCGGGGTGCAGATCGACTGGGATGCCGCGACCATTGTCCTTCACGGAGACGGAGCCGTCCGCGTGCACGCGCATCTCGATGCGGTCGCAGTGGCCGCCCATGTGTTCGTCGATCGAGTTGTCGAGGATCTCCCACACCATGTGGTGGAAGCCCTTCTTCTGCGTGTCGCCGATATACATGCCAGGGCGCTTGCGCACTGCTTCCAGGCCGCGAAGGACCTTGATCTGATTGCCGTCGTAGGCGGCGGGGGTGCTCGACATCTATACCTTTCGTTTGTCACCAGGGGGTCAGCCGGACGACCTGATCAATGATCTGGTGGGTTCGTACCATAATAGCTACGCGGATTAGAAACCCGCAAGGACAGCAACGATTAAATTTAATGTCGCAAGAACAGAAAAATACGGTGGGCAGCACGCTGCGACCAGGGCTACGCGCCGCGCAAACGCAACGTTTGAGTCGCGCGCTCCGCGTCAGCTTTGCGACCGCCGCTCTTGCCGGCGTTATGAAAGCCACAGGCGGTGAGGTCGCGCCGCCGACGAGCGAGGAGGCTCAGGCGGCCTACTCCCGCTTCGCCACGGCCTTTGTCGGGCGGCTGATCTCCGCAGGCCTGCCAGCGACGCTGAGCGGCGGAAAGCTCGCGGAGATCAACGAGTTCGCCTACCGGCAGCCCTTGCGCGGATGCGATGAGCGTCAGGAGCCAGCCACCGATCCGTTCGCGCCGGCCGACGCGAAGCCCCAGCCGATCATCTTCAACTGCACCTGGGAAAACGGCGAGCGGATCAGCTTCACTCGGATCGGCAGCACCGGCACATGGACCGTGAGCAAAGACGCTGCTGCTGCTGCGAGCGCCGGCATGCTGCTTGTGGGACCCCAGCGTCAGGAGCCAGAGGTGGTGGCGATCCCGACGGTGCCGATCAAGGCGCCGGCGCCAGAGGCGCCGGCGGCACCGCCGGTGCAAGTGGCCACGACCGCCTCGCAGCCGGTCTTCGTGGGACCGAACATGCAGGCGATGCCGAGCCCCTTCGTGCCGCCTGCGCGCGCGGAGCCGGTGCGCAGCATCAGCCTGGCTCCCGCGTCGCTCGGCCCGATGCCGGCGCCTTTCAAGCCGAACTAGCCAGCGCGAGTAGCTCAGCCTTGGTGACTGCCTCGACCAGGCGCAGACCGCGGGCGCGGCGTGTCCGGATGGACTGTGAGTTCCACTACCCAGCCTACCGCGGCTTGTGAACTCTCGTGGTGGAGATACCCGTCAGCCAAACGATGCTTTGGCTTACATGGCTTAATTTGCCAAAATAAGGCTATCCGTCCATACTCAGGGCGAGGATCTCTACATGACCGACCACTCTCACCATCTCTGGCCCTGCGCCCACCCGGACGAGGTAACAGTCTTTGTCGGCGACCGGCTGGGCGCCATCAGCCGGTCGCTGAAGCGCTGCGTCGCCGTTGGCGGTAGCGCAACGATCTCGTGGTCCCCCTTTCTCCATTCCAAGGGCTCGTTCGGCGCGGGTGACGCTCTGCTCCTTAGGACCTACAGCCCCAAGGCGCATCTGCTCGAACAGCATTTACATAGCATTGACGAGACGCTGTCGCAGATGCGGAGCGACGTCGTGGCCGTGCTCGGCAAAGGAGGGTTGAGCGAGGAGTCCGTGGAGACATTGCTCAACTACTTCGAACTCAAGTTCTCTACGCAGAGGGAGGTTTCGGAGGTCCTCGCGGATGCCGAACGGGCCTTCGCTGCACGCCGAGACTCGGCAGAGTCGCTCAGCGCCGTGGAGCTGGGCGGCGTGCTGGGCGTGACGGACGAGACGGTGCGGAACCGCGAACAGGCGGGTGAACTCTTCTCCATCTTGCGCCCGGGCCGCAAGCGCGGGCGGGAGTATCCCGCCTTCCAGGCCTGGGACGGCGTCACTGGCGAGCCGCTCAGACAGGTGCTCGCAGCGCTGGGCCGCCCGAGTGGACCCGCCGCGTACGGCTTCTTTACGTCCCCGCAGGACACGCTCGCGGGCCTCACGCCGTTGGAGGCCCTCGTGGGCTTGACGGGCCGCGAGGTCGCGCCGGAGGCACAGGAGTTCCTCGGTTCCGACGCGAGCGATCGCCTCGCGGTGGTCCTGCAGGCCGCGCAAACCTACGCCTCCAGCTTGGCTGCATGAGCGCCGCGTTCGAGGGCGCGCAGCTCGACCTGGAACTGATGGACCCGGGCGGCCCGCCGCTGGT
>NZ_LMTS01000271.1:0-5053 GCF_001541225.1 Variovorax sp. WDL1 | reverse complement strand
TCTTTCGCTACCCAGGCGGCGACTGGCAGGAGCCGCCGCTGGATCGCCGCGACCAGCGCGTTGACCCGCCGGCGGGCCACGCTGGCGACTACGCGGTGCTCTACACCGCCGACAGCTTGGCGGCGGTGGCCATTGAATGCCGAATCCTAAATTGCGACAGTTCCGACCGCTACACCTACGACGTGCAGCGCACGGCCGAGTATTCCGTGGTGCGCTACCAGCTTCGTGCCCCGGCAATCTTCATCCCCATAGACGGGGAGAACAAGCGCACGCTCGGCCTGCGCTTTCCAGATCCTCTGTATGCCCAGCATCGTGGCGTCGCGCACCAGCTCTTCGGGCGCTACGGCTCGGTAGTGCACGGCCTGTCCTGGGCGTCCTACCACCGCCACCAGCCCGGGCGCGTCTACGCACTGTGGCATCACCACAAGGAGACGGTAGGGCTCGCCATAATCCCCCCAGCGCCCTACCCCAAGCTGGCCGACGACGCTGAATGGCGCGACCTGCTGGCGGCCCATCCGGAGTTCGAGCCGATCACCGCGGCCTGATTTCCCAGCAGGCGCAGGTGCAACGGCCTGGGTTGATCCCGTCCGCCGTGGACAACCTGCTGCCCACACTGGCGTGTGGACAGACCCTTCGGGCTGCCAGGTCTGCCCACCGCTCCCCGCGCGCTTGCCTTCGGCCTGACGCCCTGCCCACCGGCTTCGCCCGTGGACAGGTTGCCCGGACGGTGGCCCGTCCGCCCCTTCGGCCTGCGGCCGGGGGCCCCACCTCGGACTTATGGATGGACCTCAGCCGCTTCGCGGCCCAATGCGGGGCCCCTGACTGCAGGCCGGCGTCGCCGGTGACTCGGGACGCTCGGTTCCGTTGAGGTCCTGCGTCTTCTTGTCAATCGAGCCATTTCGCTATGACGTGCTCAGGGCCACCGTGGCGCTGCGCTCGTCAACGCGCAGCCGTCGCGGCCTGGTTCAACGCATCGTTCAACGACATCGGCTCGAGGGCCGTCGGTGAGCGAGCAACAGCGAAGGCGAACAGCAGCTCCGAGTAACATCTCGCGACCTTAAGGGACACAAGGAGCGAGGATGCGTAGTTTCATTTTTTTCGCTGTGCTGGTCGCTGCCTCGAGCGCCAGTGCGCAGGTGCACCGTTGCATTGAAGCAAGCGGGAGGGTTGCCTACTCCGACCAGCCGTGCGGCACTACCGCGAAGAGCTCTGAGCAGGTACTGGGCAGCGATGCCACGGCGCCGCGCTACGACCCATATGCGAGGGAGCGCAACATGACAAGCATCTATCGAGCACGTGCGAACCTGGAGGGAAGTGTCGACACGGTGACGCGCCAGTCTCAGGGCGAAGGCGACGCGGCGATCATGAGTGCGCCTGAGCCGCGCCAGAGGTCGGCCGAGAGGCAAGGGGCAGACCCGAATCCAGAGTCCTGCGACACCTACTCCACCCGCAAGGGCTGCATGGGTGGAGCGCGAGCGAACAATCCGAACTGGTCGGCGCGACGTGGCTACTACGGCGCTGGCGGATCGGCCGATCGCGCATACGAGGAGGAACAGGCGCGAGCAAGACAGGCCGCGGCTCGAGCTCCCGCGCCGGCCGTAGCGACGAACTGCAATGCGGGCGGATGCTGGGATGGTGCTGGCAATCGATACAACCGTACCGGAGCCGGCGACAAGTTTTGGCGCTCAGATGGGAAGCTCTGCCGAGCGAGAGGCAATACCATCACCTGCAACTGACCTCCCGCGCTTGGCGTTGCCCGTCGGCACAGGCGCTTTGTGTTTTACAAGAGAGGCCGACGTTCCCCGACCCATTCCCGGCCCGACGTAGACTAGGGTTAGGAGTGAGGACAAATGAAAGCCATAGTGATCGCCTCGGTGCTGGTGACCGCGAGCACGGCCCAGGCCGCGACCATCTACCTCTGCAAGGCCTACAACGGCGCGACCTTCTGGTCGCAGGCGCATTGCAGCAAGCACAACGCGCTGATCGACCGGATTGAGCAGGTCGCTGACGTTCCTTGGGATCAGCAAGTGCAGCAAGCCGAGCAGGCGAAGGCGGCACGCTCCCGGCAAAGCCAGTCGGTCGATGCGGAGTCGTCGCGTGCGGCCCGGTGCGCGCATCTGGTCGCTGAGCGCAACACCATCGAGGGACGCTACACGAACTGGCAGTGGCAGCCGCCGGAGGTGATCAACCCGGATCAGCAGCGCATGCGCGCCTTGCGGGGAGAGCTTGCCGCGAATCGGTGTGCGACACAGTGACGCTGCTAATTCCGCAACGTTCGAGCCGAATTCTCCTCGCTACGTCTCTCCACCACTGAGGCGAAAGGGGTCGAGTAGGCGACCGCGAGAACCAGGCTGAGCTAACGAGCGAAGGTTGACCCACCCAAGCCAGCTCGGCAGCGATTCAGAGGGCCAGGCGCGAGCCGGGGGATTGCGCGTTGCAATGGTGCCGCTCCAAGATGACGGCTCATCAACAAGAACGCAGCGCAATGCACACCGCCAACACAGCCACTTGCCCGACCTTTGCACTGCTGGATTGGCAGCGCGGCAGGCCTCCAATCTCTAACGAGATCCACTCTCGAATGAAGTGCCCGCCACGGCGACAGCCGCCTGGCCCTGTGTACGCTGCTTGGTTGCTGTGCTGCGCGTGCGGCAAAAAATGGACGGCCCACAGCGGCGGCGGCCAGGGAAACTGGCGACCAGTCATAGGACAAGGTGACCGCTACGGCCCTATCCGGTGCCCGGGGTGCGACGTCGAGGGATGGTTCTCTGTCCCTTGACCATCAAGGCTTCGGTGCCTCGGCCGGGGCTTCCTCGGGCTCGGCGCCGGCAACTGCGCGCTGGGCCGCACCCAGCCGGTCGACCGCTGCGTGAATCACGTTGCCCTTCCGATCCCATAACGGCTCACTGGGCAACGCAGCAGCCCGTGAAACCTGTTCAGGCTGGCGCGCCGCCGCACGCTTGCGTGCCGTGTCCATTGCGTCGCCAGCGATGGCCTGGGCCTCGGCGAGCGTGCTCGCGAAGTACCTGATCCCGTAAAGGGCGCTGATGGGACCTTCGCCGGCGTAATGCCGGCCTGCACCTTCCTGGCGAGCCATTGCGCAGCGAATCTGGTCCACATGAGGCCCGAGCACCGCTTCGACCTGCTCAGCGCTCACACGGCTAACGAGCTGGCCGTTGGAGCTGACGTAGATGACCGGGGTCGCAAGCACATCGGCTGCCCGCGAATCTGGTGTGCCAAGCGGACCTCTCGATGCGTTCACGATCGCCTCGACCTGGTCGACGAAGGCGTGCATCGGACCGAACGTCTCCGGCGTGATGAGCTCGGCGGGTGGGGGCTTCATCCCGAGCAGGTCGAAGATGAGCCTGGCCGCGGCGTTGATGAGTTGGGTCCGCTCAGGCGACGATGATGCAGCGGATGCAACGGTGGGCGATGTGGAGGTGGAGATGGTCATGATGCTTGCTGGTCCTCAGCGAGCGGTTCGAAGCGTTCGTTGAATTCCTCGGGAGGACGCGCCCAGAGCGCGCCGTCCTGGCCGCGGTAGAGCACCAGCCTGGCCATGTCGGTGATGGGAATTGCGCTTTGAAGCCGGGGGTCCCCGATGCGCTCGTAGATCCCGGCGGTCTTCTTGTGCCGGTACCGAACGCCCTGAGCAGGCGCACGCTCGTTCAGAGCGTCGATCTCGGCGACCTGGTCCCAGTACACGCCCTCCAACCGGTCGATCAGCGAGAGCGCCGGGTCGTCGGCGGTGACGTCGAGCAGCTCGCGCAGCTTCGGCTCGTCCCAGTGCTCGCCATAGTCGCCCGTGTCGGCGATCGGGTGTGATCCGATGAGGTCGCCGATGTTCTCGGCGCCGTGCTGCAGCAGGATGGCCAGCGCCTCGGCGCGGCCGGCGCGGCGCAGATCCTTCGATGCCTCGCGCGCCAGCTCGAGGGCGATGCGCAGATCGGCGACCTGCTTTTCGAGGGCGGCCTCGCGGGGGGTGGTGGTCAAGGTTGTTCTCCCACGAGGGCCGCGGGTTCCTTATCGACACTTGGGCCGGTGCGCTCGTAGCCTTCGACCTTGATGCGGTGCCGCACCGCGCGGCCATCGGCCGTCCACCCGTTGAAGCTCCAGCCGTTCTTGCACTGGATCATGCTGGCGCGGCAGAGCGCGTCGTGCAGGGCGCGCGCGGGCCCCTCGAACTCGTCGAAGGGCAGGCCGTTGAGGGTGCCCTTTGCAGGTCCGCCCGCCGCGGGGGCGGCTCGCAGGGCCTCCTCGGCCCGGATGCGGGCAGGGCCTCTGGGTGCACCCATGGCGTCGTAGACCTTGACCAGGAGCCCCAGGGCGTCGCGGGTGGTGTCCACCGGATGGGCGGCGGCCTGCTGGGTTGCGTACGACAGGCAGCACCAGCCCGGCGCCAGGCCATAGCCGGTCAGCATGTGGCTGACTACCTTCATCTGCGTGCGGCCGGTGTAGACCAGTGGCGCGCCGGCTCGCATTTCCACGCCGGTGTGCTGCGTCTCCAGCAGGTAGAGCGAGTCACCAACCTGGAAATCCCGGTCGTTGAAGCGGATCTCGAACGTCTTGCGGCCATCCCAGGCAGCCTGGAAGACCTCGGGGTCCGTTTTCAGCTCGTGGATGCGGCCGGCAGGTGCGGCCTGAGCTGCGGGTGTGGTCGGATTCATCGTGGGGCCTCCGTTGCTGGTGCGAGGGTGGCGCGGGTCGCTGGGCACAGGTTCGACCCTGGCAGCCACTGCGCGGGCGGCTGCGTCGATGGCCTCCTGATCGGTATCGAAGCGGCAGCGCGCCAGGAAGCCGTCATCGCGCCCGCTGGGCATCGGCTCCCACTCCCACTCGCCAGCTCTGTTCAGGCAGTCACCGTTCAGGCGGACGGCCCACTTCGCAGGCCCTGCGATCTGAACCGCGCGCTCGATCCTGATGCTTTCCCTTGGAGAGAGGTCGATGGCATAGGCGCTGACGACCGCTTTCATGGACGAGGCGTGCATCGGTCAGCCCCCATCGCGACGGCAGCGGCGGGTGGCCAGCGACAATTATCTTGAGTGGTCGACGACAA
>NZ_LMTS01000007.1 GCF_001541225.1 Variovorax sp. WDL1 | reverse complement strand
CGAGCGTTCAGGAGTGACCGCCATGTCGCAGACCCCTGTACTCCCGCCGAACGAGCGCCGCATCCTGCGGCTCGATGAAGTCGAAGCGAAGTCCGGCTTCAAACGCGCCCACATCTACAACCTGATGAAGAAGCGCCAGTTCCCCCAGGCGCTGCGCCTGGGCGTGCGCGCCGTCGGCTGGGATTCGATCGAAATCGACCAGTGGATCGCCGAGCGCCTCAACCACCGGACCTGACCCGTTCTCCCGCGGACTTCCCATTCCCAGACGGAGAGCGCCATGCAGGTCGTATCCATCATTTCAACGAAGGGCGGCGTCGGCAAGACCACGACGGCCGCCAACCTGGGCGGGCTCGCCGC
>NZ_LMTS01000073.1:109814-115052 GCF_001541225.1 Variovorax sp. WDL1 | reverse complement strand
ACTCGATCAGCGAGGGGGGAGGCGTCCATACCATCTCCAGTGCGTTGCCGGGATGCCCGGCCTTGGGTGGTGAAAGGGAGTCAGACCTGTCGATTACTGCCGCGCCGAAGAGACCGGCTCGAGGTCTTCATTGACCGACCGCCAGGCATCGTCATCGAGCTGCCCGACGAGCGCCGCGAGGCGCAGCCGATCCATCAGCAGTCCCGCGCGGGCCTGAACCAGCGCAAGGCGCGCTGCAGCGGTGTCGTTCTCGGCGTTCAGCAGGTCGAGGGTGGTGCGCTCGCCGACCTGGTGCCCCAGGTGGGTGGCATCGCGCCGCGCCTCGCTGGCCTTCACCCCATCGGCAAGGGCATGCACCCGTTCGGCACCGACGCTCAGCCCGAGCCATGCGGACCGGACCTGCTGCGCCGTCACCTGCCGGCTGCGATCCACCTCCGTGGCCGCCTTGCCGGCCAGGCGCAGGGCCTCTTCCTGCTGGGCGCTGCGGTAGCCGCCGGTGAACAGCGGCACGGAGACCTGCACGCCGATCATGCGGTCCGTCCCCCTGTTGGAGGCGGAGCCGAAGTCACCGCTGCCGCTGAGCCGTTCGCGCGAAGCCTGCGCGATGACATCCACCGCGACCGATGATTGGAAGCTGAACCTGGATGCCTCCTGCTTCGCGACTTCGGCCGCCAGTTCCTGTATGCGGACGTCCGGATTGCCGGACTGGGCATCGGAAAGCCAGGCCTCCAGCGGCCTCGGCCGTGCATCCGCGGAGCGGCCGGCCGGCAAGCGGGCCGACAGCGTCGCTGCGGGCAGTCCGGTACTGTCGGCCAGCAGGTTGCGCTTGAGCTGCACGTCGCTCTCGGCTGCCAGCACCTGCGCACGAACACCAGCCAGGCGTGCGCCCGTCTCGTACGTGTCGGTGACCGGTGTCGAGCCCAGGGTGAAGCGGTCCTTCGCTTCGGTCGAGGCGCGTTGCACCGCATCCAGCTGGAGCTTCAGCACGCGCAGCGACTCCTCGGCCAGCGCGAGGTCGAAATAGCGCTGCGCCACGCGCAACATCAGCGACTGCCGGGCGGACTGCCACTCGAGGTCGGCCCGGTCGACAGAGAGGCCGAGCACTCGCTGCTGCGCACGCCGCGCGGGGTTGTAGAGGGGCTGGCTTGCGGTGATCGCCCAGCGGCCGGCGGTGCCTCCGCGGATCGAGGTGTTGAAGTTCACGTCGTTCGACACGCCGAACGCGGGCGTGGAGAACTGCGCACCACGGGTCTGTGTCTCGTGGGTCCCGAAGCCGCCCGAGGCCGTCGCCTCGACGCGCGGCCGCCAGAGTGCCGCGGCCTGGTCGCGGCGCGGCAGCGCGGCCTCGTGGGCGGCTCGTGCCACGGCGTGGTCCATGTCGGCGCGCTCGGCCGCCTGCAGGGCTTCAATCAGGTCGGCCGCGTGGCTTGCCTGCGAAGCGCAGGCGAGCGCCATCGCGCCGGCGAGCAGACAGCCCTGCAGGGTCGGGAACCGCCGGGCAGCCACGTTCAGGCGCCCGGCTTCGCGCCGAGCTTGCGCATGATCGTTTCCATGAGGCACCACTTCGTCAGTGAGCTCTGCAGCAGGTTCAACCCGACGAAGGCGGTGAATGCCAGCCACCAGGAACTGACGAAGATCGGGCTGCCGGGGATGCCCAGCGCCAGCGACAGCAGGATGAAAGAACCGGCGACGAGACGCACGAGTTGCCATGAGGTCATGAGGAAGCTCCTTGAGGTGGCACGGTGAAAGACGTCTGGCCTGGTGCCGCAGACCCCGTGATCGCACCCAGGCGGTTGCGATACGCGACGTAGTAGAGGATCGGGATGACGACCAGCGTCAACACCGTCGAGACGAAGATGCCGAAGATCAGCGAGATCGCCAGCCCGTTGAAGATCGGGTCGTCGAGGATGAAGAAGGCGCCGAGCATGGCCGACAGGCCGGTCAGCATGATCGGCTGGGCCCGGGTGATGGCGGAGTGCACGATGGCGTCCTTGAACGGCATCCCCTCGCGCACCTGCAGGTTGATGAAGTCGACCAGCAGGATCGAGTTGCGCACGATGATCCCGGCCAGCGCGATCATCCCGATCATGCTGGTCGCCGTGTACTGCGCGTTCAGCAGCGCATGGCCGGGCATCACGCCGACGATGGTCAGCGGAATCGGCGCCATGATGATCAGCGGCGTCAGGTACGAGCCGAACTGCGCCACCACCAGGAGGTAGATCAGCACCAGGCCGACGGCATAGGCGGCGCCCATGTCGCGGAAGGTCTCGTAGGTGATCTGCCACTCGCCATCCCACTTGAGCGCGTAGTCACGGTAGGCGTCCTCGGGCTGGCGGATGAAGTATTCGGCCAGTGTTCCACCGCCCGGCGTCGCGATGCCGGCCAGTTCACTGCGCATCGAGGCGACGCCATAGAGCGGACTGTCGATCTTGCCGGCCATGTCGGCGACGACGTAGTTCACCGGCAGCAGGTCCTTGTGGTAGAGCGGCTGCTCGCGCACGGTGTCCGTCACCTTGACCAGTTCCCGGATGGGCACCAGGTTGCCCGAGGCGCTGCGCACCGTGAGCTGCAGCAGCGTGTTCAGGTCGCCCTGGCGCTCGGCCGGCAATTGCAGGGTCGCGGCCGCGGGGTACTTGCTCTGGTCGTGCAGGTAGGCCGTGGCCTCGCCGGCGAGGCCCGTGCGGAGCGTGGTCACGATGGCCTGCTGCGGCACGCCCAGCATCGCCGCCTTCTGGCGATCGACCAGCAGCAGGGTCCGGGGCGCCGCGGCGATGCTGCTGTCATCGACGTCGACCAGTCCGGGCGTCTTCTCGAACACCGCGCGCACCGCCTTGGCAACCTGTTGCCGTCCTTCGATCTCGGGCCCGTAGATCTCGGCCACGATCGGCGACAGCACCGGCGGGCCCGGCGGTACTTCCACCACCTTGACGTTGGCGCCGAAGCGCTCGCCGATCTTCTGGAGCGCGGGCCGCACGCGGGTGGCGATCGCGTGGCTCTGCGCCTCGCGCTCGTGCTTGTCGACCAGGTTGACCTGGAGGTCACCGACTTCCCCGCCGGCGCGCAGGTAGTACTGGCGCACCAGCCCGTTGAAGTTGATGGGCGCGGCAGTGCCGGCATAGGCCTGGTAGTCGGTCACCTCCGGCACGGTGGCCAGGTAGGCGCCCAGCTCCTGCAGCACCGCGGCCGTCTGTTCGACGGGTGTTCCGGCCGGCATGTCGACGACCACCTGGAACTCCGACTTGTTGTCGAAGGGCAGCATCTTCAGCTGGACCAGGCCGATCGCCGGCAGCACGAGCGAGAGTGCGATCAGCAGGCCGATGCCCGCGCCGAGCAGGCGGCGATTGCGCGAGCCGCGCCGCTCGTCGAGCAGCGGGCGGAACACCCGTTCGAACAGCGGCCCGAGCTTGGCAGCCAGGCCGTGAGCCGTCGTGTGGCCATCGGCCTCGGCCACGTGGTCCGGCGCAGCCTTCATCCAGAGGCGCGCCAGCCAGGGCGTGACGACGAAGGCGATCGCCAGCGACAGCAGCATGCCCATGCTCGCGTTGATCGGGATCGGGCTCATGTAGGGCCCCATCAAGCCCGACACGAAGGCCATCGGCAGCAGCGCAGCGATCACCGTCAGCGTGGCCAGGATGGTCGGCCCGCCCACTTCGTCCACCGCGCCCGGGATGATCTGCGCCAACGTGCGTTCGGGATGCAGCTGCTGGTGGCGGTGGATGTTCTCGACCACGACGATCGCATCGTCGACCAGGATGCCGATCGAGAAGATCAGCGCGAACAGCGACACCCGGTTCAACGTGAAGCCCCAGGCCCAGGATGCGAAGAGCGTGACCGTCAGCGTCAGGATCACTGCAGCGCCGACGATCGCCGCTTCGCGCCGCCCCAGCGCGAGGAACACCAGCGCCACCACCGAGGCGGTGGCGAACAGGAGCTTCTGGATCAGCTTCTGCGCCTTGTCGTTGGCCGTGGCGCCGTAGTTGCGCGTTTCGGCAACCCGCACGTCGGCGGGAATCACCGTGTTGCGAAGAACATCGACGCGCCGCATCACGGCGTCGGCGACGTCGATGGCGTTCTCGCCCGGCTTCTTGGTGATCGAGAGGGTGACCGCCGGATACTCCGACGGAGCGGCGCCCTCCTTGCCGGCCTCGCCATGCCAGACGTAGCGGCTGGGCGGCAGCGGGCCGTCGCGCACCGTGGCCACGTCGCGCAGGAACACCGGCTTGCCGCCGCGCACGCCGACGACCAGTTCGCCGACTTCGCTGGCTTGCCGCAGGAACGGACCGGACTCGATGGCCACGGCCTGGTTCCCCGAGACCAGCTCTCCGACCGGCAGCCCGAGGCTGGCGGACAGCAGCGCGCTGCGCATGTCGGACACGGTGACGCCGGCGCCCGCCATGCGCGCGGGATCGAGCTCGACGAGCACGGCGCGGCCCGCTCCCGCAATGGTGCTCACCTCGCGGGTGCCCGCCACGCGCTTCAGGTCGGCCTCGATGCTGTGGGCCACCCGCTCCAGGTCGTAGGGGCCGATGGCGGCGTTCTTGCTGAAGAGCGTCAGCGTCACGATCGGCACGTCGTCGATGCCCTTGGGCTTGACGATCGGATCGAGCACGCCCAGCCCCTTGGGCAGCCAGTCGGCATTGGCGTTGACCGTGTCGTACAAGCGAACGAGCGCCTCGGTTCGCGGCACCCCGACCTTGAACTGCACCGTGATCACCGCCACCCCGGGGCGCGACACGGACATCACGTGCTCGACGCCCGCGATCTGCCCCAGCACCTGTTCGGCCGGACCGGCCACCATCTGCTCCACGTCCCGCACGCCCGCGCCCGGGAAGGGGATGAGCACGTTCGCCATCGTGACGTTGATCTGCGGCTCTTCCTCGCGCGGGGTGACCAGCACCGCGAAGGCGCCGAGCAGGAGTGCCACGAGCGCGAGCAACGGCGTGATCTGGGCGCCCTGGAAGAACGCCGCGATCCGGCCCGAGATGCCCATCGACGAGGAGCGGCCTTGCTGTGTCATGGTGTCGTCTGGCGAACGCGAGCGGCGGCCTGCGGATCGGTGGCGACCCGCTCGCCCGGCATCAGGCCCGAGAGCACCTCGACCTTGTCGCCGTCCACCCGGCCGAGGCGCACCTGGCGAAGCAGGGGACGGCCTTCGGGATTGAGCACGTAGAGTCCCGTCAGCTCGGCGCGGCGCACGATGGCCGACAGCGGCACGGACAGGCTGGGCGTCACCCCGGC
>NZ_LMTS01000073.1:68477-109712 GCF_001541225.1 Variovorax sp. WDL1 | reverse complement strand
TCGACGCGCAGATCGACCGTGTGCGTGGCCGCGTCAATCGTGGGCAGCAGCTGCATGCGCACCGGGGTGACCCATTGGCGTTGGGCGGCCAGGCCGGGCAGTTCGGCCCGGGGCAGCTGGCCCGCCACCACCTGCGCTGCCACGGTTTGCGGAATGGCCGCGGTAATCCGGAGCGCGGACGGGTCGTACACGGTGAGCAGGGGGCGTCCCGGCATCGCCATGTCGCCCAGCGACACCGGCACTTCCGAGATCACGCCGGCATAGGGTGCGCGGATCACGTGGAGGCCGCTCTGCGTGCGTGCCGCCCCGGCCTGGGCACCCTGTGCCGCGACCTGCGCCCGGGTTGCCTTGAACTCGGACTCGGCGCGCTCCAGCGCAGCCTGGCTGATGTAGTTCTTCTTGAACAGCTGCTTCTGCCGTTCGTACTCCTTGGTGGCGACTTCCAGCGATGCACGTGCCGCCTGCACCTGCGCGTCACTCGCAGCGGCATTCTGGTCGGCTGCCCGGGCATCGATCTGCAGCAGCACCTGGCCCGCCTTGACGGAATCGCCGACCTTGGCGTCCAGCCGGATCACTGCGCCGGACACCTGCGCCGCGATGACCGTCTGGCGGACGGCTTCCACGACGCCGTCAAAGCCGGAGGAGGCGGTGGCGGCCGGCTGGGCCGTCACCGAAGCCAAGGTCTCGGCGGCAGCCCAGCCGGGCAGGGCCAGCGTGAGCGCGGCGACGAAGGTGAATGAGCGGATCTTGAACATACGGATGGTTCGGCGGGCGGCGGACTGGACCGCCATCGGCGTTACGTGTAGTATTTGCGCACTTAGTTAAATAGTCAAGTAGGTACGTAAATGATTTCCTGCAAACCAGTATGGGATCGGGCTGCTGAGGCATGATTGCGCCAGATCAACATCAGGCGTGCCCGGGCATGGAAGGACTTTCCGACGAGGCGTTGGTGCAGGTGGCGGCGTATTTCCAGGCGCTGGCCGAGCCGACGCGGCTGCAGATCCTCAATCTGCTGCGCCAGCAGGAGCGCAACGTGGGCGAGCTGGCGCAGCTGTGCGGCTACAGCTCCGCCAATGTCTCACGGCACCTCGCCCTGTTGACGCAGCACGGCCTGGTGTCGCGGGAAACCCGCGGGAACAGTGCCTACTATCACATCGCCGATCCGGCCGTCTACGAGCTGTGCGACCTGGTGTGCGGCAACATCGCGCGGCAGTTCGAGCGCACGGCACCGAAGCGGGCCGCATTCGTCGCGCCGGTCGCGCGGCGCGGAAGGCCGCGCTCGCCGGCCAGCCCGGCGGCCCGGACCAGGGCCTCGCGCGGCTGACAGGCGCCGCGCCCCACGGGCGCAGCGAGGCATCGGCTTCCGCGCGCTTTCAATGCGCGAGGAAGTAGCGCGCCGTCGCCATCATGCGGGTGTGCCTGGTCGAGTTGATCGAAGGCGCATGCAACAGGCGCAGGTCCATGAGAACGACGTCGCCCGCTCGGCCCGACATCTCGATGACATCGAGGTCCATGTCGCGCAGCACTTTCTCGATCCCTGACGGCGCCTTCAGGATGTCGCGGAGGCTGTGGCGCGCGGCACTGCCCGGCTCGATCCGGTGCGAGCCGGCAATGGCCAAAGTAGCACCGCCGCGTGGGGCGACATCGTCGATCAGGACAAAAGCCTGGATCCCCGGCAGGCGATTGCGAGCGTCGATGGAGATGTCGACATGCCAGTTGAGCCCGCTCAGACTCCAGTCGCCCTGCTGAGGCAGTGAAAGCAGCAGTTGTGCGTCCTGCGGACAAGACAGTGCGCCGCCCGCCAGTTCGCCCATCAAGGCAAGCAGCTCGCTCGTCATCAGGGTGCTTTGCAGGCCGGGCACCTTGATCGAGTTCGACACTCTCGTGATCTGCTGAAAGATCGGCATGCCTTTGATCTGCCTGGATATGCCCTTCCCGGCCACCCCCATGTTCAGCCGCCTCAGCTCCTTGCCGATGTGTTCCTTCAGCGGATGCATTCGATCCTTCGGATGGAAGCCGTCCAGCCGAAGGTAGCCATGGGTCCTGAAAAGCGCTGCTCGATCCGCCTGCATGTGCCTAATGTGCCTGACGGTGGCCGTCCGACGTTCTCCTGAGCCGCGGCCGACCCCCGGATGCCGAGGTCGCCACGCTGAGCCCGGCGAGGAACGCCGGGGGCTTCCTCGCCTCCCCGCGTCTGACCGCTACTTCTCCGCGTACGCCGCGAGCAGCTTGCGCAGGGCTTCGAGCTCCGACTTGAGGAAGGGCTGCGCCTGGCCGCTCGCCATGTAGCTGTCCGGCAGCGCGAGCTGCTGATCGACGAACTGGATGTACTCGGGGCTCTTCACGAAGCGCTCGATCGAATCGGTCAGCACCTTCATGCGCTGCGCGTCCGTCCCGTTCTTGATCAACACGGCGCGCACCTGCGGCAGCAGCACCTCGTAGCCGAACTCCGCCGACACCGGCACGTCGGCGAAGGGCGGGGGCAGGCGCTTGGACGCGAAGAAGATGAGCGGCTTCAGGTCGCCCGAATCGATGAAGTTGCGCACGTCCCCCGCTTGTTCGTAGAGCAGATCGACGTGGCCGCCTAGCACGGCCGAGTACCGTTCGCCGGGCTTCGTATAGGGGATGCCCGTGAGCGCGACCTTCTTCGTCGCCAGGTAGCGCGCGGTCAGGTCATCGGCCGTGTTGGGGCCGGTGATGCCCAGCGTCACCCTGCCGGGCGGGTTCGCCTGCAGCTCCTTCACCACGTCACCCCAGCTCTTGAAGCGGCTGTTCCTGGGCGCGAAGATGCCCGAGGGCTGGCGCAGCAACACCGCCAGCGCCGTCGAGTCCTGCAGCTTGAAGCTCGGGTTCGGCGTTGCGGCCATCATCAGGCTGTCGCCCGTGAGGATGGCGATCGCCTGGCCGTCGGCGGGCTGGCTGACCATGCGCGAGAGGCCGATCATCCCGGACGCGCCCGGCAGGTTCACCACGGGAAAGGGCACCTTGAGATCGGCCTCGAGCCACTTGGCCAGGATGCGCGCCATCACGTCGGCGCCGCCGCCTGCGCCCCAGGGCACGATCACGTCGACCGGCTTGGCCGGGTAGGTCGATTGCGCCTGCGCCGCCGACAGCAGAAGCGCAGAAGACGCGATGGCCGCGCACAGCATCGTCAAGGTCTTTTTCATGGTTGTCTCGTGGTGTTGTTGATGGTTGAACCGGCATGCATCGCGCGTCGCGCCACGTGCAGCCCCACACGCTGGCCGGCCAGCGCATCGCGATCGAGCACCGGCGGCTCGCCCGCCTCGATGAGCATGTCGCCCCGATCGACTCGCGGCGGGTTCGCGAGGAGCGGCCGGCGCACCTTCAGGTAGCCGTTCATCTCGCCGGCGTTGTCGATGTGCCTGGCGGCCACGCAGGCCTCCATCCAGCAACCCGGATCGCAGGCCACGCCGTTGCCGAGCACCGGGCGCATGCCCAGTGCGCGGATGCGCTCGATGGCGCCGGCCAGCAGCTCGAGGCGGGCGAACTTCACGAGCTTCACCTTGACGTAGGTCGCGAGCCCTTCGGCAGCGGCACGCTCGATGTCGGAAAGCGCATAGATCGATTCGTCGAGCATCATCGGCACGCGCGCCGCGCGCACGGCCATCGCGTGTGCGGCCCAGTCGTCTGCGTGGCAGGGTTGCTCGAAGAGTTCGATGTCCTGCGGATCGAGTGCCGCGAGGAACGCGGCAGCCTGCGGCCCTGAGAAGGCCTGGTTGGCGTCGATCCGGATGCGCGCGCGACCCGCGACCACCGCCTGGACCCGGCGGATGCGCGCAAGGTCGTCGGAGCCTGCGAGCCCGACCTTGACCTTGACTGTGCGATAGCCTTGGTCGAGCAGCTTCTCGAACTCGTCGGCGGTCGTCGTCTCGTCGTCGGCATTGAGCAATGCGAGCAGCGGCACCCGCGCGGGTTCGGACAGCGCGAGCCATTCGCTGCGCCCCAGCATGTCCAGGGCAGTGCCGAAGGCGGTCGCCGTGAAGGGCGCTCCCCGTGCAACAGCGTCCACGCGGGTGCGGAACGCATGGTGCGTGCATCCGGCCAGCTCGTCGGCAAGCTGCTGCGCCAGCACCCAGGCACCATCGACACTCTCGTCGGTGTAGCCGTTGAGCAGCGTCGCCTCGCCGAAGCCGGTGGCGCCGTCGGCGTCGGTCAGTTCGACCAGCAGCGTATCGAAGGCGGTGAGGTCGCCGAAGGCCAGGCGGTAGGGTCGAGTGAGCGGCACGCGAAGCCGGTGCACCTCGACGCGTTCGATGCGCGCCAGGTCGATATGTTCGGTCGTGGGCACGGCGAGCTGGCCTTAGATCTCGCCATCACGGGCGCGGCCGATGAGCCAGCCGCCTTCGACCGCGATCTCCGAGCCGGTGATGTAGTCCGACTCGTCGGAGGCCAGGAACACCGCCGCATGCGCGATGTCGTCGGCCGTGCCCCAGCGCCCAACCACCGTCTCCTTGCCCCATGCCACCTCCGTGCTGGTCGCCGCGGCCTCGTTCATCGGCGTCGCGATCGAGCCGGGCGAGATCGCGGTGACGCAGATGTTCTTGCCGCGCATGTCCATCGCCAGCGCGCGCGTCAGCCCCATGACGCCGGCCTTCGCCGCGCAGTAGGCGACGCGGTCCGGCCGCCCGGTGTGCGCCGCGATCGATGCGAGGTTGATGATCTTTCCCTTGCCCGTCTTCAGCATGCTGGGGATGACCGCCTGCGCGCAGAAGAAGTGCCCGGTCAGGTTGATGTCGATCATGCGATGCCAGTCGTCTTCGGTGTGATCGAGAAAGCCCTTCAGGCATCGCGAGCCGGCGTTGTTCACCAGCACATCGATGCGGCCGAACCGGGCGAGCGCCGCCTCCGCCATCTGCAAGGTCTCGGCCTTGCGCGTCACGTCGACCTTGACCGCGATCGCCTCGCCGTCCTGCGCTTCGACCAGGGCCGCCGTCTGCGCCGCGCCTTCCAGGTTGATGTCCGCGACGACGACCTTCGCGCCCTGATGCACGAAGGCCAGCGAGATCGCGCGGCCCATGCCGCTGCCCGCTCCTGTGACCACTGCTACTTTGCCTTTGAGGCGCATCTCGTTTGCTCCAATGTGTTGTGCCGAGATGCAAATCTACGAGTTCCCAAGTTAGACAAGAACGCATTTTTCAAAGAAGATGTTCACTTATTCGGAACATAAAGGTGCGGTGCTTTCATGGGCATCCGTGAACTGAAGACCTTCGTCGCCGTGGCCGAGCGCGGCAGCCTGAGCGCGGGTGCCGATGCGCGCTTCATCAGCCTGCCTGCCGTCAGCGCGCAGATCGCAAGCCTCGAGGCGGAATGGGGCATCAGCCTCTTCGATCGCACCCGCAAGCCCGCACGGCTCACCAACGAAGGCATCGCGCTGCTTGCCAAGGCGCGCGAAGTGCTGGTGCTCTACGACCAGATCGGCGATGCGGTTCGCGAGGCGGACGATCTCACGGGCAGCCTCGTCCTCGGCTCCATTCCCACTGCGCTGACGAGCGTGATCCCGAAGGCGCTGCTGTCGCTGCGCACGCTCCATCCGGGGCTGCAGATCAGGGTGCATCATGGGCTGTCGCCCTCCTTCGCGGAGATGCTGCGGCATGGCGAGATCGATGCGGCGATCATCAGCGAGCCGCGCGTGCAGTTACCCAGCGTGCGGTGGGAGCCGTTTGCGCGCGAGCCCATCCTCGTGATCGCGCCGCGGGAAGCGAAGGGCCGCACGGACGAGGCGCTGCTGAAGGCCTATCCGTATATCCGGTTCAATCGCCACTTCTGGGTCAGCCACGTGATCGAGGAGGCGCTGGCGAAGCGGCGAATCGTCCTGCGCGAGACGATGGAGCTGGACTCCCTGGAGGCGATCGCCCTGATGGTGGCCCACGGCCTGGGCGTATCGATCATTCCCGTGAGCCACACGAGTTTTCTTCGATTGCATCGCGTCAAGGCCGTGCCGCTCGGGCGGCCGCCGCTGTCGCGGACCATCGGGTTGGCCGAGCGCGTCGGGAACCCGAAGGGCCGGTTGACTGCGGCGTTGCTCGATGCGCTCAATCGCGCTGCCGCAAAGAGTGGGAGAAGCACCTAGTCCAATGAACCAGATGCATCGCACCGGATGCGACGAGATGGCCCGGTCGACTCGCCCGATCGCGTGCTCAGCAAGCGTGCATCACTCCAGCGACGCTCCGGAGATCTTGATCCGCTTCGCTTGAATCGGCCGGTCGTTGACGACATAGGTCGCCGCTTCCTCGGGTGTCGACCCGATCGGCATGAGCGCGAACGGATCCATGTGCTTCTCCTGGAAGTCCTTCTCGTTCACGATCGCTTTCACCGATGCCGCCAAGGCTTGCGCAACATTCGCCGGAACGCCCCCGGGCGCACTGAGCATGATCACGTACTGCGCCTTCAGATCTTCATGGCCCAGTTCCTTGAAGGTCGGAACGTCGGGCAATCCCTTGATGCGCGACTCGGCGCCCACCGCGATGATCCTCAGCCGTGCGTCCTTGTGATAGGGCAGCACGGTGGTGACGGCCGTGACGGTGGCGTCCACGCGCCCCGCGATCAGGTCCGGCGCAATGGGCGAGAAGCCCTTGTAAGGCACATGCACCCAGTCGAACTTCTCCTTCGTCGCGAGCATGGCGACGGGCAGGTGCGTGATGCCCCCGATGCCTGACGAGGCGAACTTCACCGAGTCGGCCTTGCGGCTCTTCACGTCCTCCAGGAACTGGCTGAAGGACTTCGCCGGAAATGTCGGGCTGATGGCCAGCGCCATCGGGACGCGGATCATGATGCTCACGGGCGTCAGATCCGACTCGGGGTTGTAGCTGAGGCTCTTGTAGAGAAACTGGTTCTGCGTGATGGGCGCTTCAGTGGAAACCAGGAGCGTGTAGCCATCGGGCCTGGATTTGGCGACGAACTGCGCCGCCACCATCTCGCTGGCACCGGCCTTGTTCTCCACCAGCACGGACTGGTTCAGCATCTGCGCGAGGCTCTTGCCCAATGCGCGCGCAAACGTGTCGACCGACCCGCCGGCCGAATAGCCGACCACCAGGGTGATGGGCTTCTCCTGGAAGGGCTGCGCGTGCGACAGGCCTGCCAGGCCCAGCAGGCCGGCAAGCGCGGCCCGAACGAAAAGCGATCTCTTGTGCATGGCGTCTCCGATATGTCTTGTGGTGTCTTGTGGCCCCGGTCAAGCCCATGCTAGGCCGCGGGACGTGGCTGCATCCATCTCTAAATTGCGAACGCGCCATTCGGTTGTATGGAACGCCAGGCTGTCGGCCCCAGCGTTCTGCAGTGCAGACCCCAGTTTGCAAGTGGGGTTTGCTGTTCTGCCCAATTGACGCTTCGCTCATAGGCATAGTAAGGTCAATCACACGCAAGTGAAAGCGTTCCACTATGCAGACCAAATGACAGACCTAAGCCGCAACCAGATCATCGCCGCCGCTGCCGGCACTCTCGAGGTGCTCGAGGTTCTTGGCCAGGCCGCTGGCGAGATGTCGCTTCGCGAGATCGTGGCCTTGACCGGCAAGCCGAAGGGCACCGTCCACCGCATGGTGTCCACGCTGGTCAACACCGGCTACGCGAGACACGACGCGGAAGCGGGCAGGTACGCGCTGACGCTGAAGGCCTGGCGCGTGGGCGCGAGCGCGCTGCGCCGGCTCGACCTGGTCGAGCTCACCCGTCCCATCCTTGCCGACCTTCGGACGAGGTCGGGAGAGACGGTGCATCTCTCCGTGCTCGATTCCTCCGGAGGCGTGGTGTACGTCGCCAAGCTCGAGAGTCCGAAGTCGATCGGCGTGCAGACCCGGCTCGGCCAGTTGAGCCCCGCGTGGTGCACGGCGACCGGGCGGGCGATCCTTGCGTTCAACCCGGCCGATGCGCAGCGCGCGCTCTCCGGCGTCCTGGAGCGCCGCACGCCTCGCACGGTGATCGATACGGCCGAGCTGCGCAGGCTGCTGGCGCAGGTGCGCGTGAACGGCTACGCCGTCACGCAGGCGGAGAACCATCCGGAGATGGGTGGCGTTGCGGCGCCGATCCGCGACCACTCGGGCCAGGTGGTGGCGGCGCTCGGCGTGGCGATGCCGGAGTACCGCATGTCGCCCGACATCGTCGAAGCGGCCATTCCAAGCGTCATGCGCGCCGCCGCCGAGGCGTCGCGCGTGCTGGGCCACGTGGAGCCCTCGACTCACAAGCAGGAGACAACCTCATGATCGAAACCAGGACCACCCGCAGGACCATCTGCCGCATCGCCGCCGCCGTGGCACTGGCCGCGCTCTCGCCGCACAGCGTTGCGGCAGGCGCATGGCCTGCCAAGACGGTCACGCTGGTCGTGCCCTTTGCCGCTGGCGGCACCACCGACATCGTCGGCCGTACCCTCGGCCAGGCCCTGTCCGAGCTGTGGGGGCAGCCGGTGGTGATCGACAACCGCGCCGGAGCGGGCGGCAACATCGGCACCGCGCTGGTGTCGAAGGCGCCGGCCGACGGGCACACGCTGCTGCTCATCTCCGGCAGCGTGTTCACCGTGAATCCGCATCTCTATCGCAAGGTGCCCTTCGATGCGCGCAAGGACTTCGTGCCGATCACCAAAGTGGCAAGCACGCCGATGGTGGTGGTCGTTCCGGCGAACTCCGATGCCAAGGACCTCAAGACGCTGATCGGCAAGGCGAGGGACAAGCCGGGCGCTGTGAACTTCGGCTCGGCGGGCCCGGGCAGCCAGCTTCACATGGCGGGGGAGGGCTTCGCCTCGGCCGCGGGCGTCGAACTGGTCCACGTGCCCTACAAAGGAGAGGCGCCCGCCTTCGCCGACCTGATGGCAGGGCAGACGCAGGTCGTAGTGGGGATGATCGGTGCCGCGGCGAGCCTGGTGAACGACGGGCGCCTGCGCGCACTGGCGGTGACCAGCAAGGAACGCTCGCCGCTGCTGCCCAACGTGCCGACGACGGCCGAGAGCGGGCTCCCTGGCTTCGTGAACAACGGGTGGTTCGGGCTGGCAGCGCCGGCAGGCACCCCGAAGGAGATCGTCGAGAAGATCCAGCGCGACACCGCCACGGTGCTGGAGCGGCCCGCACTGCGCGACAAGCTGCATGCCCTCGGCATGGTGCCCGTGGGCAACAGCTCCTCGGCCTTCGTCAGGTCGATCGACGAGGAATCGGCCCGGTGGGCCACCCTGATCAAGTCGCGCAAGCTCTCCATCGAGTAGGGAACCCGCGGGAGTGCCGCAGGCGTGGCGCGAAGGCGATGACGAGGCCCGCGCATTCGGCCATGCCGAACGCGCCGTTCCAAACATACAGATTCACAACAAGCCGTACGGCTGCAAAGAATGCATCCATCGATTCATGAGGCACAGGCGAAAGCAATGACAGAGCACGATGCGAGCCAGACCGCTGGGCAAGGGCCGCTCACCGGCTATAGGGTTCTCGAACTGGGTTCCACCGCGGCGGGGCCCTTCTGCACCCGGCTGCTCGCCGACTTCGGCGCGGAAGTTGTGAAGATCGAGGCCGCGGAAGGCGACCCGATCCGCCAGCTCGGTGAAACTGTGGATGGCAAGTCGCTGTATGCGGCGACGATCTGCCGCAACAAGCGGATCGCCTGCTTCGATCTGCGCAATCCGAAGGCGCGCCAGGTGGTCAGGGCCATGCTCCCGAAGTTCGACATCGTGGTGGAGAACTTCCGCCCTGGAACGCTGGAGAAGTGGGAGCTCGGCTACGAAGACCTGCGCAAGCTGCGACCCGATCTGGTCATGACGCGGGTCAGCGGCTACGGCCAGTCGGGCCCCTACCGCAACAAGCCCGGCTACGGCGTCATCGGCGAAGCCATGAGCGGGCTGCGCCAGATGATCGGCGACCCGGACCGTCCACCGTCTCGTGTCGCCATTCCCCTGACCGACTACATTGCCGGCCTCTACGCCGCAATGGGAACGGTCATGGCGATCCTGCACCGCGAGAAGAGCGGCCACGGGCAATGCATCGATGCTGCGCTGATCGAGTCCGCGTTCAGCTTCATGGAAGCCTACGTTCCTGCCTTCGAGAAGACGGGCAAGAGCGGCATGCGCTCCGGCCCCCGCCTGCCGAACAGCGCGCCGAACACCTTGTTTCCGACGCGCGACGGCCAGCACATCCACATTGCCGCGCTTGCCGACGGCATCTTCCGGCGACTGGCCCGCGTGATGGGACGGCCCGAGTTCGGCGCCGATTCCCGCTTCGCCACGCAGGCCGCGCGCAACCGCAACGAGGCCGAGCTGGAAGCCCTGATCGGCGAATGGACCTCGTCGCAGGATCTCGACGCACTGCAGGCCGCGCTGGACGCGGATGACGTGCCGGCGAGCCGCATCTTCACCATGGCCGACATCTTCAAGGACGCGCACTTCCGCAGCCGCGGGATGCTGGTGCCCACCCCCGACGACGATCTCGGCGCGGTCACGCTGGCGGGCGTCGTTCCCAAGATGTCACTCACGCCGGGAAGCATCCGCTGGTCCGGCCATCGCATTGGCCAGGACACGCGCGCCTTGCTTCGCGAGCTGGCCGGACTGGACGATGCCGCGATCGATGCACTCGTGGCGGAGGGCGTCGTGTCCTGCGATCCACAGGCGCATTCCGGCGCAGCCGATCGGGCACGCCCCGCCTCCTCCAGAACCACCTCGACGATCAGCCTCTGAGCCTGAAACCATGAATACCTTCAAAGCCTTTCGCGTTCATACCATCGATGGCAAGCCGGTTTGCCGCTTCGAGCGCTTGACGCTCGACGATCTGGATCCCGGTCCGGTGCTCATCCGTACCGCCTTCTCGGCCATCACCTACAAGGACGCAATGGCCGCCCGCGGCGTCGGGCGCAACGTCCGTACCGATCGGCCCTGCGTCACCGGGGTGGACATGTCCGGCGTGGTCGTGTCTTCCGCGGACCCGCGCTTTCGCGAGGGCGACCAGGTCGCCGTGACCAACTACAAGCTCGGCACCGAGCAGGACGGCGGTTACGCCGAATACACGCGGGTGCCGGGTGACTGGATCGTTCCCCTGCCGGAAGGGCTCTCGCTGTACGAGGCGATGGCGCTGGGCACCTCGGGCCTGACCGCTGCGCTGGCGGTCGACCGGCTCGAGAAAGCGGGTCTTACGCCGGATGCCGGACCCGTCGCCGTGACCGGTGCGACGGGGGGCGTCGGCAGTCTGGCGGTCGACATGTTCGCGCGGCGCGGCTTCGAGGTGGTCGCGATCTCCGGCAAGCGCGAGCAGGAGGGCTTCCTCCGAGCCATCGGCGCATCGCGGGTCATGCCGCGCGACGAACTGCTTGCGGACAAGTCGGCCATGGCGAGCGGCGCGCCATTTGCCGGCGCCCTGGACAACGTCGGCGGAGGCATGCTCGATCGCCTGATGGCGCAGATGCGCCCGCACGGAAAGATCGCCGTGGCCGGCATGGTCGGTGTCGAGCTGCACGCAACCGTGCTGCCCTTCGTGCTGCGCTCTGTCGACATCCTGGGCATCAACGTCTCGCGCCAGCTGCAGATGCCAGAGCGGCAGCGCCTCTGGCAGCGAATGGCCACCGACCTCAAGCCGAGGCACCTGGCCGAGATCGCAAGGCCCATCCCGTTCGAGGACCTCGACAAGACCATGGACAGCTTCTTCAACGTGTCGACCGTCGGGCGCGTGGTAGTCGAGGTGGGCCCCCGCGCAGGCTGAGAAGGCAAGGAGAGACAGATGGACTTCGCACTGAACGATGACCAGCGGATGATGGTCGAGGCGGCCCGCCGCCTGAACGAGAAATTCGTCGAGCCGCTGCTGGCTTCGCACGACCGTGACAAGGCGCTTCCCAAGTCCGCCGTGCTGAGTATTCTCGAGAAGGTGGCCGATCTCGGCCTGACCTCCGCGCGCATTCCCGAAAAGGACGGCGGCACCGGCCTGAAGCTGCTGGACTATGGTCTGCTCGTCGAGCAGCTGCCGCCCACGGTGATGCTGATCGTCCAGCCGCACGAAGCCACGACGACACGCATCCATTTCGGCGGCAGTCCCGAGCAGCGCGAGCGCTTCGTGCCCGACCTGATGGCGGGGCGCCGCATCGCCTGTACCGGCAGCACCGAACCCGATGTCGGCTCGGACCCGCGCGGCATCAAGACCACCGCGACCCCGGACGGCGGCCATGTCGTCCTCAACGGCCGCAAGCAGTGGATATCCAACGCGACCGTATGCGACGTGATGAACGTGACCTGTCGCATCCCCGAAGGCTCGGGCTACCGCATGGCGCGCGTCCTCGTCGACCGGGCGGAGTCGCCCTTCGAGGCCAACGAGGTCGACATGCTGGGCCTGCGCCAGGCGCCTCTGGGCGAGGTGCTGTTCGACGGCTGCCGGGTGCCGCAGGCCAACGTGTGCCCCGACAACGGCGACACGGCCAAGCTGCTGACCGTCACCTGGCTGGCGAACCGGCCCACGGTCGGCCTGATGGCGGTGCACCTGGCCCAGCGCGCTTTCGAGCTGGCACGCGAGTACGCGGGCGTGCGCAAGCAGTTCGGCAAGGCTATCGGCGCCTTCCAGCTCATCCAGCACGACTTGGCCGAGATCGAGACCGCCGTCGTCACAAGCCGCCTGGCCTGCTACAACGCCCTCGCTGCGCTGGACCGGGGCGAGCGGGCGAATGGACTCTCGGCCATGGCCAAGCGCTACGCCGTCGATGCGTGCGATCGCGCCATCCAGCTTGCGATGCGCATCCATGGCGGCATGGGCCTGAGCCGGGAGCTGGGGCTGGAGCAGATGGCGCGGGATGTGCGCACGCTGGCAATTCCCGACGGCACGCCCGGCATCCTGTCCCTCATCCAGGGCCGCGAGATCACCGGCTTCGATGGATTCCGCCCAGCCTGACGTGCCGCGTATGCTGCTGCGCTCGCCCCTGATGACGGAGGTGCTCGTGACGGATCCGATCGTGCCCGGCGATGACGGCGCAGCGCGCGATGCCACCAGGCGCAGCGCGCTCTTCGTCGATGAGCCGGTGCGCGTGCATTTCGACATTGCGGACCTGCGCCTGTTCGTCCACATCGCAGAGCTTGGCAACCTCACGCGGGGCGCGCAGCGCGCGGCGCTCTCGCCCGCGGCCGCGAGCTCGCGCCTCAAGTCGCTGGAAAGCCAGCTGCGCAGCCGCCTCTTCTACCGGGACCCGCGCGGCCTGACGCTCACCTCGGCGGGCGAGACGCTGCTGCGCCATGCGCGCGTGATCCTTCGCCAGATCGAGCACGTGAAGAGCGATTTCTCGGTCCACTCGGATGGCGCCACCGGCCACATCCGCATGTTCGCGAACACCACCACCATCACCGAGGTGCTGCCTGAAGTGCTGGCCCGCTTCATGAGCGAGCGGCCGGGCGTGACCGTCGACCTGCAGGAGCGCAACACGCGCGAGGTGGTGCGCGGCATCCTCGACGGCTCCGCCGACATCGGCATCATCGCGGGGCCGGCGCCGGAGTCGGCACTGCAGTCGCAATGCTTCAGCACCGACCGGCTCGTGCTGGCGACGCCCTTCGTCCACCCCTCGAGCGGCCGCAGCGAAATGCGCTTCGAGGAAACCCTGGAGTTCCCGCACATCGGCCTGCAGGGCAGCACGCTCGACCTGTTCCTGACGCAGACGGTGAACCAGCTCAACCAGACCTTGAACGTGCGCGTGATGATGAGCAGCTTCGAGGCGATGTGCCGCATGATCGAAGCCGGCGTCGGCGTCGGCATCGTTCCCGAATCGGCGGCGCGCCGGCTCGCCCGCAGCATGCGGCTGAACCTGGTCCGGCTGTCCGACCCCTGGGCATTCCGTGAGCGCCGGGTCCTGTACCGCGACATCGACGCACTCCCGGGCTGCGCCCGCATCTTCCTGGACATGCTCTTACAAGCACCCGACCCGGCCATGCCCGCGCGCGACGCGGGCTCTGCGCGAGAAGACCCGCCATGACGACCGTTCTTTCCGGCCTTCGCATTCTCGAATTCGCCGCGATCGGCCCCGTCCCCTGGTGCGGCATGGTGCTGGCGGACCTCGGCGCCAGCGTGGTCCGCATCGAGCGTCCAGGCAGCGCCGCCGAGCACGACACGCTTGGCGCAGTGCGCCGCGGCCGCACGCTCGTCGAGCTGGACCTCAAGTCCGCGGAAGGCCGCGAGGCCGCGCTGCAGCTCGCCGAGCGCGCCGACATCCTGCTCGAAGGACTGCGCCCGGGCGTCATGGAGCGCCTGGGGCTGGGCCCGCCGGAATGCATGGCCCGCAACCCGCGCCTGGTCTATGGCCGCATGACGGGATGGGGCCAGACCGGCCCCTTGGCGCAGCGGGCGGGGCACGACATCAACTACATCGCGCTCTCGGGCGCGCTGCATGCGATCGGCACCGCCGACAAGCCGGTGCCGCCGCTCAACCTCGTCGGCGACTTCGGCGGTGGTGGCGCCTTCCTCGCCATCGGCGTGCTCGCCGCCGCCTGGCAGGCGCGCGCCTGCGGCCGTGGCCAGGTGGTCGACGCCGCCATGATCGACGGCAGCGCCGTGCTCATGGCCATGATCTTCAGCCGGATGCTGATGGGGCAATGGACCGATCGGCGGGCGAGCAACCCGCTCGACGGCGGCGTCCCCTGGTACGACACCTATCGCACCCGCGACGGCCGATTCGTCGCCGTGGGCGCGCTCGAGCCGCAGTTCTACGACGAGCTGGTGCAGCGGCTCGGCCTGGCCGGGCAGTTGCCGGATCGGCAGGAGGCGGCACATTGGCCCGAGATACGGCGCCGCTTCGAGGAAGCCTTCGGCAGCCGCACGCGCGAGGATTGGGCCGCCCACTTCGCGGCCAGCGATGCCTGCGTGACCCCCGTGCTCTCTCTCGCCGAGGCCATGGCGCATCCGCACATGCAGGCGCGCGGCGTCTTCATGCCTTGGGATGCCGGCCAGGTGCCGGCGGCGGCCCCGGTGTTCGACGGCGCGCGGCCGTCGGCGACGCCACCATCGCGCCGCTGTTCCATGGCCGAGGTGCTGGAGAATTGGCCTTCCACGTCCAATGCCCGCGCACCCGGAGTCCCTTGATCCCCCTCGAAACGGCCCTCCTCTTCCTCGGCTGCGTGGCAGCCGCCACCTTCGTCCAGAACCTCACCGGCTTCGCCCTCGGCCTCGTGCTGCTGGGCCTGGTCGAGCTGCTCCACGTCGTGCCGCTGGCCGAGGCCGTCAACGCCACCATGGTGCTGGCGCTCGCGAACGCGGCAGCCTTCTTTCGCGGCCACGGTGGCACGCTCCCCTGGCGCCCCTTGCGCCACGCGCTGCCGGCGAGTCTTGTCGGCGTGGTCATCGGCCTCGGGCTGCTCGCATGGCTGAGCGCGAATGCGCAGCAGTTCCTGAGACTGCTGTTGGGATGCGTCGTGGTGCTCAGTGCCGTGGCGCTGCTCCTGCACAGCCGGCAGCTCGCGCGGCCCTCGCCGCCCGCGGGCTTCGCGGCCGCGGGCCTGCTTTCCGGCGTGCTCGGCGGGCTGTTCGCGACCTCCGGACCGCCGATCGTGTTCCACCTGTACCGCCAGCCCTTCGACCCGATGTTCGTGCGTCGCTGCCTGACGCTGATGTTCTCCGCCAACAACGCCTTCCGCCTGGTTCTCGTGGCGGTCGCCGGCCATTTCTCGATGCGCTCGCTGCTGTTGTCGGGAATGGCCTTGCCGGTGGTCTACGTCGTCACCCGGTGGTGCCTGCGGCATCCGCTGCGGGTGTCGGAGCGTGCGCTGCGCACGATCACGGCCCTGCTGCTGGTCGCGACGGGTGTGTCGCTGGCCGCTTCCGCGAAGTTGTGGCCCTGGTGATCGTGCGGGCAGGCTGATGTCGAATGCGCCTGCAAGGCCAGCCGCGTCAGCTCCGGGAGCTCGCTTCACCGCGCAAGTCACGCATATGGTCGTGGTTGCGCTGGGCGCACTGCGCCTGGCGTTCCACGAAGCTGCGCACGTCGGGGGGTAGGTTCTGCGCCAGGGCCTCGCGGTAACGCGCCACTGCCGCATCCTCCCTTCGTTCGCATTCCTCGAGCATCGACAGGTCGCTGTCCGCGCCCGCCGCGACCTTGATGTGGGCCCGGCCAAGATGCACGGTTGCGCCGGCCGTGCCCCCCTCGGCGGGCGTGCCGCCAAAGCGCCAGATCAACCGGACCAGCTCGTCGGCTGCCTGGTGGCACTGTTCGGCCCGGTGATAGAAAACCTCCTGGAGCCTCGCCGCCGCTGCCTCGTCTGCACAGGCCTGGAAGCCGAACTCCGCGTCGCGCGTGATCTCGAGCAATCCATTGAGCACGTCCACCACATGACCGGCGCTCGGCCCCTGCGTCAAGGGGTCCGGGTTCGTATCGGCGGAAGGATGATGTTCCTTGGTCATGATGCGGCTCCTGGATGCGCCATCGGGCAGTCGGCGGAAGCCCCCCTGCTCAATTTCAGCTTGGTGCGCAGTCTCGATTCCTATCGTCATCAAGGCATGACGGCCGTTGTAAGGATTTGCCGTTCGGGCCGTTGCCCCAGGGCCCGTCTGTCGCACCACTACGCGGCGCCCTCAGCCGAGTCGGGTCCGCTCGGTGGAGCCACGGGCAGCGTGACATGGAACGCCGCTCCGCCGTCCCGTCCGGCGCTTTCCACCCGGATCGTTCCGCCGTGGCGCTCGACGATGTGCCGGGCGATGGACAGGCCGAGTCCCAGCCCCTGTGCATTCGCCTTGAGCTGCTTCGTGAATGGTTTGAAGACATGCGGGAGCAGCGCCTCGTCAATGCCGCTGCCCGTGTCGGTCACCGAGACGGCATACGCCTGGGCGTCGCGATACAGCTGCACTTCAATGTGCCCCGACGCCGGGGTGAACTTGACGGCGTTGGAAAGAAGATTCCAGAACACCTGCTGCAGACGATGCGCGTCGGCGATGATCGGCAACGGGCCGGCTTCATCCAGATCCGGAATTGCGATGTCGATCTGCTTGGCCTCGGCATGCGGCACCACCGCAGATACCGCTGCCTTGAGGATGTCGCGAAGCGACGTCAGGTGCATATCGATGCGCAACTGGCCGGTGCGGGTTCGCGCCGCCTCGATCAGGTCCTCGACCAGCCGCGCCTCGGTCTTCACGTGGTGCTTCATGTTGACCAGGGAGGCCCTGATCGCTTCAGGATCGGCGAGCGCACCACGGAGCAGGAGCTCGATTCGTGTTCCGAGCACGGACAACGGCGTTCGAAGCTCGTGCGACACGCTGGCAAGAAACACCTCTCGCAATCGACTGAGCTCCTGGAGGTGTTCGACGGCTTCCGCGTGGCGAAGCGTCGATTCGATCATCGTCTCTAGCAGCTCGGTGTAGACGGTCATGCGCCCGTCGGTGACCGGCGATTCCAGGCGCGCCTGCGCCCAAAGCCGTGTACCGTCGACGCCGAGCTGGCGGCCGATGCGTTCGCATCCCAGCGGCGTTCCGAACGTGGCGAACGCCCATCCGTAGACGATCGCTCCACGCACCTGGCCCCCCATCGACAGCGGGACTGCCCGCAAGCGCAGCTCGTCGCATACGCCGGCATGCGCGGCGGCGCCGGTTTCGATGACCTGCGCGGCGAGGTCTCTTTCAATCCTGGCCCCGAGGCGGTCCTCGTTCCACACGCCTGAGTTCACCAGGAGCCGTGCAACCTTGGAGGAGGCCAGGGGCCCTGCCTGCCTTGCAAGGTCGTGGTCGTAGGCGCAGACGCAGAGTTCGGTTGCTGCAGCGAAGCGTGCCAGCGCATGACGCCAGCCTTCCCAGTCCAACCCCGTCGGACGACCGTCGGAGTCGGCCATGTCGTTCACGGGGCCGTCTCGGGTGGGAGTTCCGGCGAGTCCGGCAGCGCCTTGCCGTGCGCGACGGCGTCCTCGATCACAGGGCTCTTGCGCGAGGGCGAGCGCGCGAGGAGCCCGTAGTAGGAGGAGAACGGCAACTGCGGCACGGATGTCGTGTCGTCCCCCTCGACCACCGATTCATCGAGCAAGGAAATGCCGCCTGGGCCTATCACGTACTCGCGGGTCGTCTGGATGTTCTTGCTCCCGCGCACCTTGGGTACCGCGATCGCGCGGCGCAGGCGCGTGGAGATCTCCACATAGCTCAGCAGGATGATGTTGTCGACCAGGTGCGATCCCTTGAGCTCCTCGCTGATCTGCGAGACGCCCAGTAGTTCGGGGCTCTCGTAGTTGAAGAACGCCGTCGCAAGCCGTCCCTTGACGAAATCCGCCAGTGCATAGAGAAAGTCGGAGGCCTGGTCGGCACTTGCCATCTCGTACACGGCCACCGAGTCGAAAACGACGCAGTCGATGCCTTCCTTCTCCACCAGCTTCGCCACCCGGTCGAAGTGCACGTCGAGCTCCAGCTCCAGGGGCGATTCATAGTGGATGAAAAGCGAGCCTTGGCGCACCAGGCCTTCGAGGTCGAAGCCCAGGCTCGCCGCGTTGCGGATCAGCTGGCGTGGATGCTCATCCAGCGTCACCAGCAGCGCCCGCCGCCCGGCCTGAATCGCCGACGTCAGGAACTGGACACCCAGAACCGTCTTGCCGGTGCCGGAGATGCCGGTGACCATGGTGATCGAGCCCTCGTAGAGTCCTCCGTCCATGATCAGGTCCAGCGCGGCGCAGCCCGCGGACACGCGGTTGCTCGACGTGGGCTGGTCCTCGTCGACCTTGGGGCGTGACTGGGCACGCCGATACACCAGGATGCCCCCGCCGGATTCGATGCGCATCGCGTGGCTTCCGCTGATGAAATCCTGGCCGCGCGACTTGACCACCGACAGCGTCCGATGGACCCGCCGGCGCACCTCGGTGCGGGTCAGCGAAATGATGGTGTCGAAGATGAAGCGCTCGTGCGCATGGGCCTCCACCTTCGTGTCCGCGCGCTCCGCGGTGACAAGCGTCGTGACGCCGAGCCGGGTGAGTCCGTCGATGAGCAGGTGGACATCCTCGCGAAACGGCTTGTCGTTGGCCTCGGCGTACAGCCGCAGCGGCGTCAGGCCATCGATCATCAGCCTGCGCGCGCCGATGGCCGCCAGCTCGGCGGTGAATGCGCCTTCCGACGAACGGAATTCATTGAGCAGCACGGCCGGCGAGGTCTGGATGATCTTGACCTTGCGCTCATCGATGAGACGCTGCAGATCCCAGCTGAACCCCCTGGCGTCGCGCAACAGCTTCTCGGCGTCGAGCTCGAAGGAGACGATCACGCCGGGTTCGTCGTAAAGGGCTGCGCCCGCATGGATGAAAGCCAGGCCAAGGGTTGTCTTCCCGGCGCCCGGCGCACCTTCGACCAGGATGTTGTTGTTGCGCTGGACGCCGCCCAGAAGCACCTCGTCCAGCCCTGGAATGCCGGTACGCACGGGGTCTTGCATCATCTCTGGTAGCCCTTTGGGTTGTTGCTCGGGGAGCCGGACTTTACTCCGCGCGGCCCACTGTACGGCGCCTGCCCGCATGTGAAAAGACATACCCGAAGGATGCTGGCGCATCTCTCCCTGCAGCGGTCCTGCAGGGGCACGAACTTGGCCGACGCGCGCAGCTACCGGATGATCGTGGCCACCGAGATGGATGGCGCCCCGCTCGCGCTCGGCGGGCTGGGGCCGTTGTGGGCGGTCTACGAGGCCGACACGCTGCCTGCGTTCAAGGACAAGCCGCTCAAGGAACGCTTCGCGCTGTGCCCCTGGGGGCTGTACAGCGTCGAGGTCACGCGCGGCTGAAACCGCCGCCGTTCATTGGCGTACCTTCGCCCTCGGAACAACCTTGCGGCTCAGGTGCCGCGTCTCCGCGCTGACCCTAGTGGTCATCCCGGCTCGCGGCTCCCATAATCCGCCCACCCTGAAACCGGGGCGCCACCACCGGTGAGCGCGAACAACAACCTTCTACAAGGAACCGAACCATGGCAAGACGTCTTTCCTGGCCGCTGCGGGCCGCGGTGATCTGCCTGCCTCTGGCCGTTGTGGCATGTACGGCGATGAAGTCGGGCGGGCCGGGGAGCGGGGGCATGAGTTTCTTCGTGAGCAGCGTCGGTGCCGGCAAGGGGGCCGACCTGGGTGGGCTCGCCGGGGCCGACCGGCATTGCCAGTCGCTCGCGGCGGCGGCGGGGGCGGGCGGCAAGACATGGCGCGCCTACCTGAGCACGCAGGCCCGGGACGGCGTGCCCACGGTCAATGCGCGCGACCGGATCGGCAAGGGCCCCTGGTACAACGCCAAAGGTGAGCTGATCGCGCGCGATGTCGAGCAGCTGCACGCGGCCAACAACATCACCAAGCAGACGGCGCTCAACGAGAAGGGCCTGATCGTGGAGGGGCGCGGCGATACGCCGACCCGCCACGACATCCTGACGGGCTCGCGCACTGACGGCACGGCCTTCTCGCCGAACGACACCGACATGACCTGCGGGAACTGGACGCGCAACGGCCCTGAAGGCGTCGCGATCGTGGGCCATCACGATCGCGTGGGCCCCACGACGGACCCGTGGTCCACGTCATGGAACTCCTCGCACCAGACGCGCGGCGGCTGCACCCAGCAGGCATTGCGCGGGACCGGGGGCGACGGGTTGCTCTACTGCTTCGCCACCAACTAGCCGCTTCGACCGGCGGCCTTCTTTCCGCCAGCCGCCGGCGCTTCCTGCGGGTTTCTTTCCAGGGCGGCTACTTGCCGCCTGCCTGGTTGCCGTGCTGCGTGCCCGTCGGGTCGGCGAGCTGAACCGTTCGCCCCTTCTGCCATGCGTCCGCGCCATCGGCGATGGGCGGCGCGGGTATGTCCTCCCGCTGCTTCTTCTTGTCCGCACTGGCAGTGCCGAAGCGCTTGTCACGCTCGCCGACCATCGCGGCATCCGCCTGGCCGTCCGCGGTAAAGCCCATCATCACCTGCGGGATGCCGGTGGGCAGCTGCTTGTGCTGGTCGGTGTGCCAGGTGTGAAAGGTCTTTCCGTAGGTGCCGACCAGCTTCTTCATCAGCGCATGCTCGGCAGCGTCCGGGATGCCCGGCGCGATCAGCTGGCCGGATTTCACTTCATGGACGTGGCTGTGCCACAGCGCCTTCTCCTGCTCCGGCAGTGTCTTGAACAGGCGTTCGCTCACGATGTACTCGACGCCCATGAGCTTCGCATCCTTGACGTTGCCGTCGTAGATCACGCACTGGATCAACTCCTCGTTGAGGATCGCGCAGTAGTGGTGCGCCTCCATCTGCATGTGAGGGCTGCCGTTGTAGAAATGGAAGCCGTCCAGGTAGGCATTGATGGCTTCGATGGGCGGCTTGTCCTGCAGCGCCGCCGCACCGCCCTCGAGGACGCGGGTGCTGGCTTCCTTGGCGGCGCCGGGCGAAGACGCCTCGGAAGCCGTGTTGCTGCCGCCGCACGACGCCAGGACCGCGCAGGCCGCGAGCAGCGCGGTGGCGATCGGCGCGCGCATCGCGCTGGAATGTCCGGGCATGGCAACTCCTTTCCTTGAGTGGGTGCGATCTCGGCGAGTGTGTCCAAGGGTGGCGGACGTCTTGACGGCGCAGGCGGGTTCTTGTTGCAGGACACGGCGGGCAGGCCGTCGGCGCTTTTCGCCACGCTGCGCGCGGGCGCGCGCCCACGCCCGGTCTCACCCGGCTTTGGCTGGCGATCGAGAGGCCTGCCCTGGTGACTTCCGGCTGGCAATGGGCTGCACGAAATCGGGTTGGAAGCAGCGGCGGCTCCCGTCGGCGAACTCGATCGTGATCGACAGCGCATCCGCACTCACTACGCTGCCCTCGCCGTAGCGCTTGACCCTGACCGTCTGGCGAGCGACGAAGGCCGGTGGCGGCAGCCGGGGCCGTGCCGGGTGCCGGAGCTTCGGCCCCTCGCCGCGCGCCGCGCCCGCCGTGGCCTGGGCCGCTTCGTGCTGCGCAATGCGTCGGCAGTTGTCGCAGTGGCCGCAGCGCTCCTGCGGCGCCTCTTCTTCCAGGTAGGCGAGCAGCACCTGCCAGCGGCACTGCCCGGTCTGGGCGTAGAACACCATGCGCTCCAGCGTCGCGTGGTCCTGCTCGCGCTTGCGGCGGTAGGCAGCCAGCAGTTCATGCACTCGGGCGGCGGCGAGGTCGGCGCGCAGCAGTCGAACGCGGCCTTCGCGATCCACGCCCACGAGGCGCCGGTTGCGCAGCAGGCTGACCGCCGCCTTCAGCTTGTTCTGCGGCAGCCCGGTGCTGTCCTTCAGGTCCGGCAGCGTGTGGCCGCTCGTGTGCGGCGGCTCCCGTTCCAGTGCCTGCAGGAGCGCGTCGAGCTCCTCTTCCGTGGGATAACGCCCCATCAGGAAGAACTGCTGCAGCGCCCGGTCGCGCCGCAGGAAGAGCAGCGTGCAGGCCGAAGGCGCGCCGTCGCGCCCCGCGCGGCCCGACTCCTGGTAGTAGGCGTCCAGGCCGGAGGGCATCTGGTAGTGCAGGACGAACCGGATGTCGGCCTTGTCGATTCCCATGCCGAACGCATTGGTCGCCACCATCACGCGCAGGCGATCGGCCATGAAGGCGTCCTGTGCCTCGCGCCGTTCGGCCGCACTGCGCCGGCCGTGATACAGGCCCACCGATTCGCCTTGCGAGCGCAGGGCCTCGTACACCGCTTCCGCTGCCTTCACGGTCGCGGTGTAGACGATGCCGCTGCCCTTCGCCCCGCCCACCAGCGCGAGCGTGCGCCGCAGTCTTTCTTCCTCGCGTGCATGCTGTTCCACCGCGAAGTGCAGGTTGGGCCGGTAAGTGCCCGTGTCGATCCAGCCGGACCGGGGAATGCCCAGCTTCTCCATGATGTCGGCCGCGACCTCGCTGTTCGCCGTCGCCGTGAGCGCCAGCACGGGCGGATTGCCGATCTCCTTGGCGACCGTGCCGATGCCCAGGAATGCCGGCCGGAAATCGTGCCCCCACTGCGAGATGCAATGCGCCTCGTCGACCACCAGCAGCGAGATCTCGCGTTCCCGCAGCAGTGCCGCGAAGCCGGCGTCGGCAAGCCTCTCGGGCGTGGCGAACACGAGGCGCGCCGAGCCGTCGCGAACGGCCTCCTCCCCCGAGCGGATCTCGTCGGCTTCCACGTGGCTGTTGAACTGCACCGCCGGAATGCCCAGCGACAGCAGCTTCTCGCATTGGTCCTTCATGAGCGCGATCAGCGGCGAGACCACCACCGTGCACCCCTCCAGCAGCAGCGCCGGGAGCTGGTAGCACAGCGACTTGCCCGCGCCCGTGGGCATCACCGCGAGCGTGGAACGGCCGTCCAGCACGCGCTCGATCACCTGCCGCTGGCCGGGGCGCAAGGCCTGCAGTCCGAAGACGGTGCGCAGTGTGCGCTGCAGCCGGCGTTCCGGAATGGGCATGACGGATCTCCTGTGTCTTTCGGGTGCGGGCGATCAGACATGAGCAGCCCCGGCCCGGCAAGTAGGACGACAGAGGTTTCGCGCAGCGGCGCCCCCCGCGCCACGGATGAGCTGTCGGCGAGTGACGCGCTCCTGCCGCTTCCGCTTTATCGACATTTCTCCGCGGCGCGCTCCTACGCAAGTGCCGATTGCGTCGCCACAAGCTTTGCTTCCCCGCAACCACCCCACCATGGAGCCAAGATGCCCACCACCACCAAACGCGCAGAGCCCGATGCCTGCAGCCTGCTCGACACCGACCACCGCAACGTCAAGAAGATGTTCAAGGAGTACGAGACGCTGACCAGTTCGAAGGCGGCCAGCGCGTCCCAGAAGAAGCGCGAGCTCGCCAACGAGATCTGCATGGAGCTGACCGTGCACGCGCAGATCGAGGAAGAGATCTTCTATCCGGCGCTGCGAGAGGCCATCAAGGAAACCGACCTGCTCGACGAAGCCGAGGTCGAGCATGCGAGCGCCAAGGACCTGATCGGGCAGATCCAGGAAGCGACCGAGGTCGACGACAAGTTCGACGCCAAGGTCACGGTGCTCGGCGAGTACATCGACCACCATGTGAAGGAAGAGCGCAACGAGATCTTCGTCAAGGCGCGCGCAGCCCGCGGGCTCGACCTGGTCGCGATGCGCGAGCAGCTGGAGGCGCGCAAGGAAGAGCTGATGGGCGAGCTCACCGGCGCGGCCGCCTGACCCATTTTTTCCCGACGTGGTTGGCGGTGGCCTGGCCACCGCCTTTTTTGCGCAAGCAACGGAGCACGCCATGAACAACCTGGTTTCCCGTTTGTTGCCCACCGCGACGAACATGATTCGCCTGGACCACACGCACGTGATGTCCACGTTCCACCAATACAAGGCCAGTGCGCCGCCCCGCGTGAAGAAGGGCCTCGCCTCCACCATCTGCACCGCGCTGGAAGTCCATGCCAGCCTCGAGGAAGAGATCTTCTACCCGGCGGTGCGCGAGGTCGCGGAGGATGAGCTCATCCGCGAGAGCATGGCCGAGCACCAGGAGATGAAGCGGCTCATCGGGATGCTGCGCCGGATGGAGCCGGAGGCCGTCGATTACGACGAGACCGTGATGGCGCTGATGCGCGAGGTGCTGCATCACGTGGCCGACGAGGAGACGATCGTGCTGCCCGCGGCCGAGCGCCTGCTGGGCGACCGCCTCGGCGAACTGGGCGCACGCATGACCAAGCGCCGCGTGCAGCTCGTCGCGCCACGAAGCGGCGAGATCGCGCTCGACATGGGCCGCGCGGTCTCGGGCAACACGGCGGCGCTGTCGATCGCCGGGCTCGCGGCGCTCGGCCTGTTGTGGGCCAGCCGGTCCGGGCGCGTGCGGCGCCACCTGCCGCGCATGAAGACCCTCCATCGGTGACCTGACCGTGGAACCGTGGTGGCCATCGGGCGGCGCATCGCTGCATCTGCGCCCGCGCGGCCGGCTGCCCCTGCGGCGTTGGCTGGGCATGGCCATCGTCCTGGCGGGCCTCGTCATCCTCGCCCACGAGGCGTTCGACGCATTGGCACGCGGAGACGCGCGCATCCAGGGGGCGCTGCTCGGCGGATCCATTGCCGCGCTGGCGACGGCCCTCGGCACTTTGCCGGTGCTGCTGTCGCAGAAGTTCTCGCAGCGCAGCTACGACACCATGCTCGGTTTCGGCGCCGGCGTGATGCTGGCGGCGAGTTCCTTCTCCCTGGTGATCCCGGGCCTGGCAGCGGCCAAGGCGCAGGGGGCCAGTGCGTGGGGCGCGGGAGGCATCGTCGGCGGCGGCATCGTGCTGGGTGCACTGCTGCTGCTGGCCATCGACCGGGCCGTGCCGCACGAGCATTTCGTGAAGGGGCTCGAAGGCCCGCAGGCGCGCACCCTGCGGCGCGTCTGGCTGTTCGTCCTGGCGATCGTGCTGCACAACCTGCCCGAAGGCCTCGCCATCGGCGTCGCCTTTGCCGGCACCGATCCGGTCGGCGCTGCCGCCCTTGCTACCGGCATCTCCATCCAGGACGTGCCGGAAGGCATGGTCGTGGCGCTGGCGCTGCGCGGCGTTGGCTACGGGCGGCTCGCCTCGGTGGGGCTGGGCATCGTATCCGGCCTGGTGGAGCCGGTGGCGGCAGTGTTCGGGGCGGTGCTCATCAGCGTCTCCGCCGGCATGCTCCCCTGGGGATTGGCGATGGCGGCAGGCGCGATGCTGTACGTGATCAGCCACGAGGTCATTCCCGAATCGCACCGGCAGGGGCACGAGGCCTCCGCCACCGGCGGGCTCGTCCTGGGCTTCGTCGTCATGATGGTGCTGGACACCGCGCTGGGCTGATCAGCGCTCCGATCGGATGCAACTCGACTGGATCCAATGGCCTGCATTCGCCGCGTCCGTGGCGGCCGCCTACCTGGTGGCGTCCAACACCCGCACACGACGCAACGCCGGCTTCTGGATCTTCCTGGTCAGCAACGTCCTCTGGATCGCGTGGGGAATCCCCAGTCGCGCATGGGCATTGATCGCGCTTCAGGTCTGTCTCGCGGTGCTCAACATCCGAGGGTTGCGCAAGACCGAGCCGTGAGCAGCAGGCCGCCGCGCAGGGCCCTGCATACCCCTCAGGGCTTCTTCACAGGCGGCGCCTGATCGGTCTGCGTGGTGCGGTTGGTCGAGCCGTCGCCCGGATGCCGACCCGTGAGCCCGCCGGCAGTCCCGACGCCGGGCGTGCGCAGGTGACCTTCCCGGACGGCCTTGGGAGTGGAACTCTCCGCGCCTTCCACGCGCCGCTCTTCCGGCCGGCCCGCATCGCGCTTGCGCGTGGCGGGCGGCTTCGCGCTGTTGCCTTCCGCGCTCAGGGGCGCGGTCCCCTTCGGGTTGCCGGTCGGCTGGGCCATGGCCGGGCCGACCGCTGCCGCCAGGGCCCAAAGGCCCCAGTGCAGATTGGCGTTTCGGCGAAAGCAGGAACTCAAGGACTTGTTCATGGCGACTCCCGATGGTGCGACCCAGACACCCTGGGTTCATTGCCTTCCATGTTCGATATCCGCCCGTCCCCGGGACCCGGCATCGGTCCTTTCTGCTTGTAGTCCAACGCTACATCGCGTCGCGCAGCCGGTAATACAGCATCCCCAGCACCAGCGCCGGCGTTCGCAGCAGGGCTCCTCCAGGGAATGCGCGATGCCGCAGCCGCGCGAACAGGTCGAAGCGTTCCACCTGTCCCGCAATCGCCTCGGCGGCCAGCTTGCCCGCCATGCCTGCCATCGCGACGCCATGCCCCGAGAAGCCCTGCAGGTAGTAGATGTTGGAGTGCAGCCGGCCGAAGTCGGGCGCCTTGTTCATCGTGATGTCGACGAAGCCGCCCCAAGCATGCTCGATCCGCAGGTCGGCGAGCTGGGGGAACACGCCGAGCATGCCGTCGCGCATCTTGTCGATCAGGCGGCGGGGCGTCTTTCCGCTGTAGCTGTCGCCGGAGCCGAACAGCAGCCGGTCGTCGGCACTCAGGCGGAAATAGTCGAGCACGAAGTTGGTGTCCGAAGCGGCGGCCCGGCTCTGCATGAGCGCGTCGGCGCGGCTGCGGCCCATCGGCTCCGTCGCGATCATGTAGGTGCCCACCGGCATGATGCGCGACGACACCTCCGGCGCGACGTCGTCGCCGTACTCCGCGAGGTACACGTTGCCGGCCAGCAGCACGAAGTCGCAATGCACCTCGCCCTGCGCGGTGCGCACCACCGGCCGGCTGCCGCGCTCGACCCTCTGCACCGCCGAGTTCTCGTGGAACCGCACGCCTGCGGCACGTGCGGCGGCGGCGAGGCCCAGGCAGTACTTCAAGGGATGCAGATGGCCGGAGCCGGCATCGAAGGCACCGGAATCGAATCGGCCGCTGGCCAGCCAGCCACCGAGGTCGCTGCCTTCGATCCATTGCAGCGGCCAGCCGTAGACCTGCATGACGTGATCCATCCAGGCCCGCAATGCGCGCGACTTCGCCGGCTTGACCGCCAGGCTGAGATAGCCGTCTCGCCAGTCGCACTCGATGCCGTGGCCGGCGATGCGCTCGCGCAGCAGGCGCAGGCCATCGACCGAAACCTCCCACGCGCGCCGTGCATCCTCGCGCGAGAACTGCTTCTCGATGGCCGCTTCGCCGTCCGAGCCGAAGCCGACGATCACCTGTCCGCCGTTCCGGCCCGAAGCGCCCCATCCGATGCGCTGCGCTTCCAGCAGCGTCACCGCGTAGCCGCGCGCGGCCAGCTCCAGCGCGGCCGACACGCCCGCGTAGCCGCCGCCCACCACGCACACGTCGGCCGAGGCGACGTGCGCCAGCGGCTGCGCGGGTGGCGGGCGCTCCACGCTCGCCTCGTAGTAGGAGTTCTCGACAACGCCGAGTTCCTTGCGCAACAGCAATTCAGCTCACCCGGAAATTGAGGAACTGCCACGGGTCCCCGGGGTCCTTGTCTTCGTCGAAGAGCGGGCTGCGGTCCTTCAGCGGCGTCCAGTCGCCCCAGACGCCGACCACCTCGCCGAGGTAGGGCAGGGCCGCTTCCAGCACCGTGCGGTGGTCGAGATCGTCGGGCTCGACCAGGCCCGCATCCGGGTAGCGCAGGGCCCACGCCATGCCGCCCAGGATGCCCGCCACCACCTGCAGGGTGGTGGCGTTGTTGCAGGGAGCGAGGGCGCGCGCCTGGTCGATGGTGAGCCGCGAGCCGAACCAGTACACCCCGCGCGGGTGGCCCATCAGCAGCACGCCCAGCTCGTCCATGCCTTCGACGATCTCGTCTCGCACGATGCGGTGCCGGTGCTGCTGCTGCCAGTTCTTTCCGGCCAGCTCGTGCAGCGACAGCACGGCGTCGTCGCAAGGGTGATAGGCGTAGTGCACGGTGGGGCGGTAGACCACCTCCCCGTCCTTGCGCAGGCTCAGGTGGTCCGCGATCGAGATCGACTCGGCATGCGTCACCAGGAAGCCGTGGTAGGGGCCCTCCAGCGGCGTCCAGCTGCGCACCCGGGTCGCCAGGCCCGGGCGCCGAAGGTAGATGGCGGCGTCGCTGCCGAAGCCGTGCCGTTCGGCATCCGCCGGCCAGTGCCGCTCGTGGGTGCCCCAGCCGAGCTCCGCGGGCTGCAGGCCCTCGTCGACGAAGCCCTCGACCGACCAGGTGTTGACGAATTCGGCACGCTGCTTGCGCTGTTTCGCCGTCTGCGTGTCGCGCTCGGCGATGTGGATGACCTTGATCTCCAGCTTCTGCGCCAGCGCCGCCCATTCCTCGTAGCTCGCCGGCACCTCGTCGAGCTGCATCCGGTTGTCCGCCGCCATGTTGAGCAGGGCCTGCTTCACCAGCGCCGAGACGAGGCCCGGATTGGCGCCCTGCGTCACCACCGCCGTCGGGCCGTTGCGCTTGTCCAGCCGGTAGGCCAGCAGTTCCTCTCGCAGGCTGTAGTTGGAGCGCCGCGACAGCGGCAGGGAGGGGTCGTCATAGCGCCCGCCCCACGGCTCGTTGCAGGTGTCGAGGTAGAGGACGCCATGTTGCCGGCACAGCCTGATCAGTGCGAGGCTCGACACGTCGACCGAAAGGTTGAGCAGAAAGCCGCCCTCGACCAGCAGCGGCTCGAGCACTGCGGCATGGTTGCCCTCTTCGAGCTTCGAGACGATCACCTCCACGCCGTACTCGGCAGCGACGCCGCTCTCGTCCTCCCGGGTCTTGACGATCTTCACCTCGGACGGGTCGAGCTCGAAGTGCCGCATCAGCAGGGGAAGCACTGCCTGGCCCATGGCGCCGAAGCCGATCATGAGCAGCCCCTTCAACCGTGTCTTCGAATTGCTTCTGGCCATCGTTTGCTGGAAAGATGTACTGCACGATTTACACGCAAAGCCGGCGGAGTTGCCTTGCCCGATCAGTCGTTGCCCTGCAGCTGCCGCTGGTCGATCAGCTCGCGTGCCTTGCGGGCCAGCGCCTGCATCGCGCTGCTGCCGTCACGGTGGCGTGCCGACAGCATGACCCGGCAAACGAACCTCGACTGCTCGAAGAGATCCGCATGCCCGGAGACGATCCCCTCCGAACTGCCGCCATCCAACTCCACCTTGACCTTCCACCCCTGGTAGTCGAAGTCGTGCAAGGCCTTGTTGATCGCTCCCTGGTCGACCGGCGCCAATTTCCTGTCCGCGCTCGTCATGCCAATCCTCCGGATTTCGGCGGCGGCACGATGCCGACTGTCCGATCCAGGAGGAAGTGGCAAGCTCCATGCCCGCCCTCGCAGCCTCGTTCAGGCGCCGCCGATGCCGACCGTCACGTGCCCGGTGCCGCCGCAGTCGGGGCAGGACTCGCCGCCGGAAACGCGTCAGCTGCCACCGCAGCGGCGGCAGATTGCTTCGCCGGTTCCCGGCGTGCCGGGAGGTGCCTCGTCGCCGGCCTGCGGCGTCGCGGGTTCGACCGCGGCGCCCGGGTCTTCCTCGCCGGCGACCGACGAACCGTTCTCGTCCGGCGGTGGCACGGCCTGCTGTTGCTGTTGCTGTTGCTGGGCTTGCTTGTGCTGCTGTTCCATGTCACCTCCTGAAGTCGGTGGAGCCATGGGTGCAACATCTTCCGCCGGCGTGCTTCGCAGCGCGAGCGCAGAAGCCGTGACGGAGTCGGACATTTTCCTGCGCGCTGGCGTCGCAACCGACGTGGAGGCGAGCGCCGCGCGCAAGGCCTCCTCGTAGCGTGCGGCGGCGGCTTGCATCGGTGGGTCTGCGGCAGCGGTTGCCGCCATGGCTTCATGGCAGCGGCCGAGCTCGAAGGCGAGATAGCACAGCCGGCTGAAGCGCAGCAGCGCCGGGTCCGGCGCGCGGCCGCAGCGCGCGACCAGCCGCGCCACCTCCTCGCTGGAAAGCTCGAACTCCACCGCGGCCCCGGCGATGTCCCAGGCCAGGTCCTGGCAGCCCACCAGGTCATGCGCCGCATGGTGGTCCACTGCGTCCGTCTTGAGGATGAGCGTGCCCGCCGCGAGCCATTCCCACGAATGCAGCCGGTTGTCGGTCTCGATGCGACAGAGCGCACGCGACAGGCGCTCCAGTTCCGGCTCCCACGAGTCCCATGCCGCGGCAAGCTCAGCGCCCAGCGCGGCCTGCGTATTGAAGCGACCCATCTCCCAAAGACCGCGTACAGAGGCGCCGGCGCTCTCGGCAGCCGGGAACGAACGCGCGCGGAAGCCCAGGTAGTCGCCGATGCGATCGACCAGCCGGGAGCGCAGCTCTCCGGCCGGGCGAGCCGGCAGCGGCAGAAGGTCGTCACGCCAGCGCTCGACCATGAAGCCGTGGCACAGCCCCACGGGCGGGTTCACGAAGCCGGCCGCGGCCAAGGCCTTCGCGCGCGGGTACTTGCGTTCCCCTTCCCGGCCGAGGCCGATGAACTTCACCAGCCAGCGGCCGTTCGCGGTCTCTGCGAGGAACTTGCGGCGCTCCCAGGCGGGATGCACCGGCGGCGCTTCGCCGGCGGGCCGGCTCTGCAGTCCGCGCCAACGTCCACCCGAGATGTCCTGCAGCGGCGCCCGCAGCGGCCCGACCAGCGGGGCGATCCAGTTCTCCAGGCGATGCGACGATCGCTTCGAACGCAGGATCGAATGTTCGAAGCTCGCCGCATGCACCTGTGCGCGGCGCCACACCGCGAGCACATCCGGGCTCGCCATCGCGCCGGGCCCGTTCGCATGACCGACGAAGAAATGGAGGCGCCCGGACGCGGCGCCCGCGTCGAGGAGCCATCGCCCCACCGCCGCCATCGAAGAGCCCGAGAGCCCGGGCCCTTCGTCCACCACCGCGAATGCCGCCGCATGCATGTCGATCGCCCTCGCGTCCGATGCCAACTGCCGTGCGAACGGATGCCCGCTCGGCCGCAAGGTCCTCGGACATGCAGTGCCGAGGCCTGCCGCGACCATGGCTGCCAGGCTGGTGCCGATGCTTCGGATGCCGAACACCTGCGACGACGGCGCGTGCAGGTGCCGCGCCGCATCCAGGTAGCTCTCGGGATAGAGGGCGTAGTAGGCATAGCCCTCGGGCCGCTTCAGTTCGATCGGCTCCTGCGGCAAGCGGTCCGCGCAAGCGGCAAGCGCGGCGGCCGGCACGCAGCCGTCATGTTCGAAATCGCTGTCCCACGAGAGCGCGCAGCACTCGGCCAGCGCGTGCACGAGCGACATCGCCGCATCCGCGCTGACGTGCCGTGCATCTGCCAGCCCCTGTGCGAACTCGCCGGCTTCGATCAACGCACCGACGAGGCGTGCGTGCCGCGCAAGTCCTGACGGCAGCAGCGCGAGTTCCCGCAGGCTGCGCCGCAGGCGGGCGAGTACGGCGCCAGCGTCTTCATGGCGCACCGCGTCTGCATAGATGAGCATCAGGTCTTCACGAAAAGCAGACTAGCGCCTTCGAATGCAACGCGCTGCGAGCGGCAGCTCATCAATAGGGTCAACCGCGCCGAAGGGCTTCGTCCGGTATCTCGCCATCGAAAACTCTGCTAGGTTTTTCTGCACCTCAACCCTCCACTTCGACTTCAACTTCAGCGAGCACACGCCATGCGCATCTACAACGCCCAACGCCGCATCCTCGTCACCGGCGGTGCCGGCTTCCTCGGCAGCCATCTTTGCGAGAAGCTGATCGCCGAGGGCCACGAGGTCTTGTGCGTCGACAACTTCTTCACCGGAACCAAGCGCAACATCGAGCACTTGCTGGAGCATCCGCGCTTCGAGCTCATGCGCCACGACGTCACCTTCCCGCTGTACGTCGAGGTCGACCAGATCTACAACCTTGCCTGCCCCGCGTCGCCCGTGCACTACCAGCATGATCCGGTGCAGACCACCAAGACCAGCGTGCATGGCGCGATCAACATGCTCGGCCTGGCCAAGCGCCTGCATGCGCGCATCCTGCAGGCCTCCACCAGCGAGGTCTATGGCGATCCGGACATCCATCCGCAGCCCGAGGGCTACTGGGGCCGCGTCAACCCCATCGGCATCCGCAGCTGCTACGACGAAGGCAAGCGCTGCGCCGAGACGCTGTTCTTCGACTACCACCGCCAGCACGCGGTGGACATCCGCGTGGCGCGCATCTTCAACACCTACGGCCCGCGCATGCATCCCAACGACGGCCGCGTGGTGTCGAACTTCATCGTTCAGGCGCTGCGCGGGGAGCCCATCACCGTCTATGGCGAGGGCAGCCAGACGCGCAGCTTCTGCTTCGTCGACGACCTGATCGACGGGCTGCACCGCTTCATGGAATCGGAGACCGCGGGCATCGGCCCCATGAACATCGGCAACCCAGGCGAGTTCACCATCCGCGAGCTGGCCGAGCTCGTGATCCGCCTGACCGGCTCGCGCTCGAAGCTCAGCTTCGCCCCGCTGCCCTCGGACGACCCGCTGCAGCGTCAGCCGCGCATCGAGCTCGCGCGCGATGCGCTCGGCTGGCAGCCTCGCATCCAGCTCGAGGAAGGGCTGACGAAGACCATCGCCTACTTCGATCGCCTGCTCGGCGAAACCGCTGCGATGCAGGCGACTGCCGCGAGCGCGCCGCAGCACCTTGCGCCCGCTGCGGCGACTGTCGCCAAGCATCTCAAGCCGAGGGCGAAGGCGCGTCGCGCGGCGCAGGCTTGAGAAACGGCTGCGCCAAGGGCTGCGCCACGCTGCGCAGGCCCGGCGCATAGCGCCGCACCATCCGCGCGCAGAACTCCGCGTACTCGCCGGCCACCAGCGGCGGGCTCGTGTGGTGCGCTGCCACGCCCCGGTGCTCGGGCGTGAAGCAGAAGGTCAGCGTCACGTCGAAGTCCTCGAGCGCCCGCATCTGCCGGTCGAACCAGCGGTCCGCGCCGGCGCGGCAGCTGTCGGCCCAGCTCAGGCCGGTGCGCAGGCGCCGCACGCCGAGCCGCCGCAGCCATCGCACCGCGTCGTCGAGCCGATGGTCCTCGAAATGGAACCACTGGCAGATGCCCATCTCGGGCGTGTAGGCCTCGAACTGGCGGCAGGCCAGCTTGGGCGAGCCGTCCTCGCGCAGCAAGCCCATGTGGAAGTGCCGGTAGTAGCTCGACCCTTCGGCCTCGCGGTGCCGCGTCGTGGCCGGCCACGCCTTCGGCAGGTCGTAGAGCGAGTACCAGTGGATCCGCGGCACGCGACCGAGCAGCAGCTCGGCCGTGCGCCGCAGGCCGAACTCCTGCACCTCCTCGGCGCCGAAGGTGGAGATGCCCACCTCCGTGACCCACACCGGCAAGGGCGTCACCGCCTCGATCTCGGCGATGCGCGCGGGCCACTCGCCGATCTGCCAGTGGTTCCAGTCGAGCGGGAAGCCATGCACCGCCACCGCATCGAGTCCGTCGAGCGCGCCCTGGTCGCGCAGCCGCTGCATGAAGAAGGGATCGATCGGCGAGATGCCGCCAAGCACCTGCACCAGCTCGGCGTTCTCCGCGCGCACCGCCGCCGAGGCCTCCTTGACCATCGCGCAATAGGCGCTCCACTCCGGATCGAGTTCGAGGTCCCAGTGCGACTTGTTGTTGGGCTCGTTCCAGAACTTGACGGCTTCGATCATGTCTGCCTGCTCTTGCTTTCGGGCGCCACCGCCGCTTCGGCGTCGGCCCCTGCCGGTCGCGCGGGCGCGAGCGCCTCGGCATCGCCGCGGATGAAGGCTTCCACGAGCTCGCGTGCCTCGTCGTCGGTGAACTGCTGCGGCGGCGACTTCATGAAGTAGCTGGCCGGCGCCAGCACCGGCCCGCCGATACCGCGGTCGAGTGCCAGCTTGGCGCAGCGCACCGCGTCGATCACCACGCCTGCAGAGTTCGGCGAGTCCCAGACCTCGAGCTTGATCTCGCAGTTGAGCGGCACGTCGCCGAAGGTGGTGCCCTCCATGCGGATGTAGCACCACTTGCGGTCCGTGAGCCAGGGCACATGATCGCTCGGCCCCACGTGCACGTCCTCGGTCTTCATCGGATGGCCGAGCTGGCTGGTCACCGCCTGCGTCTTCGAGATCTTCTTCGAGACCAGGCGCTCGCGCTCCAGCATGTTGAGGAAGTCGGTGTTGCCTCCGAAGTTGAGCTGGTAGGTGCGGTCGAGCTGCACGCCGCGCTTTCGGAACAGGTCGGTGAGGATGCGGTGCACGATGGTCGCGCCCACCTGCGACTTGATGTCGTCGCCGATCACCGGCAGGCCGCGTTCGGCAAAGCGCTGCTGCCAATGGCGAGACGATGCGATGAAGACCGGCACGCAGTTCACGAAGGCGCAGCCTGCCTCGAGCACCTGCTCGGCATACCACTCGGTGGCCTTGGTCGATCCCACCGGCAGGTACGAGACCACCACGTCCGTGCCGCTGTCCTTGAGGACCTGCGCGACGTTCACCGGCTTGGCACGTGCCTGCGGCACGACGTCGCGCAGGTACTTGCCGATGCCGTCGAGCGTGGGGCCGCGCTGCACCTCGATGCCGAGCTGCGGCACCTGTGCAAAGCGGATCGTGTTGTTGGGCGCCTGCAGGATCGCCTCGCCCAGGTCGAGCCCCACCTTGCCCGCATGCACGTCGAAGGCCGCGCTGAACTCGATGTCGCACGGACGGTAGCCCGCGAGATCGACGTGCATCAAGCCGGGCACGAACGCAGTGCCCGAGGCATCGCTGTAGAAGTGGACGCCCTGCACCAGCGACGAAGCGCAGTTGCCGACGCCGATGATCGCGACGCGAATCTTGTTCATGGATCGATGACCTCTCTGCTCTGTGTTGATGCAAGCCTCCATCATCTGCGCGCATGCCGCATACCCCAGCTCAGCAGTGGCGTAACGGAGCTTTGTTCCTACACCTGCGTCAGTTGCATCGCACAGATGCCGCGATGTCTGCACAACACGCTCGGTCCCCAGCAGCGGTCGACTGCTCTCATGCCCGACCGGTCCGTCAACTCGACAACAACAGGGACTTCCATGTCGCAGCTCGCACTCATAACCGGAGGGGCCGGCTTCATCGGCTCTCATCTCGCGGACGAACTTCTTGCGCGCAATCTTCGCGTGCGCGTCCTCGACAACCTCGCCTCGCAGGTCCACGGCAGCGATGCCCGAAGGCCCGACTACCTCGACCCCGATGTGGAGCTGATGCATGGCGACGTGTGCGACCCGGCGGCGGTGCGCAGCGCGCTGCGCGGCGTCGATGCCGTCTTCCACTTCGCCTCCGCGGTCGGCGTCGGGCAGAGCATGTACGAGGTGATGCACTACACGCGCACCAACAACCTCGGTACCGCAGTGCTGCTCGAGGCCTTGATCGAGAAGCCGGTCGCGCAGCTGATCGTCGCCTCCAGCATGAGCCTCTACGGAGAAGGCCTGTATCGCACGGTTCGCGGCGAGACGCGCGTCGTGGGCGAGCGTTCGCTCGACCAGCTGCGCCGCGCCGAGTGGGAATGGCGCGACGAGGGAGGCGCCCCGCTCCTGCCCGCGCCGACGCCCGAGACCAAGGTGCCCGCGCTGGCCTCGGTGTACGCGCTCTCCAAGTTCGACCAGGAGCGCATGTGCCTGATGATTGCCCGCGCCTACGGGATGAAGGCGGTCGCGCTGCGCTTCTTCAATGCCTACGGCCCGCGGCAGGCACTGTCGAATCCCTACACCGGCGTGCTGGCGATCTTCGCCTCGCGCCTGCTGAACGACAGCGCGCCCCGGATCTTCGAGGACGGATGGCAGCAGCGTGATTTCGTCAGCGTCTACGACATCGCCCGTGCCTGCCGTCTTGCGCTGGAGACGCCGGCAGCGGCGGGCGAGGTCTTCAACATCGGCAGCGGCGAAGCCTGCACCGTGCGCGAGATCGCGCAGCGCCTGGCCGCGGTCACCGGCAAGGAGCATCTGCAGCCGGAGATCACGGGCAAGTACCGCGTGGGGGACATCCGCCACTGCTTCGCGGACATCTCGAAGGCGCGCGAGATGCTCGGCTACACGCCGCAGGTGAAGCTCGACGACGGCCTGGCCGAGCTGGCGGCCTGGCTCGAAGGGCAGGCCGCCGTCGACCGCGTGGCGCAGGCGAGCGCCGAACTCGATGCGCGGGGGCTCGCGATATGACGCGGGTCAATGGAAGCAAGGTCAGGGTCCTCCATGGCGGTGCGACCCGCGAAGGGCTCACGCTCATCACCGGCGGCGCGGGCTTCGTCGGCGCGAACCTCGCACACCGCCTGCTGTCCGAGAAGCAGCCGGTGCTCGTGCTCGACAACCTCTCGCGAGCCGGCGTCGAGCGCAACCTGGCCTGGCTGCGCGACACCCATCGCGAAGGGCTGGAGATCGCCGTCGCCGACGTGCGCGACGCGCAGGCGGTGGAGCGTGCCGTCGCGCGTGCGCGCCGCGTGTTCCACTTCGCGGCGCAGGTCGCGGTGACCACCAGCCTGGTCGATCCGCGCGAGGACTTCTCGGTCAATGCGCAGGGCACGCTCAACGTGCTGGAGGCCGCGCGCGCGCAGCGCGTGCCGCCCTCGGTGATCATGACCTCGACCAACAAGGTCTACGGCGGCCTGGAGGATATCGCGCTGGAACTGCGCGGGCAGCGCTACGCACCGGTGTCGCAGGAGCTCGCCGCGCATGGCATCCCGGAGACGCGGCCGCTCGACTTCCACAGCCCCTATGGCTGCTCGAAGGGCACCGCCGACCAGTACGTGCACGATTACGCGCGCAGCTTCGGCCTGGAGACGGTGGTCTTCCGGATGAGCTGCATCTACGGGCGGCACCAGTTCGGCACCGAAGACCAGGGCTGGGTCGCGCACTTCCTGCTGCGCGCGCTGGACCGCTTGCCGATCACGATCTACGGCGACGGCAGGCAGGTGCGCGACATCCTCTTCGTCGACGACCTCGTCGAGGCCTTTCTCCTGGCCGACAGGCACGTCGGGCGGCTCTCGGGCCAGGCCTTCAACATCGGCGGCGGCCCGGGCAACGTCATCAGCCTGCTGGACCTGCTCCAGCACATCGAGCGGCTCGACGGCACCCGGCCGCGGACCGAGGCGGGCGGCTGGCGCACCGGCGACCAGCGCTACTACGTCTCGGACATCCGGCGCTTCCGGGAGGCCACGGGCTGGGCGCCGCGGATCGGCGCTGCCGAAGGCATCGAGCGGCTCTACGGCTGGCTGCGCGAGACGCGCGAAGCCGTGCCCGCAAGCCTTGCGGCCGAAGACCGTACCGGCTGGGAACCCCGATGCTTGCCGGCGTCATAAGCGCGCCGCGCGAAGCCATGCTGGCGCGCGTCGAGCGGCCCGCACCCGGACCCGGCCAGGTGCTGCTGCGCCTCGAAGGCTCGGGCGTGTGCGCATCGAGCCTGCCCTTGTGGGAGGGCCGCTCGTGGTTCGACTATCCGCAGGCGGCAGGGGCGCCCGGACACGAAGGCTGGGGCCGCATCGCGGCGGTCGGCGAGGGCGTGCAGGGCTTGCGCAAGGGCATGCGGGTCGCCGCGCTGAGCTACCGCGCGCATGCCGAGTACGACGTTGCGGATGCCCAGGCCGTGGTGCCGATTCCGCCCGAGCTCGACCATGCCGTCATGCCGGGCGAGCCGCTCGGTTGCGCGGTGAACATCATCCGCCGCAGCGGCATCGAGGCAGGCCAGACGGTGGCCATCGTCGGCATCGGCTTCCTCGGAGCCCTGCTCACGCGACTGGCCGCGAACGCCGGTGCGCGTGTGATCGCCATCTCGCGCCGGCCCTTTGCGCTGGAGGTGGCGCGCGGAGCCGGCGCCGCCGAGACCATCCTCATGGACGAGCACGCCCGCATCCTCCAGGAGGCGAAGCGGCTCACCGAAGGCCGCTGGTGCGAACGCGTCATCGAAGCCGTCGGGCTGCAGTGGCCGCTGGACCTCGCCGGCGAGCTCACGGGCGAGCGCGGGCGGCTCGTGATCGCGGGCTATCACCAGGACGGCGTGCGGCAGGTCAACCTGCAGCTGTGGAACTGGCGCGGCATCGACGTGGTCAACGCGCACGAGCGCGACCCGGCCCGCTACGTCGAAGGGATTCGCGCCGCCATCGACCTGATGGCCGCGGGCGTGCTCGACCCCGCCCCGCTGATCACGCATCGCCTCCCGCTCGACCGGCTCGGCGAAGCGCTGGAGCTCACGCGCAATCGGCCCGACGGATTTCTCAAGGCCGTGGTCACCAGCACCTGACATCGACGCAGGAGGAAACGAAGTGGGCGAAGTGAGCGAACTGATGGTCGAGAGCGCACCGGCGAGCCCTGCCGTCGTCCCGTCCGCTGGCAAGCGCACGCCGCGCCTGGGCTTCCTCGGCGTCGGCTGGATCGGCCGGCACCGCATGGAGGCCATCGCCGCTGCCGGCGCGGCCGAGGTCGCCGCGCTGTGCGATGCCGGGCCGGAGGCGCTCGGCGCCGCGATGGCGGCGCATCCGCAGGCGGCGCCCGCATCGTCTTTCGATGCGCTGCTCGACGAGGCGCTCGATGGCATCGTGATCGCGACGCCGAGCGCCCTGCATGCGCAGCAGGCCGAAGCCGCGCTGGCCCGCGGCCTGGCGGTCTTCTGCCAGAAGCCCCTGGGCCGCACCGCCGGCGAGAGCGCCCGCGTGATCGATGCGGCGCGCAAGGCCGGACTGCTGCTGGGAGTCGACCTGTCGTACAGGCACACCGCCGCGATGCGCTGCGTGCGCGAACTGGTGGCCGGCGGCGGCATCGGCGAGGTGTACGCGATCGACCTGGTCTTCCACAACGCCTATGGTCCCGACAAGCCGTGGTTCCGCGATCCGCTGCGCTCGGGCGGCGGCTGCGTCATCGACCTGGGCATTCATCTCGTGGACCTGGCGCTCTGGACGCTCGGCTTCCCGCGCGTGCTCGAGGTGCAGAGCACGCTCTGGTCGCAGGGCCGCCGCATCGGCCCCCGGCCGTCGGTGGTGGAAGACCACGCCGTGGCGCAACTCGAACTGGGCGGCGGCGCGCTCGCGCGGCTCGCCTGCTCGTGGAACCTGCACGCCGGCTGCGATGCCGTCATCGAGGCGAGCTTCCATGGCACGCGCGGCGGCGCGCGCCTGCGCAACCTGCGCGGCTCGTTCTACGACTTCGTGGCCGAGCGCCTGGACGGCACGCGGGCCACGCTGCTGGCCGAACCCCCCGACGACTGGGGCGGTCGCGCCGCCGTGGACTGGGCGCGCCGCCTCGCGGCCGGCGCGGGCTTCGATCCCGAGGTGGCGCGGGTGGCCGAGGTGGCGGCGGTGCTGGATGCGATCTATGGCCGCTGAACGCCCGCGCCACGTCCTGATGACGGCCGACTGCGTGGGCGGCGTCTGGCCCCATGCGCTCGAGCTGGCGGCGGGGCTCGGCACGCTCGGCGTGCGCGTCACGCTGGCCAGCATGGGGGCGCGCCTCACTGCGGCGCAGCGGGCGCAGGCGGCGGGCATTCCGGCGCTCTCGCTGCACGAGAGCACATGGCGGCTCGAATGGATGGACGACCCCTGGGACGATGTCGCTGCCGCCGGCCGCTGGCTGCAGCAGCTCGACCATGCGCTGCGTCCCGACGTGGTGCACCTCAACCAGTTCGCCTTCGGCGCCTTGCGCTTCCAGGCACCGACGCTCGTGGTGGCGCATTCGTGCGTGCTGTCGTGGTGGCGCGCGGTGCGTGGCGGCAGCGCGCCGGCGAGCTTCGACCGCTACCGGCAGGCGGTGGCCGCGGGCCTGGCCGGCGCCGGCCTGGTCGCTGCGCCGACGCACGCCATGCTCGCCTCGCTGGCCGGGAACCACGGCCTTGCGCGGCCCGGCCTGGTGTTGCCCAACGGGCGCAGTCCCCTGGCCTACCGGCCTGCGGCCAAGCAGCCGATGGTGCTGTCGGCGGGGCGCCTCTGGGACGAGGCCAAGAACCTGGCCGCGCTCGAGGCCGTGGCCCCCGCGCTTCCCTGGCCGGTGCGCGTGGCCGGTTCAATGCGCAGCCCCGGCAGCCCCGGCGGCGGCATGCGCGAGACGCGCGGCGTGCAGCTGCTCGGCGAGCTCTCGCCTTCAGCGCTGGCGGCGCAGATGTCGCAGGCCGCGATCTATGCCTTGCCCGCGCGCTACGAACCCTTCGGCCAGAGCGCACTCGAGGCGGCGCTGTCGGGTTGCGCGCTGGTGCTCGGCGACATCGGCAGCCTGCGCGAGCTGTGGGGGCCGGCCGCGCTCTATGTGGCGCCCGACGATCACGACGCACTCCGGGATGCGCTTGTGCGCCTGATCGAGCAGCCGTCGCTGCGCGGCACGCTGGCCCGCAGCGCGCGCGCCCGCGCGCTGCGCTTCACGCCCGCGCGCATGGCGCATGCCTACCGCCGGGCCTACCGCCAACTGATCGCGGGCGCCCCGTCGCCGCGGGCGCCGCACCTGGAGGAGTTCTCATGCGCGTCGTGATCTTCTGCCACTCGCTCGTGTCCGACTGGAACCACGGCAATGCCCACTTCCTTCGCGGCGTCTGCAGCGAGCTCGCCGCGCGCGGCCATTCGGTCGCGGTCTACGAACCGCGGGACGCATGGAGCCGCATGAACCTGCAGGCCGAGCACGGCGAGCCCGCGCTCGCGGCCTTCGCCCGCGCCTACCCGGAGCTGCGCAGCCGCTTCTACGACGAGGCCACGCTCGACCTGGACGAGGCGCTGGACGGCGCCGACCTGGTGCTCATGCACGAGTGGAACTCGCATGCGCTGGTCCGGCGCGTCGGCCTGCACCGCCGCGCCAACCGGCACTACCGGCTGCTGTTCCACGACACGCACCACCGCAGCGTGACCGATGCGCCGGACATGGCACGCTACGACCTGTCGGACTACGACGGCGTGCTCGCTTTCGGCAACGTGATCCGCGACCTGTACCGCGCTCGCGGCTGGGCGCGCCAGGCATGGACCTGGCACGAGGCGGCAGACGTGCGCCGCTTCCACCCTATCGACGGCCTGGCCCGCGAGGGCGACCTGGTGTGGATCGGCAACTGGGGCGACGACGAGCGCGAGGCCGAGCTCGGCGAGTTCCTGCTGGAGCCGGTGCGGCAGCTGCAGCTGCGGGCTCGCATTCATGGCGTGCGCTATCCGGCGCATGC
>NZ_LMTS01000073.1:54974-68447 GCF_001541225.1 Variovorax sp. WDL1 | reverse complement strand
GAGCGGCTGCAGCGCGCCGGCATCGGCTATGGCGGCTGGCTTCCCAACCACGAGGCGCCGCGCGTCTTTGCGCGTTACGCCGTCACCGTGCACGTGCCGCGCCGACCCTACGCCAGGGCCTTGCCCGGCATCCCGACCATCCGCATGTTCGAGGCGCTGGCCTGCGGCATTCCCCTGGTCTCCGCGCCCTGGGACGACGCCGAAGGGCTGTTCCATCCGGGCCGCGACTACCTCGTGGCGGCCGATGGCCGGGCCATGAAGCGGCACCTGCGCGCGCTGCTGGCCGATCCCGAAGCGCGGCGCGAGCTGTCGGCGAACGGGCGGCGCACCGTGCTCGCGCGCCACACCTGCTCGCACCGCGTCGACGAGCTGCTCGGCATCCTGGCCGAGCTCCAGCCGGCCGCCCATGCGGCGCCCAGCATCGCGTGAACCCAAGGAAGAAACATGGACATCGCCTTCTTCGGCTCCAGCCTGGTCTCCGCCTACTGGAACGGTGCCGCCACCTACTACCGCGGCATCGTTCGCGCGTTGCACGAGCGCGGGCACCGCGTGCGTTTCTACGAACCCGACGCCTACGGACGCCAGCAGCACCGCGACATCGAGGACCCCGACTGGGCCGAGGTGATCGTCTACCCCGGCGAGGGCGAGCACCATGCGCTGCGCATGGTCGAGCAGGCACGCGGCGCCGACCTGGTGGTGAAGGCCAGCGGCGTGGGCGTGTTCGATGCGCTGCTGGAGGCCGCGGTGCTCGGCCTCAGGAGCCCCCGCACGCGCGTCGTCTTCTGGGACGTGGACGCACCCGCCACGCTGGAGCGCATGCACGCGGACTTGTCCGACCCCTTCCGCGCGCTGGTGCCCGGCTACGACCTAGTGCTCACGTACGGCGGCGGAAGGCCCGTGGTGGACGCCTACGAGCGCTTCGGTGCGCGCCGATGCGTGCCCATCTACAACGCGCTCGATCCGGCCACGCACCATCCGGTGGAGCCGCTGCCGCACTTCGTGGCGGACCTGTCCTTCCTGGGCAACCGGCTGCCGGACCGCGAGGCACGGGTCGACGAGTTCTTCCTGCACGCCGCCGCCCAGCTGCACGAGGCCCGCTTCCTGCTCGGCGGCAGTGGCTGGGAGGACAAGGCGATGCCGGGCAACGTGAAGTACATCGGCCACGTCTACACCGCCGACCACAACGCCTTCAACTGCACGCCGAAGGCGGTGCTCAACATCAGCCGCGACAGCATGGCGCGCTATGGCTTCTCGCCCGCCACGCGGGTGTTCGAGGCCGCGGGTGCGGGTGCCTGCCTCATCACCGATGCGTGGGAGGGCATCGAGCTCTTCCTCGAGCCGGATCGCGAGGTGCTGGTCGCGTCCAGCGGCGAGGAGGTGGCCGCGCACCTGGAGCGGCTGGACGCCGCCACCGCCCACCGCATCGGGCAGGCCGCCTGCAAGCGACTGTTGGCGCAGCACACCTACGCGCACCGTGCCGCCGAGCTGGAGGCACTTCTCGAAGGCCGGGAAACGGCGCGCGTGGCGGAGCTTGCAGAGTGACCCGCCGATGCATCCCCAAGAAACACGCGGCGTACGGCGATCGGCGAGGAGGCCGCCCATGAACCCCCGCCCGCTGCGCATCGTGATCATCGGCCTGTCGATCACCTCGTCCTGGGGCAACGGCCACGCGACCACCTATCGCGGCCTGGTGCGCGAGCTGGCTGCGCGCGGGCACGACGTCCTCTTCCTCGAATGCGACGTGCCCTGGTACGCCGGCCATCGCGACCTGCCGCAGCCGCCCTTCGGCCGCACGGTGCTCTACGAGGACCTCGACGCGTTGCAGCGCCTCCATGCCGGGGACATCGGCGCGGCGGACCTCGTGATCGTCGGCTCCTTCGTGCGCGACGGCGTCGCCGTCGGCGACTGGGTCCAGGCCGAGGCCTGCGGCCTCACGGCCTTCTACGACATCGACACGCCCGTCACGCTCGCGCGGCTGCGCGAGCCGCCGCCCGGCGAGGCGCCCTACCTCGAGGCGCGGCAGATCGCCGGCTACGACCTGTACCTCTCGTTCACCGGCGGCCCCACGCTGGCAAGGCTGGAGCGCGAGTTCGGCTCCCCCGCGGCCCGCGTGCTCTACTGCGCCGTCGATCCCGCGCTCTATTTCCCCGAGCCGCAGCCGCTGCAGTGGGACCTGGGCTACATGGGCACCTACAGCGACGACCGGCAGCCGCGCGTCGAGCGCATGCTGCTGCAGCCGGCCCGGCAGTGGCACGAGGGCCGCTTCGCCGTCGCGGGCGCGAAATACCCTGGCGGCATCGACTGGGCGCCGAACGTGCAGCACATCCAGCACCTGCCGCCGGCCGAGCACCGCGCCTTCTACAACCGTCAGCGCTTCACGCTCAACGTGACGCGCGACGACATGATCGAAGCCGGCTGGTCGCCCAGCGTGCGGCTGTTCGAGGCGGCGGCCTGCGGCACGCCGATCGTGAGCGACCGGTGGGAGGGCATCGAGACCCTGCTCGAGCCCGGGCGCGAGATCTTCCTGGCCGACTCGGCGGCCGAGGTGCTGCGCCTGCTGCGCGAGCTGCCGGAGGACGAGCGCCTCGCCGTCGGCGAGCGGGCGCGCGGCCGCATCCTCGCGCAGCACACGGCCGCGCACCGCGCGGCGCAGCTCGAAGGCTATGTGCATGCACTGCGTGCGCGCGAGGCGGCATGAACGAGCGCGCAGCCATGCCCAGCCCGAAGCCCCGCTCCCCGGAGGCCGACGCGCTGCAGCAGCGCATCGACGCGCTCGCGCCCTGGTTCCACAACCTCCACCTGCCGGGCGGGGTACAGACCTTGCCGCATCATTTTCTCGGCGGCGATTTCCCCCGCTTCAAGTGGCAGCAGATCGAGCCCTTCGTGCCGGCCGACCTGCGCGGCTGGCGCGTGCTGGACGTCGGCTGCAATGCCGGCTTCTACAGCTTCGAGCTGGCGCGCCGCGGCGCCTCGGTGCTGGGCATCGACGTGGACGAACACTACCTGGAGCAGGCCCGGTGGGCCGCGCACGAGTTCGGGCTGCAGGCGCAGGTGGAATTCCGACGCATGGAGGTCTACGAGATCGCCCGCTGCGACGAGACGTTCGACCTCGTGTGGTTCATGGGCGTCTTCTACCACCTGCGCTATCCGCTGCTGGCCCTGGACCTGCTGGTCCGCCGCACGCGGCGCCTGTTGATGTTCCAGACCCTCACCATGCCGGGCGATTCGGTGTACGCCAACACGGCCGACTGCCCGATCGAGGACCGCACGCCGCTGCTGGAGTCGGGCTGGCCGCGCATGGCCTTCATCGAGCACCGGCTGGCGGGCGATCCGACCAACTGGTGGGCAGCCAACCATGCCGCCGTCGAGGCCATGCTGCGATCCAGCGGCCTGCGGGTCGAAGCGCGCCCGGGGCACGAGATCTATCTCTGCGCGCCCGACGAAGAGGCGGCGCGCGCCCGCGCACTGTATGCGTCGCAGTTCGAGGCGGCAGCCGGGGCGATTCGTGAGCGCAGCTGATCCTGCGCCCGCGCAGCCGCCGGGGCCGGGCGGCTCGGGCGGACCCGGCGAGATGGCCGGCCTCATCGACCGCAACATCGAGGCGCTGGTCCGGCGGCGGCGGCAGGAGCGGCGGGAGACCGGCCTGCAGGACCGGATCGCCGACGCGATCACCGCCTTTGCGGGCAGCATGAAGTTCGTCTACCTGCACTTGCTCATCTATGGCACGTGGATCGCGATCAACCTCGGCTGGGTGCCGCCGGTGCCCCGCTTCGATCCCACCTTCGTGGTCCTCGCCATGGTGGCCTCGGTCGAGGCCATCTTCATCTCCACCTTCGTGCTGGTGAGCCAGAACCGCATGGCCGCGCAGGCGGACCAGCGCGCCGACCTGGACCTGCAGATCAGCCTGCTCGCCGAGCACGAGATCACGCGCCTGGTCACGCTCGTCGGCGAGATGGCCCGCCGCATGGGCGTGCCCGAGGCGCACGACCCGGAGCTCGACGAGCTCGAGCGCGACGTCGCGCCCGAGCAGGTGCTCGACCGCATGCAGCAGAGCGAGAGGAAGCTCGGCGGATGAACTGCCGGAACAACATTCACCCCGCTGGGCGAGGAGGTACTCGAGTGCATCCGCACCGGTAGCCCGGCTCCCGCCTCGCATAATCGATCATCGACCTGAGGCGCCGTGCATGGCCCGGGCCCCAAGGACTGCGAGCCATGAACGACCTCCACCCTGACCACATCGAGGAAGAACATCCCGAGCTGATCGACAACGTCGTCCCCACGCGGGGCTACGGGCTGACCCCGCTGGTCGGGCTCGGAGGATCGGCCGGCGCGATTCCGGCGCTGCAGGTCTTCCTGCAGAGCGTGCCGCCCGAAAGCGGCCTGGCCTTCGTGGTCGTCCTGCACCTGGCGGCCGAGCGGGAAAGCATCCTGGCCGAGATCCTCCAGCGCGCCACCCCGATGCGGGTGATGCAGGTGCAGACGACCAGCAAGGTCTTGCCCAACACGGTCTACGTCATCCCGCCGGGCAAGGCCATCAAGTCTGCCAACGGCTATTTGCGGCTCACCGACCTGCAGACGCAGCCCGGCCGCCGGATGGCCGTCGACTACTTCTTCCGCGCCCTGGCCGACACCCACGGGCCCCATTCGGCGGCCATCGTGCTGTCCGGCGGCGATGGGGACGGTGCCATCGGCATCAAGCGCATCAAGGAGCGCGGCGGGCTCACGATCGCGCAGGACCCCGACGAGGCGGAGCACGGCAGCATGCCGAATGCGGCCATCGCGACCGGCATGGTCGACTGGGTGCTGCCGGTGTCGCAGATGGCGGCCCGCCTGCTGGACTACTACAAGATCGAGAAGACGCTGCGGCTGCCGCCGGAAGAGGGCGCGCAGCCGGCCAGCGAGGCGCCGGCCGATGCCGACGAGGCCATCCTGCGCGAGATCCTCAGCTTCCTGCGCGCGCGCACCGGCCGCGATTTCTCCTACTACAAGCGCGCCACCATCGTGCGCCGGATCGGCCGGCGCATGCAGGTCAACGGCGTCGGCGACCTGCCGGCCTACCTGAACTGCCTGCGCACGCGTTCCGGCGAAGCCGGTGCGCTGCTGCAGGACCTGCTCATCAGCGTCACCAACTTCTTCCGCGACGCGGAGTGCTTCGACGCGCTGGTGCCGCACCTTGCCGAGCTGTTCGCCGGCAAGGGGCCGAACGACACGGTGCGCGTCTGGGTGACGGCCTGCGCCACCGGGGAGGAGGCCTACTCGATTGCCATGCTCCTGGCCGAGCACGCGCGCACGCTCGACGTGTCGCCCACCATCCAGGTATTCGGCAGCGACCTGGACGAGAACGCGGTGCAGGCTGCGCGCGACGGCATCTACCCCGCCGCCATCGAGGCCGATGTCTCCCCGGAGCGCCTGCGCCGCTTCTTCGTGAAGGAGCACGGGAGCTACCGCGTGCGGCGGGAGTTGCGCGAGACGGTGCTCTTCGCGACGCACGACCTGCTCAAGGACTCGCCCTTCTCGCGCCTCGACCTGGTCAGCTGCCGCAACCTGCTGATCTACCTCGACCCGCAGGCCCAGTCGCGCGTGTTCGACGTGCTGCACTTCGCGCTGCTGCCGCGCGGGCGGCTGTTCCTCGGCACCTCCGAATCGGTGGAGGAGGGGAGCCGGTACTTCACCGTGCTCGACAAGAAGCACCGCATCTACGCGCAGCGGCCGGTGCCGCGCACCGGCGTGCCGGTCCAGAGCGGGCCCAGCAGCCTCGCCCTGGCGGTGGACGTTCGGCATGCGGTGGCGGAGGCGCCGGTCATCGCAGGGCGGGTGTTCGATCAGCAGCAGAACCTGATCGCCGAACGCCGCGGCAATGCCCCGGCCACCCGGGGCAGCTCGTGGGGCGAGCTGCACCTGAAGCTGCTGGAGCACCTCGGGCCGCCCTCGGTGCTGGTCGACGCCGAGCACGACATCGTGCACCTGTCCGCCAGCGCGGCGCAGCTGCTGCAGCATGCGGCGGGCGAGCCGACCCGCAACCTGCTGCGGCTGGTCCCCTCGGCGCTGCGCATCGAGCTGCGCACCGCGCTGCACCGGGCCACCCACGGCGGCGAATCCGTCGAGACGCCGAGGCTGCAGGTGCCGCTGGGCGGCGAGACTCGTGCGCTCACCATGCGGGTGGTGCCGGTCAAGGATGGGCGCCATGAGATGACGCTGGTGCTCTTCGACATCGAGGTCCCCGGCGCCGCGGCCTCGGCGGTGCCGGAAGCGCAGGCGCACTCGCCGCTCGTGGCGCAGCTCGACCAGGAGCTGGATCGCATGCGAGCGCACCTGCGCGACACCGTCGAGCAGTACGAGACCTCGACCCAGGAGCTGAAGGCCAGCAACGAGGAGCTGCAGGCCATCAACGAGGAGCTGCGCTCGGCCACCGAGGAACTGGAGACCAGCCGGGAGGAACTGCAGTCGATCAACGAGGAACTGGTCACCGTCAACCACGAGCTCAAGACCAAGGTCGACGAGCTCGCGCATGCCAACAGCGACATGCAGAACCTGATGGACGCCACGGCCATCGCCACCATCTTCCTGGACCGCGACCTGTGCATCACGCGCTACACGCCCATGGCGGTGCGGCTGTTCAGCCTGATCCCGGGCGACCTGGGCCGGCCGCTGAGCGACCTGGTGCCCAAGCTGCAGTACCCGGAGCTCGGCGCCGATGCGCAGCAGGTGCTCGAGCGGCTCGCGCCGGTCGAACGCGAGGTGGGACGCCCGGACGGCAGCTGGTTTTTGGCGCGGCTGTCGCCCTATCGCGCGGCCGAGGACCGCATCGCCGGCGTCGTGCTCTCGTTCATCGACGTCAGCGACGCCAGGCGGTCGGCGGAAGCGCTGCGCCGCAGCGAGGAGCGGCTGCGCCTGGTGGTGGAGAACGCACGCGACTACGCCATTTTCTCCACCGACCTCGAGCTCGCCATCACCAGCTGGAACAAGGGCGCCGAGCGACTGCTCGGCTACACCGAGGCCGAAGCGCTGGGGCAGCGGGCCGACATCATCTTCACCGAGGAAGACCGGCGCGCCGGAGCGCCCGCGCAGGAAGCACGGACCGCGTTGACCGAGGAACGGGCCGCCGACGAGCGCTTCCACGTGCGCAAGGACGGCAGCCGCTTCTGGGGCAGCGGCACGATGATGCGCATGGAGGACAGCTCCGGCGCTGCCGTCGGCTTCGTGAAGATCCTGCGCGACCAGACGCAGGCGCGCGAGGCGCAGGCGGCGCTCAAGCGCAGCCAGGCCGAGCTGATGAATGCGCTGCAGGAGAACGAGGCCGCGCGCACCCGGCTGGAGCAGGCCGACGCCGCCAAGGACCGCTTCCTGGCCGTGCTCTCGCACGAGCTGCGCAACCCGCTGGCTGCCGTGAGCAGCGCCGCCGCCCTGCTGGCCGATGCATCGAGCACGCCGCAGCAGCGCGAGCAGGCGGCACGGATCGTGAGGCGGCAGGCCCGCACGATGAAGATCCTGCTCGACGACCTGCTGGACGTGTCGCGACTGACCGTGGGCCAGCTGGAGCTGCACCTGCAGGATGTGGCGCTGTCCAGCATCGTCGAGGCCGCGCTGGAGACGGCCGAGCCGCTGCTGAAGGCCGCGCGGCACCGGCTTTCGACCCGCCTGCCGGACCAGCCGGTCCACGTGCGCGTCGATCCGCTGCGCATCGCGCAGGTCATCGTCAACCTGCTGACCAACGCGGCCAAGTACACCGCGCCGGGCGGCAAGGTGTCGCTGCAAGTGGAAGCGGGCCATGGCGAGGTGTCGATCGTCGTCAGCGACAACGGCGTCGGCATGGCCCCCGAAACGATAGAGCGCATCTTCGATCTCTACGCCCAGGGGCCGGCCGCGGCGCACCGCAACAACGACGGCCTCGGCGTGGGGCTGGCGCTGGTGCGCAACATCGTCAGGCTGCACGGCGGCCACGTGGAGGCCGAAAGCGATGGCCTGGGCAAGGGCAGCCGCTTCCGCGTGCGGCTGCCGCTCGGCAGCGCGCCGGTCGCCGCACCGCCGCAGCCGCCGGCAGCCGCCCCTGCGCGGCTCGGCAGGACACGGGTGCTGATCGTCGACGACAACGAGGACGCTGCGTGGACCCTGTCCATGCTGCTGAAGGCCGAGGGACACGAGACGACGATCGCTGCCAGCGGCGCGGAAGCCCTGGTCGCGGCCGAGCGCGCGATGCCCGACGTGGCCGTGCTGGACATCGGCATGCCGGGCATGAACGGCATCGAGGTGGCCGAACGGCTGCGCGCGATGCCCTCGGGCGACAAGCTGGTCGTGATCGCGCTCACCGGCTGGGGCAGCAAGACGGAGGGCATGAACCTGCTGGCGCGCGGCTTCGACAGGCATCTGAGCAAGCCGATCGAGGCGGACCAATTGATCGCCGCGATGGCGCAGCTGCTGCAGGAGCGGGGCAGGGCATAGCGGCGCATTGCCCCCTGGTGCCGGTCAGGGCGGCCAGGCATGAACCTCGCTCGGCTCCCCCAGCAGCAGCATGCCCACCAGTCGCCGCCGGCGGTCGACCACCGGCAGGCGCCGCACCCGCGCATGGCGCATCCGGGCGACAACGTCGTCGATCGACTCGTCCTCGTAGCAGGAGAGCAGCTCGGCGCTCATCAGGTAGCCCAGCGGCGTATGGGCCGGCGGCAGCCCGCGGGCGACGCCGCGCACGGTGATGTCGCGGTCGCTGACCATGCCCACCAGCCGGCCGGCATCGCAGACCGGGATCACGGCGACGTCGAGCTCTGCCATCACCTGGGCCGCGGCCTGGGCGGTGTCCCGCGGCGACATCGCGCGGACGCCGCGCGTCATGTGGTCGGAGACTGTGGTCATGAAATGGCTCCCGTCGGAGGAAGGGCGCGCGAGGATGCGCATCCTGTACCCGGCCGGGCAAGCGGCATGCCTGCCGGCCTCAAAGCCGGTATTCCTTCAGCCGGTTGTAGAGCGTCTTCATGCTGATGCCCAGCAGCGCCGCCGTGCGCTCCTTGTGCTGGCCGCAGTACTCGAAGGTCGCCAGGATGAGCTGCCGCTCCACCTCCGCGAGCGGCGTTCCCACCCGGATGCTGAGTTCCCGGTGGCCGGCGGGAGACTGCTCGGGCAGGGGCCTCGCGGCGCCCGCGCGCTGCAGCGGCCTCGGCGCTTCCGGGCCGGGCAGCTTGGGCAGCCACTCGTCGTCGATCTCCGCACCCGCCGCCATGACCCACGCACGCTGCACGGCATTGCGCAGCTCCCGCACGTTGCCCGGCCAGGGATAGGCCTTGAGCCGCTCCATCGCCTCGGGCGTGAAGCGCTTCGTCGCCTGCTCCTGGCGCTGCAGGTCGTCGAGGAAGCTGCGGGCCAGGAGCGGGATGTCGTCGGCACGCTCCCGCAGGGGCGGCAGCGGGATCGGGAACACGTTCAGCCGGTACAGCAGGTCTTCGCGCAGCCCGCCGCGCATCACGGCTTCGGCGGCGTCGCGGTTGGTGGCCGCGATGATGCGCACGTCGGTCTGCTGCAGCTGCGTGGAGCCCACGCGCATGAAGGTGCCGTTCTCCAGCACCCGCAGCAGCTTCACCTGGAGGTTGAGCGGCATCTCGGTCACCTCGTCCAGGAACAGGGTGCCGCCGTGCGCCCGCTCGAAGAAGCCCTGGTGCTGGCGCTCCGCGCCGGTGAAGCTGCCGCGCTCGTGGCCGAAGATCTCGCTCTCGATCAGGTGCGGCGAAATTGCACCGCAATTGACGGCAAGAAAGGGCTGCTCGCGCCGGCGGCTGAGGTCGTGCACCGCCTTGGCCACCAGCTCCTTGCCGGTGCCGCTCTCGCCGTGGATGAAGACGCTGACCGCCGTTTCCGCAACCCGGGCGATCTGGCGGTAGATGCCCTGCATCGCTTCCGAGGCGCCGATCAGCGGGCCGAAGCGGCCGGTCTCGCGCCAGTGCTCGGCGATCTCAGCGAGTTCGGCGCGCAGCTTGGAAGGACGGATGAGGCGCGACAAGAGGCCCTTGAGGTGCTGCGGGTTGACCGGCTTCACCAGGTAGTCGGCCGCGCCCAGCCGCAGCGCCCGGATGGAGGTCTCCAGGCTGGCCTGGCCGGTCATGAGCACCACCTCGGTGTCGGTGAGCAGGCCGGTGTCTTCGAACAGGTCGAGGCCGTTGCCGTCGGGCAGGTGCAGGTCCAGCAGGAGGAGGTCGGGCTGCTGCATCGCGAGGTAGCGGCGCGCGTGCCCCAGCGTCATGGCGGTTGCCACGGAATGGCCCTCGCGCTTGACCAGCGCGGCCAGCATGCGAGCGGAGTCCTCGTCGTCTTCAACGATGAGCGCGTGTCCCACTTGTTGTCTCCTCTTGCCCTGCGCTTTCGATGAACGACAACGCAAGAGCCGGATCCGAAATCATGTTGCGCCTGCCGCGCGCGCGGGCTACGCCTGGTCGCCGAGCCTCTGTGCGGCTTCGCGCAGGGATTCTGTCAGCGCCGTCATACGGCTGAGCTGCCTCGCGATCACTTGCCGGGCCTGCGCCTGGAGTTCAGGATCGTCACCGGATGTTTCCAGGAGTTGCAGCGCTGCCGCCGCGGCGCCGATCGGCGTGCGGAACGCGTGGTCGAGGCGGCTGGCTTCCTTCGCATGGTCGGCGAGCGCCTGGCGCAGCGCCTCGAGCCGGGCCTCGGCTGCGGTCCCGGCCTTGTCCTCGGCACGCGCCGCACGTCCGAGGGCGGTGGCGGCGGCGACGGTCGCCGCCAGGCCAAGCATTGCGAAGCTTGCAGTACGGGCAGCGAACGCGAGGGCTGTCGGTCTCATGTTCGGAGTGTCCGGCAAAGCATTGCGAGGCGGCGTCGGATCACATCGCAAGAGTTGCGGCAAAGGATGCCGACCTGCCTCCGATCCCTCCCATGCATTGAAAACAAAAGCACTATAAAAAATGGAATCTATTCCTGGCACGGGTGTTGCGCAGGTCGCGGCTCGTCAAGGAAGACCATGAGCTCGATCGCCCTGCAGGCGCGCCCTGTCCAGACCCTCGCCTTCTCGCCCCGGCTGCAGCAGGCGGTCCGGCTGTTGCAGCTCTCCGCGCTCGACTATGCGCAGGCCCTGCACGAGGCCGCCGACGCCAATCCCTTTCTCGAATTCGAAGAGGCCACGGGCCCCGATGGCACCGATGCGCCGGGCTTCGAAGGCACCGCGTGGTCTTCGGACGCGGCCCTCGACCGGCTGAGCGCCGGCCCGGCCCAGCCCGGCGCGCGACTGTCGCACGACGAGAGCGCCGATGCGCTGCAGCGCATTCCCGCGGCGGTGTCGCTGCGCGACCACCTGCACGCGCAACTCGGCGTGCTCAGGCTGGATGCGCAGGAGCGCCTGCTGGCGGCCGCGGTGGTCGAGTCCCTGGACGACGACGGCTACCTGCGGATCTCGCTGGAGGAGATCGGCGCGTTGGTCGGCGATGCCGGCGAGGAGCTCGCGCCCGCGCTGGAAGCGGCGCTCTCCCGCGTGCAATCACTGGACCCCACGGGCGTTGCTGCACGCAGCGTCTCCGAGTGCCTGCTGCTGCAGCTGGGCGCCATCGAAGACGCGGCGCTGCGCGAGCTGGCGCGCGGCATCGTTGGCGGCCACCTCGAGGAGCTGGCCTCGCGCAACTGGCAGCGCATCGCCGTCGCGCTGGGCGAGCCGGTGGCGCGGATCAAGCTCGCGGCCGAGCGCATCCGCAAGCTCGACGCGCGCCCTGGCTGGCGGCTCGATGCGCAGGCGCCGGCGTTCGTCACGCCCGACGTCATCGTGCGAAAGCGGCGCGGCGTGTGGACGGCCGTGCTCAACGAAGCCTCCGTTCCGCGGGTGAGGCTGCACCAGGCCTACGCCCGCATGTTCGAGCAGCAGGGCGCCACCGCGAGCCCGGAGCTGCGCGGCTGCCTCGAGAACGCCCGCTGGACGGTGCAGAACGTGGGGCAGCGCGTGTCCACCATCCGCGACGTCGCGCAGGCCATCGTCGCCAAGCAGAAGCTCTTCTTCGACTACGGCCCGCTGGCCATGAAGCCGCTGGGATTGCGCGAGATCGCCGACGCGGTCGGGGTTCACCCTTCCACAGTCTCGCGCGCCGTCCATCACAAGTACATGGCGACGCCTGCGGGTGTCTTCGAGCTGAGGTACTTCTTCTCCCGCGGAATGCAGCATGCCCACCGCGGCGCGAGCGCGCCGACCGCGCTGCGGCAACTGGTGGGCGAGCTGATCGCGGCCGAGCCGAGCGGAGCGCCGCTGAGCGACGCCGAACTCGCGCGACGCCTCACGGACCAGGGCTTCCGCATCGCGCGTCGCACGGTGACCAAGTACCGGCAGGCGCTGCGCATCGATCCCATCGAGCTGCGCGCGGCGGCGCGGGCCTGACGCGCTGCGGCGCCGCGCGCGCAGGGCCGGCCTTCACTTCTTTGCCATCTGCTCGGCGTGCGACAGGTGCTGCTCGACCACGGGGAGCATCTTTCCGGCCAATGCCTTCAGGTCGCTGTCCTTGGCACTGGCTTGCACCTTCTGCAGCAGGGTTCGCGTCTTGCGATGGTCCCCGACGCCCGCCTGCGACATGTACTGGCGGTCGAAGCGTGCGCCGTCCAAGGCCTGCATCGCCTTCATCGCGGCCTTGTGCCTCGAGTCTGGCTCGCTCGGCAGCGTCGCATCCTTCGCCTGGGCCAGCTGCTGGACATCCTTCAGCGCCGCCGAATGATCGTCCACCATCATCCGGGCGAACTTCTTGACCTCGCCGTCCTGCGACTTCTCCAGCGCCAGCTTGCCGGTGGCGATCTCTGCCATGTTGGCCTGCGCAATGTCGCGCAGCATGCCGTGGTCGGCACGCTGGAGCTTGGCGGCGGGCGACAGGGCGCCCGGCGCGGTCCTGGCGCGCGTGGTGTCGGTCTGTGCTTGCGCGGCTCCGCCGGCGAGCGTGGCGAAGAGAAAGCCGGCAGCCGCAAGCATCCGCAGCATCCTGGTTTGCATCATGAGGGTCTCCTTCGAAATGAGTGATGGGGCCTGACAGCACGGCACGCGGCGTGCCCGGCTCGAGCGAGGCGAGCTCATCAATGAAAAGAGACAGGAGCGCACCGGAGGGACCTACACCCGTGCACCTGGGCCGGATGGAGATTGCACTCCCCGCGGCACCCAAGGCCGTCTTGTCCAACCCCTCACTTCGAAGGATGCCCCCATGTTCTCTCACAACAAGCGACTGCAATACACCGTGCGTGTGAGCGAGTGCAATCCCGGCCTCGCCAACCTCATGCTCGAGCAGTTCGGCGGACCGCAGGGCGAGCTCGCCGCGGCCATGCGCTACTTCACCCAGGCCGTCGGCGAGGACGACCCCGGCCGCAAGGACATGCTGTTCGACATCGCCACCGAGGAGCTCAGCCACCTGGAGGTGATCGGCACCATCGTGGGCATGCTCAACAAGGGCGCCAAGGGCCAGCTCGCCGAGGCCACGGACACCGAGGCCGAGATGTACAGGCGCATCACCGGCGCGG
>NZ_LMTS01000073.1:45899-54905 GCF_001541225.1 Variovorax sp. WDL1 | reverse complement strand
CCCGCCGCTGGTCAACTCCGCGGGCGTGCCCTGGACCTCCGCCTACATCGACACCATCGGCGAGCCCACGGCAGACCTGCGCTCCAACATCGCGGCCGAAGCGCGCGCCAAGATCGTCTACGAGCGGCTGATCGCCTGCACGGACGACCCCGGCGTGAAGGAGGCGCTCGGCTTCCTGATGACGCGCGAGATCGCCCACCAGAAGTCGTTCGAGAAGGCGCTCTATGCGATCACGCCGAACTTCCCGCCGGGCAAGCTGCCGGGCATGCCGGAGTTCACCGGCGTGTACTTCGACATGTCGAAGGGCAACGAGGTGCGCGGCCCCTGGAACCAGGGCCCGCGCTGGGAGTACCGCAGCGACCCCGAATCGCAGATGGCCGTGGACGGCGGCAGCGGCGAGCCGTCCGTTTCGCTCACGCCGGATGAGCAGGCCGCGTGCGACGACATGGCCCTGCGGACCAGCTCCGATCCGGCCAGCGATCCGCCGACCGGCGCCGAGCTGGGCATGGCCCCGGACGACCCGGACGCGCCCGCGAAAGCGAAGAGCGCATCGGCCCGCAAGCCGAAGTGACTCCGGGGCGGCGAGGCAGGCACGCCGTTTGCCGCGGCGTGGAGGGCAGCATCGCTTTCGCATGCTGCCGCCTTCCTTCCTCTTCCCAACCCATATAGGAGTCCTGATGGCCTTGAACGACGACGACGATGTCCTGCGCGCAGCACGCGTGCGCCGACGCGGCTTTGCGGGCATGGATCCCGAGCGCCAGCGCGACATTGCCCGCGAGGGCGGGCGCTCGGCGCATGAGAAAGGCACCGCCCACGAGTTCACTCCGGCCGAGGCACGCGCCGCGGGATTGAAGAGCCGGATCGGTCGAAGCAGGCGCGAGGAGCCCTGAGGGTTCCACTTGGCGCGAGCGCTATGCCGCGTGCTCTTCGCGCAGCACCTTTGCCGCCGCGACCATCGCCCGCAGCTTGGCCGTAGCCGCGTCGCGCGGCAGGTACTTCATGCCGCAGTCCGGCGCCAGGATCACGTTCTCGGGCTTCACATAAGGCAGCGCGCGCCGGATGCGGTCGACGATGGTCTCGACCGACTCCACCTCCGGCGTCGACAGGTCGATGCAGCCCACCATCACCCGCTTGCCGTCCAGCGCGGCGAGTGCAGAGCAGTTGAGGTGCGATTGCGCGGTCTCGATCGACACCTGCCTGCAGCTGCACTGCGCCAGCTCGGGCAGAAAGGAGTACCCGCTCGGCCGCTCGTGGATGATCGCCGCGTAGCCGAAGCAGATGTGCACCGCCGTCGTGCCGGTGATGCCATCGAGCGCCCGGTTCAGCGCCGCCAGCCCGTACTGCCGGGCCTTCTCCGGCCGCGCCTGCATGTAGGGCTCGTCGATCTGCACCACGTCGGCACCGGCGGCGAACAGGTCGCGGATCTCCGCGTTGACCGCCTCGGCATAGTCCATGGCCGCCTCTTCCTCGGTCTTGTAGAAATCGTTCTGCGCCTGCTGCAGCATGGTGAAGGGGCCGGGCACGGTGATCTTCACCTGCCGGTCGGTGTGGGCGCGCAGGAACTTGAGGTCCCCCACCTCCACCGGGTGCCGGCGGCGGATGCGCCCGACGATGCGCGGCACCGGGTTCGGGTGGCCCGAGCGGTCCAGCGCCGTGCCGGGGTTGTCCAGGTCGACGCCATCGAGCGCGGTCGCGAAGCGGTTCGAATAGCTCTCGCGCCGGATCTCGCCGTCGCTCACGATGTCGAGGCCGGCCTCTTCCTGCGCACGGATCGCGATCAGCGTCGCGTCGTCCTGCGCCTCCTCCAGGTACTGCGGCGGAATGCGCCACAGTTCGCGCGCGCGCACCCGCGGCGGGAAGCGGCCCGCCAGCTTGGCGCGGTCGATCAGCCAGTCCGGCTGCGGAAAGCTGCCGACGATGGTGGTGGGGAACAGCATGGGCTTCTCCGGGAAAAGGAATTGAACGGTTCGAACGGATGGTTCAGACGCCGAGGTACACGCGCTGGATCTCGGGCCGCGCCAGCAGCTCCTGCGGCAGGCCTTCGGCCACCATGCGGCCTTCCTCCAGCACATAGGCGCGCTGCGACACTTCCATCGCCATCGCGACGTTCTGCTCCACCAGCAGCACCGAGACGCCGTCGGCGTTGATGCGCCGGATGGCCGCGAACATGTCGCCCACGATGCGCGGCGACAGGCCCAGCGAGGGCTCGTCCAGCAGCAGCAGGCGCGGGCGCGCCATCAGCGCGCGTGCAATCGCCACCATCTGCTGCTGGCCGCCCGAGAGCTCGCCCGCCGGGCTCGCGAGCTTCTCGTTCAGCGCCGGGAAGAGGTCGAGCACCTGCGCCATCGTCTGCTGCCGCTGCGCCTTGGCCTGCGGCAGCAGGCTGCCGAGCTCCAGGTTCTCCCGCACCGTCATGCCGGTGAAGAGGCGCCGGCCCTCCGGCACCAGCGCAATGCCGGCCTCGCAGAAGCGATGCGCCGGCAGGCGCGTGATGTCCTGCCCGTCGAACACGATGCGCCCGCTGCGCGCGCGCAGCATGCCGGCCAGCGTCGCGATCAGCGTGGTCTTGCCGGCCCCGTTGGGCCCGACCACGCACAGCAGCTCGCCGCGGCGCAGCTCCAGCGACACGCCCCACAGCGCATTCGCCGCGCCGTAGGCCACCTGCAGGTCGTGTACCTCAAGCATGGGCGGCCTTTCCGAGGTAGGCGCTCATCACTTCGGGCCGCTGCATCACATCGTGCGCCGTGCCCTCGGCCAGCAGCTCGCCGTGGTTGAAGACCACGATGCGGTCCGTCAGCGCCATCACCGCACGCATCACGTGCTCGACGAAGACGATGGTGGAGCCTTGCTCACGGATGCGCCGGATCAGCGCCACCGCATCGTCGATCTCGCTGGGCGTCAGCCCGCACAGCACCTCGTCGAGCAGCACCAGCCGCGGGCGCGAGGCCAGCGCGCGCGCCAGCTCCAGGAACTTGCGCTGGTGCAGGTTCAGGTCTTCGGGCCTCGCATCGCGCCTGGCCTCCAGGCCGGTGAACTCCAGCCAGCGCATCGCCTGGCGGTCGGCGTCCGCCGGGTTGCGCACCGCGCCGCCGAACATCGTGGCGATGGCCACGTTCTGCAGCACGCTCAGGTGCGCGAAGGGCCGCGGGATCTGGTAGGTGCGGGCGATGCCGCTGCCCGCGATGCGGTGCGCCGGCAGGCCGTCGAGGCTGCGGCCCTCGAACTCGATGTGGCCGGCGGTCGGCGTGTAGTGGCCGCTGACGACGTTGATGAAGGTGGACTTGCCCGAGCCGTTCGGACCCAGCAGGCCGAGGATCTCGCCGCGCCGCACCTCGACGTCCACGCCGGCCAGCGCGCGCACGCCCTTGAAGGACTTGCTCAGCCCCTTGACGCGCAACAGCACCTCGCCCTGCGCGCCCGTGCTCGGCACCGACGGCGTTGCGGGGAGGACCGCAGCGGGCGCTGCCGCCGCGGCCGGCTTCGTGGCCGGCTTCGTGGCCGGCGCACGCCGCCACAGCCGCTTCACCCGCTCCAGGATGCCGTCGGGCATGAAGAGGATCGCCGCGATCAGGATCGCCCCGATCAGCGCCTTGCCCGCCACCGCATGGTCCGCCGCGGTGAAGCTGTAGAGCAAGCCGGTGATCGCCACCGCGCCGATGGCCGGCCCGGCCCAGTGGCGCGTGCCGCCGAGCACGCTCATCAGCACCACCGTGAGCGGCACCGTGATGGTGAACACCTCGCCCGCCGTCACGTACGACAGGAAGAGCGCGTGGATGCCCCCCGCCACGCCTGCCAGTGCGCACGACACGGCCAGCGCCACCAGCTTGTAGCGGTAGGTCGGCACGCCCAGCACCTCGGCCGCTTCCTCGTCGTCGTGGATCGCGAACAGCCCGGCGCCGAACTTCGAGACCTGGATGCCCCAGGCGATCAGCAGCGTCGCCACCGCGGCGGCGAGCGCCAGCAGGTAGAAGGTGGACGAGGCCGTGGGCCCGATCTTCGGGACCGCCACCGCCGCCAGCGAAACGCCATTGCCGCCATCGAGCGGCGTATTGACCACGATGGTGCCGATCACGAAGGTGATGGCCAGCGTCAGCAGCGCGAAGAGCTCGCCGCGCACGCCCTTCACCCGGAACACGATCGCGCCGAGCGCCACGCCCAGCACCATCGCCACCCCTGCCGCGGCGGGCAGCGTCCAGAGGAAGGGCCAGTCGTAGCGCGCCATCAGGTTCGCGCTGGTGTAGATGCCCGCGCCGAAGAACGCGCCATGCCCGAACGAGAAGTAGCCGGAGTAGCCCGAGAGGATGTTCCACGAGGTCGCGAGCACCACCCAGTGCAGCATCAGGTAGAGCAGCGAGTCGTAGAAGGCGGGCAGGCCGAGCTGCGGCACGAAGGCGAGGGCGATGCCGGCGGCGACGATGAGCAGCGGGGTGCGCTTCATCCAGGCGGGCCCCGAGGCGACAGGAACTTCCCTCTCCCCGAGGGCGAGGGAACCAAGTCCGATGCTCTGCTGCTTCATCTACGCACTCTTTCCCGGCCTGAACAGAAGAATCAGGATCAACAGCGTGAACGACACGATCGGCGCCCACGAGGGTGCGGTCACCGCCATCGTCACCGCCTCGCTCACGCCGATCAGCACCCCCGCGACCAGCGGCCCGAGCGCGCTGCCCAGCCCGCCGAGCATCACCGCCGCGAACACCACGCCGACCCAGGCGTACATCTGCGAGGGCGTGAGCGTGAAGCTCAGCGCCAGGCACACGCCCGCGATGCTCGCGAGCGCCGCGCAGGTGCCCGCCAGCAGCAGTCCCTGCGCCTTCTCGTTCACCCCGAAGGCGGCGGCCACCGGCCCGTCCTGCGCCGCCGCGCGCAGCGAGCGGCCCAGGTCGGTGTAGCGCAGCACGCCCCACACCGCGAAGGCGAGCGCCACCGCGATCACCAGCGTGATCAGCTCCGGCACGGGGATGTAGAGCCCCGCGAGCTTGAACTTCTGCTCGCCGTAGTGCGACTCGAGCTTGCGGAAGTCTGCCGTCCAGATCGACTGGATCACGCTCTCCGCGATGCCCGTCAGCCCGAAGGTCAGCAGCAGCGAATTGAAGGGCGTCACCGCGAAGCGCGCCATCACCCAGTGCAGCCCCGCGCCGAGCGCGAAGAACAGCGGCACGATGACGAAGAGCGTCAGCAGCGGGTCCATGCCCATCGTCGCCATCTGGTAGCACAGGTAGGCCGCCAGGAAGGCGAAGGCGAAATGCGCCAGGTTGATCAGGCGCAGCAGGCCCCAGCTGAGGCTGAGCCCGAGCCCCATCAGCCCGTAGAGCGCACCGACGAAGACGCCGGAGAGGATGGACTGGGACAGCAGCGAGATGCTGGGCAGCGTGAAGCCCATGACAGCACCGCCTGTCAGGGCACGATGAGCTTGGCGCCGCCCGAGGTCACTTCCTTCGGCCACACCACCACCCACTTGCCGTCCTGGATCTGCTTGATGCGCATCAGGTCGTCGCCGAAGTTGCCCGTGCCGTCGAAGCGCAGCTTGCCCTGCAGCGTGTCGACCTTGTTGGCCTTGAGCCAGGTGCCGATGGCCTTGTCGTCCAGGCTCTTGGTGTTGACCACGCCGGCCTCCAGGATCTGCCAGGCGGTGTACGAGGCCGCGGCCTGCGTCTCCACCGAGGTGTCGGAGAAGCCGGCCTTGGCCGCGCGCTCGGTGTAGAGCTTCACGAACTCTGCCGCGCCCTTGTTGGCGGTGAAGGGCGGCTGCGCCTCGAAGATGGTGGCCGAGAGCGCGTTCTTCGCGTCGGGCGACGCGAGCAGCGGCCCGGGCGCCGGGTACAGGTAGAAGTGCTGCGGCGGCGCGTAGTCGATCTTCTTCATCGCGTCGAGCAGCAGGTTGCCCTCCAGCCCGATGGCACCGACCCACACGAAGTCGGGCTTGGCATCCTTCACGCGGTTGGCGATCGGCCCGAAGTCGCGGTTGCCGAAGTCCCATTCGAGGAACAGCACCTCGGTGAGCCCGCGCTTCTTGAGCACCTCGCGCGCGCCTGCGCTCATGAACTGGATCGAGGGGAACTTGCTGGTGACCACCGCCACCGTCTTCGGCGGCTTGGGCGAGGCCGCGAGCGCATCGAAGAGCGTGTTGGGCACCGTGGTGGCCGGGTCGGAGCCGATCGACCAGGCCGGGAACTGCATGTCGTACTTGGCCAGCGAGGGAATGCCCAGCGTGTGGTGCACCAGCACCTTGTTGTAGCGCTGCGCCACGCCCATGGCGGAGAGGATCGCGCCGGTCGCATAGGGGCCCATGAGCAGGTCGACCTTGTCTGCGGTCACCAGCTGCTCGTACAGCGTGCGGGCGAGGTCGGGCTTGGACTGGTCGTCCTTCACCACCCACTCCACCGGCCGCCCGAGCAGGCCGCCGCGCTTGTTGAGCTGCTCGACGTAGATCTCGCCCACCACCTTGTGGATCTGCGCCGTGGCCGAGAGCGGCCCGGTCAGTGCCAGCGTGCTGCCGATGCGGATCGGCGCACCCGTCGGCTGCTGTGCCAGCGCGAAGCCGGCCGCGGCCAGCGCGATGGCGCCCACGGCGGCACGCCGCCCGATGCCTCGAAGGTTCTGCGTCTTCATGGTCCCCGTCTCCTGGTTAGTTGCTTGTCTACTGTTAACGAATGACTGCCAACCTGGGGGCGCGCTAGTCCACCTGTGCCCCCGAGCGCTTGACGAGCCCGGCCCACTTGCCGAGCTCGGCCTTGTTGAAGGGCTGCATCTCCTCGGGCTTCATCGGGCGCGACTCGACGCCCTGCTCGCGCAGCTTGGTCATCACTTCGGGTTGCGCGAGTGCGGTGGCGCCGGCGGTGCGCAACTGGGCCAGCGTGGCCGGGGGCGTGGCGGCGGGTGCGTAGAGCATGAACCAGGCGACCAGGTCGAAGTCGGCAATGCCCTGCTCCATCACCGTCGGCACGTCCGGCGCTGCCGCGCTGCGCACCGCGCCGCTCGCGGCCAGCGCGCGCAGCTTGCCGGCCTTGACCTGCGGCATCACCGCCGCCGGGTGATAAAACATGAAGTCCACCTGCGATGCGATCACCCCCGTCAGCGCCATCGCGCCTTCCTTGAAAGGCACGTGGATCATCTTGCCGCCGAGCCGCTGCGCCAGCAGCTCGCCCGCGAGATGGCCCGAGGTGCCATTGCCCGCCGAGGCGAAAGTCACGCCCTGCGGCTTGGCGGCGGCCTGGGCCAGGTCCTTGAGCGACTTGACCGGCGAATCCGCCGCCACCACCAGCAGCGTCGGCGTGTAGCCGATGAAGGCCACCGGCGCGAAGTCGCGCATCGGGTCGTAGGGCAGCTTGCTGAAGAGCGCGGCGTTGATCGCGTGCGTGCCCACCGTGCCCATCACCAGCGTGCGGCCGTCGGGCGCTGACTTGGCGACCAGGTCGCTGCCGGTCGAGCCGCCTGCGCCGGCGCGGTTGTCGACGATCACCGGCTGCTGCAGCGCCTTGCCCAGCGCCTCGCCGACCACGCGTGCCACCGTGTCGGTGGTGGTGCCGGCGCCGAAGGGCACCACCATCCTGACCGGCCCCTTGTCCTGTGCGTGGGTGGCCGCAGCCGCAAGCAGGACGCCTGCAGCGAACAGTTTGCGCAGGCTTGTCTTCATCTTCATCGCTTGTCTCCGTGGTCTTGATCTATTTGCGCTTCAATGCGGCGCGTATCTCGTCGTTGTGCTCGCCCAGCATCGGCGGCGGCCGCACCTGCAGCGCGCGCTCCCCGTCGAAGCTGACGGGCGAGCGCACCGTGCGGAACAGCCCCATGACCGGATGCACGGCCGAGGTCATCAGCTGCAGGTGCCTGGCCTGCGGGTCCTCCAGCGCCTCGCTGGTGTCGTACATCGGCGCGTTGGGCACGTCCTCGCGCTGCAGGCGGGCGCACCATTCGTCGCGCGTCTGCGTGGCGAAGCGCTCGCCCAGCAGCGCGATCAGCGCCTCCTGGTTCTCGATGCGCGCATCGCGGGTCGCGAAGCGCGGGTCCTCGAAGATGCCGGGCTGCTCGATCGCCACCGCCAGCCCGCGCCAGAACTTCTCGGGCGAGGACATGTGCAGCGCAATCCACTTGTCGTCCGCGCAGCGCAGCACGTACGACTGCGACACGCTCGGCCGGCTGTACGGCCCCATCACCTCGTCGACCTGGAAGAAGTGCGTGAAGGCATCGAGGTTGAAATGCGCCATCGCCTCCAGCATCGACACCTCCACCTTGCGGCCGATGCCGGTGCGGCTGCGCTCGTACAGCGCGCCCAGCACGCCGTAGGCGGCGTAGAAGCCGGTCAGCGAATCGGCGATGGCCGGCCCCACCACGCGCGGGTTCTCGGGGTTCACCAGCAGGTTGAGAAAGCCGCTGGCCGCCTGCGCCACCGTATCGTAGGCCGGCCGGTTGGCAGCGGGGCCCGTCGAGCCGAAGCCGCTGATCGCCACGTAGACGAGCTTCGGGTTCAGCGCCTGCAGCCGCTCGGCGCCCACGCCCAGCTTCTCGGCCACGCCGGGGCGGAAGTTCTGGATGTACACGTCGGCATCGGCGATCAGCGCGTCCAGCACCTCGCGGTCTTCGCTGCTCTTGGTGTCCAGCGTGATGCTGCGCTTGTTGCGGTTGTAGGTCTGGTAGTGCGGGCTGTACAGCCCGTTCTTGAAGGCGCGGAAGGGGTCGCCCGTGCCCGGCTGCTCCACCTTGATCACGTCGGCCCCCAAGTCGCCCAGCAGCATGCCGGCGGCCGGCCCCGTGATGAAGGTGCCCTGCTCGATGACCTTGAGGCCTTGCAGCACAGGGATCATTCGTGCTTCCCGAAGCCCGCGGGCACGACGCCGTCGTATTCCATCTCGCGCGTCGCCTGGTAGGAGAGCGCGAAGCCGATGGGCTGGCGGATCTCCTCCACCATGTGCGCGATCAGCCCCGCCGTGCGCGCCAGCATCGGCACGCCCTTGAGCCCTTCGACCGGGAAGCCCGCGCCGAGCAGCACCGAGGGGATCGCGCCCGACACGT
>NZ_LMTS01000073.1:8569-45872 GCF_001541225.1 Variovorax sp. WDL1 | reverse complement strand
CCTGAGCGGCTTGCCCAGCAAGCCGGGCAGGAGCCGCTCGCACGCTTCCGCGATCTCGACGAAGCGCAGGCTCGTGCCCGCGGCCTTGGCGGCATCGAACAGCGCACCCACGCGCTCGTCGCGCTCCTTGTGCAGCGGGTGGCCGTAGCCGGGAATGGAGCGCCCGGCCGCGCGCCAGGCCTGCATCACCGAGAGTGCCGCCTCGTCCAGCGCGGTGCCGGCCTGCAGCTTCGCGTCGATCTCCACGTACATGCGCCCCGCCGTCTCCGACGAGCCCAGCACCACCGAGCCGCAGCCCAGGATGCCCGCCGCCACCGCGCCCTGCATCGCATCGGGCGCGGCCGCGAAGGTCATGCGCGCGGCCTGCACGCTGGGCACCAGCCCGTGCTCGGCAATCGCCACCAGCGTGGCGTTCAGCACCGCGGCCTGTCCGGGCGTCGGCATCTGCCCCGTCAGCAGGAGGAAGAAATGGTCGACGAAGGAGATCTTGCCGATCAGCTCCTTCGACAGGTCGCGCCCGCGGATCACGATGGTGTGTTCGTCCGAGGTGCAGATGGCCGTGCGCGGCACGGTGGCCTTGCCGATCTTCATGAGGGTCCTTGAAAAAAAGAGAAAGGGATTCAGGCCGCAGGTGCGAGCCTGACGTCGAAGCTTGCCGAGTAGTAGGGCACCTGCATCTCGCGCCCGTCCACCGCCTTGCCCGGCGCGTGCTTCTCGAAGTCGACCACCAGGCTGTCGCGCTTGCCGAACACCGCGTCCTGGTCGATGTACGGGCTGCCGCCGACGAAGACCTGCGTGGTCAGCGTCACATGGCCCGGCGCCGAGACCTGGAGGTGGATGTGGCCGGGCCGGTAGATGCTGCGCTCGGTGGCGTGCATCATCTGCCCCACCGGCCCGTCGTCGGGGATCGGGTAGTACGCCGGCCGGATCGACCAGAACCAGTAGCGCCCCTGCGCATCGGTGCGGAAGCGCCCGCGCGCCGCCATCGTGGGCTCGCTGCTCAGCTGCACGTCGTACTTGCCCTCGCCGTCGCCCGACCACACGTCGAGCAGCGCGCCTTCGAGCGGCGCGCCGTGCACGTCGGTCACGCGGCCCATGTAGAAGGTCGGCTCGCCGCGCGCGGTGCCGCTGATGTCCGCGCCGAGCGGCATGTCCGGCGCCCCGGCCCAGTAGAACGGGCCTTCGACCGTGGCCTCCGTCGCCTCGGTTGCGCCCTGCGCAGCGCCGCTCGCGCGCGCCTGGTCGAGTGCCACCACCATCATCGACAGGCCCAGCGTGTCCGACAGCAGGATGAACTCCGGCCGCTTGTCGGTCGAGATCCGGCCCGTCGCCTCGAGGAACTTCATCGCCGCGAGCCATTCCCCGGGCTTCAGGTCCACCTCGCGCGCGTAGGCGTGGATGTGCTTCACCAGCGCGGTCATGAGCTGGCGCAGGCGCGGGTCGGGCGTCTTGGCGAAGGCGTCGAGCACGTCCTGCGTGATGCTGTCCTGGTTGTAGTCGGCCATGGCCTTGTCTCCTGTTTCTGGCCGGACGATAGGCCGCGCAGGAGGCCGCGGCAAATGATGAATTTCCATGGATATCATCGATGGCATCGATCATTTGCAGGGGTTTTCATGGAGATGCGGCATCTACGGTATTTCGTCGCCTTGGCCGATTGCCTGAGCTTCACGCGGGCCGCCGAGCGTGTGCATGTGACCCAGTCGACCCTGTCGCACCAGATCAAGCAGCTCGAGGAGGAGCTGGGCCAGCCCCTTTTCGAGCGCATCGGCAAGAAGGTGGTGACCACCGAGGCCGGCGAGCTGCTGCGCGGCTTTGCCTCGCGCGCCCTGAAGGAGGTGGACCAGGGGGTGGCGCTGCTGAAGCCCGGCGCCGGCAATCTGACCGGCAAGGTGCGCATCGGCGCCACGCATACCTTCAACATCGGCCTCATCCCGGAGTGCGTCGCGCAGTTCCTCGCGCGGCATCCCACGGTGCGCATCAGCGTCGAGGAGCTGGCGGCCGAGGTGATTGCCGCGCGGCTCGCGGCCGGCGAGCTCGACCTCGGCATCTCCTACCGGCCGCAGGACCCGAGCGGCCTGTGGTTCGAGCCGCTCTACAACGAGGAGATGGTGCTCGTCGTCTCCACCGCCCATCCGCTTGCGCACCGCAAGCGCATCCGCATGGTGGAGCTCCACCGGCAGGACCTGGTGCTCGTGTCCTCCAGCTTCTCGACGCGCACCATGCTCGACGAGTGCTTCCACGCCTGCGGTGCCGAGCCGACGGTGGTGGCCGAGATGTCGACCGTGGCGCCGATGCTGGCGCTGGTGGCGCGCACGATGATCGGCTCGATCGTGGCGATCAACGCCGTGCCGGAGGCGATGGCGGGGCTGAAGATGATTCCGCTGGAGAGCCCCACTCCGGTGAGGACGCCGGGCATCCTGTGGCGGCTGGGGGAGAGCAAGCCGGCGGCGGTGCAGTCCTTCGCGGTGATCCTGAGGAAGACGGCGTTGAGCAACAGCCTGCGGCGCGAAGGTCCGGGATGAGTCGAGGCGAAAAAAAAACGGCCCCTCGCTCGGGGCCGTTTTTCTTCTACGCGATCACTCAGCGCCCGTCTCGGTCCGAGTCGCCCGGAACAGCACGTTCGACGTTGTCGCTGAGGCGTTGCCAGGCATCGCGGGTTGCGTGCTTGGCGCGCTCCCATTCGAGCGAAGAGCGGCCGCGCGAGGTGCCCCAGTCGCGGCTCAGCTCGGGCTCGACCTCGTCGAACTTGCGATCGGGGTAGCGCGTATAGGCGTCCACACCGTAGCGGTATGCCGGCGCATAGTCGTCGTAGCTCGATCCGCTCTCGACGTAGGGGCGCCCGGTGTAGTTGTCGCGCCAGTACGCGTCTTCCACCTCCGGGTCCGCCTTGGCCATGCGCCCGGCGATCGCCCCGGCCACTGCGCCGACCGCTGCCCCGACAGCCGCGCCGACGGGTCCGGTCATGCCGCCGACAGCCGCTCCCGCAGCTGCGCCTCCTGCCACGCCACCTGCGGCGCCGCCAACCACAGCGCCAACGCCAGTGGCGGCTGTCTTTTCCTTTGTGTCATTCCGTTCGGCCATCGAAGTCTCCTTGGTTCAAGAAAGGGAGAACAAAGGTTCCAATCTGCATGCCGGGAAGCACAGCGTCGATGGTCCCGTCAAAGTGAAGGGTGGCGGCTGTCCCCGGCGACGGTGCACGCCTACAGGCATCGATGGGGCTGCTTCAACGCTGGCGGACCTTCGCCTTCACGCCCGTGCGTCGCCGTCTGACACACAGGTTCCAGCCCTGCAGTAAAGCTGCAAACAATGCGGAGTCTTTCAAACGCTTACACGGCTCCAGCAGCCGCGGCACGCCCCGTCGAGCGCCTCGGTGCCCTGCGGCAAGGCACCGACGAACCGGACTCGGACGCTTTCGATCCCTTCGCGTTCGGCGAGGTCGAGACGCTCCCCAGCACCGAAGCCCAGCGCGAAGTCTGGCTCGGCGATCGCCTGGGCGACGAAGCGGGCCTGGCATACAACGAGGCCAGCGCGCTGCGACTCACCGGCCCGCTCGACGAGGCCGCACTGCAGCGCGCGATCGACCGCCTGGTAGAGCGCCACGATTGCCTTCGCGCGACCTTCTCGCAGGACGGCACCCAGCTCTTCATCGCGCCACCCCCGGCCTCCGTGCTGCAATGCATCGACCTGTCGAACGCCGATGCAGCCGAACAGGAGCGCCGGCTGGCGGCAGCCTTCGACAGCGCAGTCCGCGAACGCTTCGTCCTGGAACGGGGCCCGCTTTTCCGCGCAAGCCTCTACCGCACCGGACCGGAAGACCACACCCTTCTCATCAGCGCCCACCATGCCGTATGCGACGGATGGTCCTTGCAAGTGATCTGCACTGATCTCGGCGAGCTCTACGGGCACGAGCGGGGCATGCGCCCACCGCCGGAGCCCGCGCTTCGCTATGCGGACTATGCGCAGTGGGAAGCCGACGAGACGGCGAGCCCGCGCATGCAGGCCCAGGTCGACTACTGGCTCGGCCGCTTCGCGGGAGGCAACCTGCCGGTACTCGAACTGCCGCTCGACCGGCCTCGCCCCGCGGTGCGGACCTTCCGGTCGCGCCGGATGGACGGGCTGCTCGACGCCGAGCTCGTCGATCGCGTTCGCAAGCTGGCCGCCGGATCGAGCGCCAGCCTCTACGCCGCGCTCTTCGGTGCCTTCGCCGGCCTGCTGCATCGCCTGACCGGCCAGGACGACGTGGTCATCGGCATCGCCGCCGCCGGCCAGCTCGCCAGCGACATGCCCCGGCTCGTCGGGCATTGCGTCAACCTCCTGCCGCTGCGTGTCTCGGTGAATGCAGCGACGCCGCTGGCCGAACTGGCCAGCCAGAGCCGAGGCCTCCTGCTCGATGCGTTCGAGCATCAGAACCTCACCTACGGCGCGCTCCTCAAGAAGCTGCTGGTGCCGCGCGACCCGAGCCGCCTGCCGCTGGTGAGCGTGCTCTTCAATGTCGACGCCAGCACCGAGCGCCCCGCCGGCGAGTTCCCCGGCCTGAAGACGCAGCTGTGCAGCATTCCGCGCGCATACGAGAACTTCGAGCTCTTCCTCAACCTCACGCCTGTCGCCGGCGGCATGCAGTGGGAAGTGCAATACAACACCGACCTGTTCGACGAGGAGTCCATCGCCCGCTGGATGGGCATGTACGAAGGCCTGCTGAGGGCGGCCGTGCGCGAGCCCGGCATGGCGCTCGGCGCCGTGGACCTGCTCGACACCACCGAGGAAGCGCGTCTTCTCGCCCTGCAGCCGGCACCCACCCCGCTCTCGCGCGGCAGCCTCGTCCATGCGGGCTTCGAGCGGACGGCGCAGGCGCAGCCCGATCGCATCGCGCTGCGGCACGAAGGCCGGCAGTGGACCTACTTTGAACTCGACGCGCGCGCCAACCGGCTGGCCCACGCCTTGCGCGCCCGCGGCATGGGCCGCGGCGAACGCGTCGGCCTGTGCCTCGAGCGGGACGCGGACATGCTGGTCGCCCTGCTGGCCGTGCTCAAGTGCGGCGCAGCCTATGTCCCGCTGGACCCGGACTTCCCGAAGGCGCGGCTCGACTACCAGGCCGAGGATGCGCGCCTCGGCCTGTTGATCACCACGTCCCGCATCGCCCACGCGCCGAGCGCGTGGTGTGACGACGGCGACGCGCAGATCCTCTGGCTGGACAAGGACGTCGAATGGCTCGATGCGCCGGCGACGCCGCTGCTCCCCGGCCTGCAGGACGCGCAGCCCGGCGACATGGCCATCCTCATCTACACCTCCGGCTCCACCGGCAAGCCCAAGGGCGTGGGCATCGCGCACGATGCGGTAGCCAACCTGCTCCAGAGCATGCGCGAGATGCTGCGCATCGGCCTCCACGACCGCGTTGCGGCGGCGACCACGCTGAGCTTCGACATCGCCGTGATGGAGCTGATCCTGCCGCTCGAGGCCGGCGCGGAGATCGTGCTGGTCTCGCGCGAGACGGCCAGGGACGGCCAGGCCTTCCGCCAGCTCATCGAGCGCGAGCAGGTCACCGTGCTGCAGGGCACGCCGACCGCCTGGCGCCTGCTGCTCGATGCGCAATGGCAAGGCAGCCCCGGGTTGAAGGCCATCACCGGCGGGGAGACCCTGCCCCGCGACCTGGCCCTGGCGCTCAGCGCGCGTTGCGGCGAGCTCTGGAACATGTACGGCCCCACCGAGACCACCGTCTACTCCACCGCGTGGCGCGTGGACGAAGCGCAGCTCGCGCGCAATGGCGTCTCCATCGGCCGGCCCATCGCGAACACCAGCGTCTGGATCGTCGATGCCCAGGGCCGTCGATGCCCCGTCGGCGTGCCGGGCGAAATCTGCATCGGCGGCGCCGGTGTTGCCATCGGCTACTTCGACCGTCCGGAGCTGACGCGGCAGCGCTTCATCCCCGACCCCGCTTCGACTACCGGCGGCCGGCTGTACCGCACCGGCGACCGGGGCCGCTGGCGCAACGACGGCCTGCTCGAACACCAGGGCCGCCTCGACCAGCAGGTCAAGGTGCGCGGCTACCGCATCGAACCCGGAGAGATCGAGGCGTGCTGCAACGACCTGCCCGGCGTGGGTGCCAGCGTCGTCGTCGCGCGCGAGGACCAGCCGGGCGACGTGCGCCTGGTCGCCTATCTCGTCGCGACGGCCGGCGCGCAGGTCGACACTGCCGCCGCGAAGCAGGCGCTGTGCGCGAGCCTTCCGAAGTACATGCTGCCGCAGCACTTCGTCGTGCTCGACGAACTTCCCCGGCTGCCCAACGGCAAGATCGACCGCAAGGCCTTGCCCGCGCCGGGCGCGTCTTCCGGTGCCGTGCAGGCCGCCGAGCTCGCGCACACCGTCGCGCCGCGCGACGAGCGCGAGCGCATCGTGCTGGCGGCCATGGAGCAGGTGCTGAGCCTGCCGGGCCTGGGCGTCCAGGACGACTTCTTCGCGCTGGGCGGCCATTCGCTGCTCGCGTCTCGCCTCGCCACGCTGCTGACTCGCGAGTTCGGCGTCACCGTACCGCTGCGCACGCTCTTCGCGGCGCCGACGGCACAGCGCCTGTCGGCGGCCGTGGGCGAACTGCAGGCCGGCGGCGTCGCGCCCGTCGAGCAGATCCGCCGCCGGGCAGGGCGCAACAGCGCGCCGCTCACGCCGATGCAGGAGCGCATCCTCTTCCTCGAGGAGCTGCACCCCGGCCGGTCCGTCTACAACACGCCCTCGGCCCACCGGCTGACGGGCCCGCTGGACGCCGCGGTCTTTCATGACGCGCTGCGCGGGGTCGTGCAGCGCCAGCCCGTGCTGCGCACATCGTTCAGCAGGGACCCGGAGACTGGCGAGTTCAACGCATCGATCGCCGCCGAGGTCCAGGTCGATCTGATGTGCATCGACCTGGGCAGCCTGCCTGCCGACCAGCGCGAGCCGGAACTTCTCGAGAAGCTGCAGGACGTGGCGGACCAGCGCATCGACATCCATCGCGCGCCGCTCTTCAATGCCGCCCTGATCCGCATCGACGACAACGACCACGTCTTCGTCTTCGTGCCGCACCGGCTGGTGTGGGATGGGGCTTCGGTCGACCTGCTCATCAACGAACTGTCGGCCCTCTATCAAGCCCGGCTGAGCGGCGTGCCGCACGAGCTCCCCGAACTGACCGTGACGCACGCCGACTACGCCGAGTGGTACCTCGACTGGCTGGCCTCGCCGCAGTTCGAGGACCAGCTGGGCTTCTGGAAGAAGTGCTTTGCCGATGCTCCACTGTCCAAGGCCTTGCCCACCGACCGGCCGCGCGGCGCCGGCATGACCGGCCAGGGCCACACCTACTGGTTGGCCGTCGATGGCGAGCTGACGCAGCAACTGCACGCCGTGGCGCGCAGCCACCAGGTCACGCTCAACATGCTTGCGCTCGGCGCGTACGTCCTCCTGCTGGGCAGCGTGGCCGATGTGCGTTCGCTGGTGGTCGCCACGCCGGTGCGCGGCCGCCAGATCCCGGAGACCGAGCCCGTGATGGGCATGTTCGGCAACCTGCTGCCGCTGCCGGTGGAGTTCGATCCCCGGCAGACGCTGGGCCAGTTCATGCAGTCCTTGAAGCAGCAACTGGTCTCGGCGCTCGACAACCAGCAGGTTCCGTTCGAGCGCTTTGCAGGCGAGCCGGAATTTACCGCGCGTGCCAAGGGCGTCGGCCTGTACCAGGTGCTCTTCTCCTTCGAGGACACGCGCGAGCGCGCGCAGACCCTGGGCCCGCTGCGGCTTCGCCAGGTCCAGGTCTCGCAGCGTGGCGCCACGGAGGACCTAGGCCTGTGGCTGACGGAGGGCCCTGGCGGCCTGGAAGGCGGCCTCACCTACAACGCCGACATCTATCGGCGAGAAACGGCTTTCGCGCTGCGCGACCGCTACGTGGCGTTGCTGCGGCGCATTGCCGAGCACCCGCAAGAGAGCTTGGCGGTCCTCGTCGCAGACGGCGATTCGGCCGAAGCCGCGCAGCTCGCGCACCTGTCCCGCGGCGACCAGGCCGGGCCGGCATCCCGCGAGCGCGCCGAGCCTGGGATGGGCCTGGCGGCGTCGACATCGGCGCCCGTCGCGCTTGCCCCCGGCCAGCTGCGGTTGGCGAAGATCTGGGCCGACGTGCTCAAGATCGACACTTCCGACATCCGGCCCAGCGACAACTTCTTCGACCTGGGCGGCGATTCGCTGCAGGCCATGCGCGTGATCCAGCTGACCGAGCGGACCCTGGGCTTGCGCACCGCGCCGCCCCGGTATGTGTTCGAGAACCTGGGCCAGCTCGCTTCCCGCGAGGCCGGGTTTGCCCCGCCCATGGGCGAAGGGCGGCGCGCCGGCAGCGCGAAGCTCGCCGATGCGCCGGCACGAAGCCTTCTGGGCCGAATGTTCCCCGGCTGGGGCAAGGCGCAAAGAAGCAGCTGAGCTTCCTGGAGCAGCGACGCGCTGCTCTCATCGCATCGAGCGTACGCACCGCCGGGTCCAACCCGGTCGGCAGCGCTGCTCAACACTCGACCCAAGCAACATGCCAAGTTTTCTTCGATCCATTGCCGTCACCGTCGATGAGCCCGATCCGGGGCATTTCTATTGGGTCCTGCTGGAAGCGCAAGGGCCTGGCGACGACTTTCGCCTCTTGCATTCGGCGCCTCGCGGAACCGACAGCTATGAGCACGCCTTGCAGGGAGGCATGAACGCGCTTCGCACTCTCTATGAGACGCACGAGCTCGGCCCGCGTCGCGAAGCCCTGGACGAGGAAGAAAATCCCTCGGGGTGGACGCCTCTGGTGTGACCCTCAGTTGCCCAGGTGATCGGGATCGTCTGCGTCCGCCTCTCCCGGGCCGGTGCCGGGCGGCTGGCCGTTGGCCGGCACGACCAGCACATCGGCCATGTCGGGGCTGAAGCCACCCAGCGTGGGATCCTTGGCGAGCTCCTCCACGATAGCCATCGAGGCGTGGTAGCCGATCTTCTGGATGTAGCCGCCCGACTTGGTGCCGATGCCGCCGCGCAGTTCCAGCAGCACCGAGCCCGAGCCCAGCAGACCATAGGCGTTGCGCGAGATGCCGGGCTCCGTGCCGCCGGGATAGCGGCTCAGATTGGCATAGGGGTACTGGGCCAGGGTCTGCGCAATGATCACCACCACGCGCTTGGCCATGGTCTTGCCGGCATTGAAGCGCGCCACGGCCGTGGGGTCTACCGCCTGCAGCCGCGCCGCGGTGCCGTCTGCCGTGGGGTAGAGCGTGGAGGCGGTCACCAGGCGGCCGTCATGCACACGGTCGCCCTGGTGGTGCATGTCGAGCGCCACCGCCGGCTTGAACTGGTCGTTGATCCAGCGGACGTTCTTCGCCTCGGGTACGGGGTTGCCTTCGGACACCAGGTAGGGTCCGGTGCTGTCGATGTCCTTGGTCTCGCAACTGGTGACGCCGGTGGTGAGGTTCGGGTAGTTGGGGTTGTCGAAGGGGCACTCGGGCCGGAACGCGTGATACCGGTTGATGTCGTAGCCGCGGCCGCGCTGGTAGAAGGCCGGCAGCGGGTTGACGGTGAAGCGCGGGTCGTAGTTCTGTCGCCAGGGCACCTGGTTGCCGTTGGTGTCGGTGAGTGGTGTGCCGTCGGGCTTTTCGCCGTCGAAGCCGTCGACATTGACGCGCGGCACGACCACGACGGTGAGCGAGTTGCGTATCACCTTCGAGGCTGTCGAATTGTTCGCCAGGGTGCGCACGAAGTTGACCGCAGAGTCGCTGGTCTCCATCTCGTCGCCGTGCTGCTGCGCGATGATGAGCGCGGCAGTGGGCCCGTTGCCGATCACCACATAAGGCACCTGGCGGCCGGCGTTGCTCTTGTACGGCGCGTAGTGGAGGGTTGCGGCGCCATTGGAAGTCTGTACGGCGCTTTCCAGCGCCTTCAGCATCTGCGCATAGCTGCGCAGCGATGCCAGGCTCTCGTTCTCCCCGTCGGGTCCATTCGGAATCGTGGTGGGCTGGGCCCAGGCCAGGCCTGCGAGAAAAGCTGCGGCCGCGCCGACGGCGGCCACTCTGGATGTGAGCATCGCTGACTCCTTCTTTTTGGTGTCGTATCCCGGCCGGACGGCGGGACAGGTGGATCCTAGGGCCGGGCGGGGCCGCAGGCAAGAAAGCAAGCGGGTCGACGATGGCGGGGGTCCTTCACACGTATGGCGCCGCCGCCTGTTGCGGTCTACGATTCCTGCTCTCTCACCCATCGGGGCAGGCAATGGACGACACCGGCATTCGGCAGCGCCTGGCGGCCATACTGGTTGCGGATGTGTCGGGCTATTCGCGGCTCATGGCCGGAGATGCGCGCCGCACAGTCGCTACGCTCGATGCCGGGCGCAGCGTCTTCAAGGCCCAGATCGAATCCCACCAGGGCCGCGTGATCGACATGGCCGGGGATTCGGTGCTTGCCATGTTCGAGACGGCCATCGGCGCAGTGACGGCTGCCCTCGAGATACAGAAGACGCTCAACGCGTCGCTCGGGCAGGCCCCCGACGATCATCAGATGCGATTTCGAATCGGTGTGCATCTGGGTGATGTGTTCGAAAAGGCCGACGGCACGATCTACGGCGATGGCGTGAACATCGCTGCGCGGCTGGAAGGGCTGGCCCAGCCGGGTGGGCTGACCATCTCGGGAATGACCCTGGAGGCGGTGCGCAATCGACTCAAGGCGACCTTCGAGGACCTGGGCGAGCAATCGGTCAAGAACATCCCGTACCCCGTTCGGGCATTTCGCATCCACACCGACGGCACGGGCGCACCGCCGCATCGGGCCGCGCCCCCGAGCCGAAGGTCGAGGAGCCCGGATGCCAAGCCAAGCGTGATGTTGTTTGCGTTCGAATCGCTCGGTGACGACGCACAAGGCCGCGTGCTTGCCACCGCTGCGACCGAAGAAATCTCGTCTGCGCTGGCAAAGCTGACCGGACTGTCCGTGGTCACCTCCGCCGAAATGGCGGACTATGCGGTAAGAGGAAGAGTGCAGAACGCCGCAGGCCGTGTGCGGGCCACTGTCCATCTGCTCGATCAACACACGACAAAGGAATTCTGGTCGCAGCGCTTCGACTCCACATCGACCGATGGCTTCGAGGCGATCGACGATCTCGCCCTGCGCGCCTCGACGGCCGTGCGCTACGAAATCCATGCGCGCGAGACCGAGATGGCTGCACGCCATGCGCCCGAAGAACTCAGCGACGAGGAGCTGATGTCGCAGGCGGGTCATATTCTTCTGAGCTCCAGGACCGCCGACTGGCAGCGCTCCAGGGAACTGATCGATCGGGTGATCGGCAGGAGTCCGGACAACTTCATGGCGCTGAGCATCCGCGCGGCTGGCGCGATGACGCAGGTCATTTGCGGCTACAAGGAGATGTCCGCCGAGGAGGCCGCCGACTGCCGCCGCCTTGCGCGCAGGGCCATCGACCTGAACGAGCGAAGCGATTTCGGCCATTCGATTCTCGGAACCTTCCACCTCCATGGCGAGCGTGATATTGCCTCGGCCATTCGCGAGGCCAGGCGAAGTCTCGAACTGAACGCAACCTACGTCCTGGCGATGGACCTTCTTGGCGCCGCGATGATCTTCTCAGGAGATGCTGCAACAGGTGTCGCTCATTGCGTGAAGGCGGCCGAAGCCAATCCTCGCTTCCCGGCCAACGCGTGGTTCATGCAGAGTGTTGCGCTCGGCTACTTCGTTCTCGAGCGATACGACGATGCCGTCGAATGGGCCCAGCGTGCCGACCAGCGCGAGCCCAACGTGCCTCGGTATCTTCTACTTCTCACGACGGCCGCGTGGCATGCGGGACAGTTCGACCTGGCGCGGCGGGAGGCCGGCAGCCTGCGCGCAGGATTCCCGGAATTCCGGCTGCGCGACCTGAGAAGGTGGCCATTCCAGGACCCAGGCCATTGGTCGCGGTTCTGCCGCGGCCTCGTCGAATGCGGCCTGCCCGGGTGATCGGCAGCCGCCGGCGTGCGTCAGGGCCGAGGACAAGCTTCTTCTTGCCACCGATGGCCCTGCGCCGGGCCTTCAATTGCGCTGGACCGTGTTATGCAACTAGAATGGTTGCATGAAATCAAGCAGCCAGCTTTCCGACGTCTTGCACGTCCTCCTGCACCTGGCGCAAGCCGATGCTCCACTCACTTCCGAAGTGCTCGCCTCGGCGATGAGCACCAACCCAGTCGTGCTGCGCCGGCTGATGGTCGGCCTGCGTGAGGCGGGCCTTGTCTCATCCGGGAAGGGGCACGGCGGCGGCTGGGTGATGTCCGCGCCGGTGGAAAGCGTCACGCTGCGCGATGTGCACATGGCGCTGGGCGCACCCGCGCTCGTGTCGCTGGGATTCCGTGAGGACCGGCCCGAGTGCCTGGTTGCGCAGGTGGTCAACGAGTCGTTGCGGACCGCCATGGAGCAGGCCGAGGCCTCCCTGCTGGCGCGCCTCGAAGGCGTCACGCTCGCCGAGCTCTTGAAGGGCTTCGACCGCCGCCTGAGGACGCACCGCACCGCAGGCGCGTCCACCACCCATCGCCTGGAGGACCACCATGGTCAAGACTGACCTCGCCGTCATCGGCGGCAGCTATGCAGGTCTGTCCGCCGCCCTGCAGCTCGCCCGAGCCCGCCGGGACGTCACGGTGGTGGACGCGGGGCTCCGGCGCAATCGCTTCGTCGACGAGGCCGGCGGCGCATCGCACGGATTCCTGTCCCGCGATGCAGTGGCACCCGGCGCCATCGCCGCGGAAGCCCGGCGGCAGCTGCTGCGCTATCCCACCGTGCGATGGCTGGAGGGGATGGCGGAGGAGGCCCGGCAGTGCGAAGACGGACACTTCGCCTTTCGCGTCGGCGAACGCACGGTGAACGCCGCACGGCTGGTGCTGGCCACCGGCGTGCGGGACGAGCTGCCGGCAGTCGCAGGCCTGGCAGAGCGCTGGGGCCGCAGCATCTTCCACTGCCCCTATTGCCACGGCTATGAATTGGAGGCTGGTCCCATCGGCATCATCGCGGCCTCGGAGATGGCGCAACATCACGCCATGATGCTGCCCGACTGGGGAACGCCCACGCTCTTCCTCAACGATGCCTACAGCCCGTCCGCCGAAGACCTGGCCGCTTTCGCGCGTCGCGGCACGCGGGTGGAGGCGGCACGCATCGTACGGATCGAAGGCATGGCCGATGTGGTGCTGGCCGATGGTCGCACGCTGTCCATGAATGGCCTTTTCACCCAGCCGCGCACGCACATCGCCAGCCCCATCGCAGCCGAGCTCGGTTGTGCGCTGGCCCAGGGGCCGATGGGGGCTTTCATTCAAGTGGATGCCATGCAGCAGACCTCGGTGCCGAACGTCTTTGCCTGTGGCGATGCTGCCCGGGCGGCCGGCAATGTGGCGATGGCGGTCGCGGACGGCGCCATGGCCGGGTTCGCCGCGCACCGGTCGACCATGTCCTGAAGTGGTCGATGGCGTTGCTGCCGACCCTGACGTGCTGAACATGGATCGAGCGCGAACCGCGGCGCCCCTGCGCGCATCCGTTTGATCCCTGTCAAGCCCGGCGGAAGGCGAAGTGCCACACTGGCATCGCTCGCGTGAGCACCCATAGGAGTTGAACATGCGCATTCGCCTTGCCGCCGTGGCGTCCATCTTGGCCTTGGCGATCGGCGCGGCGCCGGTCGCATCGGGCGCCCCCTCCGACGTCACAAAACTGAGGAGAACACAGCTCCAGGCCCAAGGCGGTTCGTGCGATGCCGCAGGGAACTGCAGCGAGTTCTCGGTCTGGATCTATGAGGACCTCGAGGGGGTCACGCAGGGCGTCGTGTCGAGCAGCTACCGCACGCCCTCGACGACGCTGAGCTACGTCACTTGCCGGGGACCTGCGTACGCCAATGCAGCGTCTCTCAATCCAGGAAACGGACGAATCACCCTCAGTGCCACGCTCAATCCGTCTTCCGCTGATTGCAGCAGCTTCAACGCCTCGACCGTCGTCATCAACCTGACCGGCAATCCAGACGGAACCGTTCACACCATGACGGAGGGCACTTCCAGAACGGAGTTGCCGAGTCTCAAGGAAAGCTACAGCTTTCGCACCGAGATGTTCGGCGAATCCTTTGTCGGAACGAACGGCTACACGACGGGCTCGTTTGGCGGGTGGGCCGAGGCGATGCGCACGAGCGAGTCCACGAAGGCGAAGTAGCCAGCCAGGCGGCCGGTGGCTGTGCAGGACGCGCGAGCAAGCCCGTGCCGATGTCAAAGCGTGCATCCAGACGACTGGGTCTTGACGATCGTGGGCACGTGCGAGCACAAGTTCACCGAATCGCCCACGCAAGAGGCCGAACCGCCGAATTTGGGCGTCCACCGCGCCACTCAACCCGTAGTCGAGGTTCTTTAGGGTCACTGCCGCGAGAGCATCAGCCGGCGGCCGGCATAGCAACGGGATACGACGTATGCAGTACTTGAGACGCCCCAATCCATTGCCGCCGATGCGGCAGACCACCAGAGCAAGAGCTGGGACTACTGCATCGACGACAGAGGATCGCCCTTCGCCTATCTGGCCAGAACCCGGCCAGATCCACGTTCAGATCATCGATCTGCTCGGCGTCGAGGCGAAGCGGACACGCCTGCCGGGGCTGCGCCTGACCCTGCCGGGTGATGCGGACCACGAGCGGCAGCTCGCCTTCGAGGAATGTTGCAGCAAGATGGCCGAGGCACTCGGCAGCCCGCAGATGGTGGAAGAGCTCGTGGCGCGCGACGGGGACCAGCTACTGATCCACACGGTACCGTTCGCGGGATGGTGGCTGATGAAGAAGTTTGCGCAAGAGCATGAGGTCAACGACGTGACGCACTATCTTGACGCCGTCGACCCCGGCATGAGCGCTCTGATTGATGGCTTTCTGCAAACCGCGAGCGAGGCTTGGGACGGGGTCGTCGCCTCGCGAATCGATCGCCACGGATCTGTCCCTGACATTTCGATGGATGATTTCCTTCCCCCGAGCATGAATCGCGACGTCGGAAAGCCAGAGTTCGACGCTTGGTTCCTACACATTGCACAGAGCAAGAAATCGTTCTATTTGGCCGAAAGACACGGGAACCACGGAGCCCGGAATCTGTTCATTGAGAACGCGTCGCATCTTTCCGGGTATGAGCTCCAGACCGAGATGTTCAATGTTGAGGATCAGCCGCTGATTGATCGATTTCTTGTGGCCGGGTCCGCATCCCCTTTTGACGATCAGTTTGCCAAGAGCAGACGAAGTCCTGAAGGCAGCGAAGCGGCACGGGATCACTGTCACTGCCATCAACAGCGCAGCGGTGAGCGAGTGCAGGTCGCCGCAGCAGATTGATTTCGACAAACGCGCGCGGGGCATGAACTTTGTCGCCCACGATGTCATCTCGAGGCGGCTTGGAGAGCGGCATGGGCCTGTCATCATCCACGGTGGCACGGGTCACGGCAAGCTGGGGCATCCGATAGCTGGCAAGCCAGGCGTCGTTGGCCTCGCTGCCATGCAAGGCTGGCCCACCCTGCTCGTCGAGGAGTCCAGCTCGCAGCGCTTGCAGGCGAGCGGCGGAACGTTCTACTTTACTGACCAGGAATTCAATACGGATCGCCTCATCGATGGCGCACCGGATCGATGGGCGTCCAGCAAATACGATCTGCGGGTGTGGAAGAAGAGCGGGACCTGGGCTGCCGAAGCCCCCGAAGTGGAGTCCGATGAGGCCGATGAGTCCGATGAGGCCGATGAGTTGACGTCGGAGGACGACTATGACGCACCGTCGGTGGGCGAGAGCCCCCGGCCGACGGGAGCATTGTCGAACACAAAGGGCGCCTCTTTCGCTACAACGAAAGGATGGAGGAGTTCGTTCTGCTCAACTCAAGAAAATCGGACGAGGAGGAATCGACGGACGACCAAGAATGACTGCCTGCTGTAGAGGTGCCGCCGTTCGAAGGCGTGTGCTCATGAGTCGGCCTGCCGCCGACGGTCAAGCACCCTGTCGAACAGTTCGAGCACGCGCGCAAAGGCAGGATCGGCGGTCGCGCTCAGCAACCGATCGGTTGCTATGGCGGACTTCAAGGCAGAGAGCTCGCTGTCGCGCAGAGCGCTTGCCGCTTTACTGGACAGCAGCAACTCGACCACCGGCAGGTTCCCCGTGGATGCCGCATATTTGATGGCTGTGACCACGGCCTGCGTATGCTCCACGTTCCCTGCGCCGAGCTCGAGTAGCTTGCGGGTGCCCTCGGCGGAGTCGATTTCCGTCAGCGCTTGGGCCATGACGGCGGCCGGGTCGACGTAGAGCGCCAGCACGGCGTCCAGCAGGTGCCAATGGCCGCACACCGCAGGCACCAGGTTCTGCGGCGCCACCTTGTCAAGCCCGGCACCGTACTGCCGTAGCAGATGGAAAGATTCTGCTTGCCCGGCCGCCAAGGCCGCTTCGAGGAGATGCACGCCGTTCGCACCCTCCACAAGGGAAGGTGCCTTCGTCAAGAGAGTGCGGATCGTCGAGCAGTGGCCCCGCTCGACTGCCGCATCGAGGGCGGCACGGACAGTGGTCGGCTCGGTGGGCTTCTTGATGATCGCCGCGACCACGTCGTCTGCGCCAGCGGCTGCTGCCGCCAGAAGCAGGCGGCCTCGACGCGCCTTGAAGGGCAACACGTCCGCGCTCCAGCACCGCCACAGCGCCGCGAAGGGAACAGGGACCTCGTTTCGGATCGCCGCTACAAGCAGACGCAACCGCTTGCTGCCGTCCCATTCCGCGGCAGCGTTGTGCGAAAGCAGGTATTCAGCGACGGACGCGTGGCCGCGTATCACCGCCTTGTCCAGCGCTTCGCCCAGAACCGCCGGGGCCCAGCCCACACCGTGGGTCAGCGCGAGCTCCAGCAAAGTCGCAACCACTGCCGTGTGGCCTGCCTCGGCCGCCAGCACCAAGGCAGCCGCTGCCTGCTGGCCGATTGCCACACCGCTTGCGCCGGACTCCTTCAGCACTGCCTGCCATAGCTTGGCGATGAGACCGGCGTGGCCCCTTAGCGCTGAGACGACGAGGGCGGTGTGCGGCATCTCGCCGCCTGAGGCACGGGCGCCGTTCATCAATAGCAGGTCGACGAGTGCAGCGTTCCCAGCACGCGCGGCAAGCGTCAACGCCGTGCGCTTTCTACCGTCTTCGAGATCGGGCCTTGCGCCCAGGGCCAGCAGGGTCGCGACCCGCGACAGAGTGTCCCTGCGCGCGAGCTCGGACGCTGGCGCCGGATCGGCATGGGCATCGTTGCACTTTTCGACTGCCAGACTGAGCGGCGACTGTCCCAGACCGTCCAGGACATTGAGCCTATCCAACGGAGAACTCGCACAGTCACAGTGCCGCGGACCGACAAGCAACTCGATGATTGCATTGCCAGCCCCGCATGCGACGGCATAGGTCAATGCATTCCTGCCGACCGCTGAGTCGGGTGCATGGAATCTGCCGAGGCGCTCTGCAAACTCGGCAGGTGCGAGCAGCGACGCCTGGAGTCCATTGGCAGCCTTGACAAGCTCACTCGCATGTTGATCGTTCGCGTGTTGGGCGCATTCGACGATATTCGCACCATGCTCCCGGAGCAGCCCGACTACATCCACGTGGCCCAGGCGGATCGCCAGCATCAGCGCCGAGGCCCCGCTTGCATCCGTGCAATTCACCAAGTCAGGTTCAACTTTTAGCATGGCCTCGATCGCCTCGGTCGAAGCCGTTCGCACCTCCCTGAACCAGTCTGCTCCGACTTGCGAGACGTCGGTCTGAATTGGCCCCGAAGGAATTCCGTGGGGTATCGAGATATACCCGGGCTGCGACAGACGGCGCTGCAATGGAGGTGATTTGAAGTTCATGCGGATGCCGGTTTTGACGGTGGGCGTACTGTAAACGCCGCGTTCTCGGGCTCCGCTCCGCGGTTAGCGGTTGGCGACTCAAGGGCGTCGGCACCTTCGCCGAGAAGAACGTTCGACGTACACCGCTGACGCAGCCTGCCCACTACGCGGCGCAGATCGATACGATCTTCCGGCACGAGGCTGACCGAAGGAACCTCAAAGATTTCCGCACAAGCGAGACTTTGTACCTCGCGCCGAGGGCAGCGAGCCGCCAACAATCGCGGCTCATAAGAACAACCGGGGCTCCCCGCCCCGTGCCCATGAGCCAAGAACGAAAACAACGCGGCAGATCCGCGAAGACCCTCGCCGCCGCAATCGCCATCGCCCTCTCGTCGAGCGGTTGCAGCACGATGGTCGCGTACACCCCCAAGGCGAACGCGCCCATCCAGACCCTGAAGTACACCCAGGGCGTCGGCACACTCGCCGAGAAGAACGACAGCCACGAGATCTTCATGTACCCGACGTTCCGTACGCAGGGTACGACCATGCCGACCTTCACCATCGGCTACGCCAACAACAGTGGCGAGGCCATCGACTTCACGCCGGAAAACGTCAAGGCCTTCTTCCGCGGCCAGCCGGTGCCGATCTACACCTACACCGAGCGCATCGCCGAGATCCAGAGCGAGAAGCAGGCGAAGCAGATCGCGCTGGCAATCGTCGGCGGCCTCGCGGCCGGCGCTGCCGCCTATGGCGCATCGCGGCAGACCTATCGTTCCAACTACTCGGGCTACACCGCCGGGCCGCGCGGCATCAGGACCTTCGCGGGTACGAGCACCGTACGCGTGTACGACCCGCTCGCCGGCATCGTGGCCGGCGCGGCCGTCGGCGGCGCAACGGGGCTGGGCATTCGGCAACTCGAATACAACGCGCAGAACCTGGAGCAGGCGGCGAGCTCGATGCTGCAGGCCAACACTGTCGAACCGTTGCAGATGGTGACGGGGGATCTGGTGTTGAAGGGGTGCTGTGATCCTTATCCGAAGGGGCAGGACACGATTCGGTTTGAAGTTACGGCGAATGGGAAGATGGCGGTGTTTGAGTTTGAGAGGGTGAAGGTTTCGAAGTAGGCGGAGCCTCATGAGTGGTGGCCCGGGTATGCCAGCTCTGCAAACCTCGAAGCCGCCAAGTCGGCGCTCATCGAGTCGGCCGCAGGCCGCTCAGCTCGCTAGCTTGATCAACCTCTTCCACTCCGGTCATATGCTGAAGACATTTGATTCATTCCGTAGCCATTGCCACTTGCTTAGAGGCGAGGTCCTCCAGACCGGAGCCAGAGGAAGGCCATTCTGCGTCGAAGTTGAAGGCGACGCCGTCTTCTTCATTCCTGAGTCTTCTGGAAAGCGCCGGGTAGCGAGCAGCGAGAAGACTGAACGTGTGCTTTCTCTCCTTGCCGAGTCGAAGGAGTGGTCGCCCGGAAAATACCGAGCAATCACGCGTCACGCCTCATACATCCTTGCCGTTGCACAGCATGCAGAAGGCCCGACAAGTCCCGGCATGCGTTAGGTGTTGCTGAACGCCGGCATCAAAACTTCGTGGTTGCAACGGTGGGCAGCGACAGCCCACTGGCCCGGGAACCGGGAGTCCAGATAGCGCGTCCCGCGACTAATTTCGCTGCGAAGTCGATACGTGTGAGCCTGATTGAAGATGACCTATGCCAAGGAGGAGCTGACGTGCCTTACCCGATCGATCGCAAGTTGGTGGTTGCAGTCTCCAGTCGTGCTGTGTTTGACTTGGAAGACGCGAACAGGGTGTATGACCTGGAGGGCGTCGAAGCCTACCGAGACTATCAGCGAGAGCGCCTGGACGAGAGACTTGCCAAAGGCGTCGCATTCCCATTCGTGAAGCGGCTTCTCGCGCTTAATGACCTTTACCCGAGCCAGCAACCAGTAGAGGTGGTGGTCCTTTCTCGGAACAGCCCTGAGACTGGCCGTCGGTTCTTTCGTTCGTGTAGGGTGTACCAACTTGACGTTTCCAGGGGGGCGTTTCTCTCGGGTCAAAACCCATATCCTTTCGTTCGCGCGTTCAATGCTGCGGTTTTTCTAAGCGCCAATGCGGATGACGTCGTCGCTGCAACCAAGGCGGGCTTGCCCGCGGGACTTGTCCTTCCAGGCGCGTCAGAAGACGACGATGGCGATCACGAGTTTCGTATCGCGTTTGACTTTGACGGCGTTCTTGCAGATGACAAGGCTGAGATCGTATATGGCGACGGAAGGCTTGATCTCTTTCACCAGCACGAGGTCGAAAAATCAACGATCCCTCATGACCCCGGTCCACTGAAAGACCTGTTTACCAAGATCGGGTACTTCCAGCGTTTGGAAGCCAAAAGGACCGCTGAGGACCGGAGCTACAGGCCTGCGATGCGAGTCGCAATCGTGACCGCACGCAATCACCCGGCAGACGAACGCTTGGTGACCACACTTGATAACTGGGGAATGAATGCAGCCGAGCTTTTCCTGATGGGCGGGATTGAGAAGAGACGCGTTCTCGAGGTTTTCAAGCCTCACATATTTTTTGATGACCAACGCGTCCATCTTGACGCCGCCTCTGCGGTAGTGCCTTCTGTCTGGATACCCTTTGGCTTCAGAAACAAGGAGCAACTTGAAGCCGCAGTCCACGAAGTCGCTGCAAAAGTTCAGCAGGTGCAGAATAGCGTCGCGGCGGAGTGAAGCGGATTCTAGGATCTTCTTTCGCTGCACGGCACTCTGGCACAAGCGTAGGAATTCCAGCGTCGGGATCTACGTACAGCACAAGGCCAGCGATCAGTGGCGACGCCGCAACTCATGTTTGGTAACCATACGCCTGTAGAGTGACTCCAGCACTTCCTCCGGAGGGCCGCCCACTCCTGAGCCAATTGGCGACCAGTGGATCGCACTATCTTCCAGCGGCAACACGGAGCGGATCAATGCAGCAATGGATGCGCCTTCACGAGCGCGCACTTTTAGACAACGTGAGGCATCAATGGAATCGAAGCAGCCCTGCAATCGTTTCATGCGACCGAGAAAGACCTCAGTGTCCAGCGACGGGAAGGCGCTTTTGACGCGGCCATAGTCGGTCTTGAATCTCGCCGCAACGCGCGGCGCTTCGCAAGCGGCAACAACGACGCCGACGTTGATGAATTCGGCCGTACCAATGTCATGCACATAGCGTAGAACCGCATACGTGTATGAGCCTTCCTTGAACATCCGAGGGTCGAGCACTTCATGTTCTCTACGTTATTCGTAGAGCAAGTGTAGCGACATTCTTCGAATATCGAAGAATGGTTGCACGTACCCAGGGAGACACCACACCGTTGTTCGGAAAGCGCCTACGCGAGGCACGCGAGATGGCAGGCATCGCGCAGGACAAGCTCGGCGTGCTCATCGGCCTCGAAGAGTCCAGCAGCAGCGCCCGGATCAGCCGCTACGAAACCGGCATCCACGAGCCACCTGTGAGAACGGCCAAGAAGATCGCCGTAGCGCTCAAGGTTCCGCTCGCCTTCCTCTACTGCGATGACGATGTGCTGGCGGCCATCGTGCTGCAGGCGCACCGGATGTCCAAGGAAGCGCGGCGCGCATTGCTAGCCTCGATGCAAGCGAAGTAGGCGCTTGCCGGTGAGCAGGGCGGGCGCGCGAACCCACCTACTCAAACCCCTTGAACTCCACCGACTCCCTCAAATACCGGGCCTCTTCCCGCTCCGTCAACGTAGCCTCGATCTCATCCAGCTCCAGCCGCTCCAGGTCATACGCAACCCATTCAAAGAGATGCGAGGCAGGCATGTCCGCCAGGTCATCCTCATCCACCCAAGGCTGCAGCCGCACCGGCGCACTGTCCAGCAGCATGCGCAGGTAGATCGCTCGCTTGATCTTGAGCTCGACCCGTTCCTCCGCCGTCATGGCCAGCCGCAGCATCGTGAGCTGGTTCTCCCATGCAGCCACGCTGCGCGCACGTTCCTCCAACCGGGCCGCCCCAGCTAGCGTGCGCGACAACCACGCAACCCGCCGGCACTGCTCGACCACCCTGGCATAGGCAAGGCCTTGCAAACTCCTCAGTGCGGTCTGGACAATGGGGTGCATGGTGCGAGCTATCAAACAGTCCGCAGGCAAGCCTCCCGAGTAGGACGATGAAGACGCCGGGCGACGTCGAAGGCGCACTCCATGTCAAAAGACACAGCGCCCCGAAAAATGGCAGTTCCGCCTACGCAGCGCATGGCTCCTGTCCCAGCGGAATCCGTGGCTGGCGCCCTACCTTGTGCGCTTCAGACCAGACCACCACGGGAGAACCACATGCCAACCACCGCCACCGCGGCCCAGCCGCCCTCCAAGTTCCTGCTGCTGGCCGAAGGCCGGGCGATATGGGAAGCCGGCGCGACGCTTGCGCTCTGGCCGCTCCTCCAGCTCGCGCCCCGCGGTGATGGCCACACGGTCATCGTGCTGCCCGGCCTCGGCGCGAGCGACGGTTCGACAGAGATGCTCCGGAAGTTCCTGGAGACGCGCGGCTACACGGTCGAGGGCTGGGGCCTCGGCACCAACTGCGGGCCTCGGCCGGGTGTGGAAAAGGGCCTGCTGGACCTGCTTCGCCGCCTGAACGACAGCTCGGGCAGCCGGGTGAGCCTGGTGGGCTGGAGCCTTGGCGGCGTGTTCGCGCGCATGCTGGCCTCGAAGTCCCCCGAGTCCGTGCGGGGCGTCGTCACGCTGGGCAGCCCCTTGCACGGCAGCCCGAAGGCCACGCGCGCCGCCAAGGTGTACGAGCTGCTGAGCGGCCGTTCGGCCAACGATCCCAGGCGCCAGAAGTGGGTGCGGCCGACGCCGCAGGTGCCCGCCACGTCCATCTTCAGCCGCTCGGACGGGATCGTGTCCTGGCGCAGCAGCTTCCAGGAGGAGACGCCGTTCACCGAGAACATCGAGGTCGAGGCGAGCCACCTGGGCCTGGGCGTTCATCCGGCCGTGTTCTATGCGGTGGCAGACCGGCTGTCGCAGGCGGAAGAAGGGTGGGCACCCTTCGCCGCACCAGCGGGGCTGCGCCCGTTCTACCCCGACCCGGCGCGCCCATGAGGGCCACTGCCCGCGTCCCGGCATAGGTGATCGCCTCTGGCGTCCGCCGCCGCTCGCGTCTACCCTGTATCGCATGACCGACCAATACCGCCGCCTCGCCGTCTTCGTCGACCGCCCGAGTCCGGGCCACTTCAACTGGATCCTCCTGGAGAGCACGGAGGACCCGGCCGTCTGGCTCGACCTGGAGACGGGCGATGACACCTTCGACAACTGGCGTGAAGCCTACGACGCCGGCAACGAGGCGCTGATGGCCTACGTCGACGACGAGCTCGAAGGCCCGGTGGAGGCATCGCCGGAAGACCCGGACGCCGAATAGCGGCCCCGGCCGGCGTGGTGCTAGAGCCGAACCTCGGCGATCCGCGCACCCTGCAGCGAAACGCCGGCCTCCAGGCCCACGTTCGTCAGCACGAAGCCAACGACCGGTTGGCGCATCGTGTTGGTGTCGATCCTGCCGTTGGCGCCCATGGTCGCGGCGGCGACGGTGGCATCCGCCCCGGCCGTCCAGCCCTTGCTGTTGCGGAACCTGTCGAGCGCTTCCTGGGTGGTGAAGAGGTAGATGATCGCCCTCGAATGCGCACCGGCCTGGAAGCCGACCGAGCCCGCCGTCGTGCTGTAGTAGGCCTGGGTGCGGCCGCCCACGCGCAGCGCGCCGCGGCCGTACTCGGCGCCGACCCCGAGGCTCCCGCCCACCACCGATGGGAACACGAGCACGCCCCGCGACTTCGCGACCATTTCGCGTGAATCCGGCACGGTGTCGTAGAGCTTGGAGAGCGTGGCGTCGACCTGCGCCTCGATGGAAGTGCGCGACGATGCGGTACTCGAACGGTCGTCGGGTCGTGTCGTGGTGCAGCCGACGAAAGCAACGCTGGTGGCGGCAAGAGCTGCCGCGGTAAAGAGAGTGCGGAGCTTGGGGGAGTTCATGGCGGTTCCTTTCCGAACCTCACTTTGAGCCCGCGGGCGGCCGATGCTGCCGGCCGTTTGCGCGTGAAGGTGTAGGACCGCCCTCCGCGCCGGCAGGGCTCAGCTCTCCCGCGCCCCGGCCATCTGCATCGCCTTCTCGATCCGCGCGCGCGCCGTCTTCAGGGTCTTGCGGCACAGCGCCTCCAGTTTGTCGCTGAAGCGCGCGTCGGGCACCACGATCGTGATGGCGCCCACCGGCGGCTCGCCTTCCGCGCGCCGGATCGCGACCGCGAGCGCGACCACGCCCTGCGTGTGCTCGTTGCGCGACACCGCCACCCCCTCGGCGGCGATGGTGGCGAGCTGGGCCCGCAGCGCGGCGACCGAGCCGACGGTGGAGGGCGTCAGCTTCTGCAGCTTCGCGCGGGCGAGGTAGGCTTCGCGCAGCGCCTTCGGCATCTCGGCCAGCACCGCCTTGCCGCCCGATGACGAATACAGCGGAAAGCGCTTGTGGTTGTTCATGCGGTAGCTCAGCGGCTGCTCGCTGTCGACGCCGCACATGCGCTCCATCTCGTCGTTGCGCAGCGCCGTGTACGACGAGGCCTCGCCGGTGACCTCGGTCGCCCACTGCAGCACCGGCAGCGCGAGCGTGGCCACGTCGGCCGCGGCCTGTGCTTGCGCGACCAGCGCATGGACGGCGGGCCCGAGGCGATAGACCTTGGCTTCTGCGTCGAGCGCCACATAGCCGCGCTCGCGCATCGTCGCGAGCAGCTTGCTGAGGCTGCCCTTGGGCACCCCGAGGCCGACGACGATGTCCGACTGCGAAGCGGCATTGCCGTTGCGGCCGATGAATTCGAGCAGGTCGAGCGTGCGCTCGGCGGACTTGACGGGGGGTGTGGTCTGCATGGCGAAAAGGGACTTTGTCGGGAGGGGATTCTGGCTGCAACTATAATGGAAACAGTTTCTCTATGGAAACTTACCAAAAACTCGGGCGCACCTCCATCCGCGCCGCGCCACTTCCGGAGACCTTATGCCAGGCAGCGAATTCATCAACGAAAGTCTTTCCACGCCCGTTCTCTCGCGCTACGACGTCGTCGTCGTGGGCGGCGGGGCTTCGGGGCTTGTCGCCGCGGTGGCCGCGGCGCGCAGCGGTGCGCGCACGGCGGTGGTCGAGCGCTCGGGCTGCCTCGGCGGCACCGGCACGGCGGGCATGGTGGCGCAGTGGATCGGCTTCTTCAACGGCCCGGTGCGGGTGGTCGGCGGCATCGGCTTCGAGCTGACCGATCGCGTGCGCGCGCTCGGCGGCAGCACGGGCTTTCGCCGCTACACGCTGGCCGAGGCGAGCAGCAGCCCGGTGACGATCACCAACTTTCCCTTCAACCCCGAGGTGCTGAAGATCGCGGCGGACGAGATCACCAGCGAAGCGGGGGTGGACGTTTACCTGCACTCCCAGGTGGTGCGGCCCCTGCTCGGCGACCGCCGCGTCGAGGGCGTGGTGATCGAGAACGCCTCGGGCCGCAGTGCGCTGCGCGCCGCGGTGGTGGTCGATGCCAGCGGCGATGCGGCCATCGCCGCGGCGTCGGGCGTGCCCTTCGCGGGCGCCGAGCCCGAGCTGCGGCACCACCGCCAGCCCTGCACGCTGGTGTTCCGCATGTCCAACGTGGACGTGAAGGCCTTCCGGGCCGTTCCGCGCGAGGACAAGCGCGCGATCGCTGTCGAGGGGGTGAAGCAGGGGCGGCTGTTCTGGGAGAGCCTGTCGTTTTGCAGCACGCCCGGCGAGAAGGACGCGATCTGCCTGATGAGCCGCATCCCCGGCATCGATGCGCTGGATGCAGGCGACCTCACGCGTGCCGAGCAGACCGGGCGCCAGCAGGTCAAGTCGGTCGTCGACTTCCTGCGCGAGCGCGTGCCCGGCTTCGAGGCCTCGGTGCTCGCCGGTATTGCCGAGCGTGTCGGCGTGCGCGAAACGCGCCGCATCGTCGGCCGCCACACGCTGACGGAGAGCGACATCGTCGGCGGCGTCCGCTTTGCCGATGCGGTCGCGCTGGGCGCCGGCCCGATGGACCTGCACGAGGCGGGCGGCACCGGCATCGCGTTGTGGATGCCGCCCGCGCCCTTCGAGATTCCCCTGGCCTGCCTGCTGCCGCAGGACGTGGCCGGCCTGGTGGTGACCGGGCGCGCCATCTCGGCCACGCGCGAGGCCAACGGCGGCGCGCGGCACATGGGCACGGCGATGTGCCTCGGCCATGCGGCCGGCGTGTACGCCGCGCTCGCCGCCGCCGCGCCCGTGGGCACGGAACCGGCGGCGCAGGAAGTCCGCCGCGTGCTGGTCGAGCAGGACGCGCTGGTGTCCAGCGATGCCGCGGTGCAGCTGTCAGAGCGCGAGGCGCCGATCGAGGCGCTGCCCGCCTGAAGGCCCCGGACTCCTTTCACGAACGCCTTCCACGAACGCCATTCACGAACGCCTTGACGCGAACACCTCGAATTTCCAGGACCACCCCATGTTCATCACACTGCGACGCTCTCTACTGATCTCCGCCGCCGCCGCGCTCGCGTTCCCTTGCGCGGCCTTCGCGCAGGACTACCCGTCCAAGCCGATCCGGCTGGTGGTGCCCTTCCCCGCGGGCGGCCCCTCGGACACCACCGCACGTGCCATCGCGACCGGGCTCGGGCAGAAGCTCGGCCAGCCGGTCGTCGTCGAGAACAAGCCCGGCGCCGGCGCCATCGTCGGCAGCGAGGCCGTGCTCCAGCAGCCGGCCGATGGCCACACCCTGCTGATGGCGAGCAACGTGGTCTCCACCGGCAAGTGGCTCTATCCCGCGATGTCCTTCGACCCGCTGCGCGAGTTCCGCGCGGTGGCGGGCGTGTTCAAGAGCCCGCACCAGGTCGTGGTGGCGCCGGGCTTCAAGGGCACGGGCATCCAGGACCTGATCCGCATGGCCAAGGAGAAGGGTGCCGCCATGAACTACGCCTCGTCCGGCGCCGGCACCATGCCGCACCTGGGGGCCGAGCGCTTCAAGCAGGTGGTCGGCGTGGAAATGACGCCGATTCCGTACCGCGGCTCCGCGCCCGCGCTGACCGCGGTGCTGGCGGGCGAGGTGCCGGTGTACTTCGACATCGAGTTCTCCGCCCAGTCGATGCTCAAGTCCGGCAAGCTGCGCTCGCTGGGCGTGACCAGCCTGGAGCGCTCGCCGCAATTTCCCGACGTGCCGACGCTCGACGAGCAGGGCGTCAAGGGCTTCGAGCTCTACTCGTGGTTCGGCATCGTGGCGCGCACCGGCACGCCCGACGCGATCGTGCAGAAGCTCAACGCCAGCATCAACGACGCGATGCAGGAGCCCGACTTCAAGACCCGCCTCGCGGCCCTCGGCGCGCAGCCGATCGGCGGCAGCCCGGCGGTGTTCCAGAAGATGATCGAGTCCGATTCGGCGCTGTGGGGTGGGGTCATCAAGAAGGCGAAGATCCAGCTGGATTGAGCGGGGCAGGGATCGGTGCAGGGCCGAGGACGCCGGGGCGCTGCAGCTGTCACGCAAGGGCCAGCACGGCCGCAATCTCGACGGCTGCACCGCCCGGCAACTGGGCGACTCCGACCGCCGTGCGCGCATGCGCTCCGCGGTCGCCGAACAGCGTGGCGAACAGCGCCGATGCAGCATCCGCCACGGCGCTGTGCTGCGTAAAGGCGGCACTGCTTCGGACGTACACCCTGAGCTCGGCGACGTGCTGGATGGCGTCGAGCGAGCCGAGCAAGTCCCGGGCGGCCGCAAGCAGCCGCAGGGCGCAGATCCTGGCCGCCCGGGCGGCCGTTTCCAAATCGACGTCATCGCCGACGACGCCGCGCACGACGAGCTCGCCACCGACGCGCGGCGTCTGCCCGCTCAGGAAAAGCAGTCCTCCGGCGACGCGGGCAGGCAGATAGTCGGCCGCTGCCCGAACGTCCCGCGGGAGTTCGATGCCGAGTGCCTTGAGTCTCTGTGTTGCGCTCATAAGGCGGCGAAGGCGACGCGCCCGCTCAACCAGCAGCCGACCACGCGCCCATCTTCAGAGCGCCGAGGCCGGATCTCGATGGCCGACGGCTTGCCCATGGCATCGCCCTGGCGAACGAGAAATGCCGCCGCCGGCGCGTCGGCCCGGCCCACGGCGATGCGGCCCGATTGGTGCAGGAAGCCCCACAAGGCTGCCGCGGCGATGCCTGTGGCGGCGTCCTCCGGATACCCGGAGGAGCGTGGGAACTGCCGTGCAAACACCACGCCGTCCGCGGCGCGGTCATCCACGGCGTAGGGGTAGAGGCCGGTCGAGTCGATGGCCTTGCATGCAGCTTCGACGAGCTGGCAATCAGGGCGCAACATCTGCAGTTCCTCCACGCTGCCGACATTCACCAGGGTCTTGGTCCTGCTGGTGCAGGAATTCACGACGAGGGGTGGCATCCGGGACTCGCGCCATCCGAGCGCCCTGGCGACGCAGGTGCGTTCGTGGTCCTGCAGATGCCGCACGGTGGGCGCCGGCTGAGACACCCAGGCCCGGCCCGACGCCCCGTCCCACTCGACTTGGACCAGGCCGCTGAGCGTTTCCACCACTGCGGTCGGCTGTGTCCAGATGCCCCATTGCCGCAAGCCCCATAGCGCACCCACCGTGGCGTGGCCGCACATCTCCATTTCGTGCCGTGGAACGAAGAAGCGCAAGCGCCAATCGGCACGCGCATCGGAGGCCGGGAGCAAGAAGGCCGACTCGTGCCCGTAGCGCTGCGCCACGCTGCGCATCTGCTCGTCGTCCATGTGGCGGGCGTCGGCCACGAGCGGCACCGGGTTGCCGCCGTGCGGCGAATGAATGAAGACGCGCAGTCCGGCGACTTCGCCGCTCGGGGGCACCGGGATGAATGGTTCAGTCAAGGCTTGCTCCGACCGACTTCGCGATCGCGCCCCAGAAGTCGACGTCGCTTGCAGCCGCCGTGCGCAACGCCTGCGGTGTTCCGGGCTTGGCATCGACACCCTTGGCCGCGAGTTCCGCCGCGACGCGGCGGTTCGAAAGCACCTTGTTGAGCGCGGCGTTGAATCGCTCGACGATGGCCGGCGGCGTTCCCTTGGGAAAGACCACGCCGTACCACAGCAGCTGGTCCAGGCCAGGCCCGCCTTGCTGCGCAAACGTGGGGACATCCGCGATCAGCGCATTCGGACCCGTCGTGGCGACCGCCCGCACTTTCCCTGCGCGGATGTACGGGGCGAGCCCGACGGGGTTGTCGAACATCACCTGCACCGTCCCTGCGATCAGGTCGATGTAGGCCGGCGAGGCGCCGCGGTACGGGACATGGACCAGCGACACGCCAGCCTGCTGCTTGAACTTCTCGGCCAGGAGGTGCGAGACAGTCCCTGCACCCACGGAGGCATAGCTGTAGCGGTCGGGTGCCTTCTTCAATGCCGCGATGACCGCGCCGGCGTCAACGGCGCCGAGGCCCGGATGCACGGCGAGCACGTAGGGGGAGGTCCCGATGAAGCCGGCGTATTCGAAGTCCGAGATGGGGTCGTAGGGGAGCTTCCTGTAGACGCTCCGGCTCACCGCGTGGGTGCTCGTGGTCGCAATGCCAAGGACGTAGCCATCCGCCGGTGCCCTGGCGACTGCCGTCGAGCCGATCGTTCCGCCGGCGCCCCCACGGTTGTCGATCACCAGAGGCTGGCCCAGTTCGCGTTGGAGTTCAGGCTGAATGGCTCGGATGACGAGGTCGGTTCCCCCGCCGGCAGGAAAGGGCACCACCACGGTCAATGGCCGGGCCGGCCATGTTTGGGCAAGAGTCGTCGTCGTCGCCATGGCGGCGATTGCCGTCATCAGGACACGGCGGCGGGCACGATGGAAGGTGTTCATGAAAGGCTCCAGGACAGTCACTGCGATCCTAGGAGTGCGCCTGCGGCCGACCAACCCGCGCCGCGTCGGCGACCGATCCAAATCGCGCCAGGCACCGGCCGGAGGCCTCACTAGAATGAAAAACCATGAAGTCGCCCGCCGCGCTTTCGGCCAAGCTGCCCGTCCTGGCGCAACAAGGCTTCTACGTGCAACGCAGCCGGTTGGCCGCTTACGAGTCCGAATGGCATCGGCACGACTGCGCGATGCTGCTCTGGCCACAAACGGGCGCCCTGGAGACCCGCTGGAACGTGGGGACCGGTGTCGAGGAAGACTCGGGTGTCCTCCGGGCGCGGCTCACGCGCGGCAATGCGGTCCTGCTGCCCATGGGGACCGAGCACTGCACGCGCACAGCGACCCGCCAGCAGCGCCATGGCGAGCTGTATCTCGCGCCAGAGCTGCTCGGCAACGACGTACGGCTCGGCGCCATGCGGCTGGACCCCGCGGCCATCGCCATGCTGGATGCGCTGCTTGCACCCACCCTGCACACGCGCAGCGCCGCCACGCTGGTCAACGCGTTGGTGGAACAGGTGCGCTCCGCCCGGTTCCTGCAGTTCCCTGCTGCGAGCGTCTCGGTCTCGAGCCAGGCCGTTGCGGAGTTCAGGCGCGTGCTGCTTCGCGAGGAGCGATTGCCCTCCGTCCCCGAGCTTGCCTGCTCCCTGGGCGTTTCTGCACGGACCTTGCAGCGGTGTTTCGAGGCCGAGCTCGGCGCCACCACCGTGACCGTGCGGCGCCGCCTGCTGGCTGCACACGCGCGCACGCTGCTGAACGAGGGCTGCACGCTCGCGCAGGTCAGCCGGCGACTGGACTTCTCGAACAGCGGGCACCTGTCGCGCCTGTTGAAGGCCGTACCCGAATCAACGTCCTGATCGCGGGATCTGGCTGCCTTCTTCAGCCCTGTGGGCCCGCCTGTGGCTGCGGCGGTACCACCTTCTCGCGCAGCACACCGTTGATCTCGGCGCCGAAGATCAGTGTGGTCGCGCTGATGTACAGGAACACCAGCGTCGCGACCACGCCTGCGAAGCTGCCGTACAGCAGTGCCAGCTTTCCGACGGTACGCAGCGTGTACGACAGCGTGGCAGCGGCCATCACCCACAGCGCGGCGCCCACCACGGCACCGGGCAACACCGTGTAGAGCCGCTGGCGAATGTCGGGCAGCCAGCCGTACAGCAAGGCGTACAGCGCCGTCAGCGTCAGGAAGGCCAGGCCGTAGCGGACGCTGTGGTGCATCCAGAGCGCCTCTTGCCTGTCCTCGGCGTTGGCCTCCACCAGCTGCCACACGTACGGCATGACGATCACCGAGCTGAACGCAAGCAGGACCCCGAGTCCCACGACGCCGGTGAACAGGGTCACCTTCAGGCGCGCTCTCCAGAACGAGAGGCCGCGTTCGATGCCGTACGAGCGGTTCAGCGCCGTGCGCACCGCCTGCAGGCCGGACGACGCCGTCCACAACGTGGTCAGCACGCCGATGGTCAGCAGCGCCTGGTTGCGCTGTGCCAGCACCTGTCGGATGACCGGCTGCATGGCGTCGCGCACGACCTGCGGCGCATAGCCCATGACGCGCTCGACCAGCGCGGCCGCGTCGCCGGGCTGCCCGACGAAGGCAGCGGCGGCCGACACCAGGACCAGCAGCGGGAACATGGCCAGCACCCACGAGAACGCCAGGCTGCCGGCCTGGTTTGCGCTCTGGTGCAGGATGTAGTTGCGGATGGCCTGCAGCATGACGCCCAGGCCGGGCGTGGCCATCACGGCGCGCCTCGCGCGGCCCCAGGCATCGCTCAGACGGCTCACGGGTCGGGGTGCCAAGTCACCACCTGCGCCAGGTCATCCGCTTCGTGGAGGGGCTGACCCGGACACCCGATTGCCCAGGTACGCAGGAAGAATCCGCGCGGCCTTCTCGAGAAGCTCGAACTCGTCGTCGGCGAGCGGGTGCGCGCTGACGTCGAAATGGCAGAGGGTCCCGAACAGCTCACCCCGGTCGTCGATGAGCGGCACCCCGTGATAGCTGAGCATGACCCCCTGGTAGGGGTGACCGTCGAGCCGCGCGTCCTCGGCCGAATCGTGCGTTCGAAACGTGCCATCGCGCAGGACGAACTGGCAGAAGCTCACCTCGAAGGGCACGGTCGCAAGAAACTCGGGCCGGACCTCACCCTGCTTGTCATGCAAAAACAGGTTCTGGAGCTTGTCGCCATCCAGCCGATAGACCGCGGAGTATCGATGCGGCACCGCCTCGTTCAGGAAGGCGAGCGCGGCCGCCGGGCCCTCCGTGTGGAGGATCGTGGAAAAGGTTCCTGGATCGCGTGGGTGCGGCATCGGCTTCCTGGTCGGGGGTGCTCCCGCCGGGCAGGACGAGATCTCACAGGCAGTCTATCCCCGTTTGAAGGACAAATCCCTACACGGCTGCGCGCAACTGGCTCCTGACGCAGCGCGCGGTGCGTTCATAGGCTGGTGTCCAACTCCGAGCATCCATGGTCCTGGTCACCTTTCTCGTCGAAGACAGCGCGACGATCCGCAACAATCTCATCCCCACACTCGCCGACCTCGGCGGGGCACGCGTCGTTGCCTTTGCCGAAGGCGAGAAGGACGCGGTCGGTTGGCTCACGGAGCACGACGGGCAGTGGGACCTGGCCATCGTCGACCTGTTCCTGAAGGAGGGCTCCGGACTCGGTGTGCTGCATGGCTGTCGCGACCGTGCATCGCATCAGCGGGTTGTCGTGCTGACCAACTACCCCACGGCAGAAATTCGCCGACGGTGCGCCGCGCTTGGTGCGGACGCCGTGTTCGACAAGTCCACCGAATTTGAAGAGCTGTTCGAGTTCTGTTGTGCGCTGGGCAAGGCCAAGCCCGGCGCACCAGGCGACTAGAGTCGCGCAACGCCTAACTCGCCACCAGGAAGCGCAGGAGAAGGCCCAGGCACCCGGCAGCGATGAAAGCCGCGACGGTCGTCGTGGCCAGGCCACGGCTTCCATCGTCGCTTTCCCGCCGCGCCGGCGGGGCGGCGCTGGCCGCCGTCGCCACCGTCTCGAAGGCGGGGCTGAAGGGGTTGTAGAGCGCGCCGCCCAGGCTTGCCAGGTCCGGCTCCGTGCCCTGGGCATCGACATGGCCGGGCTGCTGGCCCGTGCCGAACTCGATGGAGGGCCTCTTGCCGGCCTCGGCGCCCAGCAACGCTCCGGCGGGGGCCAGCAGAAGCGCTGCCAGGCACAGGCCTGCCCGTGCCCGGTGTGCTCGATGCTTTCTGTTTCCGCTGGCCATGATGGAGCCCCTGGGTCGGCGCTGGACGTTACGGGCTGCCTGTCAGCCGGTGCGCCTGGTGATTGCCGAAGGTCAGCGGGGCCGCTGCGTCATCGCAATCCAGCACGGTCGATCCGGCGGTGATGAGGACCCGGGCCGTGTCCGACGTGCCCGGCTCTCCGGCATCGACGAAGGTGAAGCTGATCGTCGCGGGCTGGCCATTGAAGGTGCCGGTGCCTTCGCCCACGAAGGTGTCGAAGGGCGCGACGGGAGGTTTCTGGTCGATGGCAGGGTCGTCGCTGCAAAGTCCTTTCGTCAGGGTGGTCAGGTGGAAGTTGTCGCCACCGGAGAAGTTGATCTCGAGGTTGTTCGGCTCCGCGGGGTCGGCGCCTTCGAACGCGCCGCCTGTTCCGCAATGCAACTCGAGTCCGTGGGTCACTCTTTGATACCCACCGTAGTAGGGGCAGAAAAAGCTGCCGCCGCCAGTCATCCGGCCCGGTTCGTGGGCCCATGCAGAACTCATCAGCATCAGCGCTGCCGCTGCTGCGCCAGCGCAGAGCACGGCCTTGCCGCAGGATTTGTCCATGGTCTTTCCCTTGCCCCGCCACGGGCGGTGATACCAGGGCCCGAGCCGGCCGCCTCCGGACATTGAACACACCCGCCGACAGAAGCCCGGGCCCCTCGGGCGCAAACGTTGTACGCCCAAAACAAGGGCCTCTCCATATGGCGAACGGCCTACCTTGGACTGGGGTCAGCGCAACCGAAACGCCTGCACCGGACGCGCGAATCCCTTCAGCACCAGCGCCCCCGCGGCTTGGCTCTCGACGAGCCCCTCGACCCGTCCCTCGACCAGCCCCCACACGCGCTGCGATACCAGGATCTCGCCTCCTTGCGCCTCGCCGCACAGCCGCGCCGCCAGGTTGGTCACGGTGCCGATCGCGCCGTAGTCGATGCGTCCCGGAAACCCGATCCCGCCCAGCGTCGCGAAGCCCTGCGCAATGCCCACGCCCATCTGCAGGTCGTGCCCGCGCTTGCGCCAACGCTCGGCCAGCAGCGCGACGTCGCGCTGCATCGCCAACGCCATGCGCACGGCGCGAGGCGCCGGGTCCGGGATCGGCGTCGGGTCGTTGAAGAACACCATGATCCCGTCCCCCGTGAAGCGTTCGAGCGTTCCCTCGAACTCGAGGATGCGCCGTCCCATCGCCGCGTGGTAGTCGGCGAGCACGGCCATCACTTCCTCCGGGTCGGCGGTCTCGGTGAAGGCGGTGAAGCCGCGCAGGTCGAGGAAGACGACCGTGATCTCGCAGCGGTGGCTCTTCAGCGGGTCGTCGGCCCCGCCGTTGACGATCGCCTCTGCGAGCTGCGGCGAGAAGAAGCGCCGCAGCCGGCCCATGCGCTCGAGCTCGCGCACGCCCTCCTGCACCCGCTGCTCGAGCGTGCGGTTCCACTCCGCCAGCGCACGCCGCTGGCGCTCGACCTCGTCGTAGAGCTGCTTGATGCGAAGCAGCGAGCGCACGCGCGCCAGCAGCTCCGCCTGCGCCACCGGCTTGCTGAGGAAGTCGTCGGCGCCGGCCTCCAGGCCCTTGACGCGTTCCGACGCCGGGTCGAGCGCGGTGACCAGCACGACCGGGAGCATCGCGTGCGCCGGATCGGCGCGGATGGCGGTGCAGACCTCGTAGCCGCTCATGCCCGGCATCATCACGTCGAGCAGCACCAGGTCGGGCTTCTCGTCGGCCAGCTTCTGTAGCGCCTCGGGGCCGGAGGCCGCGGTCACGGCCCGGTAGCCCTTGGCGCCCAGCAGGTCTGCGAGGAGCTTGGCGTTCAGCGGCGTGTCGTCGACGACGAGGATGGTGGCGGGATGTACGGCGCTCATCGGACCGGCCGGCCTTCCCGCAGCATGCGCTGCACGGTCTCGCGGAACTGCTGCAGCTGGATCGGCTTGGTGATGAAGGCGTCGAAGCCGGAGCTGACGATCTTCTGCTGCTCGTCGGGCATCACCGAGGCCGACACCGCCAGCACCGGCACCGCGTCGAGCGCGGCGTTGCGGCGGATCTCGCGCAGCACGGCAATGCCGTCGATGTCGGGCAGCTGGATGTCCATCAGCACCAGGTCGGGCCGCGCCTCGGTGGCAAGGCGCAGGCCCTCGCGGCCGGTCGCCGCTTCCAGCGTGGCGTGGCCCGCATGCTGGAGGATGTCGCGCACCAGCTTCATGTTCTTCTCGTTGTCCTCGACGATCAGGATGGTGCTCATGGAGTGGCTCCCCGCCTCATTCGATCAACCGGTCGGCGCTCACGAGCACGCTTTGCGGCAGGGTCAGGCCGAGCGCCCTGGCTGCCCTCAGGTTGACGGCGAGTTCCAGCTTGGTGCCCTGCTCGAAGGGGATGTCGCCCGGTTTCGTGCCCTTGAGGATCTTGTCGACGAAGGTGGCGGCGCGGTAGAACAGTGCGGACCAGTCGCCCTGGTAGGACAGCAGGCCGCCGACGTCGAGGTAGCTGGCGCCGCCCCAGACGGACGGCAGGCGGTGCTTCGCGCACAGCGCGCCGAGCTTTGCGCGCTCGGTCCAGATCATGGGGTCGGCCACCAGGGAGACCGCATTCGTGCCTGCGCCCACGATGGATGCGAAGGCGGGCTCGAAATCATCCGCGCCACGCACCTCCTCGACTTGCAGCGCCACGCCGAGGGCGGGCTGCCAACTGGCCACGCCCCGGTCCATTTCCGCGCGCGGCACGGTGTGGGGATTGAACACGATGGCAAAGCGGCGCGCCCCCGGCAGGATGTCCTTGAGCAGCTGCAGGCGCTTCTGCATGAGGCCGTCGAACGCGGGCGAGATTCCGGTGATGTTGCCGCCGGGGCGGGTACGGTCGGCGACCAGTCCCGACCTCACCGGGTCGTCGACGCCCACGGCGATGATGGGCAGTGTCTTCGCCGCGTCCTTGGCGAGCAGCGCAGGCCGCGGGCTGGTGGTTATCAGCACGTCGATGTCGAGCCGGAGCAATTCGTCCAGCAACGTGGGCAGCCGATCGAACTTTCCTTCCGCCCAGCGCAGCTCGATGGCCAGGTTCTGCCCCTCGACATGGCCCAATTCGCGCAGTCCCCGGCGCAGCGGCTCGATCTGGGTGCGCAGCGTGATCGGATCGGGGGTCGAGGCGCTGAGGACGCCCAGCCGCGCCCTGGCCACGGGCGCCAGCGGCTGCGCCCCGACCCTTGCGGCCAGCACCGCGAGCGCCGTGGCCATCGCGGCGCGCCGCGACAGCGCGATCCTTGCCCCGTTCGATGTCATGCCGATCACCTTGTTGACGCGCCGCGCCATGTTCCTCCTGTTGCGCCCGGTGATCAATCCCGTTCTGGCGGCGAATCGTGCAGCGCGCGCCGCGGCAGGAAGAAGACGAAGGTCGAGCCCTGCCCCGGAGCGCTCTCGACCCGCAAGGTGCCGCCATGCAGCTCGACGAAGCGCCTGGCCAGCGCCAGCCCGAGCCCGGTGCCCTCGGCCTTGCGCAGGTAGTCGCCGCCGGCCTGGCGGAACTCCTCGAACACCAGCGCCTGCTGGTCGGCGGCGATGCCCACGCCGGTGTCGGCCACCGCGATCTCCACGGCCTCGCCCAGCGCGCGTGCGCGCAGCGTCACCTTACCGCCGGCCGGCGTGAACTTGACCGCGTTCGACAGCAGGTTGATCACCACCTGCTTGAGCTTGCGCGCATCGGCCACCCAGTCGCCGACGGCCGGGTCGACCTCCAGCGCCAGCGTCAGCCCGTGCCGCAGCGCGCGCTCGCGCACCAGCGTGACGGTGTTGTCGAGCAGCATCGGCAGGTTGAAGCTCGACAGGTCCAGCTCCATGCGGCCCGCCTCGATCTTGGAAAGGTCGAGGATGTCGTTGATCAGGCTCAGCAGGTGGTGGCCGGAGGCGTGGATGTCCTTCAGGTATTCGAGCTGCTTGTCGTTGACCTCGCCGAACATGCGCTCGGCAAGCACCTCGCTGAAGCCGATGATCGCGTTCAGCGGCGTGCGCAGTTCGTGCGACATGTTGGCGAGGAACTCCGACTTGTGCTTGTTGGCCAGTTCGAGCTGGCGGCCCTTGTCCTGGATCTCCCCGAACAGGCGAGAGTTCTGGATCGCGATGACGGCCTGGTCGGCAAAGGTCTTGAGCAGCGCGAGCTCCGGGGCCGAGAAGGCATTCGGCGGCTCGCGCAGCACCAGCACCGCGCCGACGCCGCGCTGGTCCCAGAGCATCGGCGCGATCGCGATCGTGAAGTCGCCGGCGGCCTCGGCCACCTGGCGCAAGCCGGCCGGTGCGTCCGGGTCATCGCGCACGGCGGGGAAGTGGACGACGCGCCGCTCGCGCAGCGCGAGCCCCGTCGCGCTGCCCTCGAGCGGTCGCGGAAAGGCGCCGACGATGGCGCGCAGCAACGGC
>NZ_LMTS01000073.1:0-8543 GCF_001541225.1 Variovorax sp. WDL1 | reverse complement strand
GCGGGCGCCGCGGAAGCCGCCGTTGTGCATCATGCCGCCTTCGTCCACCAGCGCGATGCCCAGCCCGCTCGCCGAGAGAAAGCGCTCGCAGCTGTCGAGGATGGCGTCGAACACCGGCCCGGTGTCGGCCACCGAGCTGCTGATGACCCGCAGGACCTCGGCGCTGGCGGTCTGCTGCGCGAGCGCGTCCTGGGTCTCGTTGATGAGCCGCAAGTTCTCGATGGCGATCGCGGCCTGGCCGGCGAAGGTCGCCAGCAGCTCGACCTGGCGCTGCGGCGTCTCGCCGGCGTCGGTCCAGGCCACCGCGATCGCGCCGATGGGCTCGCCGTCCTTCAGCAGCGGCACGCCGAGCATGCGGCGCCAGTGGCCGGTCGTGGCGGTGGCGGGGTCGTAGGCTGCATCCGCCGAGGCGTCGGCGATCGTCACGGCCTTGCGCGAGGCGATCACCCGGCCGCTGATCATGCGCGGGTCCGGTGGCCCGGGGTAGAAGCGCCTCGCGTTCTCTATCGCAGAGGGCGGCCAGTTGCGCTGGCCCACCAGGTGCACCAGGCGTCCGTCATAGCGGAACACGGCGGCGGTCGGGCTGCCGAGCAGCCGCACCGCGCAGTCGAGGATCGCCTCGAAGACCGGCTGCACGTCGCTCGGCGACTCGCTGATGACGCGCAGCACCTCGCTGATGGCGGTCTGGTAGGCGAGCGCTTCGCGCAGCTCGGCGGTGCGTTGCTCTACCTTGCGCTCCAGCCCTGCATACGACTCGCGCAACTGCGCGGCCATGCGGTTGAACTGGTCGGCCAGGCCTTCGAGCTCGTCGCCGGTGCGGACCTCGATGCGCCGGTCGAGGTCGCCGGCGCCGATCTGCGCTGCGCCTGCCTGCAGCGCGCGCAGCGGGCGCACCAGCGCTCGCGCCAGGAAAAAGGTCGCCACCATCGAGACCAGCACCGCCAGCACGAGCACCAGCCCCATGCGCTGCAGCATGACGTACAGCGGCGCGAAGGCCTCGGCGCGGGGCGACTCGACGAACACCGTCCAGCCGAGCGACGGGATCGGGGTATGGGCCGCCAGCATCCGTTGGCCGGACAGGTCGCGTGCAAGCTCCCCCGCGTCGCCGGCGCCGGGCCGCAGCCGTGCCGCTACCTGCGGCAGTGCGCTCATGTCGGTCTTCTTCAGCACCAGGCTGATGTCGGGGTGGGCGATCAGCGTGCCGTCGGCATCGACCACGTAGGCCAGGCCGCCCGCGCCGATCCGGATGCGCGAGACCACGTCCCAGACGAACTTCAGGTTGAGCTCGGCCATCGTGACGCCGCCGCCGGGCCCGGCGGGGCGCGCGAGCGTCATGTACGGCTCGGTGCCCATGCGGAAGTGAACGGGGCCGAACCCGGTCCGGCCCTCGATGGCGTTGCGGAAGGCCGGCTCGGCCGATCGGTCGACGGCGCTGCCGAACTCGTTCATGGCCAGCCGTGAGATGCGCAGCTGTTCGTGACCGCTGCTGTCGATCCACGCGACTTCGGTGATCGGTGGTGCCTGGCGCAGCAGCTTCAGGTATTCGATGTAGCGTGCCTCGCGCGCATTGCTGCCGGGGCCATCGACGCGCGGCAGCGCGGTCCAGCCCAGTTGCTGCTCGATGTTCAGCACGTACTGCTCGATGCGCGTGGCAGCAGCCTGCGCCTTCTCGGCCTCCGGCTCGTTGCGGCGTCTGCGCGCGTGGCCAGAGAAGTAGATGACGACCGCGCCGCTCGCGACTGGGGGCGAGCCCGGCGGCGCCCGGGCCATGTCCGAATCCGCGTCGATCAGCATGGACACCTCCACCGTGTGCCGGTCCATTCATCCCCGAATGGCATTGTGGTTCACTCGCGCGGCGCCGCACAGGGGGCCGGTGCGAGGGGCGGGCACAGGGCACGGCACGTTGTGCCGCCGCTCGACAAGTGATACGGTCGAACGCCCCGCCCGCTCGCGAGAGCCACCCGACCAAGGAGTGCCCCGTGGGAGACCTGCACCACCCGCTGCAACCGGGAGACCCCGCGCCCGGATTCACACTCCCCGCGGCCAACCGCGAATGCGGCATGGTGTCGCTCGCGGACCTGCGCGGTCGCCCCTTCGTGCTGGGCCTCTTTCGCGGGCTGCACTGCCCCTTCTGCCGCCGCCAGGTGAGGCAGCTCGCCGACATGCAGCCGGCCCTTCGCGCCGCAGGGGTCGAGACGGTGGCGGTGATCAACACGCCGGTGGAACGCGCCCGCCTGTACTTCGGCTACCGGCCGATGCCACTCCTGCTGCTGGCGGACCCGGACTGCAGCACGCACCAGGCCTTCGGCGTGCCGCGCCTGGAATTCCTGCCCGAGGGCAGCAGCGAGACGCCCCAGTGGCCTTCGCGCATGCGCATGGCGGACTTCGAGGCGGCACGCATCAACCCCACCGGCGAGCTGCCGCAGCCCACGCAGCCGATGGCCGCCAACGCCGCGCTCAATGCGCAGGACGGCTTCGAGCTGGACGACGCCGACAGCGCGATCATGGCGAGCCATGCCACGCAGCTGGTCGGGCATTTCCTCATCGACGAAGCCGGCATCATTGCCTGGGAGCACATCGAGGCGCCCGACGGGCCGAGCAGCCTGTGCTACTTCCCGGACGCGGCGGAGATCACGGCCGCGGCCGGCTTGCTCGGGCGCTGAGCCGCCGGCCGGCAGCGCGGCTGTCGGCGGCGGGTGCTCATGCCGTGCCCATCTCGACCACCACACGTCCTTGCGCCTGCTGCGCCGCCACCACCCGCTGTGCAGCATCGGCATCCTCGAAACCGAAGCGCCTCGCGTCCATGAGCGGCGCAAGCTGGCCCGACTCGGCCAAGCGGCTCGCCTGCGCCAGGATCTCGCCATGGTGGGCGCGGCCGCGGCCGGTGATCATGGGCAGCAGGGTGAACACGCCCGAGTAGGTGCCCGCCCGGAAGGACAGCGGCGCGAGCCGATGGGTGCCCCAGCCCAGCGCGCTGACCACATGGCCGGTGTAGATGCGCACCGCCTCGAAAGACCCGTCCAGCACCGGCCCGCCCACCGTGTCGTAGACGATGTCGAAACCCTCGCCGTCCGTCAGGCGCTGCACGTACTGCGCGACGGTCTCGGCGGTGTAGTCGATGGGCGTTGCACCGAGGCGCCGGATCGTCTCCTGCTGCGCGCCATTGCCCGTCGCGAAGACCTGCGCGCCGCGGGCGCGCGCCAGCTGGATCGCGGCGTGGCCGACGCCGCCCGCACCGCCATGGACGAGCACCGTCTGGCCCGGCTGCACGTTCGCGCGGTCGACCAGGCCCTCCCAGGCGGTGATGAACACCAGCGGCAGGGCCGCGGCCTCGCGCGGCGACAGGTTCGACGGCGCGCGGGCCAGCAGGTCGGCGTCGACGGCGGCGTACTCCGCCAGCGAGCCCTGCAAGCCGCCGATGCCGCCGGCGAGTCCGTAGACCTTGTCGCCCGGAGCGAAGCGACTCACGCCGGCGCCGACGCCTTCGACCGTGCCGGCCAGGTCCATGCCGAGGACCGCCGGCAGAGGCTGGCGCGCGTGGGCAGCCTGGCCGGCGCGGATCTTCGTGTCCAGCGGGTTGACGCCACTGGCATCGATCCGGACCAGGACCTGGCCGCGACCGGCGCGAGGCAGCGGCAGTTCGCGCAGCTGCAGCGGGCCATCGACCTCGTCCAGCACGTGGGCGCGCATGCGCGCGACGGGGGCGGCGGAATCGGAAGCGGGGAGGGTGGACATGGATTCATTCCTCGGGGGTGGGAGATGCATCCAGTGTTGGTGCTGCACGAATGAATGTAAATCGACAGAATCGCAAGCTCCTCATGCAAAACTGAATGGACCAGCGATGGAGTGGAGCGACATCAAGATCTTCCTGGCGGTCGCGCGCCACGGCACGCTGGGCGCCGCTGCCCGCCAGGCTGGCGTGTCGCAGCCCACGATGGGCCGGCGGCTGAAGGCCCTCGAAGCCTCGATGTCCGCATCGCTCTTCCAGCGCACGCCCGAAGGCTTCGTGCTCACCGCCGCGGGCGAGGCGGCGCTGGCCCATGCAGAGCAGATGGAAGAGGAGGCGCTCGCCTTCGAGCGTGACGTCGCGGGCGAGTCCAGGCAGTTGGAGGGCCTGCTTCGCGTCTCGACCTCGGACTGGTTCGGGGTGCACATGCTGTCGCCGGTGCTCGCGCAGTTCATGCGCCGCCATCCCGGCGTGCAGGTCGAACTGCTCACCGACGCACGGCTGCTCAACCTCTCGCGTCGCGAGGCCGACCTGGTCCTGCGCATCCATCCGTTCGACGAGCCCGACGTCCTGCAGCGCAAGCTGATGCACGTGCCCTACGCGCTCTACGGCGCGGCGGGCGGCGCCGCACCGCAGGCCGGCGACGGCGCAGGGGCCACGCTGTTGACGATGGACACCGCATTCCGCGGGTTCCCCGACGCCCTGTGGCTGCGGCGCATGCTGCCCAACGCGCGCATTGCGTTCGGCAGCAACAGCCGCGAGGCGCAGGCGGCGATGTGCGCCGAGGGCCTCGGGCTTGCCGTCCTGCCCATGCCGCTGGCCGCGCGGATCCCGCAGCTGCAATCGATCGACCTCGGGGAGCCGCCGCCCGGCCGCGACGTGTGGCTGGGCTACCACCGCGACATGCGGCAGTCGGCGCGCCTGCGGGCGCTGATCGACCACATGACGAGCGCATTCGGCTAAGGCACACGCGCCCGAGGCGCGCGTTCCGCGAGGCACCCTCCTACATGCGGAGCCGCCATCCGGAAATTGCAGTGCCGCGCCCGCGCCGCCTACATTCGCGGTCGCGCCCAGGGGAGCTTCGCGGTGGCCACGACATCGGTACTTCATGCCGGGCATCCGCCGTCCATCGGTTGTCTTTCATGATGTTCTTGCGTCCCTCCGTCCTCGTCGTGCTGGCGGGAGCCGGCTTCGCCCTGTCGACCCCAGCCCTCGCCGAACCCTCGCCGGCGCTGGATCGCTTCAGCTTCTCTGTCGGCGCCTTCCATGCCGAACCCACCCTCGACGCCGGGCTGAACACACCCTACGGCCGCTTCGACACGCGTGACATCGAAGGCAGCAAGGTGACCATGCCGCGCATCACGGCCGATGTGCTGATCGGCGACAGCCAGGGCTTCTCGCTCGACTACTACCGCTTCAACCGCGACTACGGCACCGGCTTCGCCAACAACTTCGCGATCGGCCCGACCTCGGTTACGGCGCTGGGCAACGTCAACCTGGACCTCAAGCTGGACTTCGCCAAGTTCGCCTACAAGTGGTGGATCGGCTCGGGCAACACGGTGCTGGGCCTGGGCGCCGGCCTGGCCTACTACCGCGTGAGCCTGGACAGCAACGCCCTGGCCGGGGTGAACGGCGCGACCGCCACCTTCAGCCAGCGCGACAGCGACGACGCTTTTGCGCCGCTGCTGGAGATCGGCGTGCGCCACGCCATCAGTCCCGACCTGCGCCTCTTCGCCGACGTGTCGGGCGTGCGCAAGGGCGGCAACAACCTGCGCGGCCACATCTACAACGCCGCGCTCGGCGTCGAGTGGTTCCCCGTCAAGAACGTGGGCGTGGTGCTCTCCTACGGGGTGACCGAGGTCGAGCTCAAGCGCGACTTCGATGCGCTGAGCAGCACGGCGCGGCTGCGGGTCAAGCTGAAGGGGCCTTCGGCCTTCCTCAAGGCGCGGTTCTAGGCGCGATTCCAGGCGCGCAGCCGCTCCAGCGCTTGCAGCAGCCGGGCGCCCGCCTCGGCGAGGTGGCCGTCGTTGCGCACCTCGATGGCATGGGGCGGGGGCAGGTAAGCCACCGCGCGCTGCACCCGGGCCTCGACCATCTCGGGCGCTTCGCGCCCGCGCGCCATCAGCCGCTGCCGCAGCACCTCGACGCTGGCGGTGACGTGGACCACCGCCAGCTGCGGAAACCTCGCCAGGGCGTGCGGCAGGTAGGCCCGCGAGCCATTGACGAGCACCCACTTGCCGCGATGCAGCGGCGCGAGTTCGTCGTGCTGCACGCCGTAGCGCAGGCCGTTGGCCTGCCAGTCGAGGGCGAAGGCCTGCGCCTGGTGCAGCAGCACGAAGGCCTGCTCGCTCACGCTGTGGTGCTGCTCGTCGCCATGGCGGATCGGCCGCGTGATGGTGCGGCGTGCCAGGTGCAGGGGCAGGTGCGGCGGCAGGTGGTCTTTGAGCCAGGCGATCAGGCTGTCCTTGCCCGCGCCCGAGGGACCCATCACGTAGACGAGACGGCCCTTCACTGGAGCACCTTCGCCTGCGGCTGCGGTGCCATTCGCCTTCGGAGCGGCCGTGCGGGTCACTGGAGCACCTTCGCCTGCGGCTGCGGTGCGATTCGCCTTCGGAGCGGCCGTGCGGCTCATGTGCTCAGCGCCATCTGCTCGACCAGCATGAAGTCCGCGCCGGGCCGGGGCTCGACGAACAGCGAGAGGCTGTCGACGCGGCACGGGGGCAGGGCATCGAAGCGGTGGCGTGCCGCGTCCTTCAACGCCTCGATCGCCGGGGGGGCGGCGTCCTTCAGCGAGCCGGTGAGCGAGAGGTGGAAGCGGAAGCGCTCCAGCACGAAGGGGTAGCCCCAGCGCAGGAGCAGCGCGTCTTCCTCAGCTGTGAGTCCGGCCGCGCGGCGGCGCTCGAGCTCGGCCGGCGCGAGCGGTGCCGCCAGCGGCTGCAGGCGGGTGACGCAGGCGGCGGCCAGGGCATCGATCGCCTGTGCGTCCCCATCGGCCACCAGCGCGAGGAAGTCGTCGAGCATCGCGACCTTGAGTGGCGGCAGCGAGAAGGCCTCGAACCCGGCGGCGAGCGCGCGCATTTCGGCGCGCAGCTGCGCCTCGTCGACGCCCGGCGCCAGCGCGAAGGGCGCCTTGAGCGTCGCGTGCCAGCCGTAGCGCCGCGGCGCCTTCGTCAGCCGATGCTGGTCGGGCGCGGACAAGCCCGGCACCGGCGGTTGCGGCAGCGGCTCCCCGCGTGCGGCGCAGCGGCCCAGCCAGCGGCTGCCGGCCAGCCACCAGGGGCTGTGTGCGCGCGGCGCGAAATAGACCGCGAAGCGATGCGGCGCCTCAGTCATCGTGGGTCACCGTCAGCGTGATGCGGTCGCCCGCGAACCAGGTGCGCGCGAACTCGATCGGCTGCGCCCCGGTGTCCACGTTCACGCTCTCGACCAGCAGCACCGGCCGCGCGACGGACTGCCTTAGTTGCGCCGCCACCTCGGGCTGCGGCATCTGCGCCGTGATGCGGCTCTCGTGGCGGGTGTAGTCGTCCACGCCGTGGGCGGCGAAGGCAGCGGTGATGGAGCCGGTCTCGCGCACCACGGCCTCCAGCTTCGCGAAGCGCGGCAGCGGAAAGAAGCGCTCCCCGACGTGCAGCGGCTGCTGTTCGGCCTCGCCCAGCACCTGCAGGCGCAGCAGTGGGCTGCGCACCGGCACCTGCAGGGCGCGCGCCTGTGCCGCGCCCGCGCGCACGGTGCTCGCATCGAGCACGCGCAGCCCGCCGCGCAGGCCGGCCAGCGCCATGTTCTGGTGGTGCCGCGTGCGCTTGGCCAGCACCATCTCGACCGCGAACTCCTCCACGTAGGTGCCGCTGCCCTGCGTCACGCGCAGCAAGCCTTGGCTGCTGAGACTGGCCAGCGAACGCCGGATGGTGTGGCGGTTGACGCCGAACTGCTCGGCCAGCGCGTGCTCCGATGGCAGCCGCTCGCCGGGTGGATAGACGCCGCGCGCGATCGCCTCGGCGAGCTCGGCCGCGATGCGCGTCCAAAAGGAATCGCGCGCGGGGCGCGGCGCGATGGCCAGCGCGGGGGAAGACGTCGTCGTGGTTGTCATGAAAAGGACATGGGTCGCGCCTAAGCTGGCGCCAGTGGCTTGATTTGTCTATACAACTTTCCCAGAGTACCACCCCGATGTTTCATGCCTTTGACAACCACCCTGCGAACCGGCCGCCAGGCCGCGCGCAGTGGATGGCCGTGCTGGCGCGGGCACCGCTCTCGATGCTGGAGCCTGCGCTGGGCGAACATGCTCGACGTACGCCGCAATGGCTGCGCGCGCCGGAAACGGGGCTCATGATGGTCCAGGGCCGGGCGGGCGGCACGGGCGAGCGCTTCAACCTCGGCGAGGTTACGGTCACGCGCTGCGCACTGCGCCTGGAGGGCGTCGCGCAGGAAGGCGCGGCCGTCGGCGTTGCCTATGTGCTGGGGCGCTCGCATCGGCACGCGCAGCTCGCGGCCGTGGCCGATGCACTGCTGCAGGACCCGGGCCGGCAGGAGGCGCTCGACGCCAGCCTGCTCGAGCCGGTACGCCGGCATCTGGCGCAGCAACGTGCCGGGCGCCATGCGCGGGCGCAGGCCAGCAAGGTGGAGTTCTTCACTGTGGCAAGGGAAGCCGGGGGGGCGGATGGCGATGAAGAGGCAGGCCAATGAGACATCGGGTGGCAATCCCGGGCGGGGCTTTGCTCGATTCCCCTCCGGAGGGGGGCGGGGGCACGCGTTCGTTTGATTTCTTACGTTGCTGTTGGGTTGAGTGCGGAGCCGGGATTTCGCCCCGGCGGGCGAGTCA
>NZ_LMTS01000130.1:9172-33402 GCF_001541225.1 Variovorax sp. WDL1 | reverse complement strand
TCGTGACGTGGATTCGCAGCAGAGGTGATTTCAGCAGCCAAGAAGATGCGGCGGCATTTGCGGTTGGTCTGAAGCTGTTTGGCGGAGCCATCCTGGCGAACAAGGACAACCCGCTTCTATCTTCATTCCTGCCGCAACTCTATCAGTTCGTGAAAGAACTCAAGGCCGGTTCTCGGACGGACCCATGAATTTACTGGACTGACCTGCTAGTGCGGGGCGCCAACAGCGGAGAGATCGTGTGTCGCTTCAGGAAATTGACTTCCTTCTTATCGGCGGCGGCCTTGCCAGCGCCCACGCTGCAGAAACTTTGCGCCAAGAAGGTGCAACAGGTTCGGTCCAGATACTGTCGGCAGAGCCGACGTTGCCCTATCACAGACCCTTCCTTTCCAAAAGGTACCTGCTGGGCACGGTAAACGAAACGCGAATCCTCGTCCATCCTGAAGACTTCTATCGAGAACACCGGATCGAAGTGACCTTGGGCACCCGGGCTGTCGGTATCGACACAGCCAAGCAGTGGCTCCGGACGTCGAAAGGCTCTTTGATCCATTACGGCAAGTTGCTGATCGCCACGGGATCGATTCCGCGAGCCCTTGTCGTCCCTGGGGCAACGCTCGGCGGGGTCTATACGCTGAGAACCCAGGCTGACTCCGAAGCCATCCGGCACGCCGCAGCAGGAGCCAGGCGGGTGGCCGTCATTGGCGGCGGATTTCTTGGAATGGAAGTCGCCCTTTCGATGCGAGAACTTGGCCTGTCGGTCGTCGTCATCGAAGCCCAAGATCGAATTCTGCGACATCTCGAATCGGCGGTGCTCTCGGACTTCGTTCGCCACCAGGTCGAGCTTGCCCACGGTATATCGGTGATGACCACCGAGTCAGTGGTCGCCTTTCACGGGCGCAAATCGATCAAAGAGGTGGAAACTGCCAACGGCGCCAGAGTTGCCTGCGACTTGGCCATCATCTGCATAGGTGTTGAGCCCGCGACCGGGTTTCTGAAGGACAGTGGCCTTCAGTTGGAGAATGGCTATGTCGTCGTCGATGAGCGCTTGCAGGCCAGCGCGCCGAATGTTTACGCGGCCGGCGACGTGGCGAGTTTTTATGACCCAGTGTTTGCCCAGCGGCGGCATATCGAACATTGGGACAACGCGATCAAGCAGGGGCAGCTCGCCGCACGCAACATGTTCGGGCGACGGCGGCGCTACGACGAGGTTTCCTGCTTCTTCTGCGAGATCGGCGACGTCGGCTTCAATGTCGTGGGCGATCCCTCATGTGCGGACGAGACCGTCTCGCAGGGGTCGCTGAAGGACCGCTCGTTTTCAATCTACTACCTCAACAACGGCATTCCTCGTGCCGTCTTCATGCTGGGTCGTCCACCGGACGAGATACGCGCCGCGGAGAGCCTGATCCGCTATCGGACCAACCTTCGCAAAGACAAGCGCCGCTTAGAAGATCCCGCGTTCGCACTCCAATCCCTGCCGATGCAAAACGTACTGATCCTTCAGGGTGGTGGCGCGTTGGGGGCCTTTGAGTGCGGCGTCGTCAAAGCGCTTGAAGAACTGCAGATATTTCCGGACATCGTCGCCGGCATTTCCATCGGCGCCTTCAATGGAGCGATCGTCGCCAGCCATCCCGAGCAGGCCACCGAAGCACTCGAAGCGTTCTGGGCCGACATCCAGGTGGCCTCGCCGATGGCACCGACGGAACAGATGCGACATGCGCTCACCGCCGCGCAGATCGTGAGCTTCGGCATGGAGAAGTTCTTCCGGCCCCGTTGGATGCCGTCGTTGTACGCGCCGTGGGAGGCGTTTCTGCAAACGCCATGGAACTGGATCAGCTTCTATGACACCTCGCCCATGCGGCGCTTGCTGGCCCAATACGTGGACTTTCCCGCGCTCAGGCGTAGCCCGGTGCGACTGCTGGTAGGCGCCGTCAACGTTCTCACTGCGGAGTTCGAGACCTTCGACAGCTACGTCGATGACCTCACTCCCGATCACATCATTGCAAGCGGAAGCCTGCCGCCTGGCTTTGCATGGACCTTTGTCGATGGCAATCCGTACTGGGATGGGGGCATCGTCAGCAACTCACCACTGGACCTGGTGATCGACCGCTGCGGGCCGGACGGTAAACGCGTATTCATCGTCGATTTGTTCGCAAGCCAGAGGGAACTGCCCACCAACATTACGGAAGTGCTGGCACGACGCGACGAGATCATCTACGCCGAGCGCGTGCGCAGCGATCTTCATGTGCGGGAGATGGCAGAAGCCTATCGCGACCTGATCGATCACCTCATGCAAGAGATTGGTTCAGATCAACGCGATCGCATCAAGCGTTTGCCGCGCTACATCCAGCTCATGGGCAACGGCGTATCCACGCAGATCACGCGCTTCATGCGCAAGCCGCCGCCCGACGAACTGCCGTCGCGTGACTACGACTTCTCCGACCTAGCCATCCGGAACAACCAGGCCCAGGGCTATGCCTTGGCGAAATCAACCTTGGCGTTGCCCGATTCGGCCGGCGGGCATCGCCAGAGGGTGCAGGCTGAACATGCGCGCAATTCCTATCCGCATGCTGGCTTCGCTTAGCAAGATCGTCCGGCCATCCCTTCTTCCAGGAAAGTCATCATGAGCCATGAAGCCAGCAGAAATGCCGTAGTGCCGCTCTTCCAGGCCAACGCGCAATACCTTCAGCGCCTCGTCGAGTTGTCTCAGCAGGCCGTGACGCAGGGAATGGGCCACAGCCAGCAGTTGGCCTTGGCCGCACTCGCAGAGTCGGACGAGGAAATCCGGGCACTGATGTCAGTCACCGACGTTCCCGCGTTGATCACCGTCCAGCTCGAATTGACCCGCCGCCGTTGGGAAAAGCGGCAAGCCGCGATTCAGAAGGTGCTGCAGTCCGATGCGGGCAATCCCGCCAAGGTCACGGGCGAATTGGCGGAAGCCTTCATCGCCTGGAATCACCAGGTATCGCGGATCGTGACGGACTCCATCGAATCATCGGAGTCACCGCCTCAATGGGTGGCCTATCTAAGTCAGTTCTCGCGGATGTGGCCAGGTGCCCACGTAGCTATGGAGAAGAAAGGACGCTCGTCCAGATGACATCGTGTCCAGACACGACAAGAAAGCGGGCCACATCGCGGGCGCACAGCAGGGACGTGGCTCGCGTCGTGGCCGCTGGACGCGGTACTTGCATTCTGGTGGGCTTGGCGTTGGGTGCTCTGCCATCCGTGTCGGCAGCTCAAGGCAACTTTGCCGACGCGAAGATGTATGTGCAGGCTGGATCGACTTCTTTGCGGGGTGACGCAACGCACGCGATGACCATGGGCGCGGTGGTCCCCTCTGGCCTGTTTGAAGGCATCCGGCGCGATGCAGGCCCGCTGACGCTGCACTGGGATCTGTGGGCCAGCCATTGGAGATCGCATCATGCCGGTGGCACGACCGGAGGCTACACCCAGCTTGGCGCACTGCTGGGATGGCGCTACCAGCCAGCAGATCAGCAGTCTCCTTGGTTCATAGAGGCCGGCCTGGGAGGAAGCGTGACGGACAGGCTCTACAGCTCACGGGAGCGTCAATTCAGCACGGCCTTCCAGTTCACGGAAGTACTGGCAGTGGGCTACCGCTTTGGGCCGGAGAAGGCTTACGAGGTTTCCTTGCGTGTACAGCACTTCTCGAACGCCGGCATCAAGAAGCCAAACCCGGGTGAGAACTTCATGTTCTTGCGTTTCTCACTTCCATTGTGAACGCGCTGACCACCATCAATCCAAGCCGATGCCCTTGAATTTCCCCCGACGCCGAACTGCTTGGACCATCGTTGTCATTGCGGCGGGTCTGTGTTCTCTGCCACTTGAGGCATTCAGCATGTGCGAGTTTGGTACGCAGGCCTATCTTGTGAGGTTTGACAACGACTTGATGACCTCTCGCAACATTGACGGGGGCTATACCAGCGGAATTCGGATTGAGACATTTGGCGATTTGGCAAGACGTGCAACGCCGATCGACGAATTGATGGACGGGATCGCAGGTTCCGGAATCGGCGAACCGTGTGTGACCGACAACGCTGGAGGACGCGGGCTGCATTCCTGGTTTATCGCCCAGGAGATCTACACACCAGCAGTCATAGAAGTTGCGGAGCCGCAACCCGATGACCGCCCCTGGGCAGGCGCGTTGTACGTTGGGCGCAGTTGGGAAGCCGTTGGCCGGCGTGGGGGCGCACTTGCGGCAAGGCGCATCGAAATGGGTCTCGGCTTCGTCGGCGATGCTTCGCTGGCGCGTCAAGCGCAGGAGCGGGTTCATCGCATCACGGGGTCTGACACTCCCAAGGGCTGGGATAACCAGCTTCACAACCGCGCTGCGGCCGCGGTTCGTGTCCTGGAGCGTAGGCGCTGGGGCAATGACCACGCGGATCTGGTCGCGCATGCTGGCGGCATGCTGGGTACGCTCCAAGGCTATGCGCATGCCGGGGCCACTTTGCGGTATGGCCGTTTCGGCTGCGAGATTGCGACACGCGGCGTTGTCAGTCACGTTCTTCGAGTGTCCGAAGCAGGAGGCTGCCAGCGTGCATCCGATGCTGCGCGCTACTTCGGCTTCATCGGTATCGATGTCAGGGCATTTGCCTGGAACGAAGTGATCGATGGGAAGCCATGCCGAGGCGTCTCCCACGTCCGTTCCGAGCACTTGGCCGGCGAACTGCGCGCAGGCTTCAGCTACGGCATCGGCCGGTGGACGAACACGTATCTGATGGCATGGCGCAGGGCCGAGTATTCCGTACCCGGCATGCCGCATCCACCGTCGGTCAACTACGCCAGCATCGTGCTCCTATATGAATGAGTCAGCGTCCACGGGGGCCGCCTGCGATGTCGCATACTAAGCCGCCTATTAGCGCAGCGAAGACGGCACTCGTGCTCTCCGGTGGCGGTGCGCGCGCTGCCTACCAGGTCGGCGTGCTGCAGGCTTTGGTGACGTTGCGTCGCGAACGTCTAGGCGAAGGGGCCCCCAACCCTTTTGGCATCCTATGCGGTACCTCGGCAGGTGCAATCAACGCCGCCGCTTTGGCCTGTCGCGCAGACTCCTTTGATGCGGGCGTGGAGGCCATCGCCGCAGTTTGGCGCAACTTCCACGCGGGTCAGGTGTATCGCACCGATGCGCTTGGCATCGCCCGCAGCGGCGCGCGGTGGCTGGGCGCTATTTCGATTGGCTGGATGTTGGCACGCTGGCGCGAAGAAGGGCCGCGTTCGCTGCTGGACAATGCGCCGCTAGCCGAACTGCTGCGGCGTTGGACGCCGCTGGAACTGCTGCCGCGCATGCTGGCCGAGCGCCATCTGTACGCGCTGGCGCTAGGAGCGTCCAGCTACACCAGCGGCGAGCACCTCACCTTCTTTGAGGCCATCGGCGACATGACAGGCTACGAACGCTCGCAGCGACTGGCGGTGCCCATGCGGCTGGGATCGGAGCACCTGCTCGCTTCGGCAGCTATTCCCTTTGTGTTTCCGGCACAGCGCATCGAGCATACGGAGCATGCCGGCTGGTACGGCGATGGCTCGATGCGGCAGACCGCACCGATCTCGCCGGCCATTCACCTGGGTGCGCAACGTATGCTCATCATTGGCGTCGGCCGGATGCACGAACCACGTGGGCGAATCGTGCGAAATGGTGGCTACCCGACGCTGGCTCAAGTTGGAGGACACGTCCTGTCGAATGTCTTTCTTGACTCGCTCTCGGTGGACATCGAGCGTATGGAGCGCGTCAACCGTACTTTGGAAATGATGACGCTGGGCCAACGCATGGCCACCTCCCTACGGCCGGTGAAAGCGCTGGTGATCGCGCCGAGCGAGCGCATCGACGACATTGCGGCTCGGCACCAAAAGCACCTGCCGCGAACCGTGCGCGCGTTGTTACGCGGCGTCGGTTCGTCCAGCGCGAGCAGTGACCTGAGCGGTTCGGCGCTGGCCAGCTATCTGTTGTTCGAGGCTCCATTCACCCAGGAGGTGATGGCGCTGGGCGAGCGCGACACATTGATGCAACAGCGCGCGGTCTGCGACTTCTTCGGGTGGCACTGAGGCGGGGCGCTTCGTTCCCATGCGGGCAGACCTTGAGCGATGCGAGTCAGAGCATTTCCAATGGTGGAGCCAAAGAGATGGACAGCATCGAACTGATCCGCGCATTCCGCGAGGTGGCGACGCAGGGAAGCTTCTCCGCCGCGGCCAAGCGGTTGGGCGTGTCGAAGGCCACGGTGAGCAAGTACGTGGCGGAACTGGAGACGCGCTTCGATGTGCGCCTGCTCAACCGCTCCACCCGCTCTGTGAGCCTGACGGACTCCGGTGAACTGCTGCTCGCCCGCAGCGTACCGATGCTGGAGGTGATCGAACGCACGCGTGCCGAACTGGTCGAGCGCGCCGGCACGCCGCGCGGGCGGCTTCGCATCGCCGCACCCTACGTGATGGCCAGTGGTGATCTACCCAACATGCTGGCGGAGTTCCTGGGCTTCTATCCCGAGGTGGACATCTCGCTGCAGATGTCTGACGAGGTGGACTTGGCAGAAGATGGCATCGACGTGCAGTTGCGCTTCGGCCCGATCGAGAACGAGAACCTGATCGTGCGCCGGCTGCTGCGCATCCCGATGATGGTGTGTGCTTCGCCTCCGTACTGGAAGAAGCACGGCAAGCCGCACCACCCGGACGACCTGCGCGAGCACGATGCGCTCACGCGCAGCGGTACGCACCCGGTGTGGCGCTTCGAGGACGCCGGCCAGCCGATTGACGTGCCGGTGAAGAGCCGGATGGAAGCGTCGGAAGGGCCGCCCTTGATCCAGGTGGCAGCGCGCGGCTTTGGCGTGATCTACGTGCCCTCGCTCGCGGTGCAACCGCAGGTGGACCACGGCGAACTGGTGCCGATGCTGCAGGGCTACGGCCGCACCGATATGTGGCTCTCGGCGGCCTACCTGGAGCGGCATCACAACAGTGCGGCCCAGCGTGCGCTGCTAGACTACCTGGAGTCGCGCATCGGCCAGCGCGGCCGCTACGCCGGCAAGCCGCTGCGCGCGACCACAAGCGCCGTCAAGGCAGCAGCGCACGCACGCTGAACAGCACCGCAGCGTCGCTCCCCGGGCCATGCACCTGGCAATCTCGGGCGGCAGGCCGTCCAGCAAACGTGATGCGCACACTCGCGGCCTAGAACGGAGCGTTCTCGGCCGCTTTTGTTGATCTGCCTTCGAGTCTTGAAGCAAAGTCAGTCAGGAGCAATGCCAAACCTGCTGCCGCTGCCATTGACCTGCCAGGACATTGCCATGGCGACATTGTTGAACCGCTGAGCCTTGTGCAAAACGAGTGAGACTTACGGCGAGGCGTCGTCCAGCAGCTATGAGTGAGTCCGCCGCTGAAATATCTCAGGCTGCAGATGCCGCTATCATCCGGAGGTGCTTCATGAAACGCTCGACAACTGGCGTCGGAGTCCGCCTTCTGAGCGTGACCAGCGAAATAGGGGGTGATCGCAGGTCAATGTCGACGTTCAATCGCTTCAAGCCCCATACCTTCGCATTTCGGGCAAGGGTAGAGGCGTGCATGACCGAAACGAAGCGCCCTGTTGCCAACAACTCGGTTCGCAGCAGCAAGGAAGCGGATGAGACATAAATCTTGGGTGGTTTCGAGCCGCGTATCTCGAAGTTTGCCTCCAATGATTTCTGAATCAATGGTGAGGGCGGCAAGATCCATCGTTCATCGCAGAGTTGCTCCAGTCGAACCTTACGGCGCGTAGCCCACGGACTCTTCAGCCCGACGATGATCCAGTGCGGGTCGTGGAACAGTTCCTCCGTGCGGAAATCGTCATCCACGAAATCGGGCGGCAAGCGATTCAGGATGAGGTCGACAGAACGATCTTGAAGTTCATGGTTGTTCAGCGTCGTAGTGTCCTGATGCATCAGATGGAAGACTACGCCAGGATGCTGCTCGGCGAAGGTGGCGATAGCGCCAGGCAGTAGACCAGCGGCCACGAACTCGGGGCACGCAATGCGGACTTCTCCGATGGTTGGGTTCGCCAAGAACTCGATTTCCAACAAGCCTTGCCGCAGTTCGTCGAAAGCAGCGCGGCCTCGTTTTATCAATACCTCGGCATAGGGCGTTGCTTCGACACCTTGAGCATGCCGATCTAGAAGCCTAACGCCCACCGCGCGCTCAAGACTCGCGATCGCCTCGGAGACGGTGGGTTGCGACATCGCCAGATGCACCGCTGCTTTGGCCATGCTCCCGCAGCGCACGACCTCGGTCAGGACGCGCAGATCCCGTAGTCGCAGACGACGGCCGATGCGGTCGGCTTCATTAGGCGCTGTTTGGGCCATCGGAGATTCCTATAGGGCTACCCGAACATCCAGCTTCTGTGCTCTTCGGACGCTGGATACGATGAATTTTACGTATGAGGCGAGTGCGATCTTCGGTACGCAGACGTACCGCAGCCACGTCGCTCGACGTTCGTCCAGCAATCTACTTCGGAACAGCGAGAGATATGAATCAGGCAAAGGTGGTGGTGGTGGGTGGTGGTCCAGTGGGACTGACACTGGCGATGGACTTGGCATGGCGAGGCATCGATGTGATCGTCATCGAGAGTCGCGCGGCTGGTGAGCCTCCCGCTGTCAAATGCAACACGATATCCGCTCGATCGATGGAGGTCTATCGACGGCTGGGGCTGGCACACAAAATCCGCGAAGTCGGGCTGCCCCTCGATCACAGCACCGACGTCTCTTCCGCGACCAGCGTGACGGGCATCGAGATCTCTCGCCTCCAGTTGCCGTCACGCAGCGGCCGCAAGGCCGGCGTGCCCTCGCCTGATAGCTGGTGGCCGACACCAGAGCCCTCGCATCGCGCGAACCAGTTGTTCTTTGAACCTGTGCTTTTCACGCACGCCTCGCAGCAGTCCGGCATCACTATCCTGAACCGGCACGAGTTCCTGGATTTCGTGCAGGAACCGGATCGGGTCGTGGTCCGTGTGCGGGACATGGCATCGGGAGAGGTCAAGCTGATTGGCGGTGACTACATGGTCGGCTGCGACGGCGGCCGCAGCAGCGTGCGACAGATGATCGGCGCAACCTTCGTCGGCACCGCTCAGATCCAGCGCGTGCAGACCAGCTTCATCCGCGCCCCGAAGCTGGCTCCCCTGCTGGGACCGAATCCGGCCTGGATGTACTTCATCCTGAATCCTCGCCGCTGTGGCACGGTGATCGCGATCGACGGCAAGGAGCGCTGGAATGTCCACAACTTTCTCTACAACGGCGAGGAGTATGGCGAGGTAGACCAGGATTGGGCCATACGGCAGATCCTGGGCGTGGGACCGGAGTTCGAGTTCGAGGTGGTGTCGCAAGAGAACTGGATGGGTCGTCGCATGATCGCAGACAAGATGCGCGACCGCCGGGTCTTCATCGCCGGGGATGCCTGCCACCTTTGGATTCCGGCTGCCGGCTATGGCATGAACGCCGGCATCGCCGATGCAGCGGACTTGGCGTGGATGCTGGCCGCAGTCCTGCATCGCTGGGCCGGCGAGCGCATCCTCGACGCCTACGAGGCCGAGCGCAAGCCGATCACCGAACAGATCTCGCACATCATCACCGACACAGCGGTGGCGGTGATGAACCAGCGCCGCACCGTCCCCGCGGACATCGAGGAGGACTCTTCCGCCGGAGAAGCATCGCGCGCCCGGCTTGGGGCCGAATCGCGCGAGCTGGAGGTGAGGCAGCAATGTTCGGCGGGGCTGAACTTTGGCTACTACTATGCCGACTCGCCGATCATCGCCTACGACGGCCAATCGCATCCTCCCTACTCAATGCACGAGTTTCAGCCGTCGACGGTGCCGGGCTGCCGTGCGCCACATGTCTGGCTGGAGGGGCGCCGCTCGCTGTATGACGAACTGGGCTCGTACTACAGCGTTGTACGTGTCGATCCGTCGGTTGGCATTGAGGGCCTGGTCAAAGCCGCTGCAGAGCGAGGCGTTCCCCTGAAGGTGGTCGATGTGACGCCGGCCGAAGCCGGCGGACTATACGACCGCAAGCTCACGCTGGTGCGGCCCGATCAGTATGTGGCATGGCGTGGAGACACGGTGCCTGCAGACCCGCTGGCCTTGATCGACCTGGTTCGCGGCGCCGGCCGGGTTGTCGAGACTGCAGCGGTCTGAACGGCGCACGGCGAAGACCATGTATCAACCGGACAGCGCCGCGAATATTTCCTTTGTCGCGCACAGCGACCAAGGCGGCCGACCCGATGGCGTCCAAGTGATCGTCCACCGCGGATTCGCCTACGTAGGACACATGTTCAACGACGGCTTCAGCGTCATCGACGTGAGGGATCCCAGAAATCCCAGGCCTATGGCCTTCGTGCCCATGCCCAAGAACACGCGCTCGCATCACCTCCAGGTTGCGGACGACTTGTTGCTGGCGATCAATGGACCGAGCATCTGGACCTTGGCGCAGTACCAAGATCAGAGCAAGTACTTCGCCAATACCCTCACGCAGTCGTTCCAGGACGAGGCGCTGCAGTTCTCCGCCGGCGTGCGCATCTATGACATCAGCCAGCCCGGCGTTCCGCGCGAGATCACCTTCTTTCAGGTGCCGGGCCTTGGCGTGAACCGGATTTGGTGGGTTGGCGGCCGCTACGCCTACGTAGCTGTTCATATGGAAGGATTCACCGACCATGTGATGGCCATACTCGATCTCGCGGTGCCCGAGCGGCCGGTGATCGTTGGCCGGTGGTGGCTACCTGGCCAATGGGCTGCTGGCGGGGAGGTTTCTCAGGTACCGGCCGGCAGGCGGTACGCAGCGCACCATGCCATCGTTGCAGGGTCGCTGGCATACGGCGCTTGGCGTGACGGTGGCTTCACCGTGCATGACATCAGCGACCCCACAAATCCCAATCCTGTAAGTCACCTGAACTGGTGCCCGCCCTTTGCGGGCGGAACGCACACGGCGCTTCCTCTGCCCGACCGCGGACTGGCCGTCGTCGCGGACGAGGCAACGACCGTTCATTGTGCCAACGGCGTACCGCGCATCTGGCTGGTCGACGTGCGAGAGCCGTTGAACCCAGTGCCAATCGCAACGTTACCGGTTCCGGATGAGACCGACTACTGCGCCAAAGGCGGCAAGTTTGGGCCGCACAACCTGCATGAGAACAGGCCGGCGTCTTGGCAGAACACGAACTTGATCTTCGCGTCCTACCTGAATGCTGGCGTGAGGGCATACGACATCAGCAACCCCTTTCAACCGCGGGAGGCAGGCCATTTCGTGCCGCCCGCGCCGCAAAGTCTGATCGACACGCGGCCCAATGCACCACATGTAGTTCAGTCCGGTGACCTGTTCGTCGATCCTGACGGTCTGATTTACCTGACCGACCCGAACGCGGGACTGCACATTCTGCAGTTCGAGGGCGGCTGATTCGGGCGGGCACGCCATCAGCAAGGATGCCAGCGAACGGCGCACAGGACGACCACGATAACGCAACGCATAGGAGTTAAAGGTATGGACACTCATCGGAAAGAAGCGGCGTCGCCGCGCGTTCACCCGGACCGTGTCCGGCGAGCTGTTCTTGCAGCCGGGTTGGGACTTGCCGTGACTCCACTGGCGCGAGCAAATGCCTATCCGAGCGGCCCGGTGCAACTGGTGCTGCCGTTCTCGGTGGGCAGTGGATCGGATCTCATTTCACGGGTGTTCGCGGAAGGGCTTGGAACTGCGCTGCAGCAGCCCTTCGTGGTCAACAACCGCACCGGAGCGGGTGGCACGCTCGCGGCTGCCGCCGTGGCGCGGTCCGCGCCTGACGGGCAGACATTGGCCGTCATCGGCATGGGCCATCTAGCCAGTGGTGCACTCTACAAGAACCTGCCCTACGACCCGATCAAGGACTTCGCTCCGATCGCGCCACTGGGAGCCTTTCCGAACCTGTTGATCGTCCCGTCGCACGGCGCACCGGACTCCGTGCGTCAGTTGATCGAGCGCGCCAAGGAACAGCCGGGCCGGCTCAACTATGTCACTGCGGGCATCGGCAGCGGCGCGCATATCAACACACAGATGCTGATAGATGCAACCGGCATCCAAGCGCTGCATGTCCCGATGAAGGGTGCAGGTGAGATCGTCACGGAGGTTGCGGCAGGCCGCGCCGACTTCGGCTGGGCGCCCTTGGGCGCGGCGCTGGGCATGGTCCGGACCGGTCGGATCACCGCGTTGGCCATCAGTGCGCCGGCCCGTTCGACGCTGATGCCGGACGTGCCGACCATCGCCGAGGCCGGCTTTGCCGCCGCCGAATGCAATGTCTGGGTCGGCCTACTGGCACCCGCCAGGACTCCCTCCAGCGTGATCGAGACGTTGAATCAAGCGATCCGCAAGCTGGCAGACACGTCCGCGCTGAAGGAGAAGATCACCACGGCAGGGGCTGAGGCCATGACGATGACGCCGCAGGCCTTCGCGGAACTGATGCGCAAGGACTATGTGGTCCTCGATCGTCTGATGCGAAAGGTGACTTGAGTGACACAGCCACGCGCCTCGGTCGTCGCGCCGATCAGCATGTCACACGAAGGCAGTGTTCGCGATGGTGCGGACGCGCCTCCGTGCACGGCCCCTCTTGCCGAGATCAGGCGTCCACGCTTTGAGCTTCCCTCTGACGCCTGCGACTGCCACCTCCATATCCTCGGACCGGCCACCGACTTTCCCTATGTGCAGGAGCGGGTCTACACACCACCAGACTGTCTTCTGCCGGACTACGATCGCGTGCGCGACTATCTGGGCGCCACGCGCTGCGTGCTTGTGCAGCCCAGCGTCTACGGCCACGATAATCGCGTCCTGCTGGCCGCACTCCAGGCTGTGGGCGAGCGCGCCCGCGGCGTAGTGGTACTGCGCGGCGATGAAGCAACATCCGAACTCGCGCGCATGCACTCCCTCGGCGTCCGAGGCGCGCGTCTCAACCTGGTCGATCTGCAGACACCTTGCCCTCGCTTGCCGCAGGAACGAATGTCGCGTCTGGCCGAGATGATCCGACCGCTCGGTTGGCATCTGGAACTGCTGATGCACGTCGACCAGTACCCGGACATGGCGAGCGTGCTCGGGGACCTGGGCGTCCCCTTGGTGTTCGGTCACATGGGCTATCTCTCGCGCAACGTCGCTGACGAGCAGCACCCTGGCATGCAAGCGATGCTGGATCTGGCCAGGGCCCAACTGGGGTGGATCAAGGTGACAGCCCCCTACCGATTGGCGGATCCACCGAACTACGCGCGCGCAGCGCGCATCGCCCGCTGGTTGGCAGCGGTTTGTCCCGACCAACTCGTCTGGGGAAGCGATTGGCCGCACGTGATGGTGCGCACAGCCATGCCCCACGACGCCGATCTGCTGGATCAGGTCGCCGAATGGATCCCCGACCGCGAGCACCAGGTCGCCTTGTTCTCGACCAATGCAAGGCGCCTCTACGGCTGGCCACCGTAACTTCTCCTCGGCCACTTTCCTCACTTCGAAAGGCAATCTATGACGCACGCTTTGGGCGGGCTGTGGGTACCCACGTCCACTCCTTTCAACAACGACGGTTCCGTCAACGCGGAACTGTTCCTCCATCACTGCCGTACTGTGCTGGACGAGGGCGCCGATGGCTTGGCGATCCTGGGCACTACGAGCGAGGCGAATTCCCTCAGCGTGGCAGAACGCTCCGATCAACTGGATCATCTGCTTGCGCATGGCATCCCGGCATCGCAACTCATGCCCGGCACAGGCGCCTGCTCAATCGAAGACGCGGTTTTTCTGACGCGCGCTGCCGTCCAAGTGCGCTGTGCCGGCGTGCTCCTCCTCCCTCCCTTCTATTACAAGGGGCTATCGGACGACGGACTGTTCGCGTTCTTCAGCGAACTGATCGAACGCGTGGGCGACAGCGCATTGAGGCTGTACCTCTACCACATCCCGCCGTTCGCACAGGTCGGCTTCAGCCTATCCCTGATCGAACGGCTCCTTCAGCGCTATTCCGAGACGATCGCGGGGCTCAAGGATAGCTCGGGCGACTTCGAAAACACGCTCGCGGTCATCCGCAACTTTCCACAACTGCGTGTGTTTCCTGGCTCTGAGGCGTTCCTGCTCGACGGGCTTCATGCCGGTGGAGCGGGCTGCATCACCGCGACAGGAAACATCAATGCCAAAGCCATCAAGCAAGTCCATCTGCGCTGGAAAGAAGCCGAAGCGCCTTCGCTTCAGAGTGCGATCACCCGACGCAGAAAGCTGGTCGAAGCCTACCCGCTGATCCCCGCAGTGAAGGCTGTTCTGGCGCAACGTTACGCAGATCCGAGTTGGCGGCGCGTTCGTGCGCCTCTGCTCCCACTGGAGCAGGACCGTGCTGGGCATCTGCTAGGCCAACTGGCGCGGGACGGCTACGCGCTCCCGACCGGGCAGCTCGCAGACCACTGCGCGGGGGGGTGAACGAGTCGCGAGACGCAGCTCAATCCGAATCATCGTTCACAAAACCGAGAGGAGACCATGAAGAAAATAATTGCAGGAGCTTGCTGCATTGCAAGCCTTTCCGCGAACGCGCAGTCGACGGTGACCATCACAGGTGTCGTCGACGCGTATGCCGGCCGTATCCGCATGGCCGGAGACCTGGGCAGCATCTCCGGTGTGAACGGAGGGGGACTAACAACCTCCTGGTTCGGCTTTCTTGTTGGGGAGGATCTGGGCGGCGGCGTGCGCGCCACGGTCAAACTGAATGCCTTCTTTCGTCCAGATGTTGGTTCCACCGGGCGGTTCGACAACGATCCCTATTTCTCGCGCGACGCCAACATCGCGCTTTCGGGGCGCTTCGGCGCAGTCACGCTGGGTCGCTCGCAGGCCCCAAATATGGAGCCGAGCATCGTATCCAACCCCTTTGCAGGATCCTTCACTTTCTCGCCGCTGATTTTGCACTCGAACGTGAACACGACCGCGTGGCCACGTCGCACCACCCCTGCCGACACGGGATGGAGCAACCAGATTGTCTACACCACGCCGACGGCCGGAGGCTTCCGGGCGAGTTTGCACTACCAGTTTGGCGAGCAGCTCAGCGGCACGCCGGGGGAAGGTAGCAAGAATGTTGGTGCCACGGCGTTCTATACGAAGGGTCCCCTGAACTTGGCGGCCTACTACGAGCGCGACCAGATCTCCAATCCGGTCAACCCTGCACCGATTACCACGAACATTCGCGGCGTGAACGTGCTGACGACCAAGACAGTGTGGATGGTGGGCGGCTCATACGACTTTGGAGTCCTGAAAGCATACGGATCCTATGGACGCTCGCGCTGGGACGTCCTCGACTACGAATCGAGAACTATGTCCGCGGGCGTGTCGATTCCTGTCGGCGCAGGGTCTGTGCTTGCCGCTGTCGCCCGAACCAAAGTCTCTGGACCTGTGGCCTCGACCAGAACAACCGCCAGTGTCGGGTATGACTACTTCCTGTCGAAACGAACTGACGTCTACGCCGTCGTGCTTCGGGATGCAGTCACCGCATTGCGCAGCGGCACGAGCGTAGGCTTGGGAATACGCCACCGATTTTGACGATGCCTGCGCCCTTCAGCACGCTTCGAACGTGTGGTGTGTCGCGCGTGCCGGGGGCGCGCGTCTACCGCGTCTTGCTCTGCAATGTCGCCCGCATCAAACGCCGCTATATGCGCGGCGTAGACGCAATTCCTCCGGGGCTGATGAACTGCCTATTGACCTGCGTGGCTGGAGCCATTGCAAACCAATCATACGAAGGGTGGCCCGTCGACTGGGCCGCTTCCGTGGGTAGAAGGATTCTCGTTGGCTATCTGGGCGCTCTGTCTATCGTGGTGTTCGTACTGCCAATTCTGCGCGCCGGGAACAACCGGCGAACATGCAAGGTCGGTAGTTCAGTGGCCCGGCCAATGGCTCATCGTCGCGCTCGACAGTCAGGCTGCAGCAAAGAGGTCAACTGCGACGATTCCAAGCGCGAGAGGATGGGCAGTGGATCGACGCTTTCAGCAAGTGCTCTGCGTCCTCTCAACTCCTCGCTCTACTCGGTTGGGTCGATCACGACCGGCATCCTCGAAAGCCGAGGGCAGCCATCCAATGCTGACGCGGAGCCGTCTCCCGAATCATGAATTTTCTTAGAAGGAGTGACATGATGTCCAATTTGTCGACAAAACTCACATTTGGCACCGCAACGCCAGGTGGCGGCTTTCCGCTGTATGGTGATGCCGCGGCGGCAGTGATCAATGAAGTGGATCCCTCCGTGGCCGTTCAGACGCGCAATACGCGTGGAAGCGCAGAGAACATTCGACTGCTCGAAGCCGGCCAACTCGATATGGCGCTGGTTGCCGGCGAACCGGCGTACGAGGCCTTTGCGGGCATTGGCAGGCAAAAGTCGGATCTCAAGATCATCGCTGCAATCTACTCAAGCCCGGGCATGTTCGCCGTGCGCGGTGACAGCTCTGTGCGATCGGTTCAGGACTTGGTGGGCAAGCCGATTTCCTGGGGTACGCGGGCGTCTGGAATTACGCTCCTCGGCAAGTACGTCATGGATGGGCTTGGGCTTGATCGAGATAGGGACTTCGAGCCCCATTATCTGGATCAAGCGGCCGACGGTCCTGTCATGGTGGCAGACGGCCGTGTGGCGGCGCAGTGGGGTGCCGGTATCGGATGGCCCGGATTTACAACTATCACAAAGTCTGGAGGGCGCCTGATCGGGCTATCCGTCGAAGAGATCAATAAAGTCCGCGCCAAACACAACTTCCTGAAGCCAATCACTGTTCCGGCTGGCGCCTATCCTGGCCAGACAGAGCCGATTCGCGCCGTCGGCTCGTGGAGCTATATCTTATGCCGGCCATCACTCGAGCAAGACTCGGCGTATCGGATTGCAAAGGCGCTTCATCGAGGGCATGGGCTGTTAGTGGCACGCGTGGAGCAAGCCGCAGAGACCTTGCCCGAGAACACGCTTGCCGCGGCGCCCGCTGCGGACCATATTCACAGCGGCACTTTGCAATACCTCTCCGAGGTAGGGGTTGTGGGAAGCTAGGAATTTGGAGGTATGCACGAAATTCGTGAACGCCCGGTGCGTGTCGGGGAGGCGTCAGATGCGTAGTGAAAGGTATGGATTGTTCGGATGCACATCGCTGAACAGTTCTTTCGGATCGTCCAGCAAGTAACCATGTAGACGTCTGGATTTGCGCGGGCCAGTAACCTCGCAGCTCCAAATGTTGAGACCGCTTTTCTGTTTCCTATGAAACCCGAGCCTCTCGAAGCGCTTCTGAACCCATTGCCAGTCGGATAGGTTGTCCTGTTTGGCGAGTTGTGCGACGCGTGGGTGTTCTTGAGCGTAGCGCTGAAACACCCCCGGGCTGACCAGGTACGCGGTATCGCTCACGGTATGAACGAGTGCCTTCGCGTCGTTGATGATGAGTCGTCGCGAGGCAACTGCCTGTCTCAACCATGCCATGAAATGCTCGCCGGATGGCTGTCCGGCCGAGGATAGGGGGGCAGTCATGGGTGCGGACGACGGGAACACGACCGCAGTCATCGCCGGAACAGGTGCTTCGGAAAGCGCGGCAGGTACGTTGGCTGAATCGGCCGTCGCATCCTGGGGAGCGCTGGGTGGATCACTCATGCCCACCATCGCCAGCATGTCCTCCATGGCAGGAAGCGCGGCCTGGGCAGCGGGTGGTGGAGCCGGGGCAGCGGTGTCGCCGCCTTTCTCCCATGGCAGGGGCTCCCGGCCTTCGTCGGCGGGTGTGGCCGCGATCATCGGCGGAGAAACCGAAGCATCCGCGTCTTTGCCAGCAGGTGCCGCGTCGATCGCTATCGTGCCAGCAAACGGCGCAGGCCGTTCGCCTGATTCCCAGATCAACGCGGGCGCCAGCCGCAACAGGGTGAACGAGTGGGACCAGCCGGTGGAACTGGTCACGGTCGCGCGCCAGATAGCCTTGCTGTCCGGCGTGGGCTGCAACATGCCGTGGTCCTGCAGCACGTTGAACACCGCAGTGTTGTTCGCGGGGATGCCGTCGATGCCTTGGGACAGCAGATGGGCGCGCAGCTTGTCCGAGACCGTCTTGCTCATCAGCCACAGCGCGTCCTCGGTGAGCCAGCCATCGGAGGCTTCCGGCTGGTTCAGACGCAACTCCTCCTTGAGCAGGTAGCGCAGACCCTCCAGCAGCTTGCGTTGCAGCGCGTGCTTCGGCGCCGCCATGGCGCGCGCGGGATCGCCGCCCAGTTCCTGGGCCACGGAGGCTCGGTCGGCCTGCACGACCAGTTCGCCGAGTATCCCGGCGTGCTCGTACTGTCCGGCCAGGACATAGAGCAGCGAGGCCCAGAGGGACGGATAGCCGCTGAGCCAATCCAGGACGTGCCGATCGAGCAGTTGGCGATAGAGCAAGCCCGTCGCGGCGCTGTGCAGGCGGTACTCGCGATCCTCGCGATAGCGGAAACGGTAGGCTTGGTGCAGGGGGCCATGCCAGGGGTGCCATGTCGAGCCGTCAGCCAGCTCGATGTGCAGATCGACGGCAATCTTGCCAATGTCGTGAAGCAATGCCGCATAGGCGACGGCCGCGGTCCAGGCTTCAGACTGCGCTGCCTGGTCCTCGGGGCTGGCGCCAATTGGCAGCAGATGGGACTGCCGCAGCTTCAGGCTGTAGGCAACGATTTCCAGCCCATGGTCGAGCATGCCGCCTGGGTAGGCATGGTGATGCGCCTCGGACGCCGGGAAGGCCTGGACCAGTTCGGCATAGCGCTCCAGCGGCGTGCGGTAGAGGGTGGCGAATTGCCTGCGCGACAGCGAGGTGCGCTGCCAGATGTGCTCCAGCAGCTTCTGCCGGCGCGGGGCGGCCAGCAGCAATGCGGCCGACTCGGGCCGCAGCAGCCCTTTCGGGAGGTCGGCGGCGGGTGGTGGTGTCGGAGCGGCAGCGACCGGGGGCCGTTTTCGCTGGAACAGGGAGAGCATGTCGGTGTCCTGATGGCGGGCCGGCCGGGAGGCCTTTTGGCCTTTTCGAGGTAGGGCCTTTCCCCTTGCCCCATTCCCTTGCCGTTTCCGCCCTTTGGCCTTTAGCCGTTTCGGTATAGCGGGGCATGGGGTGCGGCTCCAGCGTCAATGGGGAACCCGCTCGAATGGATTGGACGGCGAGCCGGTGCCGGTCGCGCTCTATGCTGCGTGGACGCCGCTTCCACCAGGCAGGTTCTCGCAAAGGCGACAAAGTTGACAAATGCGACAAGGGAGACTAGAGTGAATCCTGTCTCAAACCTGCCTGGGAGATCACCATGCCCAATGCCATTGAATTCATTGCTGGCCGTCTGCCGCGCGTCACGGTGGAGGATGTGCGCCGCTTCGCGGATACCGTCGAAATCCGGGATGCCTCGGCTTTCGCGGCCGAACTGCAGGCGTTCGTCCACGAGCGTGTGGAGGCGGTGAAGCTGCCCGCCAGCCTGGAAGCGGAGACGGTGGCACAGGCCCTCGCACGCAAGGCGGGCGCACTGCGCGCCGAGACGCGCTGGGCGCCGAGCGAAACCGACGTCCAGCGCGGCCGCGCCGCGCTGCTGGAAACCTTCAACCAGCCGCACAACCTGCCGATCCCCGAGTACGCCAAGTTGGCAGACAAGTCGCGCCAGCAGATCTACAAGGACATCCTCGCACGCCGGCTGCTGGCGCTGAACGTGGGGCCGCGCGGCCAGAAGCTGCCCGACTGGCAGCTCGACCCGGTGAAGCAGCAGTTGACCCAAACCGTGCTTCAAGAGGTCGAGGGCATCGACCACTGGACGATCTACCGCGCGCTGTCCGAACCGCTCGAAGGCTTGGGCGGACGCTCGCCGGTGGATGCGGTGACGCATGGCACGATCGATGACGTGGCCGAAGCGGTGTTCAACGTGCTGGGCGTCCCGGTGCATTGAGTCAAGACCGCCATGAGCCGCGAACTGCCCTTGTTCCTGATCGATGCGGGTGAACTGCTCCAGCATGTGAGCCGCGTCGTCTATCGGGGCAGCCCGCTGTACTATGGCCGCAACGGCACCAATCGCTACGACGACCCGGCGCGGACCTACGGCGTGCTCTACCTGGGCCGCGACCTGTCCACGGCGCTGATGGAGTCGGTGTTTCACAAGCACCAGTGGCTGACGGACGAGAAGCGCTCGATCGCGCTGAAGGAAGTCGAGAGCCGGCTCGTGCGCGCCGTGGGCGTCCTGGACGACGTGCGCCTGGCCGATCTCACCGCCGGGGGTGTCATGGCGCGCTACTTCGGCCTGAACCTGGAACAGTTGGCCAGCCGCGACTACACGCACACGCAGCAGGTGTCCGCCCAGGTGCATGCGATGCTCGGCGATGACGGCCAGCCGCTGTTCGATGGGGTGCTCTATCCATCGCGCAACAACTATCCCGCCAAGAGCATCGCCCTGTTCGAGCGTGCGGCAGCAAAGATCGGCGTTGTCGATGACATCGACCTGGTGGACCATGTGGACTGGCCGCGCTTCGTTGCCACGTATTGCGTCGGCGTGGAGCCCGACCGCGGCCCGGTGGAACCGGGTGACGAAGCGTCCTGAAGCAGCAAGAGAACGCATTGAGCCCCAAACAGAATGAAATGGACCAAACTGGAATAGGCATCCCTCTGTAGCAGGAGACGACCATGAACACCACGACTCGCATCAGCACCGCAGAACGCCTCGGCCGCACCTTTGGCCGCGGATGGCGCGCCTACGCGCGCGGCGAACGTCGGGCGTCGAACTGGTTGGTGTCCAAGGGGGTGCCGGCCGCCGGCGCCACCGCGCTCGTGTGGGTGGTCAAGCTGTCTGTGGTGGGATTGCTGCTCTACGTTGCTTTTTGGTTCGCGCTCGTGTTGTTGGGCGTCGTGGCGGCGGCGTGGGCTGCTGCTGCCAATACCTCTGACGAGGACGAGTGGCCTTTCACCGATCTCACAGAACTGCGCAAGACACCGGGCTACGATCCCAATCTGTACAACGATACGTCGCACGAGTTGTACACCGACGACTGACGGACTCCGGGCTACTTCAGCTTGCCTCCCGTGAGTGCCCCAGCCCCCTTGCCCCCGGCTTGGCCGGCGCTCTTGCTGCCGTCCGACAGCCCCTGAATGGCATGTCCGGCGCGAATTCCAACCCAGGTCAGGCTTGCCAGCCAGAATCCTGGCAGCACCAGGAACATCGTGCCCGCGACGAACATCAAGAGCATGTCGCCGAACGCATTGTTCAGCCCCACCAGCGGGTCGAAGTTCGTGTGTGGCCGGTTCCAGCCAAAGCCCCAGCCATAGAGCGCATCGAGGATAGTGCTGTCGATCCAGCGCGCGAGCTGGAACCAGAAATCCACGAAAAACAGCGCGAATTGAACGACGCTGACCGTGACGACCGTCTTCAGGTCATAGGTGCCCACGACCAGCACGAGTGGGATGCAGATGACCAGCGCCATCTTGAGCAAGGCGAGGACCATGGGCAGAGACTGTCTCACGACGTCCATGGCGGGAAACGCGGCAATCGCGCCTACGGCCATCCCAACGTCCCCCGTGGCCCGCGTCACGATATTCGGCAAGGTCTTGTCGATCTGGCCGCCATTGTCCGTATAGACGCTGCCTTGGTTCAATTTCTGCTGCCGCGGTGAAGCGATCGCGCGGATCACCGAGTCGTCCACCTCGGCCCGGCTCAGGAACCCGGCCCAGCCCGCCAGGCGATTCAGCAGGCTCGGGTCCACCTGACCCAGAAGGCGTGCCCGCAGGCCGTTGCTCCCATCGCTCCACCACTGGCGGCAGGTCGGGTAGCCGCCACCGCTGGCCACCTGCGCAAGCCCTGCATCGCGGTTGCTGTCGTAGGGCCAATCAGCGCGCGGCGTGCTGGAGCGATAGGTGTCGTAGTAGCCGCTCGTGTCCGTGAAGAAGCGCGAGCCGATCCAGGTCACGTCGTGCATCTGCGCCTCATCGAGGTTCGGGCGCTGCATGAACAGCTTGGCGCGCGCAGCCCCATAGCAATCCCGCGAGAAATCCGCCACTTCCTGAGCCAGCACCGGGTCGTCGATGCGCGTTGCGTCAATCTCCATGCGCATCTGCCGCAGATCGGTGCCGCAGGGAATTGCCGCCACCGAGGCGCCAGTGACGGCGCGCGAAAGCGCGTGCATGAAAGCCCACCAGACCGGCACCTTAGCCGACTGGTTGTTGATGGTGCTGAAGGACTGTGACCAGCCGGTATCCGTGGGCTGCGGCACGCTGACCTGGCACTGCGCCGAGCGCGAGCTGTCGTACTGGATGGTGTTGAGATCCACGTCGATGAACGGGATGCCGGCGAACATCACCACCACGATGGCGACGAAGACCCGGTTCTCGATGCGCGCGGCCGAGAGCACGCCCTTGTTGCCCTCGTCCGCGCCTTCCGTGCGGGCCTTGAGCCACTCCTGCACGATGATCGCCACGAAAGGCAGCGCGGATACCCCGCTGGACACCAGCACCGCCCAGATGCCGTTGTTGACGATCCAGGACACCAGCGTCAGGTAGTACTCCAGGTAGTCGGTCGTGAAGAGCGTCATGGCCCGAATCTCCCCTCAGCCCCGCATCAACAGGCTGGCTTCCAGCACCACGATGGCGACGACGCCGGCGACCTCGCTGCGCACCAGGCGGCGCCGTGCCTGCCCATCTGTCCCGTCCTGGTCTTCACGCGCCAGCAGCCGCCGGCGCATCCAGACCCAGCCATAGGCCGTCGCTCCGTACAGGCACAGCCGCCAGACGAAGAAGTACTCCGCGGAGGCCGCCAGCCACCGCTCCCAGCCGGCCACGCTGCCGACCAGGTAGATGCCGGCGATGTTGGCCACCACCGCAGCGGCGACGATCACCACCGTCCACAGCAGCGCCTTCGCGGCGCGCCGGCTGAACAGCCAACGCAAGGGGCGCCAGGTCATGCGCACCGCGCTCATGGCCGATTCCCCGGATTGCCCTTCTGCAACCGGTCGAGGCGGTCGGGCACCGGATCGCCCTCGTAGATGCCGCGCGAGCCGGCCGCGCGCGTACCGTGGCGCTGGATGATCGCCATCGGCGAGTTGCTCGCCAGCTCGCGGCGCAGCTCCAGCTCAGTCTTCAGGTTGCGGATCTCCCGGTCGAGCGTGTCGCTCTCGTGGTTTACAGCCTCCACGGCCAACTCGTTGGCCGCCACGTTGGGTTCCTTCTTGCCCGTGAGCAGCGTGCGCTGGAGCAGGAGCGCCTTCTCCAGCACCGACGACAGCGCCACTTCGGACGCGAGGCGCCGCGCCAGCAGGTCCTGGTCCGGCTCGTCGCGCAGCGCCTCGATGACGCCGCGCGTGATCGGCAGCGACGTGCTGCCCGCTTCGCGCAGGTTCTCGAACGTCGTGTTGCGCGTGCCGGAAACCAGTTCCTGCAGCACCTCCAGCTTGGTTTCGTACTCTTCCTGGATCAGCGGCGTCAGCCCAACGCCGGGCACTGTCTCGGTCTTGGTGCAGGAATCGCAGGTGCGCTGCACCTGTTCCCCGAGGACCCGCGTGGCCCATTCGGTCGCCTGCTGCGGCGACGTCCAGGTCTGGCAGGACAGGCTCGCGCAACTGGCGGGCGAGATGGAGGACGTGTCGGTCACGCCGCGCCCGTTGACCAGGTTGTAGCCCGCGCGGGTGACGTCGCCAACCACGCGGATGGCGGACTGGCCCGTGCCGCCGGCATTGCTGCCGCCCACCCAGGGCACGCCGTCGTTGCCCCGGCGCGTCTCGGCCTGTTCGACGGCCGATACGGCATCGTTGCTTCCCACCGCGTCGCGCAGCGCCATGCCTTCCGCCATCTGGCTCCAGCCAAGCTGGCCGCCCGCCGTCTCGGCCATCTTCTCGGCCATCGCGCGGCACGTCAGCTTGGAGCGGTCGAAGTCCAGCCGCGCCTGCAGCACGCCATTGGTCAGCAGGTTGTACAGGCCCGGATCGGCGCGCTGGATGATCAGCGCCGGCAGGGACGCCACCGCGCTGGTGGCGCTCTGGATCACGTTGCTCATGATCTGCTGGAAGCCGTTCGTGATGCCGTTGAGCTGATTGCGCAGCGTGGTCTGGATGCTCATGTCGCCGCAGATCAGGTTGCTGTTCCACCCCACGCCGACCCCGATGGAGCGCATGCCGGCCGCCCGGCCCATGGACACCGCGCTGCCGCCGCCGATCGAGTACATGACGTCATCGCCGATGACAGGGCCGCTGTTCTGGTATCCAACCTGCGCCCACGCCAGGCCGCAGACCAGGGCGAGCGTGCCGGCCAGTGCCGTCGGGCGCAGCAGACGGCACGCCTTGGTGGACAGGTTCTG
>NZ_LMTS01000130.1:6753-9162 GCF_001541225.1 Variovorax sp. WDL1 | reverse complement strand
GACGCTTCATCGTGGCACCTCAGAGGAAATCGACGCTGCCGAGGAACACCTGGCCCCGGCGTTCGCAGCACGCATAGGGACGCCACAGCGCCCAGGCGTAATCGCCTTGCTGGGCCTGGGTCAGCGTGCCGCTGTGGGGGAACACCACGCAGGTGTTGGACAGGCGCGGCGTCAGCTCCTGCCACTTGCCGGTCGAGGCATCGCCTTCCATCAGTGCGCCGGCCGGCCAGTAGCCGTCGCGGGCGTTGGCGAGCAGCGGCTGGTACACGTGCAACTGCCAGCGCCGCGTGACGACATCACCGGCGCGCTGGGCGACGACGGCCCCGGACTTGTGGTCGTCGGTCTGGTGCAGGAAGCCGCCGCGCGGATAGACATTGCCCCAGAGGTTCATCGTGGTGCGCGCACCGACCTCGCGCCGGCCCGGGATCAGCGCCTCCGGGTAGGCCATCTCGGGCACGTTGTAGCGCCAGGCCAGCGTGTCCAAGGTGCTGAGCAGATACGGCATGAAGGCCGTGCCCGCGCCTTGGCAGAAATTGCCCGAGGACGAGGCGAACTGGTTGAACACCTCGCCGCCGGGGTGACCGATGACATCGGCGTTCTTGAATTTGGCGAGGTTGTTCTCGTGGTCTTCGTTCGTGGTCCCATCGCCTCCGGCCTGTGCGGAGGGATTGGGCGTGCTCATCGCCTGCACCTCGACCCAGGGGTTCTCGCCGGTGTTGCTGTAGCTGGAGACGACCGCATCGGGCACGTAGTGCCTGACCTTCACGGAGGTGCGCACCGAGCAGCCGCCATAGGTGCAATACAGCCAGTAGCAGATCCCCACCACCCGATACTCCAGGCAGTCCGGCGACATGACGGACGAGACGATGGTGGCGGTGTTCAAGGCGTAGCTGCCCGTGGCGCTGACCAGCAGCAGCGAGGCCACGGCCACGCGCAGGCGGCGCAGCAGATCGAATGGGCGCGTCATGGCTGCGCCCTCCGGTGCTGTTCGACGCGCGCGACGGCGCGGGCGACGTCCGGCTCGCCATAGACCACATAGCGCTGGTCCACCACGACGGCCGGGATGCTGGTGATGCCCAGGCTCCAGGCGTCGGTCACGCCCTGGTAGGCGGAAGCGATGCGGCGCTGGAGATCGGCGCCGCCGGTGCTCAGCCGGCGCTTGACCACGGCTGTCGCCTGGTCCGGGTCAGTGGGCAGATTCGCCGAAAGCTCGGCCTCGATCTGGGGTGCTTCGTCCAGCTCGATCAGCCGCTCGCCACCCATGGTCTTGACCGGGTGGTGGATGTCGGTGACGACGACCACGTCGGCGGCGAAGGTGGCCGGGCTGAAGACGGCCAGAGCCGCCGGCAGTGCCACGGCCAGGCCAAGGGTTCGCCAGCCTGGCACGAACCTGGAAAAAGCTGCTGGCATGTCGCACGCCCCGGAAAGTTGATCAGGGCCATAGTCAAACGCTGAACCCCATGCGGCCCCAACAAACAATGCGCATCGCGGCCACCCCGCATACCCGCTTGTGTCGGCGCAAAGAAAAAAGCGGAGGCCGAAGCCCCCGCGTTTATCGACGAAGCGATGCGACCGTTACAGCAGGCCCGACTCCGCAAAGGAGAACGGGGCGCCCTGGCCGACGATGATGTGGTCCAGTACCCGCACATCGATGAGCGCCAGCGCGGCCTGAAGTTGCTGGGTCAGCATGCGATCCGCGCTCGACGGCTCGGAGACACCCGAAGGATGCTGGTGGGCGAAGACCGCCGCAGCGGCATTCAACTGCAGGACACGCTGCACAACGACACGCGGATAGACCGAAGTCGAGTTGATCGTGCCCTTGAACAGCGGCTCGTAGGCCAGAACCTGGTGCATGGTGTCCAGGAATACGGCAGCGAATATCTCATTCGGCTCAGCGACCAGTTTCAGGCGCAGGTAGTCCCGCACGGCGGCCGGCTGGCTGAGGCACGGTCCAGCTTTGAAGATCCGTCTCTCCAGCAGCACGATGGCTTGCTGGATGATCCAGTCCTCGTGCTGGACAGCGACGGCGGAAAGCGACTCCATGCAGGAGTCATTGACGACGAAAGACATGGCGAACCTCCAGACGGTGAGATCGGAAGGCGCACGCCCAGGAGGACAAGCCCTCCTGGGGATGAGAACGAACAAGGTGCATCCATCACCACGGCTGTGGTGATCGCTCGCGGCCAGGATGCGAGGCGAATGGGTCGCGGTCAGCGCAGAGGCCTGCGCCGTAGCCTTGAAGACCGGGGCTACCTGGGCATGTCGCCGACGACGTCGGCAGGCATTTCCGATTCCGATGTGGGTGTGGCGGCGGGATCGCCGGCCGCAAGCATGTCCATGGCCGACAGCAAGGCATCGCCCTCGATCGGCCCCTGCAGCAGGATTGCCTTGCCGGTCTCGCGATCGTGC
>NZ_LMTS01000130.1:5601-6743 GCF_001541225.1 Variovorax sp. WDL1 | reverse complement strand
GCGACGGCGTGGCGGTCACGCCGCTGTTCGTGGCTTCCGCCGTCTGGGTGCGGATCGGCGCGTCGGGCCGCTCGCTCGCCAAGCACTGCTCGATGGCTGGTGTGAGGTCGGGGTAGCGCAGGCCATCGGGCAAGCCCTGGCCGTCGCTGCGCGTGTGGGCATAGACCCATTCGACAGCCTGCCAGAAGGCGGCATGGCCACCAGCTTCGCCCGCGCATTCGGCCAGACGCGCTTCGGAAGACGCTGCCGGCTCATGCGCGGCCAATGGCAGGTGGTGCCATTGCAAGGCCACGTCCGCGTTGCCGCCGACCCAGCGCTTGAGCACGGGGAAGTAGGAGCGGCAGAACGGGCATTCGAGGTCCGCGTAGAGCGTGAGCGTGAAACGGCCGTCCGGGTTGCCCATCTGCCACAGAGGCCCAGCCACCTGCGTCTCGCTGGTCGGCGTTGAAGTCTGCTGCGTGGACTCGCCAGGAGAGCGGGACACGAGCCAGATCAGCAGCAGCGCAACCACCACCGCGGCCAACATCCAGGGCCAGCGGGGCCGCCAGCGCCGACGGCGGAACGCCTGGACCTGCATCGGAATGGATGGGCGCTTCTGTTCCATGGCGTTCTCCGGTGTACGGCAGATTCACGGCAGGTCCAGGGCCGGAGACTCGATGCCGCGCGCCCGGTCGATCTTCTCGGCCACCTTGAAGGCGGCATCCAGCTCGCTGACACCATGCTGCTGCATGAGCTGGTAGCGCTCGGCCTTCTCTTCGGGTTCGGTCTGCGCGAGCGCGAGATACAGGCTCGGCGGCACGGCGCGGAACAGCACCTCCATGCTCTTGGAGAGGATGACCCCCTCGGTGAACTTGCCCGCTTCCTTGCGTGCCGAGAGCATCAGCGCCTTTTGTGCCGGCGAGAGTTCGCGGAACCGCGCGATCTTCTCCACCTCGTCCGGCGGCATCGACAGGCAGATCCACCACTCGATCATGTTGAGCATGGGTTCCGCGGCGCGCGGCAGATCGTCGATGTTCTGCGTCGCGAGCCAGAACCAGGCGCCCAATTTGCGCCACATCTTGGTAATTTTGACGACGTAGGGCGCGAGCAGCGGGTTCTTCGTGATGATGTGGCCTTCGTCGGTGACGTTGACGATCGGGCGG
>NZ_LMTS01000130.1:1847-5431 GCF_001541225.1 Variovorax sp. WDL1 | reverse complement strand
GCAGAACATGTCCATCGCGTCCGCCATCTCCAGCAGCCGCACGCGTCGCATCTCGGGCAACGTGGGGTCCTGGCCGCGGGTGCGCAGCGCGTTGCGCACGTCGCGCGTGAGCACTGTACGTTTCTCGGCCACGCACTGCTCGGCGGCGTCGAGGATGCATTGGCGGATCAACGAACGGTCGGCCCGCGTCATCCGTGCTTCTTCCTTATCTTCACCGCCCGTGATCATCAGCCGCGCCGTGATCTCCAACTCGCCCAGCACGTCGCGCTGCTCGTCCGCCTCCATGGCCGAGGCATCCGGTGGCAGGTCTTCGTCCAGTGCATCGGCATCGAGGGTCTGCACATCGCTGGGCGTCTCGATCAGCCGGCGTGCGTCCGCGAAGGGAGCCAGGGTGACGCCCGAGCCAGGCGCCAGCTTGACCCGGTTCACGCTCAGTCCCAGGCGCCTGGCGAAGTCGCTGAAAAGCCCGAAGGAATTTCCAGCCTCCACGATGAAGAGGCGCGGCCGGTAGATGGCCGTGACCTGGTTCAGCAGGTTGTTGAGCGTGGCGGACTTCCCCGAACCCGTAGGGCCAAACAGAAATAGATGGGCATTCATCTGCCGATCCAACCTGTTCAAGGGGTCAAACGTAATCGGGCCGCCTCCGCGGTTGAACATCGTGATGCCCGGATGCCCCGTGCCCTGGGCGCGGCCCCACACCGGCGACAGGTTCGCCGCGTGCTGGGCGAACATCAGTTGCGTGTACCACTTCTTCCGATCCTTGCTGGGGTTGTAGCAGCACGGCAGCCAGCGCAGGTAGCTGTTGAGCGGCGCCACCTCGTCGTCCTCGCGCACCGGCTGCAGGCCGGCGTTGAGCATCACGTTCGCGAGATCCAGCCCGCGCCGGTCCAGTTCCGCCTCGTCGCGCCCGCGCAGGTAGAACGCGAGGGTGCCTCGGTAGAGCTTGTGCGCGCTGCCGATCAGCGAGCGCGCCTCATGCACGTCCTTGAGCGTCTGTTCCGACGCCAGCGTCTCGCCAACGGCTTTTTTCGCCAGATGGTTGAGATCCGATTCGAGGACATCCTGCGGTGTGGCGACCATCGTCAGACACATCGCCGTGTCTTCGGGCATCTGGTCGAACAGCGTATTGATCGCATCGCCTTTGCGGGTCTCGCCGGTCAGGTGCCCGGTGCCCGGCGGCATGCGCAGCCGGTCGGTGATCAGCACGCGATGCGGCATGCCGTCGAAGTACCAGGCCCCTTGCGCCACGTCCGAGCGCGGCTGACCGAAGAACAGCCGCTGGCTGAAATCCCGCCCGCTCGCCAGTTCAATCTCGCCGGCCTCGATCTCGTCTGGATAGCGCGCCAACGCGTAGAAGCGCTCCCGGTCCTCGGCCCCGGGCCTGAGCAGCGCGGGATGGGGGTTGAACCAGCGCAGCAGCCAATCGTGAACGTCTGCCGCGCCCATGCGCCGGGCCTGGATGCCGGCGTTCGCCAGCCCGCCGCACAAGCGGTCGCAGACGATGCCCAGCATCTGCTCGGGCGTCTGCCCGCGGCGGTTCACCTGGCCCTGTCCGCTCGCGCGGCGGTACACCACCATGCGCACACGCCGCGTCTGGCCGCGCCAACGCAACCGCGTGACCGCCGTATCCTCGAACAGCCCGCCCGGCTTGGCCACCGCGCGCAGGTGGTGGCAGAAGAAACGCAGGTAGAACTCGGTGAACGCCGTGCCGCGGGCGCGGGGCTGCACATAGTCGCGCAGCGTCTGCATGTACTGGTCGAAGCTGGGCTCGTCCTGGGCGTAGAGTTGGAGCACCCACGGGTTCTCGTCCAGTTCATCGAAACTGTCCTGCAGCGCGTTTTCCAGGGCGTCGCGGGCGTGGGCGAGCCAGCCAGGCTCCCGACCCTCGGTGCCCAACGGCACCAGCTCGAAGAAGGCGGCCACGGATTGGCCGTCCTCCAAGAGCATGGATTTCGACTCGGGCAGAAACTCCACCCAGGGCAGCAGCTCCACGAAGGACGGCGCGACGTCGTACAGCGCCTGCTCGTCGGCCACAGTCGCCGGCCTGCGGCCCTGGACCGCGGCGCCGGGTTCGGGGATGCCGGCTTGCTGCAAGGCCTCGACGTGGCGCTGCCAGCCGTCCGGCTGCTCGTCATCACCCGTGCCGGATGCGGCCAGGTTCGGCGCGGCCGGCTTCGGCCAGGAAAGTTTCCACCGCATCAGTAGGCCTCCGTCCGCTCACCCGGCATGGCGTACTGCACGCGCTGGTACAGGGGAAAGACCGTCGTGTAGCCCGGCACCGGCACGGGGTTCGTGCCCGCCAAGTGCGGGTACACGTACATCACCAAATCGGGATTCGGCAGGCGCTGGAACTGGCGATGGACCTCGTTGCGCGCCGTGCGCGTGTAGCGCATTTGCTCGGCGGGCGCGGCCTGCACGTCGGCGTCCGTCAGCGGCCGGCGCAGGGTCTGGCGCGCATCGAGCAAGTGCTGGCGCGCCACCTGGCCGGTGCCACCACCGCCGTCACCGGCGTTCTGCTGCCAGACGTCCATCATCGTGTTGTCGCCGTGGGGCAGCAGCTTTTCCTTGCTGGTGGCGCAGCCGGCGAGCACGGCGACGGTGAGGACCAGCGCCAGGCCACGGGACAAGTCAGTCAAGTTCGAGAGCATGGCTTTCTCCTGCGCGGTGATCGACCTTGCGGCCTTCGGGATCGAAGTCGATGGCGAGCGGCTTTTCGAGGTGGACGGCCACCTTGGCACCGGGCTGCACATAGACGGCGGCGAACGCCTGGCCGTAGAGCTTGTTGACCCAGGCCGACATGTCCCGGACACCGCCCGCGAGAATCTGGCCGACCGCTTCTTGGCCGGTGATGCCCACGGTGCCGATGGAGCCGTCCGAGCCGACATAGGACATGCGGCCGCTGTCGCTCTCGATGAGCGAGGCCACGCCGGCACCGGCCGCCGTGATCAGGGCCTGGCTGCCGAGGTACTGCTGGGCGTTGCTGCGCCGCTCGCCGCTGACGCAAGGAATGCCGTAGGGGTCGCTGATCCAGCCCAGGCCGTCGCGTTGCTGGTTGTTTTGTTGGTTGCCCTCGCGGTCCTCGGGGATGGTGCGGACCGTGCCGTCGTGGAAGACGAAGGTGATGCTGCGCACCTGGCCGCGCACGCACGAGAGCGTCCAGTCGCCCGAGGCGGTGCCGGAGAAAACAGCGCCGGCCACGTCGGGAATGTCGATGCCGTTGGCCGTCAGGTTGTCCGGCCCGACTAGGACCTTGAAGGGGTATGGATCGTTGACGGTGCCGTCGATCGGTACGCGGCCGATCAGCGCGGTCATCGCGACCGACCCCATCAGCGTGGAGTTGGTCGGCACGGTATAGACCGGCTTGGCGCTCTTGACCCCGGCGGCACGGGCGCCCGCGTTGGCCACGGTTTCCGCGGTGGTTTCGAGCGTGCTCTGCGCCGGGCCGAAGCTCGTGGGGAAGCTGATGCCGCCGCTCGCGCCACTTGTGCCACGACCGCCGTTGCGCCCCTCGGCGGGCTTTGCGTCGTCTGGCTCCACCCAGCGCATGCCGCCCTCCATCCCGGCCTCGTCGCCGCCCTGCAACC
>NZ_LMTS01000130.1:0-1686 GCF_001541225.1 Variovorax sp. WDL1 | reverse complement strand
GCTGGTCGATGGAGTTCTCGCGCTGGCGCAGCCGCTGGTTTTCTTCGCGCTGGGACTTGTTGTCCGAGAGCGCGGTCTGAAGTTCGGTGCGCAATTGCTTGACCTGCGCAACCAGCGTCGCCACGGTGTCGCGCGGGGTATCGCCCTCGATGCCCAGTGCCTTCATTTCCTCGGGTGTGAGCTGGACGCCGCTGTCCGCGGCGGGCGGCGCCGGGTTGCTTCCCCCCGAGAACAGCCAGATGCCGACGAACAGCACCAGGATGGCGACGGGGATCATCAGCCACTTGAGCAGGCCGTTACTGCGCATGGCGGGCATCCTTGGCGTTCTCGTCGCCGTCCGGCTGCGGCAGGTGTACGGCCGGGTCGAAGCGGTGAATGGCTGGCAGCAGCGACTGCGCGAGGCCGCGGCCGCGCGTCACCAGGTACAGGACGGTCGTGTCCTCCGGCATGCCGCGCGGGCCGAGCGCCTCGTGCTGGAAGGTGGCGGTGAGGAAATCGCCTTGCAGCACGCGGGGATCGAGCGTGACCCAGCCCGCGCTGGTGTTGGTCAGGCGCACGGCAGTGACCCACTGGTCCTCCAGGCGCCACGACGCGAGCGCGACCGCGCGCACGGGCAGCGTCGGCATCAGCGTGTCCAGGTCGAGGTCGCGGCGCAGGTTGACCCGCATGACGCCCGGCAGTGGCTCCACGGTGCGCAGCGGCGCGTAGAGGTTCTGGGCAGCGAATCGCGTTAGCACGGCCGGGACCGGGGTTTCGCGCCGCGCTGACCGAGCGCCTGCCGAGGTGCGCGCCGGGGCCTCGTCGGCGCCATCTGGCTGCTCGCCATAGCGCGCCGGGGTGCTGTCGCCCTCGACGATGCGCACCGGCTCCAGCTCGGCTTCCCCGTCCTTGGGCGGTTCGGCCGCGATGTCCAGCAGGATCAGCGCGCCCGTGTCGGCGTCTTGCAGTTGCAGCCGCGTGGGCTCGATCGGCTCGCTGGCGCGCAGATACACCGCGCCGCCCGCGCTCTGCACGCGCAGGCGTTCGCCCACGCCCGCGGGCACGCCCACGCGCACGTTCCGGTCGATGAACACGATGCGCTCCTGGCCGACCCTCAAAGGCACCGCGAGCGGCATGCGTTCCCAGCGCAGGATCTCCACGGCATGGGCAACGGGTGTCGCGGCCACGGCCAGCAGCCCCAGCAGCGCGAGTACAGGATGCTTCATGGGGTGTTTCCTCCTTGAGGCGCTTGCGGAGACAGGCCACTCGGCGCCGGGCGCGTTGGCTCCGGTGCGCCGATGCGCTGGGGCGCGCCGTCGTAGCAGTCCAGCGCCAGGCCGAACGGGTTGCGGGCGGGATCGACGTCCACCCGCGTGACCTTGATCGGGTAACGCACCAGGGCGCGCTTGACCTGCTCGGCGCCGTAGTACTCGTCCGCCGTGATGTCCAGCGTCACCACCCAGTCGCGATCGGACACGGTGCGCACGCGCGCCGTGGGGTCGTCGCCATAGCCGCGGCCGGGAATCTCATAGATGCCGCGCACGCGCTGACGCAGCTCGCCCGTGGAGCGGCGGTAGTCGTAGTCCGCCCGCAGGAAGGCCTGGCAGGACGAGGTGAGGTATGGCGAGAGGGTGTGGAGGTTGCGCGGGTAGTCTTCCTCGCCATTCGTCGGCCAGCGGTTCAGCGTCTGGAACACGTAGAACGTGA
>NZ_LMTS01000257.1:13731-61643 GCF_001541225.1 Variovorax sp. WDL1 | reverse complement strand
CCCCCATGGTCGGCACGGTCTTGAGCACCCAATCGACCACGCTGTCTCCGGGGTTCAGCATCACCAGCTTGCTCTTGTTCTCGCTGCCGCCGCCCTTGGCGGCCACCGTGACCTCGACGGTGTTGCCGGGCACGATCTCGGTGAAGATCACGGCCGGCGTGTTGTCCTTGGTGTTCTTGCGGTCGAACTGCGGATCGGCGACCACCGAGGCACGCAGCATGTTGTCAGGATGGTTGTAGCCGCGGCGCACGCCTTCGTTGATGGCGTCGTCCAGGCTGCCGGTGAAGCCGCCCCAGCGCACGTCCATGCCGACCTTGAGGAACACGTTGACGATGCCCGTGTCCTGGCAGATCGGCCGGTGGCCGATGGCGCTCATCTTGCTGTTGGTGAGGATCTGCGCCATCGCGTCCTTGGCTGCAGGGCTCTGCTCGCGCTCATAGGCACGCGCCAGGTGGGCGATGTAGTCGCCCGGGTGGTAATAGCTGATGTACTGGAGCGCGGCGGCAACCGACTCGATCAGGTCGGCTTGCTGGATGATGGTCATGGCGGCCGGCAAGCTCAATCGAGACTGATGTTGCCCCGGCGAACCAGGCTCTCGTAGAGAGACGAGCGTAGTTCGACCTGGCGCCGGATCTCTTGCGGCGACCAGTCGAGGACCTCGAAGGCGAAGGTGTCGAAGCGCGCGCGGATGTCTGGTTCCGCGATTCCCTTGGCGACGTCCGCGTGGATGCGTTCGGCGATCGAGGCGGGGAGGCCCTTGGGGCCGACCAGCACGACGAATCCGTTGACATCGAGACTCGGAGGACCGCCCGCCTCCGCGACGGTCGGAACGTCAGGCATCTGGGGCACGCGCTTCGGCGCCGCCACGGCGAGGTAGCGCAGCTTGCCGCTCTTGTAGATGCCCTGGCTCGACGGCAGCGTGGCGAAGGCCCAGGGCACATCGCCGGCGCCTACGCTGGCGTAGAGCTGAGACACCTCTCGGAATGGAACATGCTGCATGCGTGTGCCGCTCAATTGCTCCAACTGCTGCGTCCCTAGGTGTGCCGGGCTTCCAACGCCCCAGGACCCATAGCTCAGCGCGCCCGGCTGCGCCTTGGCGGCAGAAACGAGGTCGGCCATGCTGCGCCACTTCGATTCGCTGGACACGGCGACGAAGAAGGGTGTGCGAAGGAGGGGTGCAATAGGATCGAAATGCGCGAGCGGCACGAAGTTCTTCGACTTGTAGAGGTAGGGCAAGGCTGCCATGTGCTCGCTGTCGAGCTGCAGCAGCGTGTAGCCATCAGCCGCCGCGCGCTTGGCGGCATCGATCGCGATGAAGCCGGCGCCGCCTGGTCGGTTGTCGACCAGAACACGCTGCTTCCACTGCCTGGAGAGCTTGTCCGTCACCAGGCGCAGCACGGCATCCGGGCCGCTGCCGGCCGCGAATGGCGTGATGATGGTGACGGGCCTGGACGGGTAGTCCGGCGCCTGCGCGGATGCGCCGGCCGTCACTGCAAAAGACAGAAGAAGAAGGGCAGGGCGCGCAAGACGCGTGCAAAGTGAGGCGATGTCCATGGTTCTTGTCTCGTGTCGTTGTAGGTGGTTCAAAAAGCAGTCAAACAGTTCTCGGGCTTCCAGGCGTAGATCCATTCGAGCGCGTCATAGAAGCGCTGGGGCTTCCTGCCGCTCCACAGGCTGTTGCGCACCAGGCGCTCGACGCCTGTGGCATGGCAGAGGCGTCCGAACTCGCGCACCGACAGCACCACGCGCGCCGCGCGGGCGACGCGCGCGGATTCGTAGCGGCGGAAGGCCGCCGACCAGTCGACAACGCCGCCTTTCGCGCGACATTCCCTGGCCGCGGCGCTCAAGGTGACGGCATCCTCGAGCGCCATGCAGGCGCCTTGGGCAAGGTACTGCATCATCGGATGCGCGGCATCGCCGAGCAGCGTGGCGTGGCCTTCGCTCCAGCGCGCCACCGGATCGCGATCAGCGGTACTCCAGCGCCGCCAGCTGCGTGGCAGTTCGAGTAAGCGGCGTGGACGGGCGTCGATGCCTGCGAAGTACGACATCACTTCGTTCTTGCTGCCATCAGTCACGCCCCATTGCTCGGGCTCGCGGCTGTGGAAGGTGACGACCAGGTTGTATTGCTCGCCGCCGCGCAGCGGATAGTGCACCAGGTGGCAGTTCGGGCCTGCCCAGACCACGGGTGCATTCCACTGCAGATCCTCCGGCATCTCGGCGGCGGGAATGACGGCGCGATACACCACATGACCGGAAACGCGCGGCACATCGCCGACCAGCCGATCGCGCACCACCGATCTCACGCCGTCGCAACCGACCAGTGAGGCGCCGGTGAAGCGCTGCCCGGTGGCGGTGCGAATCTCGGCCATGCCGTCGACGCGTTCGATGGACGCAATGCGCGTATCGACATGGATGCGCACCAGCGGATTGGCGCGTGCAGCAGCATGCAGCGTGGCATGCAGGTCAGCACGGTGGCTGACCGCATAGGGGTTACCGAAACGCGCAAGAAAGTCGGCGCCGAGCGGGATCGACGCGACTTCGCTGCAGTCCACTGCGTCCATCATCACCATCCGCTCGGTGAACACCGCGGCACTCCGGATCTGTTCGCCCACGCCGAGCTCGTCGAGTGCGGCGAAGGCATTGGGGCCGAGCTGCAGTCCGGCGCCGATCTCGCCAATCTCGGCGCTCTGTTCGAAAAGTTCGACGGGCAGTCCTTCGCGAGCCAGTGCCAGCGCGCAGGCCATGCCGCCGATTCCGCCACCCGCGACTAGCACGGGCGCTTTGGAGTGAATTGCGTTGGTCATTCTGCGTCCACCTGCGCGTTAGGCGCCGCCCGCCGAAAGGCAGCGATCTGCATGAGATGCGCGTCGATGCGCGTGACGTTGGGATAGGCGTCCAGCGCGACATCGAGGCGGCGCGCATTGGCCACCTGCGGAACGAGGCAGCAGTCGGCAAGGCCAGGCTGGTCGCCGAAGCAGCAACTGCCGCTGTGGCCGTCGCGTGCGAGCCGTTCTTCCAGTGCCGCGAAACCCACATCGACCCAGTGCGCGATCCAGGCATGCTTCTGCGCCGCCGAGACACCGAGCTTGCCTTCGAGATAGTGCAGCACGCGCAGGTTGTTGAGCGGATGGATTTCGCAGGCCACATGCGAGGCCAAGGCACGGACCCAGGCGCGCTCGGCTGGCTTTGCAGGCAGCAGCGCTGGCTTGGGAAAGCGCTCTTCGAGGTACTCCAGGATGGCGAGCGACTGCGTCAGCAGTGTGTTTCCGGTCTTGAGCACCGGCACCAACTGTTCCGGATTGATCGCGCGAAACGCGGCGCCGAGATGCTCACCGCCGTCGCGCCGCAGGTGGATGGGAAGTGTTTCGTAGTCCACGCCTTTGAGTCCGAGTGCTATCCGCACGCGGAAGGTGGCTGAGCTGCGGAAATAGCTGTAGAGCTGCATGGTTGCGTCCGTGCTCATGCAATACGAACCGCGAGCGGAGCAAGGCCGTGGATCTGCAGCTGCAGCGTCTGTCCCGGAACGACCGCGCCGATGCCTTCGGGCGTTCCCGTGAAGATCAGGTCGCCGGCCTCCAGCGCGAACAGCGCGGACAGGTTGGCGATGATCTCGTCGACCGACCAGATCAGGTGCCCGATGGTGCTCCGCTGGCGCACCTGACCGTCGACCTCCAGCACGATGCCGGCTTGATTGATGGCGCCCGCATCCTCCCGACGACTCAGCGGACCGATCGGCGCTGAGAAATCGAAGGCCTTTCCCACCTCCCACGGCCGGCCCTTGTCGCGCGCCGCGATCTGCAGGTCGCGGCGCGTCATGTCCAGGCCTGCTCCATAGCCGTAGATGTGCTGTGCGGCAACTTCGGGCGCGATGTTGCGACCCGCCTTTCCAATGGCCACCACCAGCTCGGCTTCGTAGTGGTAGTTCGATGTCAGGGGCGGGTAAGGCAACTCACCGACGGCGCCTTGCCGCACGGGGACCACCGAGGCGTCGTCGTTGGGCTTGCAGAAGAAGAAGGGCGGCTCGCGAGCGGGGTCGAAGCCCATCTCGCGGACGTGGCCAGCGTAGTTGCGGCCGACGCAATAGACGCGGCGTACCGGAAACAGGTCATGGGTGCCGACAACCGGCAGGCCGACGATGGAGGACGGTTCGATCACGAAGGACATGGAATCTCGAAGGTTGGAGATGAAGGAAAGGAGCCCTGTTCAGGAATCCAGCCACTGCTCGCGGTGGATGGCGACGGCTTCCTGCACGGGTCGGTCGGAGTAGCTGAAGAGCACCGCGTCTTCCTCGGCCTCCAGGCGCAGCGTGGCCCACGAGGGAACGACGAAGGTGTCCTTCGGCGCGAAGTGCAGGCGCTGGCCTGCGACCTCTGCAGTGCCGCGGCCTTCGACCCCCGCTGTACACCGCGCCGTCGGTCCCGCGGGCGCCCTTTCCGCAGAAGCCCTTGGGCAGCAACTGGAGATAGGTTGCGATGGTCGGGATCGGCGTGCCGCCGGTCAGCGGATTCACGTAGCGCAGCTTCCAGCCTTGCCATGCGTCCGGCGCCTCCAGCTTCTGAAGCGCGGCCAAGGCTTCGCGGCTGCGCGCATAGGGATAGCTGAAGATCGGTGAACTGGCGGTGCGATGCACGTGCCGCACCGGAACCATGTTGTGGCCATAGCGCGCGAAGCTGGTGCCCTCGGCCCGAGTCAACTGGTGGGTGCGCTCCTCGCCGTTCTCCGCGAAGCCGGCGTCGAAGAAGCGCACCAACGGAACATCGAGGCCGTCGAGCCAGATCACGGGCTCGGCCGCTTCTGCGTCGACGCCCTCGTTGCCGTGGTCATGCCAAGTCCATGCGGGCGTGATGATGAAGTCGCCCGGGAACATCGTCGTGCGTTCGCCGTCGACCGCGGTGTAGGCGCCCTTGCCTTCGACGATGAAGCGCAGCGCCGACTGCACGTGGCGGTGCGAGGGCGCGATCTCGCCCGGCATGATGAGTTGCAGTCCCGCGTAGAGCGATTGGGTGATCGAAGAGCGGCCCGCCAGCCCGGGGTTCTCCAGGACGAGCACGCGGCGCACGGCTTCCTCGGCCGTTATGAGCGTGGCCGACTCCATCAGGAGCGGCTTGATGTCGGCATAGCGCCAGATGGCGGGAACGCAGGGGGATGCGGGTTCGAGCGGCACCAGGTTGTGCAACTGTTCCCAAAGGGGAAACAGGCCGAGTTTCCGGATGCGGTCGTAGTAGGCGCGCCGCTCGTCGTGTTCAGCCGGGGCCGGGTTCATGGGTTGTGTCTCCTTCATGGGCGGCATTCTTCGACCGCTTGACTATTTCCTCAATAGCTTTGAGGGATACTTGATATCGAAATTCTCGATAGTGAACACCGAGGAGTGCAACCATGGCATCGCTCGATCTCGAATGGGTGGCGGTCTTCGACGAGGTCTACAAGACCGCGAACGTATCGCGCGCCGCGGAGCGGCTCGACATCACGCAGGGGGCCGCGAGCACCGCTCTGAACCGGCTGCGCGCCTACTTTGACGATGCGTTGTTCAGCCGCACGCCGCGCGGCATGCTGCCGACGCCCCGCGCCGAGGCGCTCTACCCGGTGCTGCGCGGCGTGCGCGAGGGCTTGGAGCAGGCACGCGCCGGGCGAAGCACATTCGTGCCTGCACAGGCAGAACGGACATTTCGCATCTGCATGACGGACATCAGTGAGATCGTGCTGGTGCCGATCCTGATGAATCACCTGCGGCTCGCCGCGCCGGGTGTTTGCGTCGAGGTCGAGAAGATCTCGCCTGAAAGCCCACGGCATCTGGAAGGGGGCGATGTCGACCTCGCAGTAGGGTTCATGCCCCAGCTGGAGGCTGGCTTCTATCAGCAGGTGCTGTTCTCGCAACGCTTCGTCTGCGTGGCGTCACAGCAGCATCCCCGCATCGGACATCGCTTCACGAAAGCTGCCTTCGGGCGCGAGCAGCATGTACTGGTCTCTGCGTCAGGCACGGGCCATGTCATCGTGGACAAGACGCTGGCACGAGCCGGCGTCGAGCGCCGCATTGCACTGCGCGTGCCGAGCTTCCTTGGCGTCGCCAGCATCGTGGCGGACACCGAGTTGATTGCGACTGTTCCCTCTCACTTCGCGACGGTGATGCAGCGCCGCGAGCGCATACGGATTCTTCCGATGCCGCACGCGCTGCCTGCCTATGAGGTCAAGCAACACTGGCACGCACGCTTCCATTCCGATCCCGGCAACGTGTGGCTGCGGCGCACCGTGGCCGAACTGATGACACCGGGAAGCGGTTTGACGAAGTTCGCTGCGGACAGGGGCGTGTAGGCCCACCTCGAACGTCGTCGGATCTGGCTTGGAACGATCAAGTCAGTACGGCAGCGGTCGCGTCCCTGGTTCCCCGGGCAGTTGCTCGCGTGGGCAATTCGTACGCGCGATCCGCAGTCCCGATCGCCTCGCCTGCCTTAACCGACACACTCCTCCACCTTTGGTATCGACGGTACTAACGTGCAATCGAACGAATGCTCGATCTGTTGTGAACTCGCGCTGTGACACGTCGGCGCCACTCCCAGCTTGACCCGGCCCCACTGGTTGAAGGAACTCATGGGATGCATGTCGCTTTGCCGCTCAAGCGTGCGCCGCGTGCGCCGAGTACGTAACCACTCTGAACGTGATAGGAGAACCCCCATGAAATGCATTCGAAGTATCGGCGCGGTGCTTGTCGCCGCTGGCGGATTGGCCCTGACCGCGTCTTATGCTCAGCAGTCGGGGTTCACCCGCACCGACGTTCTGAGGCACGATCTGAGCGTTGCCGGACGAGAGGTCATTCAGGTTCGCGTTGACTTTGAGCCGGGAGTAGCGTTTCCCCGCCACTCCCATCCAGGTGAAGAGATCGCCTATGTGCTCGAGGGCACGCTCGAGTATGAACTCGACGGAAAGCCGCCGATCACGCTCAAGGCAGGTCAAGCCCTGCTTATCCCCGCTGGAGTGAACCACGTGGCGAGAAATGTCGGCACGGTCAAGGCGTCGGAGCTCGCGACGTACTTGGTGTTGAAAGGCAAGCCACTCCTCCTGCTCGCTCAATGAGGGCAAGCCATATGACTTGTGAGCTTCCTGGTTCACGGCCTCCCTTCTGCGCTGGCGCGCAGGCCGTCGACCAGCTGGTCGAGCTTCTCGTCGCTCATGAAGCTGCACATGGCGCGGTCGTTGACCAGCATCACCGGCGCGTCGGCGCAGGCGCCCAAGCACTCGCTCTGCTGTAGGGTGAACAGCCCGTCGGCCGTGGTCTCGCCGATCAGGATGCCAAGTTTGTTCTCAAGGTGTTCTAGCGTACGCCGGCCGTCGCGCAGCTGGCACGGCAGATTGGTGCAGACGTTGAGCTTGAACCTGCCCACCGGCCGCTGGTTATACATGCTGTAGAAGGTCGTCACCTCGTGCACGCCGATGGGCGCCATCCCCAGATAGGCTGCGATCTCGCGCTCGCGCTCAAGGCTGACGAAGCCCTCTTCCTGTTGCACGATCGACAGACAGGCCATCACGGCCGATTGCTTGCCTGCCTCAGGGTACTTGGCCACTTCGCGCGCGAAGCGCGTCATCATTTGGTCTGAAATCATCAGTATCCCGGCACACGACGTCCGTCGTGACGATCAGATCGCAGTAAGCACAGAAGCTGAGTAGTAAAGAACGAGAGAACGGGCCATGAAATGCTCCAAGACAACTGGATGCTCATCTTCGATGGACTGCAGATGCTTGGCATTGGCCTGGAGTTCGCCGGAAGGGTAGTCCAAAGGATTGGAAACAGTCGAGGCCGCGTGCACAAGCCGCGCGCCCGCTCGCCAGCGGGGCTTTCGCTGAGCTGGCCTTTCAGATGGTCGGAGCAATTGCAGTCGCGTTCAGACGTTGGTATCGAATAGACCATCGTCCAATTGATTCAACCAGGGGCTTCTGCTGTGATGAAGGCCTTCCTAAAGCAGAGCCAGGAGACCTCACATGACAACGCTCGCACAAGAGCTCTTCTACCAGAATGTGCGCTACTACTGGCGCGCGGCCATGAATGAATGTGTTTGCGAGTTCCGCCGGATATGCGTAATGCGTTGAGCGCGCCGGGCCATGCACGGCACGCAGTAAGCCGAGCACAGGTCGCGCAACGGAATCTTCCTGTTCTCGAGGCCACCGTTCAAGTACTGATTGTGGTTACGCTCTTGCTCGGAGCCACCTTGTTGGGGTCGTGCACCCGTGTCGAGAAGCGCATCTCGCGGGTAGAAATCGGCTTCCTTCAGATTGATTCAGAGGTTCAACTCAGAAGAATGATCGTCCGAAGTTCGAGGCCCAGGGGCAGCGTGCTTTTTCTGCACGGCTTTCCCGAAACCTTGTATGCGTGGAAAGACATCGCGCTCGCTCTGGCCGACGACTACGAAGTGCACGCTTTCGACTGGCCGGGCTTCGGTCTGTCAGCGAGACCGCCCATAGAAAAATTCTCCTACGCACCCAAGGACTATGCGCGCGTGCTGAAGGAGTACATCAGGAAGTCGAACCTCGACGCGTCCTCACTGACCATCTACGCGACAGACATCGGAGCCTTGCCTGCGCTTCTGCTCGCCCTTGAAGAGCCGGGCATTGCCCAGGCCATCATCGTGGGCGACTTCGCGCCGCTGAACAGGCCGCAGTACATGGCTGAGAACCTGCAGGCGCTGAAAGCGAAGCCCTCCTCGGACTTGGTGCGCGCCGCGTTGAACAAGAACCGGGACGAGATCCTGGAGAACGCGTTCAGAAGGGGCCTGACCAAGAACGAGCAGTTCGAGCTTTCGCAGGAGCTGAAGGACGACATGCTCCGCGGCTGGAACCACGGCAGCCTCACCACTGCCGACGCCTTCTATCACTACTACGCCCACTTTACCCGCGACCAGGAGTACTTCGAAGCCAACCTCAACACGCTTCGGACGCCCGTCAGGATTGTCTGGGGCGAGAAGGACTTCTACATCAAGAAGGAAATGGGGCTCGAGCTCGCACAGAAGGCCAAGCTGCAGATCCAGGTACTCGCCAACATCGGGCACTACCCGCATCTCCAGGATCCAAGGCGAACCATCGAAGACGTTCGCGCGTTCTCGGGAAGCGGCAGAAGGAAGGCGGTTCCCGGCGCGTCTGCGAGGTAGCTCTATCGTGAGGATTGAAATTCCCGAACCCGGGCTTAGATGAGAATTACTATCATCTAATCCATGAACCGTAGTTCCTACATTGCCAGCGCCGCCGACCGCGCCCCTTTGCCATTGCGGCAGGCCCTCGGGATTGCCATCGTGCTGGCCGGCGTCCTGGCGCTTGGCGCGCAGTTCTGGCAGTACGTGGCCGCGCGACCCGTGGTGTTGCAGGCCCTGGCCGGCGGCTCGATGGCGGCACTCGCCACCGCGCTGGGCACCTTGCCGATCGCGTTCTCGCAACGCTTGTCGGACCGCATGCAGGACACGCTGTTCGGCTTCGGCGCCGGCGTGATGCTGGCGGCCAGCGCCTTCTCCCTGATCATCCCCGGCATCGCCGCGGCGCGCGCTGCCGGCGCGGATGCCTGGGCTGCCGGCGGCATCGTCGGCAGCGCGATCCTGCTGGGCGGCGTGGCGCTGCTGGTGCTGGACCGGGTGCTGCCGCACGAGCACTTCATCAAGGGCGTGGAAGGGCGGGACACGCGCGCGCTGCGGCGCACCTGGCTATTCGTGTTCGCGATCGCGCTGCACAACCTGCCGGAAGGCCTGGCGATCGGCGTCGGCTTTGCCGGAGGGGATGCGCTGCGCGGCAGCGCACTGGCGACCGGCATCGCGATCCAGGACGTGCCCGAGGGCCTGGTCGTCGCCGCGGCGCTGCTGGCCGCGGGCTACCGCCGGCCGTTCGCGGTGGCGATCGGCATGGCCTCCGGCCTGGTCGAGCCGCTGGGGGCGGTGCTCGGGGCCGCGATCGTCAGCCATTCGGCGCTGCTGCTGCCGTGGGGCCTGGGTTTCGCGGCCGGGGCCATGCTCTTCGTGATCAGCCACGAGATCATCCCGGAGTCCCATCGCAAGGGCCATGAGGCCTTCGCAACGGGCGGGCTGATGCTGGGCTTCGTGCTGATGATGCTGCTGGATACCGCGCTGGGCTGATGCTCAGCCGTGGCGCACGGCCACGGTCTTGAGCGTGGTGAAGCCGTAGAGCGCCTCGAAGCCCTTCTCGCGCCCGTAGCCCGAGGACTTGACGCCGCCGAAGGGCAACTCCACGCCGCCGCCGGCCCCGTAGTTGTTGACGAAGACCTGGCCGCTCCTCACCCGCCTGGCCATGCGGAACTGGCGGCCGCCGTCCTTCGTCCAGATGCCGGCGACCAGTCCGAACTGGGTCGCGTTGGCGAGCGCCACTGCCTCGTCCTCGTCGCGGAAGGACATCGCCGCGAGCACCGGGCCGAAGACTTCCTCCTGCGCGAGCCGGTGTGCCACCGGCACGTCGCGCAGCAGAGTGGGCGCCTGGTAGAAGCCGGTCTGCGGCGCCTCGTCGACCACGACGCCCTGGGCCACCATCGGGATGCCGGCATGCTGGGCGTCGGACAGGAAGTCCCAGACGCGCTGCTGCTGCGTCTGGCGGATCAGCGGGCCGACGTCCAGGTCCATGGCCGCGGGTCCGACGCGCAGCGCCTCGAAGGCCTGGCCGAGGCGCTCCAGCAGCAGCTCGTAGATCTCGCGCTCGACCAGCACGCGCGAGCCGGCCGAGCAGGTCTGGCCGGCGTTCTGCACGATGGCGTTGATCAGCACCGGGATGGCGGCGCCCAGGTCGGCGTCGGCAAAGATGATCTGCGGGCTCTTTCCGCCCAGCTCCAGCGTGACGGGGCAGTGGCGCTCGGCCGCCACCTGCTGGATCAGCGTGCCCACCGTCGGGCTGCCGGTGAAGCTGATGTGGTCGATGCCCGGGTGCCGCGCCAGCGCATCGCCCACTTCGTGGCCGTAGCCGGTCACGATGTTGATCGCGCCGGGTGGGAAGCCGACCTCCGCCGCCAGCTGCGCCACGCGGATCAGCGACAGGCAGGCGTCCTCGGAGGGCTTGACCACGCAGACGTTGCCTGCGGCCAGCGCGCCGCCGACGCTGCGGCCGAAGATCTGCATCGGGTAGTTCCACGGAATGACGTGGCCGGTGACGCCGTGCGGCTCGCGCCAGGTGAAGACGCTGTACCCCTCCTGGTAGGGGATGGTCTCGCCGTGCAGCTTGTCGCAGGCGCCGGCATAGAACTCGAAGTAGCGCACCAGCGCCAGCGCATCGGCACGCGCCTGCTTGACGGGCTTGCCGCAGTCGCGCTGCTCGAGCAGCGCCAGCTCGTCCGTATGCTCGGCGATCTTCTGCGACAGCCTGTAGAGCAGCCGGCCGCGCTCGGCCGCGCTCTGCTTCTGCCAGTTGCCCTCGAAGCAGTCGCGCGCCGCGCGCACGGCCGCGTCGATGTCGGTTGCGTTGCCGCGCTGCAGCTCGTCGAAGGGCTGGCCGTCGGAGGGGTCGAGAACGGGGAGGGTGCGGCCGGAGGAAGAGGGGACGCTTTCGTTGGCGATGTAATGGAGCTGCATGGCTGAAATTGTGCGCGATGGCGGCCAGCCCCGGCCGGTGGCTGCTGGCGGCTAGCGTTGGGCGGTCTGCTTCGGCAGCGCCTTCAGCGCATTGAGCATGCGCTCCACGTGCTTGTCCGGGTTGAGGTTCTGGTAGTAGTAGGCGACGGTGCCGTTGGGCGCGACCACGTAGGACAGCCGGTTGGCGAAATCGGGGCGGGTCTGCATCACCGCGTCGAATCCCTCGATCACGACCTTCGAACGGTCGGCGGCCACCGGGAACTTGCTCTGGCACTGCTTGACCGAGAAATCCTTCAGCGTCTCGATGTCGTCGGCCGAGACGCCGATTACCGAGGCGCCCACCGCCTCGAACTGTTCCATGGCCTCGGCGAAGGCGTGCGCCTCGATGTTGCAGTCGGTGGTGCCGGCCGCCGGGAAAAAATACACCACCACCGGGCCCTTGGCCAAGGCGTCGGCCAACGAATAGGTGAAGGCCTTGCCACCCAGGGCGGCGGTCGCGGTGAACTTGGGCACCGGGTCGCCGATGTCCAGGGCCGCGAGGGCAGGGGATAGTCCGATGCTCGCGAGCCCAAAGGCGGCGAGACGCGCGAGAATCCGTCGGGTCATGGTGTAACTCCAAGAAGAGGCATCGCGAAATTCTAGAGCCGGGTGCGTTGTGGGGCAGAGGTGAAGCCAGTCCGCCCCTGGTGCCGTATCCGGAACAAGTCCAAAGAGGGGAAAGAATGAACGCATGGGTCCAACTGCTGCGCGCGGCGCTGCTGTGCGCCCTCGCCGCAGGGCTCGCGGCTTGTGGCTCGCTTCCGCCGGCCAGGGAGCGGCCCGCGGCATTCGCGGCGCCTGCCGATGCGTCGACCACCCTGGCCAAGGTGGTGGCTGCGTCCACGCCGCCTGGCGAGCATTCCGGCTTCCGCCTGATGCCACTGGGCGTGTATTCGCTGGACGCCCGCATCCAGCTCGCCAAGCGCGCCGAACGCTCCCTGGTGGTGCAGTACTACCAGCTCGAGAACGATGGCGTCGGCCGGTTGCTGATGCGATCGCTGCGCGAGGCCGCGGCCCGCGGCGTCAAGGTGCGCATCCTGGTGGACGATCTCTACACGGCCAGGAGCCAGCACCTGTTGCTGGCGCTCTCGCAGACGCCCAATGTAGAGGTGCGGCTGTTCAACCCGTTCTGCTGCGGGCGCGACGGCTTCCTCTCGCGCTTCGCAGCCTCGCCGCACGAGATCTACCGGCTCAACCACCGCATGCACAACAAGCTCTTCATCGCGGATGGCGCGATGGCGGTGGTCGGCGGGCGCAACATCGCCGACGAATATTTCGTGTTGAGCGAGGCACAGAACTTCATCGACATGGATGCGGTTGTCGTCGGCAAGGTGCTGCCCCAGCTCGAAGCCATCTTCGACGCCTACTGGAACAGCGAGCAGGTCTGGCCCATCGGCGACATCGTGCGCGGCCAGGGTGGCACGACGCCGGGCGCCGCCGAGTTCGATTCCTGGGTCGACATGGCCGCGCCGGCGCCCAAGATCGTTCTGCCGCCCAACGACATCCTGGGCTACGGCCCGATTTCCGAGGAACTCGACGAGGGACGCATGGGCCTGCTGTGGGGCCCGGCCTATGCCGTAGCCGATCCGCCCACCAAGCCAACGACCATGACGGCCGAAGAGGCCCTGGCAACCAGCGTGACGATGAAGATCTGGGAGCGCCTGCTCGAGGCCAAGCAGGAGGTGCAGATGACCTCGCCCTACCTGGTGCCCGGCGAGCAAGGCATGGCTGCCTTCGAGGAACTGGGCCGGCGCAAGATCAAGCTGGTTCTGCTGACCAACTCGCTGGCGGCCAACGACGAGCCGCTCGTCCACACGGGCTACATGCGCTACCGCGAGCGCCTGCTGAGATCTGGGGCCGACCTCTATGAATTGAGCCCGGAGCGCACCACGGCGAGCAAGCGCTTCGGCTCCTTTGGCAGCTCGCTGGGCCGGCTGCATGCGAAGACCGCGGCCATCGATCGCTCGCGAATCCTGCTCGGCTCGGCTAATCTCGATCCGCGCTCGGCCACCCAGAACACCGAGATGGGCATGCTGATCGACAGCCCGCAGCTCGCACGCGAGATGCTGCGGGTGATCAACGTGAGCCGGGTTCAGAACTCGTACCGCCTGCGCCTGGCCAAGGACACCGGCCGGCTCGAATGGCTGACCACCGATGGCGAGAAGGAGGTCATCCTCACCTCCGAGCCGGAGGCGACCTTCTTCCAGCGCTTCTACAACAGGCTGATCGCGCCGATCGTGCCTGAGATGCTGCTGTAGCCGACGGGGCGATGCTGCCCTCGGACGAGCACCGGCTGGTGATCCATGGCCTTCCGACCGAGATGTTGCACAGGCCTGCTGGTGCGGTGCCGTGCCTCGCAGAAGGCCGGCGCCGCGGCCGGGCACTTGTAATCCGGTATCGTTGCCCCAAATGCCCTGCATGAACGCTACTCAATCTCCGGCGCCCAAGACCGACCTGGCGGTGACGCATGTTCTTGCCCAGCTCCTCGAGCGGCTTGAACACAGCCCCGTTCCCGTGGGCGCAGAGCAGTACCGGTCGGTCGTGACGCACTTGGTCGACGAGTTCCGCGACGTTGCCCCCGGCGATGGGCTGGGCAAGTTGCTGGACGCCTATCCTGCCGCCGCCGAGGTGTACGAGAACCTCAACTACCAGCACGCCGGCCTGTGCCGCTCCGGCCTGGACGCCTCGCTCGCCGCCGAGCTGGCGGCCAAGGATGCGATCCAGCGCATCATGCGCCGTGCAGCGCCGGACGCCGCCCATGGCCAAGGCTGAGATCAAGACCGCCATCGTCGCCGATGGCCTGCGCTACAAGGCCAAGGCGTCCGGGTCCCCGTTCCGGGCGTCGGCCTCGTTCAGCGGCGCGACCATGTCCTGCTTCCTTTGCGGCAAGCACCGCGTGCGCTCGCAAATGCGCACGCGCCAGTTCCTGGGCAAGTCGCAAACGGTCTGCGCACCTTCCTGCAAGGCGCTGGACGAGGCAGAGTCGGCAGCGGCCTGAATCGCCCACACCGGATGTGACGGCCCGCGTCGGCGCGTGATGCGCTCCAGCTGAGCTCAGGTTCGTGACGTTTTCGCGACGTGGTCGAGCAATTCACTTGCCTCTGTAAACCGACTACCAAAAGCGCCAAATTCGATCTACAGTTGGAAACAATTGATGCAAATATTTGCGTCAATACTAAAGTTCCAATTCACGGTCGATTAAATGAATTCGCTTAAAACCATTCACTGCTATTGGTTGCGGCGCGTCCATGACGACGGCAAGGGCGGCCTGCGATGAGCCGGCCTGCCCGTCATGTCGTCATGCAGGTCGTCAAGCGCTCCGGTGGCGCCACCCACCACGTGGAGTTCACCATGGACGACAACTTCGCCGAGCGCTTGCGGCAATTGCGTTCGCTGGTCCCTCCGCTCACGGCCCTGAACCGGCAGCGCGACCTGGTCATCGACAAGGTGCGTGTGCGGCTGCCCACCGCCGTGTGGCGCCTCGGCGGCGAAGCGGAGGCGGAAGTCGACGGCTCCTGCATCGTGATTGCCGCCGAAGGCTTCTTCAATTGCGGCGGCAAGGATCGAAAGACCAAGGAGAAGCTGGTCACCTACACCTTCCCGATTGGGCGGCTCATCGAATTGCACTCCGAGCGTCCCGCCGGCGAGACTTTCTACATTCGCGACGGCGTCTTCACCAATGACGAGCCCGCCAACTCCGCGGCAGGCCGCTGGGTTGCCTCGCTGCACGAGATGGAAGAGACGCGTCCGCCGGAGTCGCCGTCCGACTTCGACACGCTCCAGGGCGTGCCGCTGCGCACCGAGCAGGGCGCACTGCCGGCCAGCCTGAACTGAGCGCGCCGGCGGCCAGCGCCGCCGATGCGCCTGCGGGCCTACCGAAGCCTCACTTCACTCCGGCAGCGGGTGCCGCCGCTGGTGCCGGCGTGGCGGCCGGGGCAACCGCCGGGGCAGGCGAGGTTGCGGGCGGGGTCATCGCGGCGACGTCGCCGGTGTGGAACTTGACCACCAGCGGCACGATGAGGAGCGCCACGATGTTGATGATCTTGATCAGCGGGTTCACCGCCGGGCCGGCCGTGTCCTTGTAGGGGTCGCCCACGGTGTCGCCGGTCACGGCTGCCTTGTGGGCCTCGGAGCCCTTGCCACCATGGTGGCCGTCCTCGATGTACTTCTTGGCGTTGTCCCAGGCGCCGCCGCCGGTGCACATGGAGATCGCGACGAACAGGCCGGTGACGATGGTGCCCATCAGGAGGCCGCCCAGCGCCTTCGGTCCCAGCAGCAGGCCGACCAGGATCGGCACCACGACCGGCAGCAGGCTGGGGATCATCATTTCCTTGATCGCGGCGCCGGTCAGCATGCTCACCGCGCGGCCGTATTCGGGCTTGCCGGTGCCTTCCATGATGCCGGGGATCTCGCGGAACTGCCGCCGTACTTCCTCCACCACCGAGCCGGCCGCGCGGCCGACGGCTTCCATTGCCATGGCGCCGAACAGGTAGGGGATCAGGCCGCCGATGAAGAGGCCCACGATCACCATCGGCTCGCTCAGGTTGAAGCTGATGGCCTGGCCGTAGGTCTCGAGCTTGTGCGTGTAGTCGGCGAACAGCACGAGCGAGGCCAGGCCGGCCGAGCCGATGGCGTAGCCCTTGGTCACGGCCTTGGTCGTGTTGCCCACCGCGTCCAGGGGGTCGGTGATGTCGCGCACGCTGGCCGGCATCTCCGACATCTCGGCGATGCCCCCGGCGTTGTCGGTGATCGGGCCGTACGCGTCGAGCGCCACCACGATGCCCGCCATGCTCAGCATGGCCGTCGCTGCCACGGCAATGCCGTAGAGGCCGCCCAGCCAGTATGAAGCCATGATCGCGATGCAGACGCAGATCACCGGCCAGGCGGTGGAACGCATCGACACGCCCAGGCCCGCGATGATGTTGGTGCCATGGCCCGTGGTCGAGGCCTGCGCGATGTGGCGCACCGGCGAGTACTGGGTGCCGGTGTAGAACTCGGTGATCCACACCAGCGCCGCCGTCAGCGCCAGGCCGACGAAGCAGGCGCCGAAGAGCCTGATCTGGCTGCCCGAGGCCGCAATGGCGTTGTCCGGGATGAGCCACTGCGTCACGAACCAGAAGGCGATCAGCGACAGGATGCCCGCCACCGCCAACCCCTTGTACAGCGCCGGCATCACGTTGACCATGCCGGGCGAGGCGCGCACGAAGAAGCAGCCGATGATCGAGGCGATGATCGAAACGGCCCCCAGCGCCAGCGGATACAGCACCGCGTTGACCGGCGCCGCCGTCACCATGAGCGCTCCCAGCACCATGGTCGCGATCAGCGTCACCGCGTAGGTCTCGAACAGGTCGGCCGCCATGCCGGCGCAGTCGCCGACGTTGTCGCCCACGTTGTCGGCGATCACGGCCGGGTTGCGGGGATCGTCCTCGGGGATGCCGGCCTCGACCTTGCCCACGAGATCGGCGCCGACGTCCGCGCCCTTGGTGAAGATGCCGCCGCCCAGCCGCGCGAAGATGGAGATCAGCGAGGAGCCGAAGGCGAAGCCGATCAGCGGATTGAGCAGGGTGGCCAGCTTGGTGTCGGGCGTCAGCTGCCCGTTTCCTGCCAGGACCCAGAAGAAGACCGTGACCCCCAGCAGGCCCAGGCCCACCACCAGCATGCCGGTGATGGCGCCGCCGCGGAAGGCGACATCGAGGGCCGGGCCGATGCCCTGTGTGGCGGCCTGTGCGGTGCGCACGTTCGCACGCACGGAAACGTTCATGCCGATGAAGCCGCAGGCGCCCGACAGCACCGCGCCGATGATGAAGCCGACCGCGGTGGTGACGTCGAGGAAGACGCCGATCAGGATCGCGAGCACGATGCCCACGACCGCGATGGTGCGGTACTGCTTGGCCAGGTAGGCCGCCGCGCCGGTCTGGATCGCGGCTGCGATCTCCTGCATTCGGGCGTTGCCCGGGTCTTTCGAAAGTATCCAGCTGCGCGCCCAGAAGCCATAGCCCACGGCCACGAGGCCGCAGACGATGGCGAGGACGAGAGGGGTGTTGCCGATCATGCCTTGCTTCTCCATTCGTTCGTTGTGACTTGTGGAGACGAAAGCACGGAGCCTGTGCGCAACGCGTACGGGTCAGTGCTTCCGCCGCGTTGCTTCCTCGAAGCCCCGATGCCTGAAAAGGCGGGGCCGATTGGCCAACGTGGGCAATTTACAGGCAAAAGTCTCGTTTGGTGCGACCGGCCGGTGACACGGAAAGTAAACTTCGGGTTTGTCCGAATCCCTCTAACACTTATCCACTACAAGACAGTCCTATGTCCCTCGGCCAAGTTTCTCCCGGCAAAGATGCCCCCGAAGCGTTCAACGTCATCATCGAGATCCCGATGAACGCCGATCCGATCAAGTACGAGGTCGACAAGGAGTCGGGCGCGATCTTCGTCGACCGCTTCATGACGACGGCGATGCACTACCCGACCAACTACGGCTACGTGCCGCAGACGCTCTCGGGCGACGGCGATCCGGTCGACGTGCTGGTCATCACCCCCTGGGCACTGGTGCCGGGCGTGGTCGTGCCCTGCCGGCCGATCGGCATCCTGATGATGGAGGATGAGGCGGGCGTCGACGGCAAGGTGCTGGCCGTGCCCACCGACAAGGTGCTGCCCATCTACAGCCACTGGAAGAAGGTCGAGGACGTGAACCCGATGCGCCTGAAGGCCATCACGCACTTTTTCGAGCACTACAAGGACCTGGAGCAAGGCAAGTGGGTGAAGGTGCTGGGTTGGGAAGGCATCGATGCTGCCAAGAAGGAGATCGTGGACGGCATCGCGAACTACAAGAAGGGTTGACGCGCCCCCTTCGACCTCAGTCGAAGTTGAGTAGCACCTTCATGGCCTGCGAGCGGTCGGCGGCGAGCGCGAAGGCGCGCGCCGAATCGCGGTAGGACAGCGTGGCCGAGATCAGCGGCTTCACGTCCACCAGCCCCTTGTTGAGCAGCTCCACCGCGACCGCGAACTCCTCGTGGAAGCGGAAGGCACCGCGCAGGTCGAACTCCTTGGCCACGATGGTGTTGACGGGCAGCGTCATCTCGCCGCCCAGCCCCAGCTGCACGATGATCCCGCGCGGCCGCAGCGCCTCGAAGGCGCCGACCAGCGCGCGCTGATTGCCGCTGGCCTCGAACAGCACGTCGAACTGGCCCTTGCCGGCCGTGAAGCGTGCCAGCCCGTCGGGCTCTTCCGCCACGTTCACGACTTCGTCGACGCCCACCTTCATTGCCTTGCCCAGCGTGTGCGAACCGACATCGGTGGCCACGATGTGCGTGGCCCCCGCGCGCCGCGCCGCAATGATGGCCAGTGCGCCGATCGGGCCGCAGCCCGTGACCAGCACACTCTTGCCCAGCAGCGACCCCGCGCGGCGCACCGCGTGCAGCGCCACCGAGAGCGGCTCGGCCATCGAGCCTTCACCGTCGCTCACGCTGTCGGCCAGGCGATGCGCCTGCCAGTGCTCCACCACGATTTCCTGGCGGAAGGCGCCCTGCACATGGGGCGTGCGCATCGCGCTGCCGTAGTAGCGCATGTCCAGGCAATGGTTCTGCAGGCCCTGCTGGCAGTAGCGGCACAGGCCGCAGGGGCGGCTCGGGCTGATGGCGAAGCGCTCGCCCGGCGCGAACACGCCCGCGCCGGCACCCACGGCCTCGATGATGCCGGCTACCTCGTGGCCCAGCACCATGGGCTCCTTGATGCGCACGGTGCCGAAGCCGCCGTGCTGGTAGTAGTGCAGGTCGGAGCCGCAGATGCCGCCGCAGCGCACGCGCACGCGCAGCTGGCCGGGGCCGAGCTCGGGCGTCGGGACGTCCTCGATGCGCAGGTCGCCGGGGGCGTGGATGACGAGTGCTTCCATGTTGGCTTTCCTTGGGGCGGGCTCAAAGGGTGGCGGTCACGCCGCCGTCCACGTAGAGGATGTGGCCGTTGACGAAGTTGGAGGCACCGCTGGCGAGGAACACGGCCGCACCTACCAGGTCTTCCACATCGCCCCACCGGCGCGATGGCGTGCGCCCCACCAGCCAGGACGTGAACTCGGGGTTGTTCACGAGCGCATCGGTCAGCTCGGTCTTGAAGTAGCCCGGGCCGAGGCCGTTGACCTGGATGCCGTGCGGGCCCCAGTCGATGGCCATCCCCTTGGTCAGCATCTTCACCGCGCCCTTGCTGGCGGTGTAGGGCGCGATGCCCGGGCGCCCCAGCTCGCTCTGTACCGAGCAGATGTTGACGATCTTGCCGCGCCCGCGAAGGATCATGTGCTTCGCCACGGCCTTGCCGACCAGGAACACGCTGTCGAGGTTGGTCTTCATCAGCTCGTGCCAATGCGCCTCCTCGAACTGGTCCAGCGGCGCGCGGCGCTGCATGCCGGCGTTGTTGACCAGGATGTCGATGACGCCGATCTCCGCCTCGATGCGGTCGATGGCTGCATTCACCGCCTCGCCGGAGGTCACGTCGAAGGCCGCGGTGGAGACCGTGGCGCCTTCCTCGCGCAGCCGTGCGGCGGCCTGCTCGAGCTTGTCGGTGCTGCGTGCGTTGAGGACGATGTGCGCACCTGCGCTGGCGAGCCCGCGCGCCAGCGCGTAGCCGATGCCGGCGCTGGAGCCGGTGACGAGCGCGGTGCGCCCACTGAGGTCGAAGTTTTGCAGGACGGGTTGCAAGCTGGTCTCCGGAAGTGACGGGTGTCGGACGCAGCCAGCGTAGCTGAGCCCGAGAGCGAGCCGCTTATCCCGCTTGCCGGAAGGGGCTGCGCTCCCCCAGGTGGTCGAGATAGTTCGCGATGCCTTCGTCCTCTCGATCGAGAAAGCGCTCCACCGCGTCGGCGAAGGCTGGATGGGCCAGCCAGTGAGCGCTGGTGGTCTTCACCGGCATCAGGGCGCGCGCCATCTTGTGCTCGCCCTGTGCGCCGCCCTCGAAGCGCTGCACGCCGTGCTCGATGCACCAGGCAAGCGGCTGGTAGTAGCAGGCCTCGAAGTGCAGGCAGTCCACGCGCTCGAGCGCACCCCAATAGCGGCCATAGGCGACCGAGGCATCGGCGGAGAGGGCGATCAGGCTGCTGGCGATGGGCTTGCCGCCGCGCTCCGCGATGAACAGCAGCCAGGCCTCGGGCATATCCTCGGCCATGCGGCCGAAGAACTCGGGCTTCAGGTAGGGCGGGTTGCCGTGCTCGCGGTAGGTGCGGGCGTAGCAGCGGTAGAAGAAGTCCCAGTCGGCTTCGGAGATGTCGGCGCCACGCGACCAGCGGAAGCGCACGCCGGCATCGTGCACCTTGCGGCGCTCCTGGCGGATCTTCTTGCGCTTGTCGTGGGAGAGGCTGGCCAGGAAGGCGTCGAAATCCTTCCAATGTGCGTTCTTCCAATGGAATTGAACGGTGTGTCGCAACATCAATCCGGCGGCGGCGCAGGCCGCGATGTCCTCGTCGGCGCCGAAGAGCAGGTGGAGCGAGGACAGTTCTTCCTCCTTGCACCAGGCGAGCAACGCCTGCACGAGCAAGGCGCGGCTGGCGGCGTCGCGCGCCAGCAGGCGCGTTGCCGGCACCGGGGTGAAGGGCACCGCCACCACGGCCTTCGGGTAGTAGGCCAGCCCGTGCTGCTGGTACGCGTTGGCCCAGGCCCAGTCGAACACGTATTCGCCGTACGAGTGGCTCTTGAGGTACATCGGGCAGGCCCCGGCCAGCTCGCGGCCGCGCCACAAGGTCAGGAAGCGCGGAGCCCAGCCGCTTTCGGGCGAGGCGCTGTCGCTTTGCTCCAGGGCGTCCAGGTAGGCGTGGCGCATGAAGGGAGACGGCGCGCACTGCGCGGCCAGCAGGCTGTCCCAGGCGGCGGCATCGACCTCGGAGACAGCGCCATGGATGCGGACGACGAAGTCGGTCAAGGGCTTCCCATCAGCGGCCGCGCGGGCCGGTGGTCTCGGCGATGTAGATGCCGCCCAGCACCAGCGCCAGCGCTACCGCATGGTAGAGCGACAGCGCCTCGCCGAGCACGAGCACCGCGAGCAGCGGCCCGAAGATCGGCACCAGGTTGAGGAAGACACCCGCCCGCGCCGGACCGATCAGCCCCACGGCGTGGATGAAGGTGACCTGCGAGACGAAGGAGGGCAGCAGCCCGACGAACAGCACCAGCGCCCAGCCCGTGGGCGTGGGTACGAAGAAATCGCCCATGGCGATTTCCGCCACGAGGAGCGGCACCGACACCAGGCAGGCCACCGCCGCGCTCGCCGCGAAGAAGACGACGGCCGGTACGTCAGGCCGCCGCCGAAGGCCCAGCGCATAGGCGGCGTAGAGCAGGCTGGCCACGATCATCCAGACGTCGCCGATGTTGAAGCCGAGTTCGGCCAGCAGCGCGAGATGGCCGCGCGAGGCCACCACGACGATGCCCGCGAGCGTGAGCGCCACGCCCACCAGTTGCAGTCCGCCGACGCGGGTGCGAAAGAAGAGCAGGCTCCCCAGCAGCACCAGCACTGGAATGGTGCCTTGGATGATTGCGATGTTGATGGCCGTCGTGTGATGCGCCGCGGCGTAGAACAGGGCGTTGAAGCCGGTGAAGCCCAACGTGCCCATCACCGTGATGAAGCGCCAGGAGGGCAGCAGGCTGCGCCAGTGCAGGGCGATCTGCCGGCGCGCGCACAGCCCGAGCGCCAGGCAGCAGACGATCCAGCGCGAGAAGGTCAGCATCATCGGCGAGACCTCGCCCACCGCCAGCCGGGCGGCCACGGCGTTGGCGCCCCAGATCAGCGTGGTGAACACCAGCAGGACATAGGCTTGGTTGTGGAGCCAGGGGAGGAACGAGGAGAAGAGGCCGGTGGGGGAGGAACCAGAGCGCATGGCCTGCCGAGCGTATCAGTCCGCAGGATTGCGCGCGCGACGCCCTGCCCAAGCCGTCGGCGCAGGAAGGCGAATGACATAATCTTTTGGACTCGCGCGCCCCTGGCACGCAACATGCAGGACGGACGAAGGCATCGTGGGCATCCGGATAGGCCATTGCCGCCTCGGCGCCGATTGGCGCTACCCTATCGCCAGCAAGTTCAACGAAATCGCCCGAAAGAAAGAGACCCTATGAAGCAAATCACCGCCATCGTCAAACCGTTCAAGCTCGACGACGTGCGCGAGGCGCTGGCCGAAGTCGGCGTCACCGGGCTCACCGTGACCGAGGTCAAGGGCTTCGGCCGGCAGAAGGGGCACACCGAGCTCTACCGCGGCGCCGAGTATGTGGTCGACTTCCTGCCGAAGATGAAGGTCGAGGTGGTCGTCAACGAGGCCGACCTGGACCGTTGCGTCGATGCCATCGTCGCCGCCGCGCGCACCGGCAAGATCGGCGACGGCAAGATCTTCGTGACCAACGTCGAGCGCGTGGTGCGCATCCGCACCGGCGAGGAAGACGAAGCTGCCGTCTAGGCGGCGCTCGGAGCCGAAGCCGCCGTCCACGCGGGCGGCGCTCAGAGCACTTCGGCGAGCTTGTCCCCGCGCGGGTGGCGCCCCGCCTCTTCGAGCAGCGCATCGAGCAGAGCAGCGGCGTCGTTGCCCGAACGAATCAGTCCCATCTGCCATTCGCCCATGAAGCCCTCGCGCACGCTGTGGGCCAGGAAATCGAGCAGGCCGCCGTAGTAGCCCGCCACATCGAGGATGCCGACCGGCTTGTCGTGATAGCCGAGCTGGCGCCACGTCCAGATCTCGAACAGTTCCTCGAAGGTGCCGATGCCGCCCGGCAGGGCGATGAAGGCATCGGCACGCTCCCCCATCATGGCCTTGCGCTCGTGCATGGTGTCGACCACGTGCAGCTCGTCGCACAGGGGGTTTGCGAGCTCCTTGTCGACCAGGGCCTTCGGGATGATGCCGACCACGCGCCCGCCGCTGGTGCGCGTCGCTTCCGCCACCATGCCCATCAGTCCTGTGCGGCCGCCGCCGTAGACCAGCTGCCCGCCGCGTTCGCCGATCCAGCGGCCGACCGACTGGGCAGTCGCCGAGAACTCCTGCCGCTCGCCGGGGCGCGAACCGCAATACACGCAAATCGAAAAAGAAGGGGTCATTCCTTGATCATGCCGCCATCGAATGACGTGCGGCTTGCATAGGGGCCGTTCGCGCTAGCCCGAGAAGCGGTGCCACAACGCAGCGGACCAGACGCCGCAACACAGGAGGATGGACAGCAGCACCGCGGCGCTGCCAACGTCCTTGGCGTTCTTGGAGAAGGAGTGCCATTCCGGGCCCACGCGGTCGACGGCCGCCTCGATGCCGGTGTTGACCAGCTCGACGATCATCACCAGGACCACCACGGCCGCGAGCAATGCGGTTTCGACCCAGGTCCGGCCGACCCAGAAGGCAGCCGGCACCATGACGATGGCGCACAGCACTTCCTGGCGGAAGGCTGCCTCGGCCCAGCCGGCACGAAAGCCGTCGAGCGAGATGAGGGTGGCGTGCCAGATGCGCTCCAGGCCGCGCCGCGACTTCTGGGGATTGACGGGGCTGTCGACGGTGCCTACTGGACTACCCTCCGCGCTGGTTCTGTTCGACGAGGGAGCGGCGCGGCGTGTCATCGGCGGCTCAAGGGTTTGGAGGGGATGAGGCGGGTGCCGGCCCAGGCGTCGTGCCAGAACTGCCGTTCGGCGTGAAAGCGCGAAAGTAGCGCCCAGACGATCACCCAGCCCAGGATCAGCACCGCGGACTCGCCGCCACCCAGCCCGAAAGGCGCGATGGCGGCCAGCGGCGGCAGGAACCAGACCCAGGAAAGCAGATAGCGCAGCAGCGCACGGCCTTGCGTGACCGGCCGGCCGAGCCGGTCGACCACGCGGATGCCCCAGGTCTTCATGGCCAGCGTCTGTCCCTTGGACCAGAACCAGACGAAGTAGACCCCGAACACGACGAACAGAAATGCCTGCAGCAGATGCCGGCGTGAATCCATGGCGTCGCGCATCTGGCCCAGCGTGCTGAACAGCCAGCCCGCGACGAACACCACGGCGAACAGCAACATGCCCTCGTAGAGCCAGCAGGCCATGCGCCGCCACAGGCCGGGCGCGCACAGCGCGGGGGGAAAGGCGGGGGCGGAGGGATCAGGAAAGGCCGTGCCGCGGGCGCCGGCGCTGTCGGAGGAACTGGAAGGCATCGGCAGCTTGTATCACGGGGCGGCGGGGGGCTGATCGCTGGTGCGCACCGGAGACGTGGCCGAGGCCGAGGCATCCGCCGGGGCAGCCGGGGCGGGAGGTGCCGGCACCTGCGCCTCTGCGGCGACAGGCGGGCCGGATGTCGGGACTGCCACACGGGTCACGCCCGGAGCGGCGGCAGGCAGGCGCACGGGAGACGGCTGCGACATGGACGTGGGCGGCGCCAGCTGGATGCGCGGGGTGTGTTGCGCGTCAGGCGTTGCAGCGGGGAGCTGGACCAGCTTCTGGGCCGGCACCGGCCGGATCGTCGCCGCGGCACCGGGGCGGGGCTTGGCGCGTGCGGCCAGCTCGCGTTTTTCTTCCTCGCTGAGCGCCTGGTAGGCCTCCCACTTGGCCTTGCGCTCGTCGACCGGAACCTGCTTCACCTCGGCGAAGTTGAAGCGAGCCTGCGAGCGTTGCTGGTTGCTCAGCGTGGCCCACTCGGTCATCCGGCTGTGGAGGATTTCCTGCTCGGCCGGCGACAGCCTCGCGTAGTTGCGCGAAAGGGCCAGCCATTTGCGCTTGTGGGGCTCGGTCAGGCTGTCCCACTGCGACGCAAGCGGCTCAAGGGCGCGCTGCTGGCGGGCGCTCAGGTCGCGCCACAAAGGCTTGGATGGTGCCGCCGGCCTCGCCGCGGCCGCGGCGCTCTTCGGGCCTGCGCCCTGGGTCGGGACCTGGGCGCCGGCGGACTCCACTGCGGTGCCTGCGAGCGCCAAAATCAACAGCGCGCACGCGCCTCCGACCGTGCTCGGCAGCAGCCGGCGCAGCGGGATGGGCGCGTGGGAGCGAGGGCGTTGCGGCATGTGAAGGGACGGGGTTCAGCGCTGGACGTCGGCGCCCTCGGATTTCAGGAACTGGGCGAAACCGGGGTCGGTATACGCGGCAGGCGGCAGGTCGTCGGTCAGCAGGGCGGCATCGACTTCGGCGAGCTCGTCAGTCCGGCTGTCCTCCTGCAAGCTGGTGATGACAATGAGGCCGGAAACGAGCGCGATCAGGGGGATGATCGAGCCGACACGTGTCCACCAGCCACCGCCCAGCGCCGCGGTGCCGCCATTCGGCACCATGGCTGGGGCCGTTTGCAGCACGCGCACCACCTTGCGGCGCGCCACGGCCTGCGTGCGCGCGGCGCGCAGGCGCTCGCTGATCTGGTGCGGCAGATCCTCGGCGCCGGCCGTAAGCCGCGCGGCCACTTGGCGGCCGAACTGCTCCTCGGTCGCGGCAGAGGTCGAAAGCGTTGTATTCATAGCGAAATTCCCTTGGCCTTGAGTGCCTTGCTCAGGGCGTGGACGGCGCGCGAACAGTGGGTCTTGACGCTGCCTTCGGAGCAGCCCATTGCAGCGGCCGTCTCGGCGACGTCCATTTCCTCCCAGTAACGCATCAAAAAGGCCTCGCGTTGACGACCCGGCAAAGCGGCAATTTGTTCCTCGATCTGGTGAAAAATCTGCGCGCGGCGAGTGCTGTCCTCGGCGCTCTCGCTTTCCCGGGTGTCGGAGCCGACCGTGAAATGCTCGAGCAGGTCGAATTCGCCATCCTCCGCGATGTTCTCGAAGTCGCTCATGTTCGAGAAGAGAGCCCGCCGGGTCTTCTGGCGCCGGAACCAGTCCAGGGTGCAGTTCGAGAGGATTCGCTGGAACAGCAGCGGGATTTCATTGGGCGGCTTGTCCCCGTAGTGCTCGGCCAGCTTCATCATGCTGTCCTGCACGATGTCGAGGGCGGCTTCCTCATCCCTCACGTGGTAGACCGTGCGCTTGAATGCGCGCCGTTCGACGCCTTTCAGGAAATCGGAGAGTTCTTGTTCAGTGGCCAAGCGAGTCCGGCACCGTGCGCGCCGTGTGGGGAGTGTCTCGAGGACAGGGCATTTTTGTCGCCGCGGATTATGCCTGCCCGCCTGTTACAGCCGTGCGTGCGGCGTCGGGCGGACTTCCGATGTCATAATCCGCGCTGCAAGTCAAAAGGCAAACGGGTCACGGTCCGGCGGTACGACAAGTCCGCTCATGGCTTTGGCCTCAAGTTTCGACGCGGCTTCACAAGAGCTTGCGAAGGAGCACCCAAGGTTTTTCGTTCCCGAAAAAACGCAAAGGTTGATCATGGAAATGTCAAAGGCGGAACTCGCTTCCGCGGCAGCCGTTACCGGCAGTCAAACGCAAGAACTCATGGGCGCCGAGGTGCTGGTCAAGGCACTGCAGGCCGAAGGCGTCCAGTACGTCTGGGGCTACCCCGGCGGCGCGGTCCTCTATATCTACGACGCGTTCTACAAGCAGGACACCATTCAGCACGTGCTCGTGCGCCACGAACAGGCGGCGGTGCATGCGGCCGACGGCTATGCGCGCGCCACCGGCGAGGTGGGCGTGGCACTCGTGACCTCGGGGCCGGGCCTGACCAATGCAGTCACCGGTATTGCGACTGCTTACATGGACAGCATCCCGATGGTGATCATCTCGGGCCAGGTCCCGACGGCAGCCATCGGCCTCGATGCATTCCAGGAATGCGACACCGTCGGCATCACGCGCCCGATCGTCAAGCACAACTTCCTCGTCAAGGATCCCAAGGATCTCGCGATGACGATGAAGAAGGCCTTCCACATCGCCCGCAGCGGCCGTCCGGGCCCGGTGGTGGTGGATGTGCCGAAGGACGTGTCCTTCAAGAAGGTCAACTACAGCGGCTATCCCGACAAGATCGAGATGCGCTCTTACAACCCGGTACGCAAGGGCCATGGCGGCCAGATCCGCAAGGCGCTGCAACTGCTGCTCTCGGCCAAGCGCCCCTATATCTATACCGGTGGCGGTGTGCTCCTCGGCAACGCGACGAACGAGTTGCGCGCCTTGGTCGACATGCTCGGCTATCCGGTCACGAACACGCTGATGGGCCTGGGGGCCTATCCGGCGTCCGACCGCAAGTTCCTCGGCATGCTGGGCATGCACGGCACCATCGAGGCCAACAACGCGATGCAGAACTGCGACGTGCTGCTGGCCGTTGGCGCACGCTTCGACGACCGCGTGATCGGCAACCCGAAGCACTTCGCGCAAAACGAGCGAAAGATCATCCACGTCGACATCGACCCCTCGAGCATCTCGAAGCGGGTGAAGGTCGACATCCCGATCGTCGGCGACGTGAAGGAAGTGCTGACCGAGCTAATCTCGATGATCAAGGAAAGCAGCGTCAAGCCCGACGGCGCGGCGCTGGCCGGCTGGTGGGACACCATCGAGGGTTGGCGCAGCAAGGACTGCCTCAAGTACGACCGCGGCAACAAGGACGTGATCAAGCCGCAGCACGTGGTCGAGACCCTGTGGAACATGACGAAGGGCACCGACACCTACATCACCTCGGACGTCGGGCAGCACCAGATGTGGGCGGCGCAGTACTACCGCTTCGACGAGCCGCGCCGCTGGATCAACTCCGGCGGGCTGGGTACCATGGGCGTTGGCATCCCCTACGCGATGGGCATCAAGCTCGCGAAGCCCGAGGCGGAGGTGTTCTGCGTCACGGGCGAGGGCTCGGTGCAGATGTGCATCCAGGAGCTGTCCACCTGCCTGCAGTACAACACGCCGATCAAGATCGTGTCCCTGAACAACCGCTACCTGGGCATGGTGCGCCAGTGGCAGGAGATCGAATACTCCGGCCGCTACAGCCACAGCTATATGGACGCGCTGCCCAACTTCGTGAAGCTGGCCGAGGCCTACGGCCATGTGGGCATGCTGATCGAACGGCCTCAGGACGTGGAGCCCGCACTGCGCGAGGCTCGCAAGCTGAAGGACCGGACCGTGTTCATGGATTTCCGCACCGACCCCACCGAGAACGTGTTCCCGATGGTGAAGGCGGGCATGGGCATCACCGAAATGCTGTTGGGCTCCGAGGATTTGTAACGGACGATAAGCCGACCGCCATGCGGGCCGGCTCCTTCTTTAATCTTTTACTGCGGATGAATCTATTGTCCGTCGAGCCCACGCATTACCGTGCGCGGGGGAGGGCGGCGAAAAGAGGAGTCCCTTGTTGACATGAAACACATCATTGCCGTGCTGCTCGAGAACGAGCCCGGTGCACTCTCCCGCGTCGTGGGCCTCTTTTCCGCCCGCGGCTACAACATCGAATCGCTCACCGTCGCTCCCACCGAGGACGCCAGCCTGTCGCGCATGACCATCGTGACGGCCGGTTCCGACGACGTGATCGAGCAGATCACCAAGCATCTCAACCGCCTGATCGAGGTCGTCAAGGTCGTCGACCTGACCGAGGGCGCCTACACCGAGCGCGAGCTCATGATGGTGAAGGTGCGCGCGGTCGGCAAGGAACGCGAGGAGATGATGCGCATGGCCGAGATCTTCCGCGGCCGCATCATCGACGTGACCGACAAGAGCTACACCATCGAGCTGACGGGCGATCACGGCAAGAACGATGCTTTCCTCGAGGCCATCGATCGCGGCGCCATCCTCGAGACCGTCCGCACCGGCGCCAGCGGCATCGGCCGCGGCGAGCGCATCCTGCGCGTTTGAGAAGCCTCACCCACATCCACCGAATCTACGAAGGAGCAAGCACCATGAAGGTCTATTACGACAAGGACGCCGATTTGAGCCTGATCAAGGGCAAGACCGTGGCGATCATCGGCTACGGCAGCCAGGGCCATGCGCACGCGCAGAACCTCAACGACAGCGGCGTGAAGGTCGTCGTCGGCCTGCGCAAGGGCGGCGCTTCCTGGCCCAAGGTCGAGAAGGCGGGCCTCAAGGTCGCCGAAGTGGCGGACGCCGTGAAGTCGGCCGACGTGGTGATGATCCTGCTGCCAGACGAGCAGATCGCCAACGTCTACAAGAACGATGTCGCCCCGAACATCAAGGAAGGCGCCTCGCTGGTGTTCGCGCACGGATTCAACGTGCACTACGGTTTCGTGCAGCCGCGCGCCGATCTCGACGTCTGGATGGTGGCGCCCAAGGCCCCTGGCCACACCGTGCGCAGCACGTACACCCAGGGCGGCGGCGTGCCGCACCTCATCGCGGTGCATGCGGACAAGAGCGGCAAGGCGCGCGACCTGGCCTTGTCCTATGCAACCGCCAACGGCGGCGGCAAGGCCGGCATCATCGAGACCAACTTCCGCGAAGAGACCGAGACCGACCTCTTTGGCGAGCAGGCTGTGCTGTGCGGCGGCACCGTGGAGCTCATCAAGGCCGGCTTCGAGACGCTGGTGGAGGCCGGCTACGCGCCCGAGATGGCCTACTTCGAGTGCCTGCACGAGCTCAAGCTGATCGTCGACCTGATCTATGAGGGCGGCATCGCCAACATGAACTACTCGATCTCGAACAACGCCGAGTACGGCGAGTACGTGACGGGCCCGCGCATCGTGACCGAGGAAACCAAGAAGGTGATGAAGCAGGTGCTGAAGGATATCCAGACGGGCGAGTACGCCAAGAGCTTCGTGCTCGAGAACGCTGCTGGCGCGCCCACGCTGATGAGCCGTCGCCGCCTGAACGCCGAGCACCAGATCGAAGTGGTCGGCGAGAAGCTGCGCGCCATGATGCCCTGGATCAAGAAGAACAAGCTGGTCGACCAGACCCGCAACTGATCGGACCTCCCGACTCGCGCAAGGGCCACCCATGCGGGTGGCCCTTTGTCTTTGGTGCCGCGCGGCTGCACTACACTGCGCCGATCCATGCATGACGACACGCTTTCCGAAGATCTAGCGCCGCGCAAGCGCCGCAAGGGCATCTACATCCTGCCGAACCTGTTCACGCTGGCGGCGCTGTTCGGGGGCTTCTACTCGGTCGTGATGGCGATGAACGGTCGCTTCGACCTTGCGGCGCTCGGCGTGTTCGCGGCCATGATCCTCGACAGCCTGGACGGCCGGGTGGCGCGCATGACCAACACGCAGAGCGCCTTCGGGGAGCAGATGGACTCGTTGTCGGACATGGTGTCCTTCGGCGCTGCGCCGGCGCTGATCGCCTACGAATGGTCGCTCAAGGGCCTGGGGCGCTGGGGCTGGATTGCGGCCTTCGTCTACTGCGCCTGCGCCGCCCTGCGGTTGGCGCGCTTCAACGTCAACACCGGCGTGGTCGACAAGCGCTGGTTCCAGGGGCTGCCTTCCCCTGCAGCCGCGGCGCTGGTGGCGGGCTTCATCTGGCTGATGACCGAATGGGGCAAGCGCGGCGGCGAGGTGCTGTATCTGTCCTGGCAGCAGATCACCTGGATCACCTTCGGCTTCACGCTCTACGCGGGTCTCACGATGGTGACCAACGCGCCCTTCTACAGCTTCAAGGACATCCAGGTGAAGAAGAGCGTGCCCTTCGCCGTGATCGTGCTGATCGCGCTGGCCATCGCGGTGATTAACATCCATCCGCCGACGGTCCTGTTCGGGCTGTTCGTGGTCTATGGCCTGAGCGGCTACGTGGTCTACGCATGGCGCAAGGCCAAGGGGCAGCCCGTGAGCGTGATCAGCATCTCGACCGAGGAGCCCGACGAACGCGGGCTGCACAAGTGATTTGGCCTGTGCTACATTCGCCACTCCCATGAACAAGATTTCGCTGGCCCTACTACTGATCCCCCACGGGCGGAGACGGTAGAGCGCGCAAGCGAATCCATCACACGGCCCGTCGCACCAGCAACGGGCCGTTTTGTTTTGGGGTTGCTGGTTGTCCATCCAACCACAGCGAGAAATACCAGATGTTGAAGCAACCCGACCGCAAGTACCGCGCCTTCGCGCCCATCGGCCTCAAGGACCGCACCTGGCCCGATGCCGTGCTGACCCGGGCCCCGATCTGGCTGTCGACCGACCTGCGCGACGGCAACCAGGCGCTGGTGGAACCGATGGACATCGCCCGCAAGATGCGCATGTTCGAGACCCTGGTGGCCATCGGCTTCAAGGAGATCGAGGTCGGCTTTCCCTCGGCCTCGCAGATCGAGTTCGACTTCGTCCGCAAGCTGATCGAGGAAGACCGCATCCCCGACGATGTGACGATCCAGGTGTTGACGCAGGCGCGCGATCACCTGATCGAACGCACCTTCGAGTCCCTCCAGGGCGCGCCGCGCGCCATCGTGCATCTCTACAACGCGGTGGCGCCCGTGATGCGACGGGTGGTGCTGGGCATGGACGAGGGCCAGATCGTCGAGCTGGCCACCTCGCACGCGCGCATGTTCAACGAGTTGGCCGCGAAGCAGCCGGCCACGCAGTGGACCTTCCAGTACTCGCCCGAGATGTTCTCCGGCACCGACCTGGCCTTCTCCAAGCGGGTGGTGGATGCGGTCACCGAGGTGTGGGCGCCAACGCCCCGGCGCAAGTGCATCGTCAACCTGCCATCGACCGTCGAGCACTCCACGCCCAACATCTTCGCCGACATGATCGAGTGGATGCACCGCAACCTGGCGCGCCGCGATTCGATCGTGCTGTGCGTGCATCCGCACAACGACCGCGGCACGGGCACCGCCGCCGGCGAGTTCGCCTTGATGGCGGGCGCCGAGCGCATCGAGGGCTGCCTCTTCGGCAACGGCGAGCGCACCGGCAACCTCGACCTGGTGAACGTCGCACTCAACCTGTACACCCAGGGCGTGTCGCCCGGGCTGGACTTCTCGAACATCGACGAGATCCGCGCCACCGTGGAGCATTGCAACCAGTTGCCGGTGCATCCACGCCATCCCTATGCGGGGGACCTGGTCTACACCTCCTTCTCCGGCTCGCACCAGGACGCGATCAAGAAGGCCTTCGCGGCCCGCAAAGACGGCGATATCTGGGAGATGCCGTACCTCCCGATCGACCCCAAGGACGTGGGCCGCAGCTACGAGGCGGTGATCCGCGTCAACAGCCAGTCGGGCAAGGGCGGGATCGCCTATCTGCTCGAAAGCGAGTATGGGCTCGAACTGCCGCGTCGCCTGCAGATGGAATTCAGCCAGGTGGTCCAGCGCGTGATGGACGTCGCCGGCAAGGAGCTCACGGCGGCGGATCTCTGGCAGCTGTTCGAGCGCGAGTACCGCATCGTCGAGGGGGCCGGGCCCCAGCACCGCGTGCTTGAGGAGCGGGGCGAGGGCGCCGACGCTTCCGTGGTGCTGCGCGCCGACCTGCCGTGGGCTGGCGAGATTCGCCGCATCGAGGGCCAGGGCAACGGGCCGATCGATGCTTTCATCCACGCGCTGGCCGAGGCCACCGGGCATTCGATCCGGGTGATCGACTACCACCAGCATGCGATCGGCGCCGGCGCCGATGCGCAAGCCGTCGCCTACCTCGAACTGCGGGTCGACGAGGCCCGCACGCTGTTCGGGGTGGGCAAGGACGCCGACATCGTCTCGGCCTCGCTCAAGGCCATCGTCTCGGGCCTCGAGCGGGCGCGAGCGCAAGGCGCCCGCAGCGCACAATCGATGGTTGAAGCCGCCTGAAAACCAAGGAGATCCGCGATGGCCGACAAGCTCATAATTTTCGACACCACCCTGCGCGACGGCGAACAGTCGCCGGGTGCCTCGATGACCAAGGACGAGAAGCTGCGCATCGCGCGCCAGCTCGAGCGCCTGCGGGTCGACGTCATCGAGGCGGGCTTCCCGGCCAGCTCGAACGGTGATTTCGAAGCCGTCGCGGCAATCGCCGGTGCGATCAAGGATTCGACGGTCTGCGGGCTGTCACGGGCCAACGACCGCGACATCTCCCGTGCCGCCGAGGCCTTGAAGGGAGCTGCCAGCGGCCGCATCCACACCTTCATCGCGACTTCGCCGTTGCACATGGAGAAGAAGCTTCGCATGACGCCAGACGAGGTCTTCGAGCAGGCCAAGCTCGCAGTCCGCTTTGCCCGCAACCTGGTCGGCGACGTCGAATTCAGCCCGGAGGACGGCTACCGCAGCGACCCCGACTTCCTGTGCCGGGTGCTCGAAGCCGTGATCAATGAGGGCGCGACCACCATCAACGTGCCCGACACGGTCGGCTACGCTATCCCCGAGCTCTACGGCAACTTCATCAGGACGCTGCGCGAGCGCATCCCGAACAGCGACAAGGCGGTCTGGTCCGTGCATTGCCACAACGACCTCGGCATGGCGGTGGCCAACTCGCTGGCCGGCGTGAAGATCGGCGGGGCGCGGCAGGTGGAATGCACCATCAATGGCCTGGGCGAGCGCGCCGGCAACTGCTCGCTCGAGGAAATCGTCATGGCGGTGAAGACACGAAAGGATTACTTCGGGTTGGAGCTCGGCATCGACACCCGGCACATCGTGGCGGCAAGCCGCATGGTCAGCCAGACCACGGGCTTCGTGGTGCAGCCCAACAAGGCGGTGGTGGGCGCCAATGCCTTCGCCCATGCCTCCGGCATCCACCAGGACGGCGTGCTCAAGGCGCGCGACACCTACGAGATCATGCGCGCGGAAGACGTCGGCTGGACCGCCAACAAGATCGTGCTCGGCAAGCTCAGCGGCCGCAATGCATTCAAGCAGCGCCTGCAGGAACTGGGCGTGGCGATGGAGAGCGAGGTCGACATCAACGCTGCCTTCGCCCGCTTCAAGGAGCTTGCCGACCGAAAAAGCGAAATATTTGACGAAGACATCCTTGCACTTGTAAGCGCGGAGGAGCATTCGCATGGTGCGGAGCAGTTTGGCTTTGTATCCTTGTCGCAGCACAGCGAAACCGGCGAGCGCCCCCAGGCGCGAATCGTGTTCACGGTGCTTGGCAAGGAAGTCACGAGCGAGTCGGATGGCAATGGTCCGGTCGATGCGTCGCTGAAAGCCATCGAGTCCCACGTCAAGAGCGGGGCGGAGATGGTGCTGTACTCGGTGAATGCCATCAGCGGGTCGACCGAGAGCCAGGGCGAGGTCACCGTCCGTCTGCAGAACGCGGGCCGCGTCGTCAATGGCGTCGGTGCCGATCCGGACATCGTGGTGGCTTCGGCCAAGGCTTATTTGAGTGCTCTCAACAAGTTGCAGAGCCAAGCTGAGAGAGTGGCAGCACAAGGTTAGTTGTTTGCGGGATCCTTTGTTCCGAATGAAGAAAGGAATGCAAGTAACTGATATTGCGTGCCTTTTTTGATTTGGATACACTGCGATACCTGTTAATCGCCGCTGGAGTTTTTTGATGCACGAAGCCCGTTTCTACCGAGTTTCCAGCCAGCGGTTCCTTCCCGCTCTTCGCCTCATCGCCGTCGTGCTTTGCGCCACGGCGTTTTTGTTGCCCACGGCCGAGGCTGCCAAGAAGGCGCCGGCCGGCAAGAAGGCGCAGGTCGCCAGCGACAGCAAGCGCAGCGTGGCCGCCAAGCGCAACGTGGCCTCCAGCAAGCGCAGCGGCAAAGTCGAGCAGGCGGACCGGGTGGTGCGAGGCGGGCGCAACGTGGTGGCTTCGATTCGCAAGCGCGGCGGCAAGACGGTGGTGGCCGTGCAGCGGCGCTCGGTGGTGCGTGTGCCTGAGGTCGCGGCGCGTCAGTCCTTCGGCCAGCTTGCCGGTCTGCACGGCACCGAGGATGCGCTGGACCTGAAGTCCAGCGTGGCGCTGGTGATCGACCAGGATACGCGCGAGGTGCTCTTCAGCAAGAACGACAACGTCGTGCTGCCGATCGCATCGCTCACCAAGCTCATGACCGGGCTGCTCATCAGCGAAGCCCATCTGCCTTCCGACGAACTGATCACCATCACGCAGGACGACGTCGATACCGAAAAGTGGAGCCGCTCGCGGCTGACGGTCGGCACCACGCTTCCACGCGGCGAGTTGCTGCACTTGGCGCTCATGTCCAGCGAGAACCGCGCCGCGCACGCCCTCGGCCGCACCTATCCGGGCGGCATGGCGACCTTCGTGAGCGTGATGAATGCCAAGGCGAAGATGCTGGGCATGAAAGACACGCGCTACGTCGAGCCCACGGGCCTGTCGAGCAGCAATCAGTCGAGTGCACAGGACCTGGCGCTGCTCGTCAATGCCGCCTACGCCGATGCCACGGTGCGCCAACTCTCGACGTCGCCCGAGTACCAGGTCGAGGTCGGCAACCGCGTGCTCCAGTACAACACCACCAACCGCCTGGTCAAGAGCCCCGACTGGGACATCGGCCTCCAGAAGACCGGCTACATCTCCGAGGCTGGCCAGTGCCTGGTGATGCAGGCGCGGATCGCCGGTCGCAAGCTGATCATGGTGTTCCTCGATTCCGCCGGAAAGTTCGGCCGCATCGGCGATGCCGAACGCGTGCGACGCTGGGTCGAAGCCAACCACCACCTGATCAGTCCGGCAGCGGCGACGCCGCAGCCTTCCCTCACGGCCCACGTCGCGGGCTGATCCCCTTGGTCTCTTGACGACCTGAGTGCCGACCGGGCAGTGTCTCAGCCCGCCGGCGGCGTAGCGGCGTTGTAGCCCAACGCGCTGGAGATCTCGTTGGCGGTCGCCTGCAGCTTCGGCAGCCAGCCGTCATCGAGCCGGTCGGCAGGGGCCGAGATCGACAAGCCCGCCACCAGTCTTCCCTGATCGTCGTAGATGCCGGCGGCCATGCAGCGCACGCCGAGCTCCAGCTCCTCGTTGTCCCTGGCGATGCCGTACTGGCGCGCCTTGGAAAGCTCACGTTCCAGGGCAGGCAACTGGGTGATGCTGTTGCGCGTATGGCCGGCGAGGCCCGTGCGCGTGGCGTAGCTGCGCACGCGCTGGGGCTCGTCCACCGCCAGGAAGAGCTTGCCGGTGGAGGTCAGGTGCAGCGGCGCCCGCCCGCCGATCGCCCGTACCACCTGCATGCCCGAGCGCTCGCTGTAGGCACGCTCGATGTAGACGATCTCGTCCCCCTGGCGCATGCTGAGGTTGACCGGCTGCTGTGTCAGCTTGTGCAGTTCACGCATCGGCACCATCGCGGCGTCGCGCACGTTCAGCCGTCCCTTCACCAGGTTGCCCAGCTCCAGCAGGCGCATGCCGAGCCGGTAGCTGCCGGCTTCCGGCCGGTCGACGAAACGGCCGACGGCCAAGTCGTTCAGGATGCGGTGGGCGGTTGACGGGTGCAGGCCGGTCTTTTCGCTGATTTCCTTCAGCGAAATGGCTTCCTCACGGGAGGCGAGCACGTCGATCAGCGAGAACATGCGCTCGATCACCTGGATGACGGGCGTGGCCGGAATATCTGTTTGGGGTTTTCTCATTGGGCAACGCGGTTGGGGGACCGGTTGCGATTTTACTTGGTGAAATCGACCGGCGGTTGCCAACGGCCGCCGACCAGAACCTCATGCGGCGCGAAGCGCGCCTTGTAGTTCATCTTGGTGCTGCCCTTGATCCAGTAGCCGAGGTAGACGTGGGCCAGGCCCAGCTTGCGCGCCTGCTCGATCTGCCACAGCACGCTGTAGTTGCCGTAGCCCGCGCCCGGCTCGGGCTCATAGAACGTGTAGACCGCGGACAGCCCGTCGTTCAGCACGTCCAGGATGGACACCATCTTCAGCGCGCCCGCGGTGCCGTCCGGGCGGGTCTCGCGGAACTCCACCAGCCTGGAGTTGACCCGGCTCTGCAGCAGGAACTGGGTGTATTGGTCGATGCTGTCGTGATCCATGCCGCCGCCGGCGTGGCGGCCGTTCTGGTAGCGCAGGTAGAGCTGGTAGTGCTCGGGCACGAAGCAGAGCTTCAGCACGCGCGCCTGCAGGTTGGCATGGCGCGCCAGCGCGCGGCGCTGGCTGCGACTGGGTTTGAAGGCGTTGGCCAGAACGCGCAGCGGTACGCAGGCATTGCAGCCGTCGCAATGGGGGCGGTATGTGAACATTCCGCTGCGGCGGAAGCCGCTGAGCACCAGGTCGGAGTAGGCGTCGTTGTGGATCAGGTGGCTGGGCGTGGCGACCTGCGAGCGGGCCTGCCTGTCCGGCAGATAGCTGCACGGATACGGCGCTGTCGCGTAGAACTGCAGCGTGTGGAGCGGAAGATCCTTGAGGTGCGTCACGTCGGAAGGGAAGTTCGCGCAGGCAGGAGTTCGGACCAGTATACGGGCTCGAAACGCCACTGCGGCCCCGGCAGATGACGTGCCCTCGCCACGTGTGAGAGAAAGCGCGCGCGCGGCATTTCCCGCGCGCCCAGGCTGGCCAGGTGGCTGGTGTTCTGCTGGCAGTCGATCATCGCGATCCCGTGCCGGCGGCAGAACGAGACGAGCGCGGCGAGCGCGATCTTGGATGCGTCGGGCCGGCGCGCGAACATCGATTCGCCGAACACGGCGCGTCCGATTCCCACGCAGTACAGCCCGCCGGCGAGCTCGCCGTCGATCCAGGTCTCGACGCTGTGGGCATGCCCGGCCTGGTGCAGCGCCGTGTAGGCGCGCACCATCTCGGGCAGGATCCAGGTGCCGGTCTGGCCGGCACGCGGCGCCTGCGCGCAGGCCTGGATCACCGTCTCGAAGCCATGGTCGATCCGGATCTCGCAGTCCGGCGCGGCTCGAAAGCGCTCGAGCGTCCTGCGCAGCGAACGGTGCAGCTTGAAGCGCTCCACGTCCAGCACCATGCGCGGGTCCGGGCTCCACCAGAGAATCGGCTGGCCTTCGCTGAACCAGGGAAAGATGCCGTGCGCATAGGCCTGCAGCAGGCTGGCGACATCGAGGCCGCCGCCCGCCGCCAGCAGGCCGGGAACGGGGTCGGATTCGCCCCACGCCAGGGCGGCATCGGGCAGCGGGTCACCGGGGGCGAGCCAGGGCAGTTGCATGGTCGGAGGTATACACGGCTTCGGCAGTACGCGATGTCGTCGGAAGCGCGAAAGCACCGCTGCCCATATAGTCGTCCCCTGATTCGCGGCCTGCCCACAATGGAAAGAGGACCCCAGGTGACAACAGAAATCAATCCCATGCGCTTCGGCAGCGGCCAGGCCGTACGGCGGCTCGAGGATGAGAGCCTCCTGGCTGGCGCGGGACGCTACACCGACGACGTCACGCTACCGCTTCAGACCCATCTGTTCTTCGTGCGTTCCCCGTACCCGCATGCCCGGTTGGCGGCCATCGATGTCGCGGCGGCGATGGCGATGCCCGGCGTCCTGCGCGTGTTGACGGGCGCCGATCTCCAGCAGGCCGGTGTGAAGCCGATGCCGGGCGCCGTCGCCTTCAAGCGCGCCGACGGTGCCGCTTGCGCATCGCCCCCGCGGCATGTGCTCGCGATCGACACGGTGCGCTTCGTGGGCGAGCCTGTCGCTGCCGTGATTGCCGAAACGGCCGCGCAGGCGCGCGACGCCGGCGAGGCGGTGATCGTCGACTACGAGGAGCTCCCGATGGTGGTGGACACGCAGGCCGCCGCCGCGGAGGGCGCGCCGCTGGTCTGGGGCGAAGCCACCGGCAACATCGCCGCCGAAATGCGCCACGGCAGCGCCGAGGCGGCCAGCGCCGCCTTCGCCCGCGCCGATCACGTGGTGGCGCTGGACGTGGTGAACCAGCGGGTGGTCGCGCTCACGATCGAGCCCCGCTCGGTGCTGGCTGACGCAGACCGGGACTCCGGGCGCCTCACCGTCCGGATGAGCACCCAGATGCCCTCGGGCGTGCGCAACTCGGTGTGTGACGCCATCGGCCTGCCCGCCGAACAGGTGCGCGTGGTGGTGGGCGACGTCGGCGGCGGCTTCGGCATGAAGACCGGCGCTTATCCGGAGGACATCGTGGTGGCCTTCGCGGCGCACCAGCTGCGCCGCCCGGTGAAGTGGGTGGCCGACCGCAGCGAGGAATTCCTTTCCACCTCGCATGGCCGCGACATCGAGGCCCGGGCCGAGCTCGCGCTCGACGCCAATGGCAGGATCCTCGCGCTGCGCATCCGCACCCTGGCCAACGTGGGCGCCTACGCCACGGGCACAGGCGTCGCGATCCAATTGCTCATCGGCCCCTGGGTGCAGACCAGCGTCTACGACATCCAGACCATCGACTTCCACTTCCTTGCGGTGCTCACCAACACCGCGCCGACCGGTGCCTACCGCGGCGCCGGCCGCCCCGAGGCGATCTACACCATCGAGCGGCTGATGGACGAGGCCGCGCGCCAGACCGGCATCGACCGCATCGAGCTGCGCCGGCGCAACTTCATCCAGCCGGCCCAGATGCCCTACACCAACCCGATGCAGCAGACCTACGACACCGGCCGCTTCGAATCGGTCATGGATCAGGCGCTGGCCCTGGCCGACTGGCAGGGCTTCGACGGGCGGGCGGCCGAATCGCAGCGCCGGGGTCGGCTGCGCGGCCTGGGCATCGCGACCTTCCTGGAATGGACTGGCGGCAACGTGTTCGAGGAGCGGGTGACGGTCTCGGTCCAGGCCGACGGCGTCATCGAGGTGTTCTCGGCTGTCAACGCCATGGGGCAGGGCATCGCGACCACCCTGGCGCAGCTGGTGGTGGATGCCTTCGGCGTCCCGATCGAGAAGGTGCGCATCGTCCTGGGCGACACCGACCGCGGCAACGGCTTCGGCAGCGCCGGTTCGCGCTCCATTTTTACCGGCGGTTCGGCCGTTCGCGTGGGGGCCGAGCGCACCATCGACAAGGCACGCGCGCTGGCGGCACAGGAGCTCGAGGTTGCACCGGAAGACGTGCAGTACGCATCCGGTCTCTTCAAGGTCGCGGGCACCGACCTGGCGCTGGACCTGTTCACGCTCGCCGGGCGCCAGCCCGAGGGGCAGATCTTCGTCGACTCCACCAGCGCCGTCGCCGGCCCGACCTGGCCGAACGGCTGCCACGTCTGCGAGGTGGAGATCGATCCGCCGACGGGCGAGATCGGCGTTGTGGCCTATGCCTCGGTCAACGACGTCGGCCGGGTGATCAACCCGATGATCGTGCGCGGCCAGCTCGAGGGCGGCGCCGTGCAGGGCATCGGCCAAGCCCTGTGCGAGCGCGTCGTCTACGACGCCGAGACCGGCCAGCCGCTGACCGGAAGCCTGATGGACTACGCGGTACCGCGCGCCGACATCGCGGCCGCGATGTTCAAGACCGAGATGGACCAGAGCACGCCCTGCCTGAACAACCCGTTGGGCGTGAAGGGCGTGGGCGAGCTCGGCACCATCGGCGCCACGCCCGCGGTGGTCAATGCAGTGGCCGATGCCTTCGCCCGCAACGGCATGGCCGGGCTCACGCCGTGCCTCGACATGCCGCTGACACCCGCGCGTGTCTGGCAGCTGATGCAGCCGGGGCCCTGAGCGTCAGAAGTCCTCGAGCGGCAGTCCCACGTAGTTCTCCGCCACCGAGGTCGAAGCCGCACGCGAGTGCACCAAGTAGTCGAGCTCGGCTTCCTGGATCTTCTGCCCGAACTCGCCGGTATCCGGGAACCGGTGCATGAGCGAGGTGAACCACCACGAGAAGCGCTCGGCCTTCCAGATCCGCCGCAGGCACAGCTCGGAGTAGCGGTCGAGCGCCGATTCACTCTGCTCGCGGTAGAAGACCTCGAGGGCGCGCGACAGGAAGCCGACGTCTGCGGTGGCCAGGTTCAGGCCCTTGGCGCCGGTGGGCGGCACGATGTGGGCCGCGTCGCCCGCCAGGAACAACCGGCCGAATCGCATCGGTTCGGCGACGAAGCTGCGCAGGGGCGCGATGCTTTTTTCCAGCGAGGGACCGGTCACCAGCCGCTCGCGGGCCTCCGGGTCGAGCCGCAGGCGCAGCTCGTTCCAGAAGGCGTCGTCGCTCCAGGCTTCGACCCGCTCCTCCACCGGCACCTGCACGTAATAGCGGCTGCGGGTGGGGCTGCGCATGCTGCACAGCGCGAAGCCGCGCTGCGTGTTGGCGTAGATCAGCTCGTGCGAAACCGGCGGCACGTCGGCGAGCACGCCCAGCCAGCCGAAGGGGTACACCTTTTCGTAGGTGTGGATGGCGCCGGCCGGCACACTGGCGCGGCTCACGCCGTGGTAGCCATCGCAACCGGCGATGAAGTCGCATTCGATCTCGTGCGTGGCGCCGTCCTTCTCGTAGCGCACCATCGGCCGCTCGCCGTCGAAGCCATGCAGGCTGACCTGCGAGGCACTGTAGATCGTCGTCAGGCCCTCGGCCTCGCGCGCATTCATCAGGTCGTGCGTGACCTCGGTCTGGCCATAGACCGTGACCTGCTTGCCGCCGGTCAGGCCGTGCAGGTCGATGCGGTGGCGCGCGCCCTTGAACAGCAGTTCGATGCCCTCGTGCGGCAGCCCTTCGGCCTTGGCGCGGGCGTCCACGCCGGCACGCGCCAGCAGGTCCATCGTGACCTGCTCCAGCACGCCGGCACGGATGCGGCCGAGTACGTATTCGCCGGTCTGGCGCTCGACGATGACGTTGTCGATGCCGGCCTTGAAGAGCAGTTGGCCGAGCAGCAGGCCGGCGGGGCCGGCGCCGATGATGGCGACTTGGGTGCGCATGGGTGTCTCCTGGATGTCAGGGCGAAGCGTAGGACCGGAAGGCCGTCCCGGCATCGCGCCGGCACCATCCTCTGTGCGATGATGAGGCCGCTTGCGCGATGATCGCGCAACACTTGGACGCAGCCGACCCGCCATGACCATCGCCAAGCCGGACTTCATCGAGGGCATCGCCAAGGGCATGGCCGTGCTCGAGAGCTTCGACACCGAGCGCCAGCGCCTCAATGCCACGCTGGCCGCCGAGCGCGCGGGCCTCACGCGCGCTGCCGCCCGGCGCCACCTGCTCACGCTCGCCCACCTGGGTTATCTCGAGACGGACGGCAGCTACTTCTGGATGGCGCCGAAGGTGCTGCGCTTCTCGGGCAGCTACCTGGCTTCGTCGCGGTTGCCGCGGGCGCTGCAGCCCACGCTGAACCGGCTGGCGGCGCAGACCGGGGAGTCGTTCTCGGCCGTGGTGCTCGACGGCGAGGAGGTGGTCATCGTCGCGCGCAGCGGCGCCTACGGCACGCCGACGCGCGTGCTTGCCTACGGCCTGCATCTGGGCGCTCGCCTGCCCGCGCACGCGACCTCGACCGGCTGCGTGCTGCTGGCAGCGATGAGCCCCGCGCAGCTTGCGCAGTGGCTCAAGGGCCGCCTGCTGCCGCGACTCACGCCGCACACCATCACCAGCGCCCGCCTGCTGCGCCAGCGCATCGTCCAGGTCCGCAAGGACGACTACGGCTTCGCCAGCGAGGAACACGAGCTCGCCGTGCAGGCGCTGGCGGTGCCGTTGCGCAACATGCAGGGCCGCACCGTGGCGGCGCTCAATGTCGTGTTGTCCGGCGGCCGTCACCAGGAAGAGACGCTGCGCCGCGACCTGCTGCCGCTGCTGTTCGAGGCGGCGCGCGAGGTGCGCTCGCTGCTCTGAACTTCGCCGCCCGCTACGATCTCGAACAAGCTTTGCCGGACCCCGCGACATGCGACTGCTGCTGCTCGAAGACGACGTGATGATCGGCGAGGCCGTGCTGGACCTGCTGCGGGCCGAGCACTACGCGGTGGACTGGGTCAAGGACGGCGAGACCGCCGACACCGCGCTGCGCACCCAGCAGTACGACCTGGTGCTGCTCGACCTCGGCGTGCCGCGCCGCGACGGGCTCGAAGTGCTGCGTGCGCTGCGTGCGCGCAAGCAGCGCATGCCCGTGCTGATCGCCACCGCCCGCGACTCGGTGCAGCAGCGCATCGAGGGCCTGGATGCCGGCGCCGACGACTACGTGCTCAAGCCCTACGACCTCGACGAGCTGCTGGCGCGCATCCGCGCCTTGCTGCGGCGCGCCTCCGGCCGGGCCGAGCCGGTCTACGAGCACATGGGCGTGAGCATCCACCCGACCACGCGCGAAGTCTCGGTCAACGGCCAGCCGGTGGTGCTGTCGGCGCGCGAGTGGGCGGTGCTCGAGCCCTTGATCGCGCGGCCCGGCATGGTGCTGTCGCGCGCCCAGCTCGAGGAGAAACTCTACGGCTGGAAGGACGAGATCAGCAGCAACGCGGTCGAGGTCTACGTGCATGGCTTGCGCAAGAAGCTGGGCGCGGACTTGATCCGCAACGTGCGGGGGGTTGGGTACATGGTGCCCAAGGAATGAAGTCCTTACGCGCGCGGCTGCTCATCTTTCTGCTCGCCGCCATCGTGGTGGCTGCAGGCACCCAGGCCTTCGTCGCCTACCGCACGGTGCTGAACGAAGCCGACCAGATCTTCGACTACCACATGCAGCAGATGGCCCTGTCGCTGCGAGCCGGCCTGCCGCCCAGCGCGGCCGTCGGCGGCCTGAGCGATGGCGAGCAGAACTTCGAGTTCGTCGTGCAGGTGTGGACGGCCGAGGGCGTGCTCGTCTTCGAATCGGCTGCGCAGGCCGCGCTGCCGCAGCGCGCAGTCCTGGGCTTCTCGAACGTCAGGGCGCGCGGCACCACCTACCGCGTCTACTCGCTGCAGGCCCGCTCGCTGGTGATCCAGGTCGCGCAGGACATGGCGGCTCGCCGTCACATGGCCGGCACGCTGGCGCTGCGCACGGTCGGGCCGATCGCGCTGGCGGCGCCGCTGCTCATGCTGGTCGTGTGGTGGGTGGTGAGCCGCTCGCTGGCGCCGGTGGCGCGCGTGCGCGGCCAGGTCGCGGCGCGGCAGGCCGACGACCTCTCCCCGGTGAGCGAGAGCGGCCTGCCGGAGGAGGTGCGCCCACTGGTGCACGAGCTCAACCTGCTGTTCGACCGCGTGCGCCAGGCCTTCGAGGCGCAGAAGCACTTCGTGGCCGACGCAGCGCACGAGCTGCGCTCGCCCCTCGCCGCGCTGAAGCTGCAGGTGCAGGGCCTGCAGCGTGCGCCCGACGAGCCCACGCGCGAGCTGGCCGTCAACCGCCTGGCCGCGGGCATTGAGCGCGCGACGCGGCTGGTCGAGCAGATGCTGGCGCTGGCACGGCAGGAAGCCAGCGCGGCAGCGGGCACGCCGCCGGAAGCGGTCGAGCTGCAGGAGGTCGCGCGGCTCGCGCTCTCCGATGCCATCGCCGCTGCCCAGGCGAGGCGCATCGACATCGGTATCGCCAGCGCGGACGCGGCCAGGGTGCAGGGCCGGCCGGAGGCCCTGCGCACGCTGCTGCGCAACCTGCTGGACAACGCGGTCAAGTACACGCCCGAGGGCGGGCGCGTCGACATCCGCGTTGCCCGGCAGGCAAGCGGCGCCGAGCTCGTGGTGGAAGACAGCGGCCCGGGCCTGCCCGCCGAGGAGCGAGAGCGCGTGCTCGATCGCTTCTACCGCGCCGGTGAATCGCAGGCGCCGGGCAGTGGCCTGGGGCTGGCGATCGTGAAGTCGATCGCCGACCAGCACGGCGCGACGCTGGACATCGGGCGCTCGGAGAGCCTCGGCGGGCTGCGGGTGAGGCTGCTTTTCCCTTCCACCGTTTAAGGCGAGCCTAAGCGAGCGGACCGACATTCCCTTTCATCGTGTTTTCCACTGACACCTCGAAAGGAATTTCCATGAATATCCGCCTGAACTCGCCCCGCGCCCTTGCCGCCGCGCTGGCGGCCGCCGGGGTGATCGGCGCCGTCGGCGCGGGCGCCTACACCAGTGCAAGCGCCGTGGGCGCACCCGCCGCGGCGCCTGCCGTCGCGGCGCCCCTGGTCACCATGCCCGACTTCTCGACCATCACCTCGCGCGACGGTCCGGCCGTGGTCAACATCAGCGTGACCGGCACCACCAAGACCTCGATGGGGGGCATGGCCGGTATCGATCCGGACGACCCCATGTTCGAGTTCTTCCGTCGTTTCGGCGGGCAGTTCGGCCCGCGCGGCCAGCAGCGCGACGTTCCCGTGCGGGGCCAGGGCTCGGGCTTCATCGTCAGCGCGGACGGCATCATCCTGACCAACGCGCACGTGGTGAAGGATGCCAGCGAGGTGACGGTCAAGCTCACCGACCGCCGCGAGTTCCGCGCCAAGGTGCTCGGGTCGGACCCCAAGACCGACATCGCCGTGCTCAAGATCGACGCCAGGAACCTTCCCACCCTGCAGCTGGGCAGCACCAAGGACCTCAAGGTGGGCGAATGGGTGCTCGCCATCGGCTCGCCCTTCGGCTTCGAGAACACCGTGACGGCCGGCGTGGTGAGCGCCAAGGGGCGCTCGCTGCCCGACGACAGCTACGTGCCCTTCCTCCAGACCGACGTGGCAATCAACCCCGGCAACTCGGGTGGGCCGCTGCTCAACGTGCGCGGCGAGGTGGTGGGGATCAACTCGCAGATCTACAGCCGCAGCGGCGGCTACCAGGGCGTTTCCTTCGCGATCCCCATCGACGTCGCCATCCATGTCAAGGACCAGATCGTCGCCACCGGCAAGGTCAGCCATGCCCGGCTCGGCGTGGCGGTGCAGGAGGTCAACCAGGCCTTCGCCGACTCCTTCAAGCTCGACAAGCCTGAAGGCGCGCTGGTGTCGAACGTCGAGAAGGGCGGCCCGGCCGACGAGGCCGGCCTGCGACCGGGCGACGTGATCCGCAAGGTCGATGGGGAGCCCATCGTCGCGTCGGGCGACCTGCCGGCCCTGATCGGCCAGAAGAAGCCCGGCAGCCGCATCACGCTGGACGTGTGGCGCCAGGGCGAGCGCCACGAGATCAGCGCCCGGCTCGGCGATGCGAGCGAGAAAACGAGCACCGTGGCCAGGACCGAACCCCGCGCCGGCCAAGGCAAGCTCGGCCTCGCCCTGCGGCCCTTGCAGCCGCAGGAGAAGCGCGAGGCGCGCGTGGATGCCGGCCTGCTGATCGAGGATGCGGGCGGCCCTGCGGCCCTGGCCGGCGTGCAGCCCGGCGACGTGCTGCTGGCCATCAACGGCACGCCCGCCAAGTCGGTGGAGCAGGTGCGCGAGGTGGCGGCCAAGGCCGACAAGTCGGTCGCGCTGCTGATCCAGCGCGACGGCGACCGGATCTTCGTGCCCGTCCGCCTGGGCTGATGCCAGGGCGGCGCAAATGCGGCGCCCTTCACGCCATGCCGCGCCGCCCTCCATCACGTGGAGGAGACACCGTGCAAAAGTACCTTTGCCGATAAGCAACCGGCTGTAACAATTCGCGACATTCAACAAGAGGTTTCCCCATGGCTCTCCGCGACCTTGCCCTGACAGTTCTCGAACTCGAACCCAATGAATTTCATTGGGTGCTGATGGAGGCTGTTCAGGCCGACTCGGACGAGTGCCTGGTCTACCGGCCGGTGGACTCCTCGACGCGGGGGCTGCCTGACTATTCGGAGGCGCTGATCGAGGGCGCTTCGGCCCTGCGCGTGGTGCAGGGCCTGGCACCCTTCGGCAAGCCCCGGGCGCCGGTGGGCATCGGGGAGGGCGACGCCGATGAGCCATCGGTCACGCACCCCGCCGCCGGGAGCGATACGGGGGAGCCGGAGTCGGACGCGGACTCCTGCCTGTTCACTACCGATCACTCGATCCTGTAGCGGGTTGCGGCGAGCGCTACCGAGGCGATCTATCGGCCGGCAGTTCGTCGCGGCGCGGCATGTCGGCGCCGCGGCGCGAACAGGTGATCGCGGACGCGCGGGTCGCAAAGCGAAGCAGTGCCGCCAGCCTGACGGCGTCGAGCGCTTCGATGCCGGCGGCGCTGAGGGCCTCGTGCTCGTCCAGCCAGGTCAGCAGGGCGGCCTGGAAGGTATCGCCGGCGCCCACGGTGTCCACCACCTCGACCGGAGCCGCGGCCTCGGCGGCCTGCCGGGTCGGCGTCCAGGCCTCGCTGCCCCGGGCGCCGCGCGTGAGCACGACGAGGCGTACGCCGAGCGACAGCCAGCGCGCTGCGACTTGCCCAGGCGTCGAGTCGGGGTACAGCAGCCCCAGGTCCTCGTCGCTCACCTTCACGATGTGCGAGAGCGCCGCCATGGCTTCGACCGTCGTGCGCCAGCGCGCCAGATCGGGCTCGACGTTGAGCCGCACGTTGGGGTCGTAAGCTACGAGGCAGCGTCCGCGTTCGCGTGCGGCCAGGGCGCGCAGCGCACTGCCGACAGGCTCCACGACCAGCGCGTAGGAACCGAACTGCAGCACGCGAGCTTCCGGCGGCAGTGCCGGCAGGCCGGCCGTGTCGATGGCCCTGTCCGCCGCGCCGTGGCCGTGGAAGGCGTAGTGCGGCACGCCGGCCGCGTCGACGCTCACCACGCTCAGGGTTGTCGGCGCATCGCTGCGCAGTACCAGGCGGGTGTCCACGCCTTCCGCGGCGAGCGCCTGCATGAGCCGTTCCCCGGCTGTGTCTCGCGAGAGGCCGGCAAGGAGCGCCGAGCGGCGACCCAGCCGCGCCAGGCCAACTGCCACGTTGAAGGGCGAGCCGCCGATGCGCGCGTCCAGGTGCAGGCCAGTGGACGTCGTCCCCAGCACATAGACATCCATCAGCGCTTCGCCGCACACCACGAACATGTCATTCATCCTTCCAGCCGAAGAGCGGACGCAGCCCGGCGTAGAGCGCCTTGAAGCGGGCATGCCGGGCGCGA
>NZ_LMTS01000257.1:0-13691 GCF_001541225.1 Variovorax sp. WDL1 | reverse complement strand
AGGCGACCAGCCGGCGATCGGGCCGGCTCGAGGCGCTGCCGCAGCACCGGGCGGTGGCACACCTCGTGCAACATGCCGCCATCCGAGAGCCAGGCCAGCCGCGCGGCCCCGAGCGCGCCGCCGGCCTCGCTGCCTTCGCAGATCGCGAGCGGCGTGTCCAGCACATCGGCCAGCAACTGCGCCCACCAGGCGCTGCGCGCGCCGCCGCCGACCAGCACAAGGTCCCCGGACGGTCGAGCGAGCGTGTCCATCCCGTCGCGCAACCCGAAGCTCACGCCTTCGACCACGGCATAGGCGATGTCGGCCGGACCGTGTGCATGCGTGAGGCCGAACAGCACGCCTTGCGCATCGGCATCGTTGTGCGGAGAGCGCTCCCCCGACAGGTAGGGCAGGAACAGCGGGGCGCGCTGCCGCGCCGCATCACCCAGCGAGGCGGCAGCGGCGAGCAGCGTTGACTCGTTGCCGAGACCGAAGCTGCGCGCGGCCCAGCTCACGGCGCTGGATGCCGAGAGCATCACCGACATCTGGTGCCAGCGCCCGGGCAGCGCGTGGCAGAACGCATGGACCGCGCGCTCGGGCCGAGGCTCGAAGTGCTCGCCGCTGATGAAGATCACGCCGGAGGTGCCCAGCGAGACGAAGCCCTGACCCGCTTCAACGAGTCCCATGCCGACTGCGCTGGCCGCGTTGTCGCCGGCGCCGCCCGCAATGGGCACGCCGGGCGCCATGCCCCAGCGTTGCGCGAGCTTGGGCGTGAGCCGCCCCGCGGGCGCGCTGCCTTCCACCAGTCGCGGCATCTGCACGCGCGACAGGCCGCAGGCGCCCAGCAGCTCGTCGGACCAGTCGCGTGCGCCCACGTCCAGCCACAGCGTGCCAGAGGCATCCGACATGTCGCTCGCGAACTCGCCGCTCAACATGAAGCGCAGCCAGTCCTTGGGCAGCAGCACATGGGCGATGCGCGCGAAAAGCCCGGGCTCGTGCTCGCGCATCCACAGCAGTTTGGGCGCAGTGAAGCCCGGCATGGCGAGATTGCCGGCGATGGCGCCCAGCCGCGGCACGCGCTCGGCGAGCGTGCGGCATTGGGCTGCGCTGCGGCCATCGTTCCAGAGGATCGCGGGGCGCAGCACATGGTGCTGTGCGTCCAGCGCCACCGCACCGTGCATCTGGCCCGAAAGGCCGATGGCGCGCACCGCCGACAGCGCCGAGGCCTGCGTGCGCCGCAACTCGGCCATGGCGGCTTCCAGCGCCTCCCACCATTGCGAGGGCGCCTGCTGCGACCACTGCGGCGCCGGCCGGTCGACCGTGAGCGGCGCCCGCGCCAGCGCGACGATGCGGTGGTCCGGCGCCAGCAGCAGCGCCTTCAGCTCCGAGGTGCCGAGATCGAGTCCGAGGTACAAGCGCCGGCCCTTCTTCAGCCGCCGCCGAAGCGGTGGTCGCTCTGGCGCCGGAACTCGGTCGGCGTCATGCCCTTGATCTCCAGGAAGCGGCGGTTGAAGTTGGCGACGTTGTTGAAGCCGACCTGGTAGCAGATGTCGGTCACGTAGTGGTCGGTCTGCATCAGCAGGTGGCAGGCGCTGTTGATGCGCACGCGGTTCACGAAGTCGGTGAAGCTGTTGCCGGTCGAGCGCTTGAAGAAGCGGCTGAAGCGGCTTTCGCTCATGCCCAGCTCGGTGGCGATGTCGGCCATCACGATCGGCTCGGCCAGGTTGGAGGTGATGCGGTCGACGATGACGTTGATCTGGTCTACGCCGGCCTCGCCTTCCACGCCCTGCATCTGCACGTTGGAGAGCAGCCGGTAGTCGGTGCACTGCGCCAGGTCGGCCAGGTAGGCGCAGAACAGTCCGAAGCGGCGCAGCCCGCGTGCGCCCTTGACCGCGTCCCAGTGCGCCAGCGCGCGCTCTGCAAGGCCGAAGAACTCGATGCCGTGGCGCGAGCGCTCGAGCAGTTGCATCACCTCGCGCAGTTCCGGGATCTCGGCGGCCGCGCGTTCGATGGGCTCATGCCGGAACTGGATCACGCGGTCGCGCCCGGCCGCGCCGCTCGCCGGCGCATCGAGCGAGATCCAGTTGTGCGGCAGCCGCGGACCGCACAGCACCAGGTGGCCGGGCTGGAAGGGCCCGATCCAGTCGCCGATGAAGGCCTTGCCCGAGGTCTCGGTGATCAGGTGCAGCTCGTACTCTTCATGGAAATGCCATCGCACCAGCGGGCTCGGAAACCCGTGTGCCAGGCAGCGCACCAGGCCCGATTCCTCCGGCGCCTCGTAGCCGAGCGAAGGCGAGCGCGTGATGTCGCGCTCGAGTTCGGGTTCCCGGTGGCGGGGTAGGTTGCGGTGGCGCACCGAAGTCATGGCCGTTTCTCTCGGATGGTGTTCACGCCTTCAGCTCATGACATTACCACCGTCGACGTTGAGCGTCTGGGCCGTGATGTAGCGCGCCTCGTCGCTGGCCAGGAACACGGCGGCGCCGGCGATGTCGCCCGGCGTGCCCATGCGGCCGAGCGGCACCTCCAGCCCGACCTGGCGCTTCTTCTGGCCCGGCGCGCGGCCTTCGTACCTGGCAAACAGCGCATCCACATGGCTCCACATCGGCGTGTCGACCACCCCGGGCGCGATGGCGTTGACGCGGATGCCGTGCGGCGCCATCGCCAGCGCCGCGCTCTGCGTGTAGCTGATGACGGCGGCCTTGGTCGCACAGTAGTGCGACACCAGCGCCTCGCCGCGGCGGCCGGCCTGCGAGGCCATGTTGATGACCGAGGCGCCGGCCGTGCCTGCGTCCACCATGTGCTGCAATACGCGCTGCATCACGAAGAACATGCCCTTCACGTTGACCGCGAACAGGCGGTCGAAGGAGGCTTCGTCGCTCTCCAGCAGCGGCGCCATGTCGAAGATCGCGGCGTTGTTGACCAGCGTGTGCACCGGTCCGTTGGCCGCCTGCGCCGTATCGAGCAGGCGGGCCAGCGATGAGGTGTCGGCCACATCGGCCGGCAGGTAGGCCACGCGCTTCGGGTGGCTGCGCTGCAGGTGTGCCACGTCTTCGGACCGCGCGGCCGCGCGGTCCACCAGCGTGCATCGCGCGCCTTCGGCGAGGCAGGCCTCGGCGATCGCGAGCCCGATGCCGCCGCCGGCGCCGGTCACCAGCAGGTGACGTTGTTCGAGGCGGCCCGTCATGATCTTGCTCCTTCGATGAGTGTTCGCACGCGCGCACCGGCCTCGCGCACCGCCTGCTCGAGCCGCGTGTCGCCCGCGGCGTCGCCCCAGAGGACGGTATCGGCGCACAGTGCCGCGACCGGATCGGCCGCGTCGCAGATGGCGCGTGCGGTGGCTTCGTCCATGCCCTGGTCCTGGTAGGTGTAGGGGAGGGTGCCTTGGTGCCAGCGCCGCAGGAAGGCGAGGAAGAGCGCCGGCAGCATCGCGACGCTGTCGATCCTCTCGCGCTGCGCCAGGCGCTCGCGCACGGTTGGCGCGATGAAGCCCGGGATCTTCGAGAAGCCGTCCATCGCCACGCGCTGGTTGGTGTCGCGGATGGCCGGATTGCCGAAGCGCTCGAGCACGACGTCACGATATGCAGGCAGGTCGACCGGGCTCGGGTGCCCGCCGCGGTCGAGGCAGGGAATGACATCGTCCGTCACGTAGTCGAAAGCCATCTGCCGGATCGCGGGCGTGCGCGTGCCCTCGTGGATGTACTGCAGGCCGATCAGCGTGCCGGCCCAGGCGATGCAGCTGTGGCTGGCGTTGAGGATGCGGATCTTCGCTTCCTCGTACGGCTCCACGGAGTCGACCAGTTGAACGCCCACGCGCCCCCAGTCCGGCCGGCCGTGGATGAAGTCGTCCTCGATCACCCACTGGGTGAAGCGCTCGGCCGTGACCGGCGCGGCGTCGTCCCGGCCGGTCGCCTCGCGCACGCGCTGGCGCAGCTCGGGCGGCGGGCGCGGCGTGATGCGGTCGACCATCGCGTTGGGGCAGGTGGTGTTCTCGCGCACCCACGCTGCCAGGGCCGGCAGGTCCGCCTGCTCGATGAATTCCAGCAGGCCCCGGCGGAAGCGCTCGCCGTTGTGGCGCAGGTTGTCGCAGTTGAGCAGCGTCACCGGGCCCGCATCGGCGTCGCTGCGGGCGCGCAGGATCGCGCAGACCGCGCCGTAGATGGTTTGGCCGGCCTCGCCTCGCCGGGCGCGTGCAAGGTCCTCGGCCAGCTCGGCGTCGCCCGTGTCGAGGCGGTCCTGCGGGTCGAGGTAGTAGCCGGCCTCGGTGACGGTGAAGGACACGATGCGCGTGCGCGGATCGGCACCGCGCGCGATCACCGCCGCCAGCGACGGCTCCCAGTCGAGCACCTCGCGGATGGCGCCGATGCGCTGGTAGCGGTAGTCGCCGGCCGGCGAGACGGTCTCGACCGTGTAGCAGCCGTCCTGCGCCCGCAGGGCGGACAGCAGCTCGGCCATGTCTGGACGCAGGTTGGCGCCGGAGAGCGACCAGCGGGCATCTCCCGCCTCGATCAGCTGCTGCAGGTAGACCGCCTGGTGGGCGCGATGGAAGGAGCCGAGTCCGAGATGCAGGATCACGAACTCCGAGAGAGGACGAACGGGCATGGCGCGAGTGGCAGGCTCAAGCAGCGACAGTGCGGCCTTCGCGGTTGAAGAAATGCAGCACCGACGGGTCGAGCTCGACGCTCACCGCGTCGCCCGCATGCAGCGGCGTGCGCTCGTTCTGGCGCGCCACCAGCGGCACGCCGCCGACGTCGACGTGGATCAGCGTGTCGGCACCGAGCGCCTCCACCAGCTCGACCCGCGCCGGCGCGCCATGCTGCGAATCCGGGTGCACGCGCAGGCCTTCCGGCCGCACGCCCAGGAAGCCATCGGCCGGCAGGCGTCCGTTGACCTGCGCGGCAAAGCTCGGGATCGCGCGCGCCTGCACCATGTTCATCGAGGGCATGCCGATGAACTGGGCGACGAACTGGTTGGCGGGCCGGTCGTACAGCTCCATCGGCGTGCCGACCTGCTCGATCATCCCGTCGCGCAGCACGACCACGCGGTCGGCCAGCGTCATGGCCTCGACCTGGTCGTGGGTCACGTAGATGCTGGTGGCGCCGAGCGCGCGGTGCAGCTTGCTGATCTCGACGCGCGTGTTGCCGCGCAGCGCCGCGTCGAGGTTGGACAGCGGCTCGTCGAACAGGAACACCTTGGGCGCGCGCACGATGGCACGGCCGATGGCCACTCGCTGGCGCTGGCCGCCCGAGAGCTCCTTCGGCGTGCGGTGCAGGTACTGCGTGAGGTTCAGGGTCTTGGCCGCGTGGTCGACCTTGGTCTTGATCACGTCCTTCGGCACCTTCGCGAGCTTGAGCGCGAAGGACATGTTGTCGTACACGCTCATGTGCGGGTAGAGCGCATAGCTCTGGAACACCATCGCCAGGTCCCGCTTGCCCGAGGGCGTGTGCGTGATGTCCCTCCCGTCGAGCGACAGGGTGCCGCTCGTGATCGGCTCGAGGCCGGCTATGAGGCGCAGCAGCGTCGACTTGCCGCAGCCCGACGGCCCGACGAAGACGATGAACTCGCCCTTGTCGATCTGCAGGTCCACGCCCTTGATGACGTGGGTGTCGCCGAAGCTCTTCTTGATGTTGTCGAGTTGAAGGTAGGCCATGGAGAAGTCCTTTACTTGACGGCACCGAAGGTGAGGCCCTGCACCAGCTGCTTCTGGCTGAACCAGCCGAACACCACGATGGGCGCGATGGCCAGCAGCGAGGCGGCCGAGAGCTTGGCCCAGAACAGGCCTTCGGGGCTGGAGTAGGAGGCGATCAGCACCGCCAGCGTGCCGGCCTTGGCCGAGCTGAGGTTGAGCGCCCAGAAGGCCTCGTTCCAGCTCAGCACCAGGCACAGCAGGCCGGTGGAGGCGAGCCCGCCGATCGACAGCGGCATCACGACGTGGCGGAACTCCGTCCACAGGCTCGCCCCGTCCATGCGCGCGGCTTCCAGGATCTCCGGCGGGATGTCCTTGAAGGCGGTGTAGAGCATCCACACCATGATGGGCAGGTTCGACAGCGTGAACACGATGACGAGCGCGGTGCGCGAATCCAGCAGGCCCGCGGTCTGCGCGAGCACGTAGATCGGCACCAGCGCGCCGACGGCCGGCATCATCTTGGTGGAGAGCATCCACATCAGGATGTCGCGGGTGCGCTTCGTGCGGAAGAAGGCGAACGAATAGGCCGCCGGCGCCGCGATCAGCAGGCCGAGGATGGTGGAGCCGATGCTGGTGATCAGCGAGTTCTTCGCGAACAGCAGGTAATCGCTTCGGCGCTGCACCTCGGCGAAGTTGTCCATCGTGGGCTCGAAAACGAAGAGCGGCGGCACGTGGATCGCCTGCAGCTCGGTCTTGAAGGAGGTCAGCACCAGCCAGCCCAGCGGGAAGAAGAGCAGCAGGGAAACGGCCCAGGCACCGGCGGTGCGCAGGACGAGGGGGACAACGCTGTCGGTCTGCATGTCGATTCCCCTTCAGTCCAGGCTCTTGCCGATGATGCGGATCAGGAAGGCCGCCACGATGTTGGCCAGGATCACCGCGAACAGAGCGCCCGCGGAGGCCACACCCACGTCGAAGTTCATCAGCGACTGCTTGAAGATCATGTAGGTGAGGTTGGTGCTCTCGTTGCCCGGACCGCCATTGGTGGTGACTGCGATCTCGGCAAACACCGAGAGCAGGAAGATCATCTCGATCATGATCACCACCGCCATCGGCCTGGCGAGGTGCGGGATGGTGAGGTAGCCGAAGCGCTGCAGGGCGCTCGCGCCGTCCATGCGCGCGGCCTCCATCTGCTCGCGGTCCAGCGATTGCAGCGAGGTGATGAAGATCAGGCAGGCGAAGGGCAGCCACTGCCACGCCACCATGATGATCACGGAGAGCAGCGGCACGTCCGTCAGCCAGTCCACCGGCTCGGCGCCGAAGAAGCGCCAGAGGTCCGCAAGCACGCCGTAGATCGGGTTCATCATCATGTGCTTCCACAGCAGCGCATTGACCGTGGGCATGACGAAGAAGGGCGAGATCAGCAGCACGCGCACGATGCCGCGGCCGGGGAAAGGCTCGTTGACCAGCAGCGCCAGCAGCACGCCGAGCACCACCGTCGACACGATCACGCTGCCGATCAGGAGCAGGGTATTCCACACCGCCGGCCAGAAGTCCGGGTCGGTGATGAAGTAGTGGTAGTTCTCGAAGCCCGCGAAGGGGTGGTCGCCCGGCTGCATCAGGTTGTAGTTGACGAAAGAGAAGTAGATCGTCATCGCCAGCGGCACGATCATCCAGAGGAAGAGCGTGAGCACGGCAGGCGCCATCAGCAGGCGCGGCAGGAGGCGCGGGGTCGCAGCGGTCTTGTCCTTGTTCTTCTTCTTTCCGCTCCGGGAGAAGCCGGGAACAGGCGGCGCGCCGTCCGCGCTTTCCACGCCGGGGGGCCGGCCCTCCCCGACGGGGGAGGTGATCAGGGTGCTCACTTGTAGTACCCGGCTTTCTTCATCTCGCGCTCGGCCGCCGTCTGCGAGACCTTGAGCGCCTGGTCGACCGTTGTCTTGCCTGCGAGTGCCGCGCTCATCTGCTGGCCCACCGCAACGCCGATGGCCTGGAACTCCGGAATGGCGGCGTACTGCACGCCGACGTAGGGCGACTTCGGCAGGGTGCTGTCGTTCGGGTTGGCGGTGTCGATGGCTTTCTTCTCGGCCTCGGCGAAGCGCGCCGCCTTCATGAACTCGGGCGTGGCGTAGGTCGATTTGCGCGTGCCTGTCGGCACCGCGCTCCAGCCGTGTTCCTTCGCGACCAGCTTGATGTAGTCCTTGGAGGTTGCCCACTTGATGAAGGTCTGCGCCGCGTCGACCTTCTGCGAACCGGCCGGAACCGCCAGCGCCCAGGCCCACAGCCAGTTGGCGCCCTTGGGCGTGACGGCGGTGGGCGCTTGCGCGAACGCCACCCTGTCGGCCACTTTCGACTGCTTGGGATCGCTCACGAAAGAAGCTGCGATGGTCGCGTCCACCCACATGCCGCACTTGCCTTCGTTGAAGAGCGCCAGGTTCTCGTTGAAGCTGTTGGCCGAGGCCCCGGGCGGGCCGTAGGCCTTCAGGAGGTCGACGTAGAAGGTGATCGCGTCCTTCCAGGGCTTGGTCTCGATCTGCGGCTTCCAGCTCATGTCGAACCACTGGCCGCCGTTGGTGTTGACCATGGTGGTGATCAGGGCCATGTTGTCGCCCCAGCCCGGCTTGCCGCGCAGGCACATGCCGTAGACGCCACCCTTCGGGTCGTGCACCTTGCCGGCGAGTTCCTTCACCTGCGCCCAGGTGGGCTGGTCGGGCATCTTGAAGCCCGCCTTGTCGGCCAGATCCTTGCGGTACATCAGCATCGAGCTTTCACCGTAGAAGGGTGCGGCGTAGAGCTTGCCGTCGGCCGACAGGCCGCTGCGCATGGCCGGCAGCAGGTCGTCGATGTCGTAGGCGGCGTCGGTGGCGATAGGGTTGAGCCAGCCCTTCTTGGCCCAGATCGGCGTCTCGTACATGCCGATCGTCATCACGTCGAACTGGCCGCCCTTGGTCGCGATGTCGGTGGTGACGCGCTGGCGCAGCGTGCCTTCCTCGAGCGTGACCCACTTGAGCTTGATCTCGGGGTAGGCCTTCTCGAACACCGGCGTGAGCTTCTGCATCTCGATCATGTGCCCGTTGTTCACCGTGGCAATGACCAGTTCGGTCGCGGCATGGGTGGCCATGCTCGCGCAGGTGAGCGCGAGCACCAGTCCCGCCTTCAGAAAACGCTTCATCTCGATGTCTCCTTTTGGTTTGCGACGAGGCAGTCGCTTCAACCCATTCTGGAGACGTTGGCTTGCGGGATTGGTACTCGATTTGCCAGTTCCTATACTTGAATGCACTGATTGATCAGTGACTTCCCTAGTTCACGCAACCAGGGATGGGCCGCCGGCCCGACGTGCTCAAGGATCGGTGGCGTCCTCCAGCTGGCCTTCCAGGGCCTGATGCCCCTTCGGGGTGATGGCCAGCACCTGCGCCGGCTTGTGGCTCTCGCACCCGCTGGGCAGCGACTCCGCCGGGGGAATGAAGGCGCTGACGAGCTCGGCGGCGCGCAGCACGCGCAGCTTGTCGAGTTCGGCCGGTGCGTAGACCGTGTACGGCAGCGGTTGCTGCGCGATGTGCCGGAGCAGTTCCATCGGCATAAGCGTCTCCTTTCTTCCAGCGGCGAACATTTTTCTGCGAACGGCGGGGCGGTGCAAGACACGGGAGCGACATGCCTGCCCGCTTGGGGCAGGGCAACCGGGGCAGGCTCCGCACGGCTCGCCTCAGGTTTCGTGCACTTCGGCTCGGCTGTCCGCCCAGTGCATGGCCTGCTGCTCCGCATGCCGCAGGGCCTCCGCCTCGGTGCGGCAGAGGTCGGCATCGTTCATGAGCAGCACCAGCTTCTCGCTGGGCCATCCGAGCTGGCGCACGACCACCGGCCGGAACTGCGCTGGCCGCTCCTTCTCGGCGCTGCAAAGGAAGTGATAGCCCCGATACACGAATACGACGTTCCTGGACATCGTTGGCTCCACGTCCCGCCAATGCTTGCTTTGCTGCTACTTCCCGAGGTATTGGCGGACTGCCTCGACCGAAGTGCCTGCGGCGGCGACCGCCGCCCTCAATTGCGCCTCGCTGACGCCCAACTCCTTCGTCCAGTAACGAAGCTCGTGCGTCTCGCTGACGTTGATGCGTGACCGATCCTGCGGGCCGCGGTTGTTCAAGTCGTCCGGCATGCTGCGTCTCCTGTTCGTTTCTGTGCTTGGAGTGTTCCAGCAGTGAAAAAGTGCTGGCGACGGACGCAGGCGCAAGGCGGTGCGGGAAGGGGGCTGACGTGCAGGCCGGCGCAGATGAGGCGCCGGCGGTGCGCACGCAGCCGTCGCGCATCAAAGCCCGTAGTACTTGTCCACGGTAGACCGATAGGTGTCGTCGTAGTCGGGCACCCGGTCTCCCGCATAACTGGGTGCGCCTTCGAGCTTCGCCTTGTCCAGCGGAACCACATAGCCCTCCTGCGAGGTGTCGTACTCCAGCATGTTCCAGGGGATGGGATAACGATCGGTACCCATGCCCAGGAAGCCGCCGAACTCCATGACGGCGTAGCGGACCTGGCCCGAGATCTTGTCGATCATGAGGTCATCGATGGTTCCGAGCTTCTCGCCTGCCGTGTTGTAGACGGCGGTACCTTCGACGCGATCGGACGAGATGACGTCGTGAGTGGAAGTGGTCGTGGTCATTCCGGTTCTCCATGCCTCGGCCGACACGGCTGGGGATGCCGGCCCGATCTTCGAATGCCCAGCATGCGATGTATCCCGCGCGCATGGGGTTGCATTGATCGGGCAGCGAGCCGTCGTTATGTAGGCACTCGCCCGCAACGCGCGGCTGGAGGTGGAGGCCGCGAGGTCCAAGGCGGCAGTCATCGCTCCGCTGGCTTTTCGGTACAGGCCTCTGGGTCCCTGTCTGACGGCGTGACGGGCGGCGCGATGGGTAGGCTGTGCGCATTGGACGCAAGGAATCGACCATGGCTATTCGACAAACGCAGGCCAAGAGCAACGACCGTGACGACAGGCGTGTCTTCCGCTGGGGCGTGATCATGGTAGCCATCCTAGTGGTTCTGGCCGTGCTGGCGACCTACCTGCTCTCCGAATCGAGGGAGCGCTCTCCCGTCATGCAGGAGCCCGCCCAGCAGACGCCGCAGACGCCGCAGAAGCCGGCCGCGCCGCCCCAGTAGCCGACAAGGAGTTGCGATGCCCGAAGATCTCGACATTCCCGTTCCCTCCGCCCCCGAGTCTCCCCGCGCCGTCTTTCAGGCTCTGGCAGAACGCGTTGGCGTCCTGGCGCCCGGCGCGCCGCTTTCCGAGGAACTGCTCGCATTCGCCATGGCCGTCGCGGATCTGCAGGCCGATGGCAAGCTGGGGGACCGAGGAAAGAGAGTGAGCCGCTGAACCCTCGGGGCGTTTTCGCCCGCAGCCGTGATCCGTCTCGAAGATTTCAAGCCCATGCTCCTGTCGGAGCGCTCCCTGGGCCTGCACGAGCCCGGCTGGATCTATGAGCTGAAATACGACGGATTGCGGATGACGGCCGCGTTCGGCGACGGCGCCGCGCAGTTCAGGACGCGCAACGGCGCCAGCGCGGCCAAGTGGTTCCCCGAGCTCGGCGACAGCCTGTCGGAGATGGGTGGCGGTCCCTATGTGACTGATGGCGAGGTGTGTGTCCTGGACGACGAGGGTCGAAGCGATTTCCAGGCGCTGCAGGAGCGTGCCCGTCATCGCTGCTGGTACGTGGGCGCGAAGCCGGTGGTCTATTGCGTGTTCGATCTTCTCGTCGATCGAGGGGTGGACATCACGACCCAGCCGCTGATGCTGCGCAAGGCTGCGCTCGCGCGGCTGTTCGGTGAACCTCCCTGGGGCATCCTCGTGGTGAAGTACTCCGACAAGGGCGGGGCGCACCTGGTCAAGCAGCCGGCGCATCCCCTTGGCCCTGAGGCATTCGTCGCCAAGCGGCGCTCCAGCATCTATCTGCCTGGCGTGCGCACCAGCGAATGGGTGAAGATCAAGCGAAAGTCTCGGACCGCTCGCGAGCCGACGCTTTCCTTTAAGCTGCACCGTCCATGAAGCTTTTCGTCGCCTCGCTCGCTGTCGCACTCGCTGGACCTTGCCATGCCGCAAAGCTCGAATCCGAATTGCCCGAGGGCCGGTCGCCCGCGCGTGCGGGAGACATCGTCGACGCTTCAGGCAAGGTCATCGCGAGCGCCTACCGTGCACTGGCGTACCAGTTCGGGCAGCACGCGGGCGTAGCCTATCGATTCGGACCGCCAGCATCGAAGGCTGGGGTGCCCACGCTCCCGCTGCGCGAGGACATCGGCGCCATCACGCACTGCGGGGAAGGCGCCGGCTGCAAGACCTACTACCAGCTGGGCAAGGAAAGCGGCACGCCCGACAACGCCTATGTGAGCACGCATGGCGTCGCGATCGGGATGCCTGACACGCCGGACTCGGTAGCCAGCGCGGTCGCATGGTTCCAGGCTCAGGCCACAGACCGCGAGACCTGGATGCAGCGCCCGCAGCTACTGTGGCAGGACAGGACGCTGTCTCCTCCGGCGCTGCGCGACTACTTCTCACGCGGCGCGCTGTCGCCCAACAGCGCCGCCGGTCTGCCGATCGCGGAAACCCGAGGGGAGGGCGGCCCCGATGGACCCTCCACCCGTATGTCGCTGGTAGCGACGCAAGGAAGCCCCAGCGAAGGCGCCACCATCTACACCGTCGGCACCTACACCGCGCAGCAGCGCGCATTCGTGAGGCTTCCGGTTGGCAAGGTGCCCACGGCGCTCGCCGTGACGCCCATGTCCGAATTCGCACTGGCGACGATCTGGGACACCGTCGCCGTCAAGGGCCAGGTCGCGGTGATCGCCTTGGGTGGCGTTCCCATGAACCGGACCTGGGAGAAAAAGGACGACTGGTACGACTGGTGGCATGACTGGATGGATGGCACCAAGCCGGGCTTCCCGAATCAGGGCGGCATCGGGTTCATGAAGGTCGTGGGCTACGTCGACCTGCCGGCGAACGTGACGGCGCCCACGGCCATCAAGGTCACGACCGGGATCGATCCGGTCGCCATGACAGTGCACCCGGTCGGCAAGGAGATCTCGTCGATCGGTGCCCTCGGCTCGCCGCTTGCCAGCAACCGCGCTAAGTTCCTGCCCGGCGGCGAGTTCTACGAGCGCTATGCGAAGGGCGGGGTGGCCGTCGTCGCCTCGCAATCGGAGAAGACGGCAGCCTTTGTCGACCTTGGCCCTCTGTTTCGCTACTTCAATTCGATGTACCTCGACACCGCCGAGAAGCATGCGCAGACACAGAAGCTCGGCATGGGTGCCAACCAGTGGCCCTACCCGCTGGCGCCCGGCTCCATGCCCGTCGTTGCGAAGGTCGTCGCGGTGCCGGGGACCCCGGTCGCCGTCGAGACGACCGCCACGCTCGGCCACTGGTCCAAGGATGACCGGGAGCGCGTGCCCGGCACGCCCTACTGGCGGACCACGCCGCGCTACCCGAGAGCCTGGATTGCGACGCGCGAGGGCGAGTTGCACATCTACTCGCTCGGGCGGTACGCCGCAGGGCCGAAGCCGACCACGCCCAAGCCGAGCGACATCGCGCACGTGGGCAAGGTCACGGGGCTGGGCAGCAACATCACGTCCCTGGCCAAATCGAAGGGTTTCCCCGGGCGTCGCGACACGGCGAATGATTCGGTCCTGTTCACCGCGCGCGGCGACCGTGCATGGGGCTGGGTGGGCTTCAGCGACGACCAGGACAGTGGGTCGGTGATACGCCGGATGGCGGACTCGCGCGTCGACCCGATCATGGTGACCGAGGCCGATCAATACTCGACCGCCGGAGGCGTGGTGACGGTGGCCGACTACACGGGCAAGGCGATCAGGAACTACCGCTTCAGCAACGTGGTCTACCCGCGCAATTCGAGCCAGACGTCGTTCTGCCCGCGCGACAAGGGCGGTTGCCCGACGCTGACGCCCGATGGGGAGTACGCGGGAGCGCTGGATCTGCCCTTCCGGCCGTTCTCGGTGCATTCGTCGAATGCTCCGTGATCCACCTGCCTTCGATTTTCGTGGCGCACACATAACGAAGGGCCCTCTGAACCACACCGGCTTTCGAGGAGGCCTGTTGGCTTGA
>NZ_LMTS01000314.1 GCF_001541225.1 Variovorax sp. WDL1 | reverse complement strand
GCGAGCATGGCTGGCGCGGCACGCTCGTGTGCGACGACTTTAGTGGTGATGTGGCGCTCGAAGATATGTGTTCTTGTTCGCGATCGGCGCGTGTTGACGGTCGTTGAAGACGCAGCGCTGGCGCACATAAGCCGCGCCAGCGGGGACACCTACAACGCATGCAGGAAGTCCATCAGCGCCGGAATTCGGCGTCTCCTGGGTTGAACCGCCCCGTATTTTGAGGAGGCTCCTTCGATTGAGA
>NZ_LMTS01000008.1 GCF_001541225.1 Variovorax sp. WDL1 | reverse complement strand
TCGCTGCGCGAGGCCTGGAACAGGGGCATGCGGATGCGCTTGAACGTGAGCACGCGCATGAGCACGCGTATGAGCATGGGCATGGGCATGGGCATGGGCATGGGCATGGGCATAAGTATTTGCGTGCCCGTGTGTGTGAGAGTCAACGTCAGCGAGGACCAAGAGCTCACGCCAACCCCCACCCCACACAAGGACGCGCCATG
>NZ_LMTS01000170.1 GCF_001541225.1 Variovorax sp. WDL1 | reverse complement strand
GCGAGGGCGGTGCCATGCTCAAGCGCTGCCACTTCAACGGATTGTCGGACTTCGACGGCCTCGATCTGCCACGTCGCCAGGTGATCGCCGACCTGCTGCTGAATTACAGCGGTTGGTGAGCCGGTCCCCGGCACACCTTCATCACTGCGTTCACGCGACCCCATGAGGGACATGCGCCTCGTTCGAGGCCATGTACCTCGCGTTGTCTCTCCGCCAACGATCAGCGTCACCTGACGCTGTTTCCTTTCTTTCCACCCACCGGGGTCAATTCCCGGTGGCGGGGATTGGCTCCATCATTATTCTGTTGGAGAAATCCCATGTCCCAGAATCCCAATCCCTTTCTACGCGGCTACTGGAATCTGAAAATCGTCCGCACGCTGTCCATCAGCCACGAGGACGGAAGCCCGCATGTCTGGCGAAACATCCACCCGAGCCAGCAGCACCTCTCCGACGCGGCGCTGGTTGCTTCTCCCTGCATCGTCACCAGCGGCTTCGCGGTGGTCAGGACTGGCACCGAACCTGTTGGCGCCGCACTGATCGCCGAATGCGATGCCGTTGAAGGCGCCAGCAGCGAAGGCGTGGTGGGTGCCGTGGTGTACACGATCCACGGCGACGACTTCGACGGCCGCCCCGTCCACGTCGGCGACACCTATTCGGCCGAGGCCGCACGGGAAGTCGTGCAGCGGTTGAGCTTCGAGACCGGCTACTACAGCCGGTGCTGGGAAATCAGCAGCGCGCACATCAGCCACGAAACCGGCCAGTACCTGGCCAACCTGGCTGACCTCGCGACGCCGGAGGCCTTTTTGTTCGTTGCGTTCCGGATTCCCTACAGCCCGGCGATCGGCGTCAAGCTGATCTCCACGCCCTGGACGAACCCGCACCTGCGGGACGTCGAGGGGATCACCGCCGAGCAGCTTCGGCAGGAGCACCGCAGCAAGGGCATGCCAGACGACCTGGCACAGATCCTTGAATTGGCCGGTCAGGCCGACGTGCGCATCCTCATCCTCGATGCCGACGCACCCGTGTTGCCGGGCCTGCCGCTGGCCAGCGAATAGCAGCCAAGCACACCCGCAGCGTTCCCGCAGCCTTCCTTTTCCTCGCCTCATGCCGGCCCGTCTCCCGCCAGGGAACGGGCCGGCTCACTTTCACAGGAGCGATCCCATGTTCCCCGAACTCATCACACCCGCATCCGACTTCGAGCACCAGCTTGGAGCCTGCGTCAACGCCATGAGCCAGGACAACGCCATCGGCCAGATCCTGGTATTCGAGCGCATGAGCGGCACGCTGCACATGCGCCACATCGCCAGCGCCGACCTGGTGGACACCGACGTGGACGACTACGAAATGGTCGTCTTCGACGGTGGCAGCACAAGCGGCGACACGTGGAAGCACGTGTTCTTTCCGCGTCAACGCGAGCACTACTTCGTGTACCAAGCCTGACCCCTCCAGCCCCTTTCGAGGGGCTTTTTCTTGCCCGCAGCACAGGAATGCGGGCGTGGTGCGGTGCCGTTTCCTGCGGGCACGCCGGCCGCCCCGGGACCATGCTTGCCCCATGTTCGTCGGTGTTGCCGACACATGCCCAGGCAGTCGAGACCTTCGAGGCTGCAAGCGC
>NZ_LMTS01000253.1 GCF_001541225.1 Variovorax sp. WDL1 | reverse complement strand
GCGTCTTGCCCTTGTCCGTCAGCCGCTCGTGCTCGGCCACTGTCAGTGGTCTTCCAATAATCCCCAGTTGTGGTCGTCGAATTTTCCCCACTCATCAACGCCAAGGAGCGAACGATGGAAGTGGAAGTTCAACCGGTTGTGGAGCCGGATGAGAGTTGCGCAGCACAGGGCCCGAGGGCCCTGTGCTGCGCGGGCGCTACGGTGCCCGTGTTCAACGAGGACACGGAGGCGCTGGTGCTGGGTCAACAACAATGGGAAGCGGTTCACGAGCGGCGGGCGCGAGGCCAGAGCATTTCGGCCATCTCGCGCGAACTCGAGCTGGACCGCAAAACGGTTCGTACCTGCCTGCAGCAGGCGTCATGGCAGCCGTACCGCCGCGCCGAGGGTGACAGCCTGCTGAGCCCACACCGCGAGTGGCTGGCGCAGCGTGCGCCCGGGGTGAACTATTCGGCGCCCATCCTGTGGCAGGAACTTCGCGCGCAGCGCGGCTTCATGGGCAGCTATGTGATCGGTGCGAGATCGCGTCGTCGCCGACGACTGGCTGGTGAGCATTGACGGCAACCGCTACTCAGTGCCGTTCGTGCTGATCGGCAAGACCGTGCAGGTCGTGCGCGTAGGCGGCTCGTGGGTCATACGGCACCGCGGCGCCGTGGTGGCCGAGCACGACGTACTGGCCGGCCGCGCTCAGTTGAGCGTGCGCCCCGAGCATGGTCCCGGAGCAGCGGCGCGCAACGCGCGGCAGCGCTACTCGGCGCCACGCTCATCAGCGACGAGGGACCCGTTGCGCGAGGTCGAGGTGCGTGACCTGGCGGTCTACGAACGCTTGATCGGCACCGAGGTCATGGGGGTGGCGGCATGAGCAGGAACACGAACAAGGCAGTGTCGGCGGCTGCCATCGCCACGGCAGCCATCATGACCACCCCCGCGCAACTGGAGCGCCTGGGCGAGCACCTGCGCAAGCTCAGACTGGTTAAGAGCGGCGAGCGACTGGAAGCTCTCCTGCAACAGGCCGCGGCCGAGGAGTTGCCCTACGCGGAGTTCCTTGAGCAATTGCTCAGCGCGGAAGTCGCCACCAAGACGAGCAAGAACATTGCTATGCGCACTGCGATGGCACGCCTGCCGTTCGTCAAGCCTCTGGAGACCTTCGACTTCGACTATCAGCCTTCGATCGATCGCAAGCAACTGCTCGCCTTGGCCAGCTGCCACTTCATCGAGCACGGAGACAACGTCATCGTTCTCGGGCCGCCGGGCGTGGGCAAGACGCACTTGGCTGTCAGCCTCGGCCTGAAGGCCATAGAGGCGGGCTACCGCGTGCTGTTCACGACGGCCGCCAGCCTGATCGAGAAACTGACCAAGGCGCACGCCGAGGGCCGCCTAGAGGACAAGCTCAAGATCTACACCGCACCGCGACTTCTGATCATTGATGAGATCGGCTACCTCCCGATTGATCGCGTGGGTGCCAACCTGTTCTTCCAGCTCATCAGCCGGCGTTACGAGCGCGGACCGATGATCCTGACCAGCAACCAGAGCTTCGGCGCATGGGGAGAGGTCTTCGGCGATCGAATCATCGCCACTGCGATCCTGGATCGCCTGTTGCATCACGCCGTGACGATGAACATTCGCGGCAATTCGTACCGCCTGAAGGACAAGCTCAAGGCGGGATTGGTCCGCTCACACGACGACAACGCATCTCAACCGGGTGGGGAAATTTGAACGACCACGACTGAGGAGAATCCGGCGACCCTTGACAGGCCACGACGGCGTCGCCGGCCACCACCGTCACGCGCGTC
>NZ_LMTS01000307.1 GCF_001541225.1 Variovorax sp. WDL1 | reverse complement strand
CTGACCCAGCGCGCGCCGGGCGGTATCTATGAGCTGTTGGCCTTCAACGAGCGCGACCTCGGCCAGCTCGTGTCCCGCACGATCATCGCGGGCCTGGACCTGGTGCTGTCCAACGACCACCGGGGCGAGCTGAACACGTTGTTGCTGCATGCGCCGGATGGCCGCCTGCGGTTGCGGCATCTGCTGCCAGCACTTGCTCCCCTCTACGACCTGGTGCTGATCGACACCCAGGGCGCGCGTTCCGTGCTGCTGGAGATGGCGGTGCTCGCCTCCGATCTCGCGCTGTCGCCCGTCACGCCGGAGATCCTCGCGGCACGCGAGCTGCGGCGCGGCACCATGCAGTTGCTCGAAGACATTGCGCCGTACCGGCACCTGGGTATCGAACCGCCGCCGCTGCACTTGCTCATCAACCGCGTCCACCCGGTGTCCGCCAACGCACGGCTGATCCAGCAGGCCCTGCGCGACCTGTTCCAGGACAGCGCCGGCATCCGCGTGCTCGCCACCGACGTGCCGGCCATAGAAGCGTATCCACGCGCCGCAACGCGCGGCCTGCCAGTGCATCGGGTCGAGCACCGCCAGCCGCCCGGCAGAGTCGCCCCTGCCGCGCTCGACACGATGCGCGCGCTCGCCAGCGAGTTGTTCCCGCAATGGCAGGACCGACTGGCTCAAGTATCCGGCCGCCCGCAGCGACCTCTTGATCCTGGGAGGCCCCATGGCGAACGCACATGAGCTGGCCCGCGGCCACAAGCGGCTGCGCGCCCTGATCGAGTTCGCGGTCGGCGAGGGCTGGCACGTCAAGCGCACGCCGGGCGGGCACCTCAAGTTCACCAAGGCCGGCTGCGCGGCGATCTACACGAGTTCGACAGCGAGTGACCACCGGGCCGAATTGAACGCCCGTGCGCAGATCCGCCGCGCCGAGCGAGAGGCCCGCATGGCGCCGGCCGGCGGTCGTGGGGACTGCGAGGGGTGCGGCCATGGCTGACATGACCTCGCAGGACATGGCAGGCAAGCTGCTCGCGGCCGGCTTCGAGCGCAGCGGCCCAGCGGCTACGGCCTTGAGCGACCCGATCGCGGACACGCCCATGGTCGTGACGCTTGACCAGTTGCGGCCCTACGACCATGACCCGCGCATGAAGCGCAACCCGGCTTACGAGGAAATCAAGGCGTCCATCCGCGAGCGCGGCCTGGACGCGGCGCCGGCTATCACGCGCCGGCCCGGCGGGGACCACTACATCATCCGCAACGGCGGCAACACGCGGCTGGCGATCCTGCGCGAACTCTGGTCGGAGACCAAGGAAGAACGCTTCTTCCGCATATCGTGTCTGTTCCGACCATGGCCGGAGCGCGGTGAAATCGTCGCGCTGACCGGGCATCTTGCCGAGAACGAACTGCGCGGTGGCCTCACGTTCATCGAGCGCGCGCTCGGCGTCGAGAAAGCACGGGAGTTCTACGAGCAGGAGAGCGGCGCCGCCCTGAGCCAGTCGGAACTGGCCCGCCGCCTGGCGGCCGATGGCTTCCCCGTCCAGCGGTCGCACATCACCCGCATGGCCGACGCGGTGCGCTACCTGCTGCCCGCCATTCCCACCGTGCTTTATGGCGGCCTTGGGCGCCACCAGGTCGAGCGGCTGTCGGTCATGCGCACGGCCTGCAAACGCACCTGGGAGCACTACGCCAAGGACCGCTCGCTGCCGCTGGACTTCGACAGCTTTTTTCAGGAGGTGCTGGCGCAGTTCGACACGCAGGGCGACGAGTTCGCGCCGCAGCGCGTGCAAGACGAGCTGATCGGCCAGATGTCCGAGCTGCTGGGCATCGGCTACGACGTGCTGGCGCTGGATCTGACCGAATCGGAAAGCCGCCACCGGGCGCTGGTCAGTGACCCGACGCCACCTGCGGCGCAGCCGGCGTTGCCTTCGCCCACCGCCGGCACGCCGACTCCGCCGGGCGCAGCATCGTCCATCGCCACGCCTGCAGCGGCGGACGGTCCTCCACCCGCCAGCCCTCCGGCGTCCGAGCCCACCTTGCGCCACGACGACAAGGCGGCTAGCGAAGCGGCCACGGGAAGCCCGGCGGCTGCACCGAGCGATCTGCTTCGTGAGCACATCGTCTCGCCGGCACCGACGACCGAACGGCTGCAGTCGATCCAGCGCATGGTCGCCGACCAGTTGGGCGATGCGCTGCCGCCCGACTTCTCGGCGAGCGTGTTGCAGTCCATCCCGGTGCAAGCCGGCGGACTCTATCCGATCTCCGATGTCTGGTACATCGACGCGGGCCTGGACACGCCCGATCGGCTGCGCATCCACATCGCGCAGTTCGCGCGCGAGATCGCCGGGGAGGCAGGCCTGGACGAGTACATCGAGGATCGCGCCGATGGCATCGGGTTTGCGTGCCGCGCCCGCGGCCAAGCCCCGTCGCCGCTCGGCCGCGCGGTGCTGACGCTCCTCACTTCCCTGACGGGTCAGCCCGTCGCCGAAGCGGGCCTGGACGGCGCGCAGCTCGCCACCGACCTGCCGACCCTGTTGCACGGCCAGAGCCAAGGCCATGGCAGCGGCGCAAGGCGCTTGAGCGACACGGCGTTGGTCAAGCTCTTTCGGCTGCTCCGCTTGGCCCGGCGTCTGCTGGACCTGGAAGCCGGCACCACGGCGCCCGGGACGTGAGCGAGGGAGGTCGCATGTCCACATCGCATCCGCTCAACCAGGCCGTGATCGCCCAGGCGCTGTATGACCTTCGCAACGGCCAACTGCGCCGCTGCAAGGCCATGGGCTTCGGCGAGGCCGAGCTGGATGCGCTCAAGCACCCCGCGCTCATCAGCGTGCTGGCCAACGCCAGCGTCTCGTGGTGCTCGGTCACGGTCAACCGCGAAGTGCTGCAGCGCCTGCTCAACCAGGCACAGGACGTGGAGAAGGAAATCGCCACGGTCGATCGCATGCTGCGGCTGGGGGCCAGCACGGAGATGGTCAGCCGCTTCTATGGCCTGACCC
>NZ_LMTS01000023.1 GCF_001541225.1 Variovorax sp. WDL1 | reverse complement strand
GTAAGCGCTCTATTGACCACGCCCCTTGTGCCCAGATGACCGTCAGGGTAAGGGAGTCACGGGTGGGTGGTTAGATGTCGGTCAGCACGCGCCGAGGGCGAGAATCTCGGTTGTTCCCCGCCTCGCCACATTCAATCGATGACCACCCCATTTACCCCCTTGTCCGAGGACGAGTTCCACGAACTTGACCAGTTCCTGCTCTATGACGTCGACACGGAAGAGGTCATGACGATGGACATGGTGGATGGCTTCTTGCACGCCCTTGCGGTCGGCCCGACAACCATGCATCCGAAGCAGTGGCTCCCCAAGATCTGGGGCACCAAGGAGATGATGCCGCCGATGGATTCAATCGAACAGTTGAACCACATTTTGGGGCTTGTCATGCGTCACCTCAACAGCATCATTGCCGGGCTGGAGGATGACCCACGAGTGATCAGCCCTAGCTGGTCAACGATGACCTACGTCGGCGACGAGCGGGAATATGACGACGCTGAGATGTGGGCCTACGGCTTTATTGAGGGAATGAGGCTTTGCTGGAATGACTGGCAGCCGTTGCTGTCGACACCGCAAGGGCAAGCCTGGTTCAGGCCGATCGCCCTGCTCGGCGAAGACGACTTCTCCGTGGATCAGGACGAGCTCACCAAGACGCCAGCCATGCGGGCGGAGCTAGCACTTCAAATCCCGCAAGCTGTCCTGGATATGCATGCTCACTGGCTACCGCTCAGACTCGCTGTCTATGAGCGCGAGGTGGCCAAGTCGATGCAACCCAAGGTAGGGCGCAACGAGCCTTGCCCTTGTGGGAGCGGCAAGAAGTTTAAGAAGTGCTGCGGAGCGGCGGGTGACCTGCATTGAGGCAGATCGTGGGCTCAACCCCAGGCCGGTTCACTGCGTCAGTCGCCAGGGCAGTAGGGCCTCGTAGTCGTCGGCCGTTTGCGCCAGGGGCAGCTTCTTGAACAGGGCCACGAGATAGCGGTATGGCTCAATCCCGTTCGCCTTGGCCGTCTCGATGAGCGAGTACAGGTTAGCGCTCGCGTTGGCGCCGCCCACGGTATCGGCGAACAACCATCCCTTCCTTCCGACGACGAACGGACGGATCGCGTTCTCCACCGGGTTGGAGTCCAGAGGCCAGGTGCCGCTCTCCAGGAAGCGGGTGAGCTTGGGCCACTGCCCGTGCAGGTAGTGCAGGGCTTCGCCCAGCAAACTCGATGGCGCGACGACGTGCAGATTCGTGAGCAGCAACTGCTCGATCTGCACCACCACCGCAGCGCTGTAGCGTGCACGCAATCGCTGACGACGCTCCGGCGACCACTTCTCGGCCAGTGACTCCGCGCGGTAGAGCTTGCTGATGAGCTTGATGAACCGTGTGGCCAACTGGTCCGGTGACCGGGCCGCCTTCGGGATCGCCTCCTCGGCCTTGACGAAGGGCCTGCGCGCATGAACCCAGCATCCAAGATGCGTCAAGCCATGGCTCTCGGCGATGCCGTCGTAGACCTGGTATCCATCGGTCATGAACGTGGCCCCGCGCCGGACTCCGGCATAAAGCTTCTCGGCATGCACGGCACCACGCCCGGGCGCATAGGCGAACAGCCGTACCGGCGGTCCGCTGCCGTTCATCTGCGCCCACATAAAGCTTTTCGTCTGCGCCTTGCGCCCAGGCTCCTTGAGCACCTGGACGGTGGTCTCGTCCCCGTAGATCAGGTCCGAGTCCAGGAGGTGGTCGCGCAGCAGGTTGATGACGGGTTGCACGGCCAGACCGATGCGCACGACGCCGGCGGCCAGCGTATTGCTCACGATGTTGCCGCCGAAGCGGCGCAGCAGCACGGCCGTTCGGTACAGCGGCATGCCGAACTGGTACTTGCCCGTGATGACCCAAGCCTGTGCCTCCTCGGTGAGAAGACCTCGCGGGATGATGCGCGCCGGCGTCGGCGCGACCTTCAGGCTCAGGTCGCAGCACGGGCAGGCGTACTTGATACGGTGATGCTGAAGCACACGCACCTGCTCAGGGATGACGTGCATCTGCTCGCTCACCTCGGCGCCGATCTCGACCAGGGCGTGGCCGTCGTGAGCGCAGACACGCTCGGACTCGGGCAACTCGTGGCGCACGATGTCACGCGGCAGCGCCGGATCCAGTGGTTTGCGCCCGCGCTTCTTGCGCTGGTGACCAGCGACCGTCGTGGATTCCTCGTCATCGGTTTCGGCCGGCAGCGTCTGCGCGGTTGGCGCGAGTGCCTCAGCCTCGTTGAGGAACAGGTCCTTCTGCTCGCTGCCACGAGCCTCGCTCTTGGCGGCGAACAGCTGGCCCTGCAAAGCCCGCAGTCGCTCCAGTGCCAGGTCCCTCTCGGTGGTCACCACGCGCAGTTCGCCGACCAGAGATTCGCTGCGCCGAGTGGCCTCGGCCAACGCCTTTTGCAGGGCTGCGAATTCTTCGGCGGTGGGCATCTGGACCATCGCCTGCTTCGATCTACATGGTGCGCAGGCGTTCCGGGATCATCGCACCTTCATGCAAATTCTTCGCGCCGCTGCACGCCGTGAGTGCCCTCGATCAGGCCACGCGCGCGTAGACGCGCTGGGGATGCTTGCGGATGACGGCGAGATCGATGCCATCGAGCAACCAGTGAAGTTCCTCCACCGTCAGCGTCGGCACCGTCGCCGCGTCGGGCCAACTGAAGCGGTCCTGTTCCTCAAGCCTCTTCATCAATAGCCAGAAGCCGTTGCGGTCCCAGGCGAGGATCTTCACGCGATCGCGACGGCGGTTGCGGAAGACATACACGGCCTTGGCGAACGGATCCAGACCGAGCGCCTGCTCGACCAGAATCGCCAACCCGTTGAGTCCAACGCGGAAGTCGATGGCCTCCCGGTGCAGGTAGACCTTCAGGTCTTCGTTGAAGCGGAACACCGCAGCCTCCCGAATGCCTCGATCACCTCGCTGACTTGGCGAACCTGCACGCCGCGAAGGTCGATCGCTACGCCATTGGGCAGGCGTGCCTGCAAGTCCATCATGGCCACGCTGTCGTCGCCGCCTCGAGCTCCGATCGGCGACGCTGGCGGCACCGCGATCGCCACGAACGCCGCAGGCGCCGGCACCACGCTGGCAACGGCCTTGCGCGCACGGCCACCATGACCATGCTCGCGAAGCCAGCGTCCAACTTGGTTGGCATTGACGCCGCACTCGCGCGCCAGACGCGACACCGAGGCGCCTGGCTGCCGACACAGCGCCACCAACTCCGACTTCGCCGCTTCGTCGTACACGCTGCGTCCGTCGCTCTTGTGCCCCACTACCAGGCGGCGTTTGAGGTCTTCCAAATCGTCTGTCATTACGTTCCCACGTTCAATCTATGTGGGAACGTAGGCTGTCAGGTCACAGCCCGCGGATCAAGGTCGTGGTTTATTGAGCGCTTAC
>NZ_LMTS01000325.1 GCF_001541225.1 Variovorax sp. WDL1 | reverse complement strand
GCGAAAAGCTCCGCTCCTCGGCGCGGCCAGAGGGGATTTGAACTCCAACGCGCCATGGCGCGTCCTTGTGTGGCATGCAGGTCGGCGTGAGTTCTTGGTCCTCGCTCACGCTGACACTCACGCACACGCACACGCACATGCACATGCACATGCAGATGCAGATGCAGACGCACATGCACGTACTCGTACTCGTACTCGTGCTCGTGCTCACGTTCGTACACGTTCGCATGCACCTGTCCCAGGCCTCGCGCAGCGAGGCCGTTGGTGGCCGAG
>NZ_LMTS01000076.1:86636-87452 GCF_001541225.1 Variovorax sp. WDL1 | reverse complement strand
GAAACGTGAGGACGCGAGCTGATCCGCGGTCGCGGTGGCTACGGTGGCGGTGGTGGTGGCGGCAACAGCGGCTACTGATCACGCCCTGCACCTGCACGTATCAGGAAAGGCTCCCTCGGGAGCCTTTGTCGTTTTCGGGGCCGCTCCGCTCGTCGGGGTGACTCAATCGTTGCGCCGCTTCTTCCGCCCACGACCCTGGACGGCGAGGTCGAACACGCCGTTGGGCAACAGCCGCATGAGCTTGGCCACCACGCCCATCTGCCACGGAATCACGCGGTAGCTGGCGCCCGCCTCGATCGCGCGGAAGGCGCGTTCGGCAAATGCCTCGGGTTGCAGGAGGAAGGGCATGCCGTAGCGGTTGCCCCGGGTGAGCGGCGTATCGACGTAGCCGGGCAGCAGCGTGACCACCTTGACGCCGCTGGCGCGCAACTCGCCCCGAAGGCTCTCGCAATACGCCACCACCCCCGCCTTGCTGGCGCAGTAGGCTCCATGGCCGGGCAGGCCCCGGATGGCCGCGACGCTCGCGATGCCCACCAGCCGGCCGCTGCCCCGCGCGCGCATGGCCGCGACGAAAGGATGGAAGGTGGCGGCCAGGCCGACGTTGTTGACGGCCAGCGTTTCAGCCAACACATCGAGGTCGCGGCGGTCTTCGGTATCGATGCCGACGCTGATGCCGGCATTCGCGACGACCACATCGGGCACACCCTGGCGCTCCACACAGGCGGCCCCGGCCGCCACGATGCTGTCGATGTGCGCCACATCGGCGCCGTAGACCTCGATATCGCCCGCGCCGATGCCGCGCGCGGCGCCCCAGGC
>NZ_LMTS01000076.1:58266-86603 GCF_001541225.1 Variovorax sp. WDL1 | reverse complement strand
GATCTCGGCGGCCCGCCGCGCCACCAGCGCCAGCCTGTAGCCTGCCTCGTGGAAGCGCGCCGCCAGCGCCTGGCCGATTCCGCTCGAAGCGCCGGTGATGAAGGCCAGCGGCTTCAACGCTTGACCCCGGGGGCGGAAGGCATGAGCAGGCCCCGCACGCGACCCTGCAGGTTTGCCACCCCCGTGAGGTTGTCGTAGTCCATCGAATCGGCGGTGAACCGGTCGGAGCCGCGGATCAGCGTGACCGGCTTGTGCGACCTGACCCGCTCCGTATCGAGGAAGGCGTGCAGGAACTCGCCGCGGAACTCCAGCCGGGGCACGAGCTTGCCGTCCGCTGTGGTGGCGGCTTCCCGCACCACGATGGCGTTGCCGAAGAGCTGGATCTCGCTGCCATCGGCATTCGACAGGCCACGATTGGCAGTGGCGCGCGTGGTCAGTCCCTCGGGCGACACGGAGCGCACGCGCACCTGGTCGACCTCCATCGTGTCGGTGTCCGGATAGTGCCGGCCCTCGGTGCCGAACAGCTCGCTGCGCAGCTCGCCGCTGGGCAGGAAGTTCTTGATCACGAAGTCGCGCATGAAATAGTCGGGCTCATGCTTCGGGACCTCCTTGGGCATGGGCTCGAGCAGCTTCGGCGCGTTGCGCACCAGCCAGTAGGTGCCCAGCGCGAGCATGGCCGTCAGGATGATCGGCAGGTAGATCGTCACCCTGTCCAAGGCGTCGCGCAGCAGGTTCCAGGCCGCCTTCGCCCTCATGCAGCGGGGCCTCGCGCAATGTCCAACAGGCGACGGTAGTGGCCGCCGGCCGTGAGCAGCAGATCGCAGAATTCGCGCGCCGCGCCCTCGCCGCCGCGGGCCGAGGTCACATGGTGAGCAACCGCACGAACTTCGACATGCGCGTTGGCGGGCGCCGCGGCAAAGGCGACGCGCGTGAGCACGGGCAGATCCGGCCAATCGTCGCCGATGGCGGCGGCCTGCGTCCATTCCAGGCCGAGCAGCGCGAGGATGGCTTGCGCGGCCGGCAGCTTGTCCTCGGTGCCGTAGCGCACATGCTCTATGCCCAGGGCCTGCAGCCGCAGGCGCAACGGCTTAGAGTCCCGGCCCGTGATCACCGCCGGTGCGATGCCCGCCAGGCGCAGCAGCTTGAGGCCATAGCCATCGAGGATGCTGAAGCGCTTGAGGGTCTCGCCCTGCTCGCTGAAATAGACACCGCCATCCGTCAGCACGCCGTCGACATCGAAGAAGGCGACCCGGATGTCCTGGGCGGCGAGCAAGGTCTCCGCCTTGAATGCGAGCGTCATCAGATGACTTTCGCGCGCATCAGGTCGTTGATGCTGAGCGCGCCGATCAACACGCCCGCCGCGTCGGTCACCAGCACGCTGGTGATCCTGTGCTGCTCCATCAGCTCGGCCGCCTCCGCCGCCAGCGCATCGACGCGCAGCGTGCGCGGGCCGGCGTGCATCGCGTCGACCGCAGTCAGGGCGCGCAGGTCCGCACCGGTCTCGATCTGGCGGCGCAGGTCGCCGTCGGTGAAGATGCCGATCGCACGGCCTTCGCGATCGACGATCGCCGTGGCGCCCAGGCCTTTGGAACTCATCTCGCGCATCAGCTCACTGAAGCTGGCGTCGGGTCCCACCCGCGGCACCGCGTCACCGGAACGCATGACGTCGCCGACATGCGTGAGCAGCTTGCGGCCCAGCGCGCCACCCGGATGGGAGCGCGCGAAGTCCTCGGTGCCGAAGCCACGTGCATCGAGCAGCGCCACCGCCAGTGCATCGCCCATGGCCATCTGCGCAGTGGTGCTGGCGGTAGGCGCGAGGTTGAGCGGACAGGCCTCTTTCTCGACACCGCTGTCGAGCACGATGTCGGCATGGCGCGCGAGCGTGGAGTCGCCGCGGCCGGTGATGGCGATCAACGGCACGCCCTGCCGCTTGACGACCGGCAGGATGACCGTGAGTTCGTCGACCTCGCCACTGTTGGAGATGGCGAGCACCAGGTCGACGGGTTTGATCATGCCGAGATCACCATGGCTGGCCTCGGCCGGATGCACGAACATCGCGGGCGTGCCAGTGGATGCGAGCGTGGCCGCGATCTTGCGGCCGACATGGCCGCTCTTGCCCATGCCCATGACGACCACGCGGCCGCGCACCTCCAGGATCTTCTGCACAGCCTGCACGAAGCTCGCGCCGATGCGCTCCTTGAGGCCGAGAACGGCCGCGGCTTCGATGTCGAAGGTGGTGCGGGCCCGCGCGAGCATCGCGTCGGCGGAGGCCTCAAGGGCCGGATCTGGGCTGGAGCGCATCGCGGGATTTTATCGGCCGCGCATGAGCCCCGCCCGGCCGCCCGAAGGGGCTCGCACCGCAGCCGAAGTCGAAGGTCCTCAATTAATGCAGCCGCGACGGTGATTCCATTCAGTAGCATCGGCCCATGTCCTCCTTCGATCTCACGCTGATGTATCTGCTTGCCGCAGTGATCGGCGTGGTCGCCTGCCGCTTCCTCCGGTTGCCGCCGATGCTGGGCTACCTTGGGGCGGGCGTGCTCATCGGGCCGCATGCGCTGTCCCTGGCCGAGGACGCCGAGGGCATCCGGCACCTGGGGGAATTCGGCGTCGTCTTCCTGATGTTCGTGATCGGGCTGGAGTTCAGCCTGCCCAAGCTGCGCGCCATGCGCAAGCATGTGTTCGGCCTGGGACTGCTGCAGGTCATGCTGACCATGGCGATCGCGACTCTCGGCGGTCTGCTGATCGCTTCGTGGCTCCCGCCGGCCTGGCAGCTGGGCTGGCAGACAGCGCTGGCGCTCTCCGGCGCGCTCACCATGAGCAGCACAGCGATCGTCGTGAAGCTGATGGCCGAGCGCCTCGAACTCGAGAGCGAGCACGGCAAGCGGGTCATGGGCGTACTGCTGTTCCAGGACCTGGCCGTGGTGCCGCTGCTGGTGCTGATCCCGGCGCTGGGTGCGCCGCCGGAGGCGATGCTGAAGGCGCTGGCCATCGCCTGGCTGAAGGCCAGCTTCCTGGTGGCCGTGCTCCTCTACGGCGGGCCGCGGGTGATGCGCTGGTGGCTCACCCTGGTTGCGCGCCGGCGCAGCGAAGAGCTCTTCATGCTCAACCTGCTGCTGGTCACGCTCGGGCTGGCCTGGCTGACGGAACTCGCAGGGCTGAGCCTGGCACTCGGTGCCTTCGTGGCCGGGATGCTGGTCTCGGAGACCGAGTTCAAGCACCAGGTGGAGACCGACATCCGCCCCTTCCACGACCTGCTGCTGGGGCTCTTCTTCATTTCGATCGGGATGTCGCTCGACTGGCACATCGTGGTCGAGCGCTGGGCGCTGGTGGGCATATTGCTGCTGCTGCCTCTGACCTTCAAGCTGGTGCTTGTCACGCTGTTGGCGCGCCTGCTCGGAGCAACGGCCGGCGTGTCGCTGCGCACCGGGCTGTACTTGGCGCAGGCGGGAGAGTTCGGCTTCGTGCTGCTGACTCTCGCGCAGGGCCGGGACCTGCTGCCGGCGTGGCTGGCGAACCCGGTGCTCGCCTCGATGGTGCTGTCGATGCTTGCGACGCCCTTCATCGTCATGTACAGCGACCGCATCGTGCGCAGGCTGGTGGCCAGCGATTGGCTGCAGCAGTCGCTGCAGATGACCTCGATCGCGCGCAAGACCATCAACACCGCCCAGCACGTGATCATCTGCGGCTACGGGCGCTGCGGGCAGAACCTCGCGCGCATGCTGGAGCGCGAGGGCATCCCCTACCTGGCGCTGGACCTGGACCCCGACCGCGTGCACCAGGCAGCCGCGGCCGGCGACTCCGTGGTGTTCGGGGATGCTGCGCGGCTGCAGGCGCTGATGGCGGCCGGCCTGGCGCGCGCCAGTGCGGTGGTCGTGACCTATCTCGACACCGCCGGCGCGCTGAAGGTGCTGGCCAACACGCGGGCGCATGCGCCGCAGGTACCGGTAATCGTGCGCACGAAGGACGACCGCGAGCTGGAGAAGCTGCAGGCCGCCGGCGCCACGGAGGTGGTTCCGGAGGCGATCGAAGCCTCGCTGATGCTGGCCAGCCACGCTCTGGCGCTCGTCGGCGTGCCGATGCGGCGGGTGATCCGCGTGGTGCAGGACCAGCGGGACGCGCGCTACAACCTGCTGCGCGGCTACTTCCATGGCGCCGACGATGACAACGCCGACGAGCACGATCATGAGCGCCTCAACACCTTCACCCTCACGGCCGACGCCCGGGCGGTGGGCCGGCCGCTGGACCAGCGCGCGCTGGAAGCGGTGGGCGTGCGGGTGGCGAGCCTGCGCCGCCGCAACGGCAAGGCGGAGACGGTCGGCGACGATGTCATGCTGGCGGACGGCGACACGCTGGTCCTGTCGGGCCGGCCCGGCGCTCTCGCCATGGCCATCGAGCAACTGCAGAAGGGCTGAGCGCGTCGCCGTGCTTTCGGGAGATGACCGGCGAGGGGATGGCGGGGTCGGGCCGCCCTGTCAGTTGGCGAGGCTGGGATTGCGCTTTTCTTCGTCGATCTGCTGCTGACGCCGCACCGCGTCGCACTGGGCGTGGGTCCTGTATTCGGCCCTGGCGCACTGCGCGACCATGCAGCGGGTGCGGCCGAAGAAGCCCTGGCCGGCGCATGCCACGCCAGGGTTGGGCGGAGCGACCGGTTCGACAGGCACTGGGGCCATGGCAATAGCCGGGGGCGCTGCCGCCGAGGGGGCGGCCGGGGCCGGCGCGGCTGGTACGGGCTTGCGTGGCTTGGGCGCGCTGGCAATCGCAGGCCTCACCGGAGCTTCGACTTTCGCGCGCCGCGGGGGCGGGACAGGTGGCGCGACCTTGGCGGTCGGCGGCGGAGCAGGGGGGAGCTCTTCAACTGCTGCATTCGGCACAGGAGGCGGTGGAGGCGCCGGCTCGGGAGCAGGATCAGGAGCAGGGGCAGCGGCTGGAGTAGGGGCAGCTGGCGCTGCCTCGGGCAGGGGAGCAGGCGGCGCCACGGCGACCGGCGCCGCCGTCGCAGGGATCTGGGTAACGGCAGGCGGCGCGGCATCGCGCCGGCTCTGCACGAATCCGACGCCCGCAGCGAGCACGACAAGCAGCAAGGCCAGGAGGCCCCATCGCGCCGTAGATCGGCGCGGCGCAGTGGGGGCGGGGGCCGCGACGGGCTGCGATGCCGCCTCGGGAGCAGGGGCATGAACCGCAGACGGCGGAGTGGCCGGTGCAGGCCGACGCACCGGCGGTGCCGTAGCCGGCGCTCGGCTGATCACCACGGTCTTTTCATCTGCGGCGGAAGATCTTGCTCCCGGCCGCTCGGTCAGCGGCGTAGGCTCCGTGATCGGCCACACCTCGGCAGGCCCTGGGTCGGTGGCGTGTGGCGCTGGCGCCAGCCGATGGCCACAACTTCTGCAGAACCTGGCGCCGTCCCGGTTTTTCGCCCCGCAGGACGCGCACTCCACACCCATCTTCGAAGCCCTCAACTTGTACACACCATCTTCCAAGCAGGCGATAGATGGCAGTCGAATGCACTCGCCAGGCCGAGACCCTCAGGTCACCGCCACGCGCTTGGGCTTGTTGACCATTCTCTTCGCAATCACCGCGCCCAAGGCCATCGTGAGCTCCAGCGCCAGCGCGGGCTGGCGGTTGGACATCTCTGCGAAGCGGATGGCCGTCAACCGCCAGACACGCGCGGCGCCCGTTGCCACCACGTTCGCTGAACGCGGCAGCCTGGAAAAGAAGGATCCTTCGCCCACCACGGAGCCGGGATTGAGGATGGCAAGCCGCATCTGCCCCTGGCTGCCGATGAGGTGAACGCTCAGCGCGCCTCGCTCGATGAAGAAGAGCGTGCGGTCGTTGGCCCCCTGGTCGATAAGCACCTGCCCGGCATTGAGGTCGTAGGGCTGCAGGTAGCCCGCAAAGGTCTCCCACTGCTGGGCATTGAAGGCCGGAACGAACGCGTCGTAGCTGGTGTTCTGTGCGACGGCGCGGCAAAGATCCTGAATGCTCGATGACATGTTGATTCACCTGCTGTGGGTGCCGGAGCGCAGTATGGATGATTGTCGCAAATCCAAGTGACACAAGTCACGAGTTCTAACTCTTTCCGTCTACTTTCCGATACAGAATCGCGAAAAAATGACACCCAGCAGGTCATCGGCACCGAACTCGCCGGTGATTTCGTTCAGCGCGTTCTGCGCCAGACGCAACTCCTCCGCGAGCAGCTCCAGTGTCGCGGCGCCAGCCGCCAGATGTTCGGCGGCCCGCAGCAGATGCGCCTCGACGCGCGACAGCGCCTGCACATGCCGCGCCCGGGCCAGATAGACCCCCTCCGGCACCGCCTGCCATCCGGCCACCTCCAGCAGGCGCTGCCGGAGTGTCTCGATGCCCAAGCCGGTCTTCGCGGACAGGCTGATCCCCGTGTCCGGCGCGGCCGTCCGGGCTGCATCCTGCTTGCTCCAGACATCGAGCACCGGCACGCCGGGGGCCACCTTCTCGCCGAGCAGGCGCAGGATGTCGGCATCGGCCTTCGCATAGTCGGCCCCGCCCGAACGCGTCAGGTCGTGTACGAACAGCACGGCGTCCGCGCCTTCGATCTGCCCCCAGGCGCGCGCCACCCCGATCTGCTCCACCAGGTCGGTGCTGTCGCGCAAGCCGGCGGTGTCGACCACGTGCAGAGGCACGCCCTGGATCTGGATGGTCTGCGACACGACGTCGCGCGTAGTGCCCGGGATCGGGCTCACGATGGCGAGTTCGGCGCCGGCCAGGGCATTGAGCAGCGAGCTCTTGCCCGCATTGGGCTGGCCGGCGATCACGACCTTGATTCCCTCGCGCAGCAGTGCGCCCTGTCGCGCGCGCAGTTGGACTGCGCCCAGTTGCGCCTGGAGCGCGGCGAGTTGGCCCGCGGCATCGGCCTTCTGGAGAAAGTCGATCTCCTCCTCCGGGAAATCAAGAGTCGCCTCGACCAGCATACGCAGATGGATCAAGGCATCGCGCAGCGTGTGGATCTCCTGCGAGAAGGCGCCCGACAGCGAACGCCCGGCGCTGCGGGCCGCCGCCTCGGTGCTGGCGTCGATGAGGTCGGCGATCGCCTCGGCCTGTGCCAAGTCGATCTTGCCGTTGAGGAAGGCGCGCTGGCTGAACTCCCCCGGCTCGGCCACGCGCAAGTCGGCCAGGCAAGGCCGGCCGGTGCTCACGTCGACGTCGGCGGCCGCCTCAAGGCAACGGGCCAGCAGCAATTGCAGCACCACCGGGCCGCCGTGCGCCTGCAGCTCGAGCACGTCTTCCCCAGTGTAGGAATGCGGCGCTGGAAAGTGGATGGCCAGGCCATGATCGATGGCGCTGCCGTGGGCATCGCGGAAGGGCAGGTAAGTGGCCTCGCGCGGCTTGAGGCTGCGCCCGCAGATCGCGGCGATCAGAGGCGCCAGCCGGGCGCCGGACACGCGCACGATCCCTACCGCGCCCCGGCCGGACGCTGTGGCGATGGCGACGATGGGGTCGTTGGTTCGCACCAGCATGGAGTGGGTGATCCTTCAATGAGAAGGGCCGCATTCTGCGGCCCCTGTTCGAGTTCGTTTCGCTCTCGCGCTATTTGCCGAGCACGCCCAGACGCTTGTTGATGAACCACTGCTGCGCGATGGACAGCACGTTGTTCGTGATCCAGTACAGCACCAGGCCGGCCGGGAAGAAGATGAACATCACGCTGAAAGCCAGCGGCATGATCCACATCAGCTTCGCCTGCATCGGATCCGGCGGCGTGGGATTGAGCCAGGTCTGGAACAGCGAGGTCGCCGTCATCACGATCGGCAGGATGAACCAGGGGTCCGGCGCCGAGAGGTCCTTGATCCACCCGATCCAGGGCGCATGGCGCATCTCGACCGAGGACAGCAGCACCCAGTAGAGCGCGATGAACACCGGGATCTGGACCAGGATCGGGAAGCAGCCGCCCATCGGGTTGACTTTTTCCTCGCGGTAGATGCGCATCATCTCCTGCTGCATTTCTTGCGGCTTGTCCTTGAGCCGCTCGCGCATCTCCATCACCTTGGGGTTGATGGCCTTCATCTTCGCCATGCTGGCGTAGGCCTTGGCGTTGAGCCAGTAGAACGCAGCCTTCAGCACCACCACCAGCGCGACGATAGCCCAACCCCAGTTGCCCAGCATGGTGTGCAGTTTGTCGAGCAGCCAGTAGAGCGGCTTGGAGATGATGGTGAAGATGCCGTAATCCTTGACCAGCTCGAGCCCGGGCGCAACGGCCTCCAGCGTCTTCTCGGCCTGCGGACCGACGAAGAACTCGGCATCGATCGCCTTGGATGCGCCGGGTTCCACCGGGCCCGCCGGCGTAATCATGCCGACCGCGTAAAGGTTGGTGTCGACCTTGCGCGCGAACAGGTCTCGCGGGACGCCGTCCTTCAGCAACCAGGCGCTCGCAAAGTAGTGCTGCACCATCGCGACATAGCCATTGGTCGCTTCCTTGACGAAGTCGGCCTTGTTGTTCTCGATGTCCTTGAACTCGATCTTCTGGTACTTCTTGGCCTCGGTATAAACCGCCGGCCCCGTGAAGGTCGAGTAGAACGAGGATTCGCCAGGCGGCTTGTTGCCGTCGCGCACGATCTGCAGATAGACCTGCGGCGACACGGGCGCCGTGCCAGTGTTGACGATCTCGTGGCGCACGCGCATGTCGTAGCCGCCGCGCTTGAGCGTCCAGGTCTTGACCAGCTTGACGCCACCCAGATCGGCCGATTCGAAGCGCAGCACCAGTTCGTTGGCTCCGTCCTTGAGCGTGCGCTCGCCGCTGACGCTCATCGGCGTCTTGTGCGTCGGGAAGCTTCCGCCGATCAGGCCGGTCTGGGCCACGTAGTAGCGGTTGGGGCTCTGGTCGAGCAGGACGAAGGGCTTGTCCTTTTCCGTCAGGTCGTCATGCTGGATGAATTCGCTTTGCACCAGCGAGCCGCCCTCGGTGTCGAAGGTCAGCTTGAGCACATCGGTGGTGACGACCACACGCTCACTCGCGGTGGGCGCCGTCGTCTTGCCATCGGGTACGGTCGCGGCGCCGCTCGCGCCGGCCGGGGTCGTGTTTGCGGCCTGCGGCACCGCGCTCGAGGAGGCTGCACCGGGTGGCGCGGCTGCAGGCGCCGTCGCGCTCGCGGGCGGCTTGGTCGACGGCAGGAAGGTGGGATTGCGGCCGTTGAAGACCTGCCATTGGTCCCACAGCAGCACCAGCGAGAAACCAAAAACCACCCACAGGATGGTGCGGCGAATATCGTTCATGAAGAAGACTTCTTGTCGTCGGAGAAGAGGGAGGAGAACAGCGCGCGCGAACCGCGGGCACCGGGCTCCTTCCTTGGGGGGACTGGATCGTGGCCGCCCTGGCACCACGGCTGGCAGCGGGCGAGGCGGCGCAGGGTGAGATAACTGCCGGCCGCTGCGCCATGGCGCTCGAGCGCCTCGATGGCGTAGGCGGAGCAGGTGGGCTCGAACCGGCAGGATTGGCCGAGCCAGGGGCTCAGCAGCAGGCGATAGCCCTTCACCAGGCCGATCAGCAGGGCTTTCATGGTGCGCGCACGGAAGCGGCCCGCTCCAGCAACTGCTGGAGCTCGGCACGAACGGCGGCGTTGAGCGTGTCGGAACTCGCGCTTCGGAATTCCTTGCGGTCGAAGCCCGCGCGCAGGCGCACCACGTGCGCAGCGGTCGGCAGGGAACTCCCCGCAGCTGTGCTCATGCGATAGATCTGGCGCTTGATCGCGTTGCGCGTGACGGCACGACGCGCCCAGCGCTTGGGCACCATCGCGCCGACCCACACGTCCTGCGTGGCGAACAGCGGCGTGGGTCCATGCTGCACGTCGAGCGCGCAACGGTGCAATGCGAAATGGGTGGTGCGCGCCACGGTAGCACCTGCGAGGACGGCCTGGAATTGCGCGCGGGTCTTGAGCCGCTGCATGGAAGCCAACCGCAGTGCGCCGACAGACGATGGCGGCGGCGGTACGACTGGCAACAGAGCCGACGGTGCCTTAGACGGCGAGGCGCTTGCGGCCCTTGGCGCGGCGTGCGTTGATCACGGCCCGGCCGCCGCGGGTCTTCATGCGGACCAGGAAACCGTGGGTACGGGCGCGGCGGACTTTGGATGCTTGGTAGGTGCGTTTCATGATTGATTTCCTGATGAACCCGGACGGCACGCTCGTCGGCCCGGGTGCTGCTGCCAATTGGCGGAATACCGGCTGAATACCCCGAAACACACAAGGAGGCTTTCAGGGAAACCCGCGATTATCGCAAACATTCGGTCCCGCAACAATCGACAGGCATCCGAGAGCAGATCCACCCCCTTAGAAAACCATGTGGATAAGGCTTTGACAAGTTAGAATCGTCGGCCCGTCCCAGGGGCGACTATCCACAAGCAGAACGACAAAATGACAGAGGGATCCTTCACCCTTCAGACCCCCCATGCCGAGTGAAGGCATTGGCGACAGCCTCTGGCAGGCCTGCGTCGACCAGCTCGCGCAGGAACTGTCGGAACAACAGTTCAACACCTGGATCAAGCCGCTGACCGCCAGGGTCGCGGACGATCTTTCGCGCGTCACCGTCTTCGTCGCCAACCGCTTCAAGCTGGACTGGATCCGGGCTCAGTACGCAGGCAAGATTGCAGCCATGGCCGAGAAGCTCTACGGTCAGCCGGTGATCATCGAGTTAGCGCTTGCTCCCAGGGAAATCGTTGCCCGGCCTGTGTCGATGGCCGTGACCTTCGAGACCGATGTGCCGCGCGACGTGGCCGGCCCCGGGGAGGATCCGTCCGGCGGCGCCTTCAAGAACAGGCTCAACTCGGGCCTGACTTTCGACACGCTGGTCGAGGGCACGGCCAACCGGATGGCGCGCGCCGCCGCCATGCACGTGGCCGGCATGCCGGGGCATCTCTACAATCCGCTCTTCATCTACGGCGGCGTCGGCCTGGGCAAGACCCACTTGATGCATGCGGTGGGCAACCGCCTGCTCTCCGACCGCCCCGACGCCAAAGTTCTCTACATCCACGCCGAGCAATTCGTATCGGATGTGGTCAAGGCGTATCAGCGCAAGACATTCGATGAGTTCAAGGAGCGCTATCACTCGCTCGACCTGCTGCTGATCGACGACGTCCAGTTCTTCGCCAACAAGGACCGGACGCAGGAAGAATTCTTCAATGCCTTCGAGGCCCTGCTTGCCAAGAAGTCGCACATCGTCATGACCAGCGACACCTACCCGAAGGGGCTGTCAGACATCCACGAACGGCTAGTCTCGCGCTTCGATTCCGGGCTCACGGTGGCGATCGAGCCGCCCGAGCTCGAGATGCGCGTGGCAATCCTGATCAACAAGGCGCGCGCCGAGAACGCCGAGATGCCCGAGGAAGTGGCTTTCTTCGTGGCCAAGAACGTGCGCTCCAACGTGCGTGAGCTCGAAGGCGCGCTGCGCAAGATCCTCGCCTACTCGCGCTTCAACCAGAAGGAAATCTCGATCGCCCTGGCGCGCGAGGCGCTGCGCGACCTGCTGTCGATCCAGAACCGGCAGATCTCGGTCGAGAACATCCAGAAGACCGTGGCCGACTACTACAAGATCAAGGTCGCTGACATGTACTCGAAGAAGCGGCCGGCCTCGATCGCCCGTCCGCGCCAGATCGCAATGTACCTGGCCAAGGAGCTGACTCAGAAAAGCCTGCCCGAGATTGGCGAACTGTTCGGCGGCCGCGACCACACGACGGTGCTGCACGCCGTGCGCAAGATCTCCGGCGAGCGCCAACAGCTCACCGAGCTCAACCAGCAACTGCACGTGCTGGAACAAACCCTCAAGGGCTGATGCATGCCTTGTCATCGCAGATTCATCGAGGCCTGTCAAAGGACAACTCTGGGGAAAGTTCCGGCACAAGCAGGCTGTTGTCCACAGGCGAGTCGCGCAACCGGAAGTTGTGCGCCTTGGCGCGACACCACGGAAGCATGCCTGCACACAGGCTGCCGGCGACGGCAAGTGGCTGTCGGCAAAGCGGAAAATCGCCCTGTCCACAGCGGGGCCCGTCCCTTATCTACTACTACTAATTTGAATTAAAGAAATAAAGGAAGAGGTAAGTCATGATCGTTTTGAAGGCTACACAAGATAAAGTCCTCGCCGCCCTGCAGTCGGTGGCGGGCATCGTGGAACGACGGCACACGCTTCCGATCCTTGCCAACGTGCTGATTCGCAAGACCGGCCCCCGCCTGCAGCTGACGACCAGCGACCTTGAGATCCAGATCCGCACCCATGCGGAGCTCGGCGGTGACGACGGCAACTTCACCACCACCGTCGGCGCTCGCAAGCTGATCGACATCCTGCGCACCATGCCGGCCGACCAGACCGTAAGCCTGGAGTCGAGCGCCAGCAAGCTGGTGCTCAAGGGCGGCAAGAGCCGGTTCACGCTGCAGTCGCTGCCAGCCGAGGACTTCCCGCTGGTGCAGGAGTCAGCCAACTTCGGCCCCGTGTTCAGCGTGCCGCAGAAGACCCTGAAGGACCTGCTGAGCCAGGTGTCCTTCGCGATGGCGGTGCACGACATCCGCTACTACCTGAACGGCATCCTGTTCGTGGCGGAAGGCAAGCAGCTGAGCCTGGTGGCCACCGACGGCCATCGCCTGGCCTTCGCCTCCGCCATGCTCGACGTCGAAGTACCGCGCCAGGAAGTCATCCTGCCGCGCAAGACGGTGCTGGAAATGCAGCGCCTGCTGTCGGATGCCGAGGGCGCGATCGAGATGCAGTTCGCCAACAACCAGGCCAAGTTCGCCTTCGAGGGCATGGAATTCGTCACCAAGCTCGTGGAAGGCAAGTTCCCGGACTACAACCGGGTGATTCCCAAGAACCACAAGAACTCTGTAACGCTGGGCCGCGCGACGCTGCTGGCCAGCCTGCAGCGCACCGCGATCCTGACCAGCGAGAAGTTCAAGGGCGTGCGCCTCAACATCGAGCCCGGCACTTTGCGAATCGCCTCCAACAACGCCGAGCAGGAAGAAGCCCAGGACGAACTCGACATCGACTACGGCGGCGACGCCATCGAGATCGGCTTCAACGTGAGCTACCTGATCGACGCGCTGGCCAACATGGGCCAGGACATGGTGAAGCTGGACCTCGCCGATTCCAACAGCTCGGTGCTGATGACGATTCCCGAGAACGCTTCGTTCAAGTACGTCGTCATGCCGATGCGCATCTGACGGCATTTGGCAGGGAGTGACGAGATCGCCCGCGGCATTCCGCGGGCTTGGTCTTTGAAGAGACGAATAAACCCGGTTCCGAGAGAGAAAGATCCTGATGAGCGAAGACAACAAGCCGGACGTGCCGCACACCGAGCCCGTCTACACCCCCGAGATCGAGAGCGCCATTCCGATCGAAGTGACACCCCCCGCCGCTGACACCTACGGCGAAGGCTCCATCACGATCCTCGAGGGCCTGGAGGCGGTGCGCAAGCGCCCTGGCATGTACATCGGAGATACCTCGGACGGCACCGGGCTGCATCACCTGGTCTTCGAGGTGGTCGACAACTCCATCGACGAGGCGCTGGCGGGCTATTGCGACGACATCATCGTCACCATCCACACCGACAACTCGATCTCGGTGGTGGACAACGGCCGCGGCATCCCGACCGGCGTCAAGATGGACGACAAGCACGAGCCCAAGCGCTCGGCCGCCGAGATCGCGCTGACCGAGCTGCACGCCGGCGGCAAGTTCAACCAGAACAGCTACAAGGTCTCGGGCGGCCTGCACGGCGTGGGCGTGAGCTGCGTGAATGCGCTGAGCAAGATGCTGCGACTCACTGTGCGGCGCGACGGCAAGGTTCACGTGCTCGAGTTCAGCAGGGGCTTCGTGCAAAACCGCATCGTCGAGGCGGTGAACGGCGTCGAGGTGTCGCCGATGAAGATCACAGGCGATACGGAGAAGCGCGGCACCGAGGTGCACTTCCTGCCCGACACCGAGATCTTCAAGGAGAACGCCGACTTCCACTACGAGATCCTCAGCAAGCGGCTGCGCGAGCTGAGCTTCCTCAACAACGGCGTGCGCATCCGGCTGCTCGATGAGCGCACCGGCAAGGAGGACGACTTCTCCGGGGCCGGCGGCGTCAAGGGTTTCGTCGAGTTCATCAACAAGGGCAAGACGATCCTGCACCCCAACGTGTTCTACGCGGCCGGAGAGCGGCCGGCCGATACCTACGGTGGCATCCCCGGCACGCACATCGGCGTCGAGGTCGCGATGCAGTGGAACAGCGGCTACAACGAGCAGGTGCTGTGCTTCACCAACAACATCCCGCAGCGTGATGGTGGCACCCACCTCACCGGCCTGCGCGCCGCGATGACGCGGGTGATCAACAAATACATCGAGGAAAACGAGCTCGCCAAGAAGGCCAAGGTCGAGGTCACCGGCGACGACATGCGCGAGGGCCTGTGCTGCGTGCTCAGCGTGAAGGTGCCCGAGCCGAAGTTCTCCAGCCAGACCAAGGACAAGCTGGTTTCCAGCGAGGTGCGTGCGCCGGTGGAGGACATCGTCGGGCGGCTGCTCGGCGACTACCTGCAGGAACGCCCCAACGACGCCAAGATCATCTGCGGCAAGATCGTCGAGGCCGCGCGTGCGCGCGAGGCGGCCCGCAAGGCGCGCGAGATGACGCGCCGCAAGGGCGTGCTCGACGGCATGGGCCTGCCGGGCAAGCTGGCCGACTGCCAGGAGAAGGACCCGGCCCTGTGCGAGGTCTACCTGGTCGAGGGCGACTCCGCCGGCGGCTCGGCCAAGCAGGGACGAGACCGGAAGTTCCAGGCCATCCTGCCGCTGCGCGGGAAGATCCTCAACGTCGAGAAGGCGCGCTACGAGAAGCTGCTGACCAGCAACGAGATCCTGACCATGATCACGGCACTGGGCACCGGCATCGGCCGCGCGGGTGCGACCACTGCGGGCGGCGGGGCCGACGACTTCAACGTCGCCAAGCTGCGCTACCACCGCATCATCATCATGACCGACGCGGACGTCGACGGTGCCCACATCCGCACGCTGCTGCTGACGTTCTTCTATCGCCAGATGCCCGAGCTGGTCGAACGCGGCCACATCTACATCGCCCAGCCGCCGCTCTACAAGGTGAAGGTCGGCAAGGAGGAGCAGTACCTCAAGGACGGGCCGGCGCTCGACGCCTTCCTGCTGAAGGTCGCCCTCAAGGACGCCAGCATCCAGACGGGCGGCGACAAGCCGACGACACTCGGCGGCGAGACCCTGGCCGAGCTCGCCCGCAAGCATCAGCTGGCCGAGGCGGTGATCGCGCGCCTGGGCAACTTCCTCGATGCCGAGGCGCTGCGTGCCATCGCGGACGGCGTCTCGCTCGACCTGGACACCACTCCTGCTGCAGAGGCCTCGGCGGTCGCGCTGCAGGCGAAGCTGCGCGAACTCAGCGCCACCGGCGTGCCGGCCGAGGTGGCCAGCGAGTTCGATGCGCGCACCGACAAGCCGCTCCTGCGCATCAGCCGGCGCCACCACGGCAACATCAAGAGCAGCGTGATCACGCAAGACTTCGTGCATGGCGCCGACTACGCCGCGCTGGCCGAGGCCGCCAAGACCTTCCGCGACCTGCTCGGCGAGGGCGCCGTCGTTCGCCGCGGTGAGGGCGAGAAGGCCAAGGAAGAGAAGGTCGGCGATTTCCGCGAGGCCATGCGCTGGCTGATCGGCCAGGCCGAGAACGCCACCTCGCGCCAGCGCTACAAGGGCCTGGGCGAGATGAACCCCGCGCAGCTGTGGGAAACCACCATGGATCCCAGCGTGCGTCGCCTGCTCAGAGTGCAGATCGACGATGCGATCGAGGCCGACCGCGTGTTCACGATGCTGATGGGCGACGAGGTCGAGCCGCGGCGGGAGTTCATCGAGCAGAACGCGCTGAGGGCCTCGAATATCGACGTGTAGGAGACCATTCGGGCCCAGCCGGCGCCGAACTTCGCGTAAACGCTATACCTAGCCCGACTTTTGCTAAGCAAGAATTTCGGCGGATTGGACGCCGTTTTTTGGAGCGAGGACAGAAGCGATGAAACCGAACCGGTTCGGGTGGCCCCTGGCGGCATTGGTCTTCCTGGGGGCGTGGACTTCGGCGCAGGCACTGCCGTCGAACCCGCCGATCCTGATGACCCAAGGCATCGAGTACATGTGCGGCGGCAAGAGCAGCGCCGAGGCGGCGTTCATGCGCATGGTGTCGCCGCGCTGGGCGGCCACGCTGGAGTTCTCGGTCAGCCGAGCGAAGCCGGGCGACGTGCCGGACGACGTGACGGTGGTGGTGCGCGAGCGCTATACCGGCCGCCCGGTCATGCAGGCAGTCGCGGGGGCACCTTTCATGCTGGCGCGGCTCGATCCCGGCGCCTACGAGGTCGACGCCACCCTGGGCGGGGTCACCCTGCGGCAACCCCTGACGGTGTTCAACGGTGTCGCGTCGCGGGCCGTGTTCGTCTGGCCTTCCAATGTCGATTTCGCGAACGCCGGTGGTCCGCGCATGGCGGAGCAGCAGGCCGCGGCGCGCAGCAGCAGCGACTGATGCAGCGCCGGCGGCAGGGTGCCGCCTGAAGTTCAGTTTCACCCAGGACTGGCCGGCCATGGTTCGGGCGTGGAGCGATCGCTTCGCCGCCGCTTCATTGCTTGCTGGCACGCGCCTTGAATGTGGCAGGGGCAGCGCCCACATGCGCTCCTTGCGTCCTGCTGGTACCGTGCAAGGCCTCGATGCCGCTTCGCCCAATCACCCTCCTCGTCACACTGCTGCATGCCTATATCGGCCTGCGGCTGCTGCCTGCACTGGCCCTGCTCACCGGCGCCTGGCCGCTGCTGCTGGCACTGCTGGTGCTGTCTGCCGCCACCATGCCGCTGCCCTTCGTCGGTGCCCGCGGCATCGGCAGGCGCGCGCCCTTGTCGGACGGCTGGAAATGGCTCGGCCTGCTCAGCATGGGCTGGTTCTCCTCGATGTTCGTCCTGACCCTGGTTCGCGACCTCGGCCTGCTGCTGGGCTGGATCGTTGCCGTCCTGGGTGGGTGGGCCTTCGACAGCCCCCGCTCGCAGGCCTGGAGTGCTGCGGCGGTGCCCTTCATGGCGACGCTGGTCTCGCTGATCGGCTTCTTCAACGCCCGGCGCACCGCCAGCGTGGTGCGCGTGGAAGTGCCGATCCGTGACCTGCCGGCGGGCCTCGAGGGCTTCACCATCGCCCAGCTCAGCGACATCCATGTCGGGACGACCATCCGGCGCGGCTACCTCCAGCGCATCGTCGATGCCGTCAACCGGCTCGGCGCCGACATGGTCGCGATCACCGGCGACCTGGTTGATGGCACCGTGGCCGAGCTGCGCGAGCATGTGGCGCCGCTGGCCGACCTGCGCGCGCGCCACGGCACGTTCGTGGTGACCGGCAACCACGAGTACTACGCGGGCGCCCACGCGTGGATCGACGAGCTGCGCCGCCTGGGCCTGCGCGTGCTGCTCAACGAACACGTGGTGCTGCAAACGCGCAACGTGAAGGGTGCGCAGACCGACGAGGAGGCGTTCGACAGCGCTTTGCTGGTGGCCGGCGTGACCGATTACACCGCCGCGCATTTCGATGCCGCCCATGCCAGCGATCCCTTGCGCGCCCTGCACGATGCGCCCCCGCTGGTGCGCATCCGGCTGCTGCTCGCTCACCAGCCGCGCAGCGCGCCAGCCGCCGCCGACGCGGGCTACCAGCTGCAGCTCTCGGGGCACACGCACGGGGGCCAGTTCTTCCCGTGGAACCTGTTCGTGCCGCTGCAGCAGCCCTTCACCGCAGGGCTCCACCGGCTGCGCGAGATGTGGATCTACACCAGCCGCGGTACCGGCTACTGGGGTCCGCCCAAGCGCTTCGGCGCGCCCTCCGAAATCACGCTGCTGAGGCTGGTACCTGAGCGGCCCTGACGAATGCGAGTCGCGGGGGCGCGTTCAGGCCTGTGGGCTCGCCAGCCGGTGCGCGTTGGCGCTCGCCTTGGCGTGGATCGGCTTGAGTCCGCGCTGCGCGATGCGCGCGCCGGCGCTCGACAGCTGGCTCAGCGTGGCGGCCGAGCGCGTGGCTGCGCCGACGAGCGCCCGGCCGTGGGTGGAGATCTGCGCCGGCGTGGTGCTGGTGGCCAGCGAAGCCATCGCGACGGCGCCGCCCAGCCATTGCCGCACGGCGCGGTTGAAGAGGGCGAACTGGGTGCTGTGCAGCTGGTTGGCAATCGCGGCGCCCGACTCGGTAGCCGCCGCCAGCTTCTCATGGCCCATGAGCTGCATCTCGGCCAGGTCCGCACCGCTGGGCGCGAGGCCGGCCCTGGCCATGCGCTCGGTGCGCAGCCGGATCACGGAGCTGGAGTACAGCAGCATCTCCTGGGTCTTGAATGCCACATCCGCCCATAGCATGAACGGGTTGAAGAACCGGGAGGAGGGGGAGAAGGCTGTGGACATGAACGTCATACGATAAGCTGAAACCCACTATAGGCCCATCGACGGAGCCCGTGGCATCGCGGTAAATTTTCGGCGAAGATTTCGTCTCATTTGTCGCGGCGACCTGGCCACGTCCGCCCCCTGTAAGGTGTCGGTGGTAGGCGCCGTTTCCGTTTCCGTTTCTTCCCAGGCCGTTGGAATGCCCAATAAAAACACGTCCTGCGCCAAGGTTCTGCTGTGTGCCGGTCTCTTGTCGCTTTCCGTCGCCGCGTCCGCCTTCGAGGATCGCGCGCCCGCCTTCTACTTCGATGCCGGCCGTGCGCCGCACAACGGCACCAGCACCCGATCGCTGACGATCGGTGCAGTCCTGCCCTGGGGCGGGCAGGACCTCTTCTGGGGCACTCAGGTAACGAGCTATGCGGACTTGTTTCTCAGCCAGTGGCGTGCGCCAAGGGCCGGTGGGGACGGCCATCACAACTACTCTCAACTGGGCGCGATCGCGGTGTGGCGCTTTCGCTTCGCGGAGGGAGCCTCGCCGTGGTTCCTCGAGGCCGGCATCGGGGCCACCATGATGAACGACCGCTACCAGACGCCGGATCGCAGCTTCAGCACCCGCTTCCAGTTCACCGAGCAGTTGGCGGTCGGGCGGAGTTTCGGCGCGCGCGGGGAGCACGAGCTTTCGCTGCGTGTCCAGCACTTCTCCAATGCCGGAATCCGCAAGCCCAACCCCGGCGAGGATTTCTACAAGGTGCGCTACCTCTACCGCTTCTGAGTGCGGCGCTTGCGCGGGTCGAGGTACTCGTCTGCAACAGCAAGGTCCTGCAGCCACTGGGCATAGGCGGAGTCGCGCTGCTCCGGATCGCCCCTCAGCAGCGCCGATGGATGCAGCGTGACCAGCACTGGCAGGCCGCGCGCATCGGTGTGCCATTGGCCGCGCTCGCGCATCACCGGCACCGGTCGCCCGAGCAGGGCGCGCGCGGCGGTGGCGCCGAGCGCGATGAAGGCATGCGGGCGCACCTGGGCGATCTCGCCTTCGAGCCAGTGCAGGCAGATGGCGACCTCGCGCTGCGCCGGTGTCTTGTGCATGCGGCGTTTGCCGCGCAACTCGAACTTGAAGTGCTTCACGGCGTTGGTCACGTACAGCCGGTCGCGCGACCAGCCCAGGTCCGCCACGGCTTTGTCGAACAGCCGGCCGGCCGGCCCCACGAAGGGGCGGCCTTGCAGGTCTTCCTGATCGCCCGGCTGCTCGCCGACAACCATCACCGCGGCAGCGGCCGGACCTTCGCCGAACACCGATTGGGTGGCGTGTTCGCCGATGGGGCACGCGCGGCAGCGGTCCGTCGCCTGGCTCAGCACTTCCAATGCCTGCTGGGGGTTGTCGGGCAATTCGGGCGGGTCGGGGTAGACGGCGGAATCGGGGTGATTGGTGTGATCGGGCATGTCAGCCTCCGTCGATCTGCTGCCGCGTGCGGCGGCCGGAATGCGGCGCATGGGCGTGGTCGGCGCGGCTTCGATCATGCGCTCGCTGCGCGATGCCGCTTCGCCTGCCAATGCGCCGATGAGTGGGGCTTCGGGCAGGTTGTGCCAGTAGCTGCGCGGCATGTGCTTTTGCATGGTGGCAAGCTTCAGGCGCGCCGGATTGAAGACATGGCGGTAGTAGGTGAGCCACAGGTGCTCGCCAGCGTCCGGTGGCGGTGCCCGATCGCGCGAAGTGCCTGGGCCGTATTCGAGCGCTTCACCGTCCCAGCGCAGGCTGCACTCGGGCGTGAGGATGGCCCAGCGCATCCCGGTGAAACGTTGCACGAAGAAGGGCGCGACCGCCTCCACGATGTGGTGCTCGGGCTCGAACCAGGCCACGTGCAGCGGGGCGTCCGCCTCCGGCTCCTCGACGGTGCGGAATCGAATGAACGCCTTCATGCGGTGCATGTCCCTGCGCACCGCCTGTGCCATGCGGCGAGCGCGCAAGCGTTCCGCATCCAGCGGGTCGTGGCGCAGGCCGGGCTCGTGCACCAGGCGCCACAGCAACCGGTAGAGCAGCGCGAAGCGTGCCGGATCGACATGCAGGATCACGGATTCGCACAGCGAGACAAAGGATGCGGGCACCACAAGTGCGCCGCCGCTGGTGTCCTCGCCGTGCTCTTTGAGCACCACCTCGCCGAAGAGCTCGCGGGTGCTTCCCTCGCGAGTGCACCAGTTCACGTGCTCCGGAGGCACGAGCCGGGCCAGCAGGCTGCGGGCCTCTCGGCGGAAGCCGGGCCAATCGGTCTCGCTGGCCAGCGTGACGAGGTGATGCGCCATGTCGCACGGTAGGAAACGAGCGTGCAGCCGTGTTGTAGGCCTTCAGCCGGAAAACAGCGAGGCCTGAACCGGCGCAGGCTTGAAGCGCGCGGCGATGTCTACGGCGTCGAGATGGCGGCCGGGCCGATGATCCTCGGTGACGACGAACAGCATCACCGTCGCCAGCGAGACGCGCAACCGGCGCAGGTCCTCGCTGCGCAGCCGTCGCACGCGCCGCGCGGCCAGCAGCCGCTCGACGGCCTTCACGCCCAGCCCCGGCACGCGCAGCAGCATCTCGCGTGGCGCGCGGTTCAGGTCCACGGGAAAGCGTTCGCGATGCGCAAGCGCCCAGGCGAGCTTGGGATCGAGGTCGAGCCGGAGCATGCCGTGCGAGGCGGGGACGATCTCCTCGTGCGAGAAGCCGTAGTAGCGCATCAGCCAGTCGGCCTGGTAGAGGCGGTGCTCGCGCGCCAGAGGCGGCGCCTGCAGCGGCAGCGAAGGCGAGGCGTCGGGGATGGGGCTGAAGGCCGAGTAGTACACGCGGCGCAGTCCATAGGCGCCGTACAGCCCGGCACTGGTCGCCAGGATCGCGCGGTCGTCGGTGGCATCCGCGCCGACGATCATCTGCGTGCTCTGCCCGGCGGGCGCGAACGGTGCGGGCGCGCTGCGCCGGGGCGGCACACCGGGCATGGACACGGGCTTGGCAGATGCTGCCTCGAGCGATTCGGCGCGGGACTCGTCGATCTGCGTTCGCAGCCGCGCCATCGAGCGGCGGATGGCATGGGAGTTCTTTTCGGGCGCGAGCGCGGCCAGCCCTTGCACCGTCGGCAGCTCGATGTTGATGCTCAGGCGGTCGGCGTACAGGCCGGCCCGCTGCAGCAGCTCGGGGGCCGCGTCGGGGATGGTCTTCAGGTGGATGTAGCCGCGAAAGTCATGCGTTTCGCGCAGCACGCGCGCGACCTCGACCACCTGCTCCATGGTGTAGTCGGGGCTGCGGATGATCCCCGAGCTCAGGAACAGCCCCTCGATGCAGTTGCGGCGATAGAAGTCCAGCGTCAGCGCCACGACCTCGTCGACCGTGAAGCGCGCGCGAGGCACGTTGCTGCTGACGCGGTTGACGCAATAGAGGCAGTCATAGCCGCAGTAGTTGGTGAGCAACACCTTGAGCAGCGAGACACAGCGCCCGTCCGGCGTGAAGCTGTGGCAGATGCCCTGGCCATCGGTGGAGCCGATGCCACGGCCGCCGACCGAGTCGCGGCGCGCGCCGCCGCTGGAAGCGCACGAGGCGTCGTACTTGGCAGCGTCGGCGAGGATGGAAAGCTTTTGCTGGACGTCCACTGTATGAATATACAGCTGCCGTACGTCCCCACATGCATCAGGGTCGGCCGATGTCGGCCGCGCGCCGGCGCTGCCGCGCGCGCACCTCGGTCAGGAAATACGCGACAGAGGCGATGCAAAGCGGGAGCAGGTAGTAGATCGCCCGATAGGCCAGCAGCGCGCCGAGCAGGCGGTCGGTCGGCACCTGGTGCGACAGCAGCGCGACGAACACCGCCTCCAGCACGCCGAGGCCCGCGGGCACATGCGTGATCACGCCGGCCACTGCGGCGACCAGCAGCACCGCCAGCACTTGCGGATAGGGCAGCTGCTGCTGGAGCAGGAACCAGATCACGCCGCCGATCAGCGCCCAGTTGGTGCACGACATCACGAGCTGCAGCAGCGCCATGCCGAGCGCAGGGGTCTGCAGTTCATGCCCGCGGACGTTCCAGATGTGCTCCCGCGCCACCGCGCACAGGATCAGATAGGCAAGCGCCAGCACCAGCAGCGTGGCGCCGAGGACGCGCAGCCCACCCGCCTCGATCTTCCAGTCGGGCGGCAGTGCCATCGGCCAGAAGAAGAAGGCGACGCCCGCCACCACCAGGTAGCCGAACCAGTTGGTCAGCATGCTGAAGCCGAGCACGCGCGTGATGGTGACGTTGTTCAGGCCGTGGCGCGAATAAAGACGAAAGCGGAAGGCGACGCCGCCGATCAGCGATCCGAGGTTGAGATTGAAGGCATAGCTGATGAAGGTGATGCCCATGACCGTGCGCGCGCCCAGGGCATGGCCCGTCATGTGCCGGCCCAGCAGGTCGTAGGTGCTGTACAGCGCGAAGCTGCACGCGGCCAGCAGCAGGGCGGTCAGCAGCGCGGGCAGCGGGATCTCGCGCACCGCCTGCAGCACCTCGACCCAGTCGATGGTGCGTGCCTGGTGGACCAGCAGCCAGGCCACCAGGCCGAAGAAGGTCCAGGTCGCGATTCGCTTGAGCCAGTGCCACCACGCGCGCGTAGTCGCATGCCCCGGCGCGCCGGGCAAGGAGGGACGCGCGCTGCCGCTCATCATGCGTTGTCCGTTCGCGCCGCGCCGCCATGCGGGCCCTGGCCAGGCAGTGGGTGGAGGCGCGGCGCATGGCGCGGCAGCCAGCCGACCCACGAGGGATACCAGCGCAGCAGGTGGAAGACGAAGAAGCTGCGCACCAGCCGCCAGGCGCTCCATTCGCTGAGCTCGGCCGCGTCGACCTTCTTGCAGTGATGCCGCATCAGGGCTTCCAGCTTTTCTCCGAGTTGACTGGCGAAAGCCGCGTCGCGCACGATCACGTTGGCTTCGAGGTTGAGCGACAGGCTCAGCGGGTCGAGGTTGCTGGAGCCGATGGTGCTCCAGCGATCGTCCACCAGCGCGACCTTGCCGTGCAGCGGTCGCTGGCAGTACTCGTGGATATGCACGCCGGCGTGCAGCAGGTGGTGGTAGAGCATGCTGGCCGCCACCTTGACGATCTGCATGTCGGGCTCGCCCTGCAGGATCAGGTTCACCTCCACGCCGCGCCGCGCTGCGCGGCGCAGTGCCTTGATGAGGCGGTAACCCGGGAAGAAGTAGGCGTTGGCGATCACGATTCGCTGGCGCGCACTGCGGATGGCGGCGAGATAGTGGCGCTCGATGTCGTTGGTGTGGCGGCGGTTGTCGCGCGTGACGAACTGCACCTCGGCCTCGCCGGCCGACGCGTTGGCCGGCGCAGGCGCCGCCCTGAGCCTGCGCCGGAACCAGCTGGCGCCCTTGTTGCCGACGGCGATCGCGTGAAGCACGAAGCGGTGGATCTCGGAGACGATCGGCCCCTCGAGCTCGACCGCGTAGTCCTGCTTGGCCTTGGGGCCGAAATCCATCAGGTGGTCGGCGGAGAAGTTGATGCCGCCCACGAAGGCCAGCCGCCCGTCGATCACCGTGATCTTGCGGTGCATGCGGCGAAAGAGGTTGAGACGTTGGCCGAGGAAGCGGCGCCCCGGGTCGAACACACGCACCCGAGCTCCCGCGGCGGTGAGCCCCTGGATGAACGCGTCGGACAAGTCGGGCGAGCCGAAGCCGTCGATCATCAGGTCCACCTTCACGCCGCGCAGCGCTGCCTCTCGCAAGGCTTCGCGCAGCGCGAGGCCGACCTTGTCCTCGAACAGGATGAAGGTCTCTACGATCACCTCGCGCGTGGCGTTGCGGATGGCCTCGAAGACGCGGGGAAAGAACTGCTCGCCGTTCTCGAGCACCTCGACGCGGTTGCCGCTTGTCCAGCGCTGGGCCATGGAAGGACTCCCGTTCGCGCTCAGAGCTCGATCTCCGCCACCAGCGGCGCATGATCGGAGAGATGCGACCACGGCTTGCGCGGCAGCACCACCGGCGCGTGCACGCCCGCGTTGCGCACATAGATGCGGTCCAGCGGCAGCAGCGGGAAGCGCGAGGGAAAGGTCTTCGCGGCGCTGCCGTGGGCGTGCACGAAGACCTCTCGCAGCGACGCGCCCTGTTCGAGGATGCCGTGCGCGCGGCCACGCCAGTCGTTGAAGTCGCCGGCCACGATCAGCGGCGCGTCGCGCGGCACCTCGTCGCGAACGATGTGGCAGAGCAGCTCGAGCTGCTGGATCCGGTGGTTCTCGGCCAGGCCCAGGTGGGCGCAGATCGCGTGCACATCGACCGTGCGGCCAGGCAGCCGCAGCACGCAGTGCAGCAGCCCGCGCTTCTCGGGTCCGACGATCGACACGTCGTGGTTCTTGAAGTGGACGATCGGAAACTTCGAGAGCACCGCGTTTCCGTGATGACCGCGGGGATAGACCGCGTTGCGCCCGTAGGCGAACTGCGGCCACATGGTGTCGGCCAGGAATTCGTAGTGCGGCGCCTCCGGCCAGTTGTCGATCTTGCGCGAGTGGCGCGAATGGGTGCCCAGCACCTCCTGCAGGAACACCACGTCGGCGCCGACGGTGCGCACGGCTTCGCGCAGCTCGGGCAGGATGAACCGGCGATTGAGCGCAGTGAAACCCTTGTGGGTGTTCACCGTCATGACCTTGAGCGAAGTGGGCGTGGTCGCCGTGCCAGCAGCGGGGGTGGAGGGCTTCACAGGCACAGTTGTAAGCCGAGGCGTGTGGCCTTGCTGTAGGAGCTTGCCACCTCCTTCGCCGGCCTGCGCCGTGCGGCGGCAGGCTCCTACAGGCGGGGCTGCCCGATCCCCACATCGGGGCTCGCGACGGCCGCCTACTTTGAACTCAGAGTTCGCGCAACGGGCTCCAGTTCTTAGACCTATGAAAGGGGACATCACCATGAAGAGAGCGTTGATTGCCAGCACGGTGCTCACCGGCCTGATGGGCCTGGCGGGCGCCGGTTTCGCGCAGACCACCACGGTTCCCGCCCAGCCCGACCCGGCCAAGGGCGGCCAAGCCAGCACCAAGAGCGTGCCGGGCGGCGTGGCCAACGCCACCCAGCGGCCGGATGGCAGCGCGCCGGCCTCGCGCGAGGCGGTGAGGGCCGAGGCGCGCGCCCACAACCGTAACAACATCAACAACCCGGTGCCCAAGGGCGAGGCGACAACCACGGTGAACAGCCAGCCCAACGCCATGCCCAGGCCCACCGGCGCGATGACGCGTGCCGACGTGAGCGCGGATGCCCGCAAGGTGAAGCCGCGTTTCGGCGAAAGGGGCGAGCGGCCGGAAGTGCCGACCAACCCGACCGACAGGACCGGCACGCCGCAGTAAGCGCCAGGTCGATCACGAAAAAAGCCCGCAGCGCTGCGGGCTTTTTCGTTGGGCGCGTGCCGAGCTCAGCTCTTTGCGCCTTCGCGCGGGCCGTGGTGCCGGTGGCCATGGCCGCCGCGATGCCCGGCGTGCATGGTTTCGGCATCGAAGGTCTTTTGCTGCTCCGGCGACAGGGTTGCGTAGAAGCTGCGCGTGGCCTCGATGCGTTGTGCGAAGCGCGCGCTGCGCTCGGCCTGGCGCGCCTGCATGTGCTCCAGGCGCTGCGGCGTCGTCAGTTTCGCGAACTCGGCGCGGTCCATCCGGGGCTGTCCTGCCGGGCGGGCCGGGCGCTGCTGCGCGGCGGTGAAGCTGTTCCAGGCGCCTTCCTGGCTGGCATCGAGACGCAGCTTCTGCTTGAGCTCACCCAGCCTTTGCGTGCGCTTGGCCTGCATGCGCTCGAAGCGCTGGGTGCGGTCCGCGTGGGCGCGCGACGTCTTGGCGTCGGCCGGGGCGGCCTGTGCGCTCGTGGTGGGAGCGGCCGTCGAGGCCGGGGAGCCCTGCGCGAAGCTGGTGCTGCAGGCGAAGGCGGCCGAGGCGATCAGGCCGGCCATGAGCTTTGTGTGACGAGACGAGATCATGAGAGTGCTTCCTTTCGAAGAAGCCTGCCGATACCGCGGCAGGTGAGGCAAGTGTGGAAGCGCCCTGTATCGCCCCCGTCGCGCCGGGGTGAGGGCGATGTAAAGAAAGATATCGGTGCGTTTCGCCCCGGGCCTACTTGGGCCGCGGGGGCTCGAGGCCGGCGTCCGGTGGTTGCAGCCGCCCGTCGCGCAGCGCGGCCACGGCACGGGCGACTGCGCGCGCGACGTTGCGCACCTCTTCCTGCAGGCCGGTGTCGCGGTCGAGCGCGTCGTGGCTGGTGGCGTAGGGTTCGTAGTAGCCGACGAAGCGGTCCAGCCGCGCCTGCGTCCCGGCGTCGATCAGGCCCATCCAGTCCAGCCAGTCGCTGAGGTTGCGCCGCAGGCTCGCGACCCCGGCCACGTCGCCATGCACCACCAGGCCGTAGGCGCGGCCAGCCAGGTGCTTGGGATAGCCCCAGCCCTTGAGCTCGATGGCCTTGGCCTCTTCGGCCTTCTTGCCATGGGTGGACGTAGGGTCGGGGTTGCCGCCATCGGCGCAGACCAGGCGGTCGGCCATCAGCTTGAGGGGGCTGGTGGCCTGGTACCAATGCGTCGGCGTGAAGAGTATGACGCCGTGGGCCGCGACCCAGCGTTCGTAGATCTCGTTCATCCAGTCGCCGGTCTGCCGCAGCGAATGGTTCGGGTAGCAGCTGCAGGGCCAGTGGCACAGCGGCATCGCGGTGGAGACGCAGCCCTTGCACGGATGGATGTGCCGGCCGTAGTCGGACGTCAGCCGGCTGAGATCCAGTACGTCGCAGTCGAACTGCTGTGCGTCGAGCACCTCACGGGCCAGTTCAAGCAGACGGAAGGTCTTCGACATCTCGCCGGGGCAGGTGCCGTCGTTGCGCGGCGAGCCGTTGATCAGCAGCACACGCGACTTCGTCCCCGGACCGGACCAGGCCGCCTGCGCGCGTTCGATGCGCTCCTTCGCTTCGAGCCACTCGATGGAAAGCTCGTAGTCGGGGTCTGCATGGCCGGGGCCGGCCTTGCGCGTCACCGGGGCCTTGCGGCCCTGCTGGTAGGCCTCCCACGCGATGACCTCGATGCGCGCCAGCGCCTCCGACTCGGCCTGGAACGCCGGATCGCGGTAGGTCTGCATGAAGCGATCGTGGAACTCGGTGCGCTCGATGGGCGGTGGCGCCTGGCCTTTGCGGACTTCGGTCATCGTCTCAATCTACGCAGCGCCCGGCGCGGGCGGAGCACCCCGGCGCACGCGAGCTGCCGTAGGTGCATGACTACACGGCTTGCCCTGGCGCGATCAGCCGAGCTTTCCGCTCTGGAAATCGTGCATCGCCTGCGTCAACTGCTCGCGCGTGTTCATGACGAAGGGACCGTACTGCGCGATGGGCTCGTGCAGTGGCTTGCCCGCGATCAGCAACGCCCGCGCCGGGCTGTGGTTGGAGGCCGGCGCGCGAAGCAGCACGCCGTCGCTTTCCGCTTCGTTGGCGAGGATGGCCATGCGCTTGGTCGGGATCTCGCTGCTCCCGATGTAGAGCGACTCGCGGAACACATAGACCAGTGCATTGCGGTCCGGCGCCAGCGGCTGGGCGAACTCGGTGCCCGGCGGCAGCGTGAGGTCGATGTAGAGCGGCTCGGTGTGCGCGCGCTGTACCGCGCCCGCGATGCCGTGGCTCTCGCCCGCGATCACGCGCACGCGCACGCCGGCCGGCGTCACGAGCTCCGGGATCTCCTCGCTCTGGATGTCGCGGTACCAGGGCTCACGCATCTTGTCCTTGGCCGGCAGGTTGAGCCAGAGCTGGAAGCCTTCCATCAGCCCTTCCTCCTGCTCGGGCAGCTCGCTGTGCACCAGGCCGCGGCCGGCGGTCATCCACTGCACGCCGCCGTTGGCCAGCAGTCCCTCGTGGCCGGCGCTGTCGCGATGGCGCATGCGGCCCGCGATCATGTAGGTGACGGTTTCGAAGCCGCGGTGCGGGTGGCTGGGAAAACCGCCGATGTAGTCGCCGGGGTTGTCGCTGCCGAAGGCGTCGA
>NZ_LMTS01000076.1:45334-58224 GCF_001541225.1 Variovorax sp. WDL1 | reverse complement strand
GGTACGGGTCGAGCCGCTGCTGCAGCGGCTGGTGCAGCACGCGCGTGAGCTTGACGCCGTCACCGTCGCTGGTGGAGACGCCGGCGACGATCTGGTCGATGCCGCGCGGGCGGGCGAGCGAGACGGGTACGACATGGTGTGGGGAGTGGGCAGTGCTCATCCGCGGCATGGTGGCATGGAGTCGACGACCGCGTCAGGGGTGTGGATGCCGGCCCGCGAGCGCCTCGAGCTCCCAGGACACGCCCTGCCACGCCACGTCGATGCCTGCGCAGGATGGACCGGAGGCGGTGCGCCCGGCCTCGATGGCCCATCGCGCGCCCGCGCTCACGCTGTCGATCAGCGGCACCGGGAGCCGGGGCGCGATGGCCGCAGCCAGGCCGGCCAGTCCGGCGCCGCCCAGGATCACCGCCTCGGCCCCGAAGCGGGCCGCCGCCTCCAGGCAGGCGGCGGTCAGCAGCGCGTGGGCGCCCGCCGGGTCGGCGGCCAGCTCGGCGCCGCTCTGCGCCACCGTGTGGATGCCGGCCAGCGACGCCGCATGGCCGAGTCCCAGGGCGAGGCGTTCGAGCATTGGCCGCCACCGCTCGCCGCCCGTCACCACCGCGAAGCGCCCGTACCCGGCCGCAGCCGAGAAGGCGGCCTGCGCGAGGCCGCCCACCGGCACGCCGCAGTTCTCGCGCAGGGCGAACAGTCCCGGATCGCCGAAACAGCCGATCAGCACCGCGTCGGGCCGTTCGCCGCGCTCCACCGCCGCAGCCCAGGCGTCGAGCACGGCGTGCTGCGCCACCGCGTAGCTGGCCTCGCTGGCGATGTAGGGCGCGCCGAAGCGCGCGGTGACGGTGTGCACCTTCAGGGCCGGGCTGACCTCGCCTTGAACATGGCGCTGCAGCAGCGCGCTCACCGTCGCCGAGGTATTGGGATTGATGATCAGCAGGCGGCCCACTGGAGTTCCTTCGCCTTCGCCTTCGGCTGCGGTGCCATCCGCCTTCCGGCGGCCGTGCGGCTCATGGTCATCGGCATCAGGGTCGCTGGCGCGTGGCGCGCCGGCGCAGCCAGGCCGCGGTGCCGAGCGCGATTGCCATCACCGCGAAGGAGACGACTGTAGTCACCGTCCCCAGTGCATAGATGGCGGGTGTGGTAACGGTCGAGGTCAGGCCCTGCAGTTCCAGCGGCAGGGTGTTGACGTCGCCGATCGCCTGCGAGGTGCGTGCGATCTCGTCCCAGCTGAGCGTGAAGCCGAACATCCCGATGCCGACGATCGACGGCCCGATCAGCGGCAGCACCACATGCCGGAAGCTCTGCCAGGGCGTCGCGCCGAGGTCACGCGCGGCCTCTTCATAGGCGGGGTTGAAGCGGTTGAAGACCGCGAACATGATCAGGAGGCCGAAGGGCAGCGTCCAGGTGAGGTGCGCTCCCAGCGCGGAGCTGAGCAGGCCCAGCGCGGTGCCGCAGTTCTCGAGCGCGCCGTCGGCCTCGAGTGCCGCGAGCGCGCCCTTGATGCCGCTGTCGAGCAGGCGGAACTGCAGCCCGATCCCCAGCGACACGATGATGGAGGGCATGATCAGGCTCGCCACCGTGACGAAGAAGAGCGCGTTGCCGCCCCGGAGCTTCTTGCGGAAAGCCAGGCCCGCGAGCACCGAGAGCGCGACGGTGAAGAGCATGACCACCGTGCCCAGCATCAGCGAACGCCGGAAGGCCGCGCCGATGTCCACCGTGCCCAGGCCTTCGGCGAGCTTGTGGAACCAGTGCAGCGAGACGCCGCGCAGCGGAAAGGTCAGGCCGCCTTCGGACCCCTGGAAGCTCAGCACGAAGATGGTGATCATCGGCCCGTAGAGGAAGAGCACGAAGAGCGCGAACACGATCGCCAGCGGCCAGAAGCCCGGGGGGCGCTGTTCGCCGAGCGGGGCGCTGCGCATCAGAGTTCCTTGCGGATGTCCACCAGCCGCGTCAAGCCCCAGATGATCATCAGCACCACCGCCAGCAGGATCATGGCGTTGGCCGCCGCCAGCGGGAACTGGAGGTAGGAGGTCTGGACCTGGATGATCTTGCCGACCGAGGCGATCTGCTGGCCGCCCATCACGCCGATGGTGACGAAGTCGCCCATCACGATGGTGATGACGAAGATCGAGCCGATGAGGATGCCGGTGCGCGAGAGCGGCACGACCACGTTCCAAAGCGTCTGCCAGCCCGAGGCACCGGCGTCGCTGGCGGCTTCGAGCAGCGAGCGGTCGATGCGCATCATCGAATTGAAGATCGGCACGATCATGAACATCGTATAGAGGTGCACGAAGGCCAGCACCACGGAGAAGTCCGAGAACAGCAGCCATTCGACCGGCGCATCGACAAGGCCCACCCCCACCAGGCCCTGGTTGACGAGCCCGTTGCGCCCGAGCAGGGGGACCCACGAGATCATGCGGATCACGTTCGAGGTCCAGAAGGGCACTGTGCATAGCACGAACAGCAGGGTCTGCATGCCCGGCGAGCGCACGTGGAAGGCGAGGAAGTAGGCGACCGCGAAGCCGACGGCCAGCGTGATCGCCCAGACCAGCAGGCAGAACTTGAGCGTGCTCAGGTAGGTGGAGAGCGTGACGCAGAAGTCGCCGTTGTCGGTGAGGTGCGAGCAGCCTTCGAAGACGCTGGCGTAGTTGCGCAGGGTGAGCGCCGGGATCAGCTCGTACTCGTTGAAGTTCCACAAGCTGACCATCGCGATCAGCGCCAGCGGCGTCAGGAAGAAGAGCAGGAAGACCGCCGCGAAGGGCGCGGCCTGCCACCAGGGCTTGATGGCGTGCACGGGCATGGTGGCGCTGTGCGCGCTGGTGGGAGAACTCATGTTCTGACGAGAGGCGGCTTTTTCGGGGAACACCGCGGATCCGGCTTTGCCGGGCCGCTGGTGTTGCCCCCGGTCGGGGGTGGGAGTCGCGACACGAAGTGCGCAGCGACCTGGGGGCGAGCCAAGGTCAGGCAGCCACAAACTCGTTCCACTTGCGCACCATGTACTCGTTCTCGTCCATCACGGCATTCCAGCAGGCGATGCCGCCCATGCGCTGCTCGTAGCTGCCGCCGTCGCGCACCGCACCGGTCTTGGCCAGCAGCTCGCCATTGGGACTCTTGATGTCCTGCGTCGCGGCCTTGCCCTCCATCCAGTAGGCCCACTCGTACGGCTCCATCTTCGCCTTCGCGGTCTCCAGCACCGCGCTGTAGTAGCCCTGCCGATTCAGGTAGGCGCCGGCCCAGCCGTCCAGGAACCAGTTGATGAACTCGTAGGCCCCGTCGAGCTTCCTGCCCGAGAGCGTGGCCGGCAGGCCGAAGCCCGCGGCCCAGGCGCGGTAGCCCTCCTTGAGCGGCTGGAAGTTGCAGGCGATGCCCTTGGTGCGCACGGCCGTCACCGCGGGCGACCACATCGACTGGATCACGACCTCACCCGAGGCCATCAGGTTGACCGACTCGTTGAAGTCCTTCCACAGCGCGCGGAACTGGCCGGCCTTCTTGGCCTCGATAAGGGTCTTGATCGTGAGGTCGATCTCGGCCTTGGTCATGTTGCCCTTGTCGGCGTACTTGTGGATGCCCTTGGCCTCCACCACCATCGCCGCATCCATGATGCCGATGGAGGGGATGTTGAGGATCGCGGTCTTGCCCTTGAACTCCGGGTTGAGCAGCTCCGCCCAGGTGTCGATCGGGCGCTTGATCAGGTCCGGCCGGATGCCCAGCGTATCGGCGTTATAGACCGTCGGGATCAGCGACATGAACTGGGTCGGCGACTTGGCGAACACCTTGCTCTTCTCGCCCTCGAGGAAGATCACCTTCTTCGGCGCCGTGCCCTGGTCGCCGACCTTCTTGCCGCCCACCTCGCCCTTGGTGAAGAGCGAGGTGATCTTGTCGGCGTTCCTGATCTTCCTGGTGTCGATGCCCTTGAGGTTGCCGGTGGGGACGATCTTCTTCAGCGAGAAGTACTCGGTGTCGATCAGGTCGAAGCTGTTGGGCGCGGTCACGGCGCGCTTGGTGACGTCGTCGGTGGTGACGGCCACGTACTGGATCTCGATGCCGGTGTCGGCCTTGAACTTCTCGGCGATCGCCTTGTCCTGGTTGACCGCGGTGCCGAGGTAGCGCAGCACGATCTTCTCCTGCGCGTGGATGGCGGGGAACACGCCGGCAGCGAGGATGCCCGCCGTGCCCTGAAGCAGGGTGCGGCGCTGCACGCCTTTGCCGGTGGTCGAGTCGATGGGTTCGGACATGGTTTGGCTCCTGATGGCGCGGTGATGAACTGGATGAATGGGAGTCAGGCCGCCATTGCCGCGAGCGCGGACAAGGGCGCGGGCCGCGATACCGGCCCGGCAGGCGGTTCGCCCTGGGGGCGGACGGCACCGGGGCCCAGCGCGCGCGCATCGGACGGTGACCACGAGAGGCGCACCCCGTCGCCGGCCGTGTAGGGATGCGCGGCGAAGGTCTTCTCCGGCAGCAGCACCGAGACGCCGCTGCGCTCGGGCGCCGTGTCGGCGAGCTGCAGGCCGATCAGCACATAGGTGCCCTGGTATTCCACGTCGGTGACGCGGGCCGCGAGGCCGGCGTCGCCGCCCTCCGGCGCGATGTGCATGTGGTCGTTGCGCACCGCGATCAGCCCGCCGGGCGTGTCCAGAACGTTGTGCCCGCCCATGAAGCGCGCGACGAACTCGCTGGCCGGGTGGTTGTAGACCGCGTGCGGCGTGCCCACCTGCTCGATCAGCCCGTGGTTCATCACCACCATGGTGTCGGCCAGCGCCATCGCCTCTTCCTGCGAATGCGTGACGTGGATGAAGGTCAGGCCCAGCTCCTTCTGCCAGCGCCGCAGCTCGGCGCGCATCTGGATGCGGAGAAAAGGGTCGAGCGCGGACAGGGGCTCGTCGAGCAGCAGCACGCGCGGCTCGGTGATCAGCGCGCGCGCCAGTGCCACGCGCTGCTGCTGCCCGCCCGAGAGCTCCCCCGGCTTGCGCTGCGCCAGGTGCCCCATGGCGACGCGCTCCAGCAGCTGCCCGGCGCGGCGCTGGCGCTCGACCTTCGAGACGCCCTTCATCTTGAGGCTGAAGGCCACGTTGTCGAGCGCGGAGAGATGCGGAAAGAGGGCGAAGCTCTGGAACATCATGGCCGTGCCGCGGGCCGCGGCCGGCAGGTGGGTGATGTTGCGGTTGTCCAGCAGGATGTCTCCGCTGGTCACCGACTCGTGGCCTGCCACCATGCGCAGCGTGGTGCTCTTGCCGCAGCCCGAGGGGCCGAGCAGGCAGCAGTAGCTGCCGCTGGCGATGCGCAGGTCGATCTGGTCGACGGCAGGCGGCGCGCTGCCCGCGTAGCGCTTGCTGAGAGCCACGATCTCGACGGCCGCGGGCGGGAGGGCGGTGACAGCATCCATCGATACCGGCATCGCAAGATGGATGCCAGCAGCCCCCCGGCTCGGGGCGGGGCTGCGCGCGCCGACTTGGTGCGGGCGGCGCCCGCTTCAGGGCGGCGGTGCGAAGCGTGCGGCGGCGATGTTCCTCTGCAGCGACTCGCGCTGGCCGCGGGTGAGGCCGCGCAGTCCCTCGGCCACCCATTTGGCGCGCTCTCCGTCGATGCGCCCGTCGCGCTGCCATTTGTCGAGTGCGGCGCCTGGGTTGTTCAGCATCGAGGCAAGCCAGACGGCCTGGGCCGGCTCCAGGTTGCGGGCGCTGCGCTTGAAGTAGCGCCGCGCCGCCGCCTCGGCGCCGCACAGGCCGCCCGGACCCCAGGGCGCGTTGTCGAGGTAGAGCTGCAGGATGCGGGGCTTGCCCAGCGTCTGCTCCATCTCCACCGCGTAGAGCAGCTCGCGCAGCTTGCGCTCGGCGCTGCGCTCGCTGCCGGTCACGACCAGTCGCGCCAGCTGCTGGCTCAGGGTGCTGCCGCCGCGCTCGACCTGGCCGGCTTTCTGGTTGACGTCCAGGGCGGCCGTGAGCTCGGTCAGGTCGTAGCCGGGGTGGCTGAAGAAGCGCTGGTCCTCGGCCGCGATCACCGCGCGCGCGAGCCAGCTGTCGGGGGCCAGCCGGCTCGGCGGGCCGCAGCTGGTGCGCGCGTCGAGCAGGGCCTCGGTGCCCAGGCCCTCGACGCTGAACTGCTCGATGCGCGGATGCAGCGCGAGATGGTTCACCGGCAGGTCGAGCTGGGCGCGCAGCGCCAGCGTGCCGCTGATCTTGGCCCGCTGCAGCTCGGGGATGGCGGGCGCCAGTACGCTGTACCAGCGGGCGATCGGCGCCTCGGGCGCATCGATGTGGATCTGCAGGGACTTCTGTGTGAGCTTGCCGTCCCACCGCGCGCGCAGCACGTTGTCGCCCGCCACGCTGGACACGGTGGTCGCGGCCGGCGTGGCTTCGAGCACGCCATTGAGGGAGCCGGCATCGCGGCGCGCGGTGAAGCGCAGGTTGTCCAGGCGCAGGGGCGTGTTGCCGAGCGCCGGCACCTCGGCCATGCAGGGCGCGCAGTCCAGCTCGAGGGTGGCGGCGGCTTCGTTCCAGCCGACCCGCACCGGGCCGTGCCCGGTCTGGAAGGTGCGGCCGGCCAGCCGGGGCGCGAACCAGGAGGAGGTGGCGAGCCGGATCGCCGTGGGGACGCCGACATCGAGCGCGAAAGGCCCCGCCTTGATACGGGTCGGCCACTCGCCAGGACCGGGGGCCAGCGCCAGCTTCACGACCAGGTAGATGGCGACTGCGGCGGTCAGCACCAGGGCCAGCAACCCGAAGAGCAGGAAGAGCAGCGCTTTCTTCAAAAAATGTCTCTCAATCACTCGAATGCGATCGGCCGTGCCAGGGTGACGGCCTGCCACGGCCCCTTGGACCGGCCACCGGCCGCCGCCCAGTACCAGGCTGAAGTGTCGGTGAAAGCCGTGCCCTCGGCATCGACGATGCGCTCGCAGACCCGCAACTTTCGTCCGTCGGGGCCCTGGGTGACGAAACAACGCCACAGTCGGTCCTGCGGATCGCGTTCCAGCCGCGTCTCGCCGATGCGAAAACCGAGGGCCCGGTAGCAGTCGGCGGCCGGATGAAGCATGCGGGTGGGCGCATTCACCTGGCGCAGCACCACGGTCTGCCGGCCGTCGGTCAGGCGGGCGATGGCGCCGGGGAAGCGCTCGGCAAAGCGCTGCTCGACCGCGCCCAGCGCCATCGGCCGCAGCGCGGCGCCGTCCCACTGGCTCGGCCATTCGTGGAAGCTCGCGACCGGCGGCGGCGCCGTCGGCGGGCGCAGGGCCGAGGCGGCGGACCACAGCAGGCACAGCGCCATCGCGAGGGCGAACGCCGCCTTGTGCGCGATGCGGTTGAGGAAGCGGTTGCCGAAGCAGCGTTCAAGATAAAGCGGTATCGACACGGCGGGCTCCGGGGGCGGTGATCAGGCCGGGAATAACGGCGGGAGTGAAGGAGGACGCGCGTGGCGCCGGCGCCATCAGCCGCGCGATGGCGCCGCAGACCAGCGCCAGCACGGCCAGGCCCGTGGCCTCGTGCTGCCAGGGCGCGAGCGCATGGCCCGCCCCTTCGAAGCCCACGAGCACGCTGTTGCGCAGGATGTTGCCGAGCAGCACCAGCAGCCCCACGGCCGGCAGCCGGGCGAGGAAGCGCCGGTCTCCATGCCGCGCCCAGAGCGCCACCGCGCAGGCCGTGAAATAGCCGAGCCAGGCCATTTGCACGCCGGAGCAAGGCGCATCGACGACCACCAGCCGGCCGTCGACCAGCAGGCTGCTGCCCTCGCGCAGCACCGAGAAGCCGGGCGCCAGCACCCAGCGGCTGGCCTCTGCCGTGATCACGCGCAGCGGGTAGCCGGCGTAGAACTGCAGCGAGGAGAGCAGGGGCAGGGCCAGCACCGCGAGGCCCAGGACGGGGAGCCTGGCGACCAGGCGCGGCAGGAAGGCGAGCAGGCCGGCGGCCAGCGCGAGCACGGCGACCAGGCCTGCCGCGAGCGGCGGGAATGCCGGCAGGGCGCCGATGCCGGTGCGCATCAGCGTGGCCGCCAGCGTGCCGACTGCGGCAAGGGCGAGCCAGCCGAGGCGGGGCGCGGCACGCAGCGACCGGCGGTTCGACCACGCGAAAAGCGCCAGCGCACCGAGCGCCAGCAGGCCGAGCGGATCGTCGGCGCCGTCGAGCAGCCGGCGGGCCATCCAGAGCCAGGTCGGCGCCAGCGCGGCGGCCTGCAGCGCCAGCCAGGCGGCTGCGGGCGCGCGGTCGAGGCGAATGCCCCAGTCGAACAGGCGGGGGCGCGTGCGGGCGAGTTGATCGAGGGTCATGCGTGCGTCCTCGTCATGCGGTGAAGCGGCGCGCATCGTGGCGGCGCGCGCGGCGGCGCAGCATGGCCAGCATCGACAGCAGCACCGCGATGGCGCCCCAGGTCTCGGGCTCCGGCGTGCTCGGCACTTCGGCGCCCAGCGTCTGTCCCTGGGCCAGGGCCAGTTCGCTCACGCCCTTGGGCAGCGGCTGCGGCTGGTCCACCGAGGTGCCGGCTTGCGGCGCGGGATTGCGCACCACCTTGTCGACCGCGATGAAGCTGGTGTACTGCGTGAGCAGGCCGTAGCGCAGGCCCAGCTCGATGATCCGCTGCCTGAAGGCATCGCCGCCCTCCAGCGCCTCCTGGTCGCTCAGGCTCGCGATGCGGTGCCGTGCCCACAGGCTGCGCAGCGCCGCGGCGTCCTGGCGCGTCTTCGCGTCGATCACCAGTTCCTGCCGGTAGGGGCCTTCCGCACCCTGGCCCTGGATCACGACGCGGCCCTTGGGCTCGCCACGCCACTTGCCGAACACGATCACCGGGCGCTCGCCCAGCACGTCGGGCAGGGCCTGTGGTTCCACGTCGTAGACATCGAGGCCGCCGAAGGTGGCATTCACGTGGGTGAGCACGGGCGACTCGACCATGCGCTTGAAGCGCGCCGCCTGCGCGGGCGCCTGGACCGGGTCGGTGATGATGAAGGGCTCGCCCATGCCTGCGCGCGCCAGGCCTTCCATCAGGTGACGGTTGACCGAACTGCCGATGCCGAAGGCGAAGACGTTGGCCTTCGACAGGTTCCGGCGCACCAGTTCGAAGGCCTCGCGCTCCACGGTCACGTAGCCGTCGGTCACCACCACCACGGTGCGCGACACCTCCTCGGCCTTGGGCTCGGCATAGACGCGCTTGAGCGCCGGGATCAGCTCGGTGCTGCCGCCGCCGCTGTAGTTCCTGATCGTGGAGAGCGCCTGCTCGATGTTGGCGCGGGTCGCGGGCACCGAGTGCGGCGACAGCATCCTGCTGCTGCCCGAGAACAGCAGCACGTTGAAGGTGTCGCTGGGCCGCAGCCCGCCGATCAGCCGCTCCAGCAGCACCTTGGCCGTGTCCAGCGGAAAGCCGTGCATCGAGCCCGAGATGTCGACCACGAAGATGTAGTCGCGTGGCGATATCGCGTTGGCGGCGACCGACTTGGGCGGCTCGACCATGGCGAGGAAGAAGTTCTCCGCGTTCTCCCCTTGGCCCTTGTAGAGCATCAGGCCCGATTCGATCTTCTCCCCGGCCAGGCGCCAGTCGAGCACGAAGTCGCGGTTGTTGGCGGGCTCGCCGGCGCGCGCCAGCGTGATGTCGGCATGCTGGTCGTTGTCGCGCTTGCCGACATCGATGGCATGGGTGGTGGAGCGCACTTCCTTGATGCCCAGCGGCGTGTCGAGTGCGACCTTCATCCGGAACGTCGTGTTCGGCGCTGCGCCGGTGCGCAGCGTTGGCTGCGCCACCCACTTTGCATCGGCCTGCGAAGACCGCGGACTGTTGTAGCGCGGCCCCACCACCGTCGGGAACACGAATTGGTAGTTGCCCGCCTGCGGCACGAGCAGCTCGGTGTAGCGCAGCTCCACCTTCACCTCGTCGCCCGGCAGGATGTTGGCGACGTTCATCTGGAACACGTTCGGCAGGTGCTGCTCCAGCAGCGCGGCCGTCCTGCCTTCCTTCTTCGCGGCGTCGTAGTCGATGCGCGCCTGCTGCTTCTCGCGGATCTGCGCGGCGATCAGGCGATCGCCCAGCCGCACGTTCAGTCCGCTGACGGCGGCCCGGGTCGAGCCAGGAAAGACGTACCGGGCCTCGATGGCGCGCGTACCCTCGTTGCGGTAGGTCTGCGTGACGGTGACGTCGGCGATCACGCCCGCGACCTTGACGTCGACCTCGGTGGCCTTGAGCGGCAGCGCGTCGACGGCCGGATCGTCGCTCTTGACGAAGAAGTACGGGCTCTCGGTCGTCAGGCGCGGTCCTGGTGCTTCCTGTGCGTGCAGCGGCCGCGCGACGAGCAGCGCGAAGCCCGCGCTCGCGAGGCCGATGGTCGCGAGCCAGAGCCAGCGGCCGGGACGGGTGGTGGTGGCTTCCATGGCGATGATCCTTTTCCCTCGGTGTGTCGTGCAACGGTGCACGGCAGCCACTGTCGAAGGCGCAGGCGAAGGCAGTTGGAAGCCTTGTTGAAGCGCTCGGCGTTGTGTGAAGCCCGTGTGAAGTACCGTGCCGTGCGCACTTCACATCCGCTTCGGGTAGCGCGCCGAGCATCGGGCCCATCGTCATCGATGAGGAGAACTTCCATGCTTGCGCGGCTTCGGCATTCCGTGCTCATCAAGGTGCTGGGCCTGCTGGTCCTGCCGCAGCGGGGTGCCCAGGGCCGGGGGGTGGGCCAGGAGGCGCGCAGCAAGGAGATGGCGCACCTGGTGTTTCCGGACAAGCTGCACATCGAGGGCAGCCTGGCGCCGCAGGAGCGCGAGGGGCTGCGGGGCGGGCGTGATGGCCGGCCGGCCGGTGCGGGCGCGGCCATGCAGAGCTTCGACGTTTCGCTGGCGCAGCCGCTCAACGTCTATGCGATGTCGACGCCATGAAGGCCGGCACGAAGCGCGTGATGCTGTGGGGCGTTGCCGCGATGGCGGTCAGCGCAGCTGGAGCGCTGTGCGCGGCCGGTGTCGCCATTGCGGTGCTGACCCCGCAGTTGCCCGACGTGTCCGAGCTCTCCGACTACCGGCCCAAGCTGCCGCTGCGCGTCTACACCGCTGACGGTGTGCTGATCGGCGAGTTCGGCGAAGAGCGACGCGAGCTGGTTCGTATCGCCGAGATGCCCAAGCAGCTCAAGGACGCGGTGGTGGCGGTGGAAGACGCCCGCTTCTACGAGCACCCGGGCATCGATCCCAAGGGCCTGCTGCGCGCGGTGCTGGCCAACCTGCGGCATGGCGTGCACCAGGGCGCCTCCACCATCACGCAGCAGGTGGCGCGCAACGTCTACCTGAGCGCCGAGCGGACCCTGAAGCGCAAGATCCTGGAGGCGCTGCTGGCCTTCCGGCTCGAGCAGCACCTGAGCAAGGACCAGATTCTCGAGATCTACCTGAACCAGATCTTCCTCGGCCATCGCGCCTATGGCTTCGCCGCGGCCTCGGAGCGCTACTTCGGCAAGCCGCTGCGGGAGATCACGCTCGCGGAGGCCGCCATGCTGGCCGGCCTGCCCAAGGCGCCGGGCACCAACGACCCGGTGAGCAACCCGCGCCGTGCGCGCATCCGTCAGCTCCATGTGCTGGACCGCATGGTGGCGACCGGCGCCATCAGCGCGGCGCAGGCGGCCGAAGCGAAGCTGGAACCGCTGCGCCTGCGCGACCCTTCCGAGCCGAAGCGCCTGCATGCGGAGCATGCGGCCGAGACCGTGCGGCAACTGATGGTCGCGCAATACGGGGCCAGCACCTACACGCGCGGCTTCAAGGTCTTCACCTCGTTGGTGGCGAGCGAGCAGGCGGCGGCCTGGCGGGCCCTGCGCAAGGGCATCCTGGACTACGAGCGGCGGCAGCCCTGGCGCGGGCCGGAGCGCTTCGTCGAGTTGCCTGCCGATCCGGCCGATCAGTCCGGGCTGGACGATGCGGTCGACGAAGCGCTGGCCGGGCATCCCGACAGCGGCGAGGTGCTGGCCGTCGTGGTGCTGCAGGCTGATGCGAAGGAGGTAGTGGCCGTGCGCGGCAACGGTGAGAGCGTGCGGATCACGGGCGAGGGCTTGCGCACGGCCCAGGCCGGCCTGTCGCCGCGGGGCGCGCCGAACCTGCGCGTGCGCCGCGGCGCGGTGATCCGCGTGGCGAGGACGCCCAAGGGCGCGTGGGAGATCCTGCAGCCGCCCGAGGTCGAAGGCGCCTTCGTGTCGCTCGACCCGCGCGACGGTGCGATCCGGGCCCTGGTGGGCGGCTTCGACTTCGGCAGGAACAAGTTCAACCATGTGACCCAGGCCTGGCGCCAGCCCGGCTCGAGCTTCAAGCCCTTCATCTATTCGGCGGCACTCGAGAAGGGCTTCACGCCGGGCACCCTGGTCGACGACGCACCGTTGTTCCTCGACGCCGCGGCGACGGGCGGCTCGCCCTGGGAGCCTCGGAACTACGACGGCCGCTTCGAAGGCCCGATGACCTTGCGCCGCGCGCTCGAGCAGTCGAAGAACATGGTCACCATCCGCGTGCTGCAGTCGATCGGGCCCCGCTACGCGCAGGACTGGATCGACCGCTTCGGCTTCGAGCGCGCGAAGCACCCGGCGTACCTGCCGATGGCGCTGGGTGCCGGCTCGGTCACGCCGATGCAGATGGCGGCGGCGTACGCGGTCTTCGCCAATGGCGGCTATCGCGTGAGCCCCGCGTTGGTGACGCGCATCACCGATCACGAGGGCCAGGTGCTGGTCGAGGCGCCGCCGGCGGTGCGCGACGAGACGATGCGCGCCATCCCCGAGCGCAACGCTTTCGTCGTGAGCTCGCTGCTGCAAAGCGTGGTGCGGCACGGCACCGGCTTCAAGGCCTGGCAGGCGCTCCAGCGCGAGGACCTGCACGGCAAGACCGGCACCACCAACGATTCGATCGACACCTGGTTCGCGGGCTTTGCCTCCACGCGCGTGGGCGTGGCCTGGATCGGCTACGACACGCCGCGCCAGC
>NZ_LMTS01000076.1:3048-45267 GCF_001541225.1 Variovorax sp. WDL1 | reverse complement strand
CCGATCTGGACCGGCTACATGCAGGCGGCGCTGCGGGGCGTGCCGGTGGCGCCCGTGCCGGTGCCGGCGGGCGTGGTGCAGGTGGATGGCGAGTGGTACTACGACGATTACGCGCCGGGCCGCGGCATCGCGAGCCTGGGCGTGGATGCAACGGGTGCGGGCATGGTGGCACCAGCCGAGACGCTGGCCGGCGTGCCCGTCAGCGACGTGCCCACGCCGCAAGAGCGCAGCAGCATCCTCGATCTGTTCCGCTGAGGCGCGGCCTTCTCACCCGGGCGAAGCCAGCGGCAGCGTGAGCGTGGCCAGCGCGCCGCCGCGCGGCGCGTTCGCGAGCTCGATGCGCCCGCGGTGCAGTGCCGCGATCTCCTTCACGAAGGCGAGCCCGAGGCCGGTGCTCTTCTTCTGGCTGTGCGGGCGCGCCAGCGAGTAGAACTTCTCGAAGACCTTGTCCTTGGCGTAATCGGGAATGCCGCGGCCATGGTCGCGCACGGTGATGCGGGCCTCGCGCGCGCCGGCATGCAGCGCCAGCGCGACCTCGGCGCCTGCGGGCGAGAAGTCGATCGCGTTGTCGAGCAGGTTGCTGATCGCGCGCCGCAGCAGGAAGGGGTCGCCCTCGACATGGGCCTCTGTGTCGATGGCCACGTGCAGGCGGATCGCGCGCGCCGCCGCGGCGCCCTGCGCGCTGGCCGCCACCTCCTGCAGCAGCGGCGCGAGTGCAAGGGTCTCGCTGCGGTCCAGCGCGCGCTGGGTCTCCAGCGCGGTCAGCTCCATCATGCGGTCCACGATCTCCTGGATGCGCTGGGTCTCGCGCGTGATGTTGGCGAGGAAGCGCTCGCGCTCGGCCTGCGGCATCGAGGGCTCCTGCACCAGCTCTGCGGCGCCGCGGATCGCCGACAGCGGGCTCTTGATCTCGTGCGTGAAGGTCTGCACGTAGTCGGCGACGTAGCTGCGGCCGGTGAACGCATCGCGCATTTCGCCGAAGCCGCTGCGCAGCGTGTCCACCGCGCGGCGCAGCATGCGCGAGAGGCTCCAGCTGCGCTGGTTGCGCAGCCAGCGCCAGTAGTCCGAGATCAGGCCGAAGGGCCGCACCAGCCAGACCGAGACGATCAGCGCGCCCACCAGCAGCGCGAAGGCCGAGCCCACGCCCACCCACAGCGTGCGGGCGCGCGCGTCCTGCACGAACTGGCCGAAGCTCTGCACCGGCTTGCCCACGCTGACCACGCCGACGATTTCGTTGTTCCAGCGCACCGGGGCGGCGGCGTACATCACCGAGGTCAGCGGGTCGCTCTCGATGTCGCGCGAGGTGCGAGCGCCGTACAGGCCGGCCAGGGTGCGGCTGACGTCGCTCCATCGGGAGAAGTCGGCGCCGGTGCTGCGGCCCAGAGAATCGAAGAGCACGCGGCCGCTGCGATCGGTGACGTAGACGCGCAGCTCCACGCGGCTCTTGTGCAGGTTGTAGATCTGGGCCGAGAACTGGCGCGCGTAGACGGAGCGGAACAGCGGCTCGAGCCGCGCGGTGTTGATCGCGCCGGCGATCACATCCTGTTCGACCAGGCTGGCCATGAGCTGCGAGGCCTCCACCAGCGACTCCTCGGCCGACTCGCGGTAGCGCGGGTCGATGTCCGCGACGACGCGGTAGAGCAGGAAGGCGATGCCCGCCGCATAGATCAGCAGGATGCCGAGAAAGATGCGGGTTCGTCTACTCACACGCTGGATGGAAGCTCTTCATTGAGCGCGTAGCCCGTGCCGCGCAGCGTGCGGATCGCCTCGACCTCGGGCGCGACGGCGCGCAGCTTGGCGCGCAGGGTCTTGACGTGGGCATCGACCGTGCGGTCGAAGCTCTCGCTGGCGTCGTCCCACACGAGCTCGAGCAGCTCGTCGCGCGTGAACACGCGGCCCGGGCGCTGCACCAGCAGCCTGAGCAGCCCGTACTCGTAGCGCGAGAGCTCGAGCAGGCGGCCGTAGTAGCGGATCTGCATGCGCTCGGCATCGAGGGCGAAGGGCGAGGCCGATGCACCGCTCGCGGGTGCCGCGGGTGCCGCATGTCCCGCGGACGCAGCTGGCCCAGGGCTGGCCATCGGATGCCCGTTGCCGCGCCCGCTGCGGCGCAGGATGGTGCGCACGCGCGCCACCAGCTCGCGCGGCGAGAAGGGCTTGGCCACGTAGTCGTCGGCGCCCAGCTCGAGGCCCACGACGCGGTCGATCTCGTCGCTGCGCGCGGTGAGGAAGAGCATCGGCACCTCGGCGCCTCCCTGCTCGCGATTGAGCGCCTGCAGCCGCTTGAAGAGCTCGAAGCCGTTCATGTCGGGCAGGCCCACGTCCAGGATGGCGAGCGCGGGCGGGTCGGCCGCGAACTGGGCGATGGCTTCCTCGGCCGTGGCGCACCAGATGGGCACGAAGCCGTCGGTCCGGAGCACGTACTGCAGGGTATCGGCGATGCCGGACTCGTCTTCGGCGATCAGGATCCGTGGGTGCGAGAGCATGGGGCGGATGGTAGCGGTCCGGAACCTTTGCGCGCCGAGGCGAACGAACAGGGCCTTTTCCATTCCGAAAGACCCAGACCGTGACCCCTTCCGAAACCCGGGCCATCGTGAGCCTGAGCCTGCTGGCGGCCTTCGTCGACGGCGAGAAGCACGAGCGCGAGCGCGCCGAGATCAAGCGGATTGCCGAGGGCCTGTCGCAGGCCGATGGCGTGCAGCTGCCCACGCTCTACCAGGACGTGCTGATGAAGCGCGTGTCGCTGGCCTCGGTGGCAGGCGAGCTGAAAAGCGCCGACGCGCGGCAGCTGGCCTACGAGATGGCCGTGTGCGTGTGCGACGCCGACGGCACGCAGTCGCAGGCCGAGCGCCTGTTCCTTGCCGATGCCCGCACGGCGCTCGGGCTGGATACGCCAGCCGCGACACAGTTTGCGCAGCAGGCCGAGGAGATCGCATCCGTGCCGCTTGCGCCCTCCGCGGCGGCGGCTCCAGCCGTCGACGGTGCCGCGCTGGACCAGGCCATCCTCAACGCCGCGATCCTGAACGGCGCGCTGGAGCTGTTGCCCGAGACCCTCTCGACCATGGCCATCATCCCGCTGCAGATGAAGCTGGTGTATCGCATCGGCAAGGCCCACGGCTTCGAGCTCGACAGCGGCCATGTGAAGGACTTCCTCGCCACCGTCGGCGTCGGCCTGACCTCGCAGTACCTCGAGCAGGCCGGCCGCAAGCTTCTGGGCGGATTGCTCGGCAGGGTGGGCGGCGGGCTGCTGGGCGGCCTGGGCAAGCAGGCCGTCAGCTCGGGCATGAGCTTCGCGAGCACCTACGCGCTGGGCCACGTGGCGAAGCGCTATTACGCGGGCGGACGCACGCTGTCGACGCAGATGCTGAAGGAGGCGTTCGCGAGCGTGACGCAGGAGGCGCAGGGCCTGCAGACGCGCTACCTGCCGCAGATCCAGGAAAAGGCCCGCACACTCGACGCCGGCAAGGTGCTGGCGATGGTGCGCGGCGCCTGACGTCCAGGGCGGGCGCCGCGCCGGGCCGCCGCTTCAGGCCGGGTGCAGGTCGAAGCAGCAGCCCGCGTAGAAAGGCTTGTCGCCGCCTTCGACGAAGGGCACCTCGATCGCCTTGCCCTCGTTGCGCCACGCATCGCGCCGCTTGTAGCCGGAAGCTGCCAGCTCGGCCAGCAACTGGTCATGGTGCTGGATGCGGTAGGGGCAGACCGCGAAGCCGATGCTGTTGAGCGTGTAGAGCGTGCGCTCCGGATGCACGGCGGTGGTGTTCAGCACGATGCGCCTCGGCTTCGCCGGCAGCGCGGCGATGATCTCGGAGATGCGCTGCGGCAGGTACTGCAGGCTGCCGGAGGCGTAGAGCACGTCATAGCCGCTCGCATCGCGGAAGTCGGTGCTGAAGCTCAGCTGCGCGGTGGCTTCGCGCTTCACCGCAAGCTCCCGCCCGGTCTGGACCACGGTGGGCACGTCGCAGACCGTCCAGCGCAGGCCGGCCGGGTAATTCAGCATGCGGCGAAAAGCGTAGTACTTGATGCCGACATGGCCGCCGAGGTCGAAGATGCTGCGCATACCGTCGTCCAGCGCGCGGCCGATCCAGAACAGGCCGGGATAGTCGTAGTGGGCGACCTGATGGCTGTAGAAGGCATCGGCGGGGGCGTTGTCGTAGCCGACGGCCTTGGTGGCCGGCGCACCGGCCTCGGCGGCGGCGAAGCTCTCGAAGGAACCCATGAAGAGGTTCTCCTCGCGGTTCTCCAGGAACTTGCGGCGATAGGCAGCTTCACGGACCGAGGGGGGGAGAAGACTCGTAAGCATGGGGGCCCTTTGCCTTTGTGTTGAATGCAATTGCATCGCGCATTTTGCACTTTGAAACAAAAGTATTCAACCTCAAAACCGGACGAGGCGCGGCACGCGGCCGTCGGGCGGCGGCTACTCGACCCGGTAGCCCGCATTCTCGATCGCCAGGACGATGTCCTGGCGCGGCTGCGTGCTCAGCACGTCGACATGGCCGGTTTCAAGGTCCACCGTGACCTGCGCCTTCGGATCCACAGCCTGCACCGCATTCTGGACCGCGCTGACGCAGTGGTTGCAGCTCATGCCCGACACCTGGAATTTCTGACTCATCGTTGCTCCTTCATGGGGGTTGAAGGGAGAGTGTCAACTTTGCCACGATGTCAATGTCAAGTGAACCACCCTGTTGGCGGGAGCAGCACCATCGATGCCGTGCTGCTCGACGCGGGCCGAGGGCCAGGGTGGCATTCGGCGCGCCATCCGCGACCCACGCTCAGGCCAGCGCCGGATAGTCGATGTAGCCCTTCTCGCCTCCGCCGTAGAAGGTGCTTTTGTCCCAGGGATTGAGCGGCGCGTCGTCGCGCAGCCGGCGCACCAGGTCGGGGTTGGAGATGAAGGGCTTGCCGAAGGCCACGAGGTCGTCGCCCTCCCTCAGGGCGGCTTCGGCCAGCGGCTTGTCGTAGCCGTTGTTCACCATCCAGGCGGCCCGTCCGCCCGCGGCCCGATAGGCGGCCTTGAGGGCCCCGTAGTCGAAGGGGCGGTCCTCCAGTTCGCGGGGCCCGCCGGTGGCGCCTTCGATGACGTGGACGTAGGCAAGGCCCAGCGGCGCGAGCTGTTTCACGACATATTCGAAGAGCGGCTGCGGGTCCGCGTCGTGCACGTCGTTGGCGGGAGTGACCGGCGACAGCCGGATGCCGGCGATGCCGCCGCCGACCGCGCCGACCACCGCCCGTGCCACCTCGAGCAGCAGGCGGGCGCGGTTCTCGATGCTGCCGCCGTAGTCGTCGCTGCGATGGTTGCTGCTGGTCTTGAGGAACTGGTCGAGCAGGTAGCCGTTCGCGGCATGGATCTCGACGCCGTCGAAGCCGGCGGTTTCCACCGCATTGCGGGCGGCTGCCGCATAGGCGTGGACGATGCCGGGCAGTTCGCCCGCATCGAGGGCGCGCGGCTCGGAAGTCTCTACGAAGGTGGGTACGCCGTTCTTGATCAGCACCGTCTTGGTCTTGGCCGCGATGGCCGACGGAGCGACCGGCTTGCCGCCGCCGGGCTGCAGCTCGTTGTGCGAGACCCGGCCGACGTGCCACAGCTGCACGACGATCTTGCCGCCCTCGGCATGGACGGCATCGGTGACGCGCTTCCAGGCCTGGAGCTGCTGCGTGCTGTAGAGGCCCGGCACGTCCGCGTAGCCCTGCCCCTGGTGGCTGATGGCGGTGGCTTCGGTGATCAGCAGGCCGGCGGCGGCGCGCTGCGCATAGTAGGTGGCGGCGATGGAGGGCGGCACCGCGTTGGGCGAACGGTTGCGCGTGAGCGGCGCCATGACGACGCGGTTGGCGAGCTTCAGATCGCCGGCCTGGATCGGATCGAAAAGGGAGGGCATCCTTTTTCCTTTTGTTGTGACGGAACGCACCCGACGGTAATCCGATGCGCACGGCCATGCTGTCGCGGGGTTGTCGTTTTGCTGGTAGTGCATGCCGCAAAATGGCCGTGCCCGATGACGACCCTCGCCGCCACGCTCACGCCCGCCCGAGCCCTGCGCCTTGCGCTCGCGCTGTCCCTGGGAGCTGCGGTGTCGCTGGGCATCACGCGCTTTTCCTACGGGCTGCTCTTGCCGCCGATGCGCGCCGACCTGGGCTGGAGCTACGCACTGGCCGGCGGCATGAACACCGCCAACGCCGCCGGCTACCTGCTGGGTGCGCTGATGACGCCGGCGTTGATCAGGCGCTACGGGCCGCTGCGGCTGCTGGTCGGCGGCGCGGTGCTGGCCAGCATCTTCATGGGAGCCAGCGGCTTCTTCACCTCCGCGCCGGCGCTGCTGGCGCAACGGCTGCTGGCCGGCGTCGCGAGCGCCTGGGTCTTCGTCGCCGGCGGATTGCTTGCCGCGCGCCTTGGTGCGCTGCAGCCGGAACGCGCCGGGCTGCTGCTGGGGTTTTACTACGGAGGTACGGGCTTCGGCATCACCCTGTCGGCGCTGCTCGTGCCGCCGGTGCTGCGGGCCGCGGCCGGGCAGGCGCATGGCTGGGCCTGGGCCTGGTGGGCGCTGGCGCTGGCGTGCATGGCGGCAACGGCGATGCTCGGTGTTGCGGCACGCGCCATGCCTGCCGATGCGGCCCCAGGCGCTGCGGCGTCGCCGTCGGCCGCGGTGCGGCGCGGCGGCGTGCATCGTCTCGGCTGGGCGCTGGCAGGCTACGCCATGTTCGGGATGGGCTACATCGGCTACATGACCTTCGTGATCGCGCTGCTGCGCGAGCAGGGCTCGAGCCCAGGGTACATCACGGCCTTTTACGCACTGCTCGGCATCGCCTGCGTGGCGTCGGCGCGGCTCTGGGCGGGGCTGCTGGATCGCTCTCGCGGCGGGGCGCCGCAGGCCGTCCTCAACGCGCTGCTGGGGCTGGCGACGGTGCTGCCGGTGCTCAGCGCGGCCTGGCCCGTGACGCTGCTGTCGGGACTGCTGTTCGGCGGGGTCTTCCTGTCGGTGGTGTCCTCCACCACAGCGCTGGTGCGGCACAACCTGCCGGAGGCGCAATGGGTGGCCGGCATCAGCGCCTTCACCATCATCTTCGCGCTGGGACAGATCGTGGGGCCGACGGTGACGGGCTGGATCTCCGACGGCTCGGGCGGCCTGGCGAGCGGCCTCCTGGCCTCGGCCGCGGCGCTGTGGATCGGCGCTGCGCTGGCGTGGCGACAGCGGCCGCTCGGCCGCTGAGGACGCCGCGCGCCTTACTTGGCGAGGCCCTCGGCCTTGAGCGCCTCCTGCACGTTGGGCCGGGCGCCGACGCGCGCATGCCAGGCTTGCACGTTCGGGTAGGGCGACAGGTCCATGCCCACGGGCTTGGCCCAGTTGGTGACGGTGAACAGGTAGCCGTCAGCGACGGTGAAGTGTTCGCCCATCAGGTATTCCTTGCCCTGGAGCTCGCGGTTGAGCCACTCGTAGCGCGATTCCAGCTTGCTCTTGAAGACAGCTTTCGCCTCCTCGGGCATGGCGGGGTTGAAGAAGGGCGAGTAGGTCTTGTGGATCTCGGTGCCGATGAAGGTGAGCCACTCCTGTAGCCGATAGCGCGACAGCGTGCCGGCGGCGGGGGCGAGGTTCTTGGTGGGGGCCAGATCGGCGATGTACTGCACGATGGCCGGGCCTTCTCGCAGGCGCGTGCCGTCGTCGAGCTCGAGCATCGGCACATAGCCGAGCGGGTTGATGCCGTAGTAGTCGGTGCCGTCCTTCAGCTTGTGGCTCTTGGTGCTGGCGAGCACGGGCTCGAAGGCGATGCCGGCTTCGCGCAGCGCGATGTGCGGTGAGAGCGAGCAGGCGCCCGGCGAGTAATACAGCTTCATGCGAAAGACTCCTGTGGAATGTTGAGGAACGCGATCATGAGTGAAGAGCGGATGCTAGCGGTTCCGGTGGTGGCGGCGTTTTTGTCCTACGGGGCCACGGGCGGGCCGACTATCGGTGCGGCGAGCGTGCTTTCTTATCCTGCGATGCGCCGCGGCAGGGGCCGCGATCGAAGGAGCTCCTCCATGTTGAAGTACGCCATCATCTTCGCGATCGTCTCGCTGATAGCGGGTGCACTCGGTTTCGGCGGCATTGCCGCGGGCGCGGCCGGCATCGCCAAGCTGCTGTTCGGCCTGTTCCTGATCCTGGCCGTGCTGTTCCTGGTGCTGGCGGCGCTGGGCATCGGCGCCGCGAAAAAAGCCCTGGACTGACGACGCCACGGCGGGAGGAGGAATATGCATGCATCGAACGTGGAAGCCGTGCTCGACTATGAGGTGGAAGCGCCCTCGCACCTGGTGTTCAACATCGAGGCCGCGCGCAGCGGCGCTCAGGCCGTGGCCAGCGAGGAGCTCGTGATCGAGCCTGCCGTGCAGCGCGAGACGTTCTGCGATGAGATCAGCGGCAACCGCTTCGTCCGCTTCGATGCGCCGGCGGGGCCGCTGAAGATCTCCTACCGGGCGCAGGTCCAGCGGGCCCACGTGCTGGTGCCGGCCGAACTCGCGGAGCTTCCGGTGAACCAGGTGCCGCACGAGTTGCTCCGCTACCTGATGCCCAGCCGCTACTGCGAGTCGGACCTGATGTCGCGATGCGCGCAGCAGCTCTTCGGTGACTTGCCGCCGGGCATTGGACGTGTGCAGGCGATCGCCGATTGGATTCACGACAGCATCACCTACGAGCCGGGCAGCAGCAATTCGACTACCACCGCGCGAGAGGTGTTCGTCGAGCGCGCGGGGGTGTGCCGCGATTTCGCGCACCTGGGCATCACCTTCTGCCGCGCGCTCAACATCCCGGCGCGCTTGGTGGTGGGCTATGTCTGGTTCGACGAGCCGCCGCAGGATTTCCATGCGGTGTTCGAGGCCTGGCTTGGCGGGCAGTGGGTGCTGTTCGACCCGACGCGCATGGCGCCGCCGGACCGGCTGGTGCGGGTGGGCACCGGCGCGGATGCCAAGGATGTGGCCTTCTGTACCTTCTTCGGGCCCGTTCGCATGACCGGCAAAGCGTTGAGCGTGCAAGAGGTGCAGGACGAGCGCCTCGTAGTCCCTGCCGGGCCAGCGCCGAGTGGGCAACTGGTGGGCATCGAGAAGCCCGTGCCGGTGGCGGCGGCGTCCATGTCTCTGCTGCAGGCGCCCGCTGCTGCGCAGGCGCTATAAATTCGATAGCAATCGAGTGCGGTAGCGGGCGCTTTCGCAGCTCGAGCAGCGGCCCGCCGCCTTGTCCCCTGCGGGCCTATGGGCGCGGCCTGGGCGATTAAAATCGATCCCCCTTTCCGCAAGCGCACGCGCAAGTGCGCCCCTCCCCAATGCTGTATCCCGAAGAATTCGATGTCATCGTCGTCGGCGGTGGCCATGCCGGCACCGAGGCTGCGCTGGCTTCAGCGCGCATGGGCGCCCGCACGCTGCTGCTCACCCACAACATCGAGACGCTGGGACAGATGAGCTGCAACCCGTCGATCGGCGGCATCGGCAAGGGCCATCTGGTCAAGGAAGTCGATGCGCTCGGGGGCGCGATGGCGATCGCAACGGACGAGGCGGGCATCCAGTTCCGCATCCTCAACTCGAGCAAGGGGCCGGCAGTGCGGGCGACGCGTGCGCAGGCCGACCGGGTGCTCTACAAGGCGGCGATCCGGCGGCGGCTGGAGAATCAGCCGAATCTTTCGCTCTTCCAGCAGGCGGTCGACGACCTGATGATCGAAGGCGACCGGGTAGTGGGCGCGGTGACGCAGGTGGGCATCGCCTTCAGGTCGCGCACCGTGGTACTGACGGCCGGGACGTTTCTCGATGGCCGGATTCATGTCGGCCTGGACAACTACCAGGCGGGCCGGGCGGGTGACCCGCCGGCGGTCACTCTTTCGGCTCGGCTGAAGGAGCTGAAGCTGCCGCAGGGCCGGCTCAAGACTGGCACGCCGCCGCGGCTCGACGGTCGCAGCATCGATTTCTCCAAATGCGTCGAGCAGCCGGGGGACGGCATGCCGGGCGGGGCAGGGCCGATGCCTGTCTTCAGCTTCATGGGCCGGACGGACATGCATCCGCAGCAGATGCCATGCTGGATCACCAACACGAATGCCAGGACGCACGAAATCATCCGCTCCGGCTTCGACCGCAGCCCGATGTTCACGGGCAAGATCGACGGCGTGGGGCCGCGCTACTGCCCGAGCGTGGAGGACAAGATCAACCGCTTTGCCGACAAGGAAAGCCACCAGATCTTCCTGGAGCCTGAAGGGCTGACAACCAACGAGTACTACCCGAACGGCATCTCGACCAGTCTGCCTTTCGATATCCAGTACCGGCTTGTCCGTTCCATGGCCGGGCTGGAGAACGCGCACATCCTGCGGCCCGGCTATGCGATCGAGTACGACTACTTCGATCCGCGCGGGCTCAAAAGCAGCTTCGAGACGCGCGTCATTCAAGGGCTTTTCTTCGCTGGGCAGATCAACGGGACCACCGGCTATGAAGAGGCCGCGGCCCAGGGGCTCTTCGCGGGAATCAACGCGGCACTGTCTTGCCGAGGCGAGGCGCCTTGGCTGCCGCGCCGCGACGAGGCCTACCTGGGCGTCCTGGTCGACGACCTGATCACCAAGGGTGTGACTGAGCCCTACCGCATGTTCACCAGCCGCGCCGAGTTCCGGCTGCAGCTGAGGGAGGACAACGCCGACATGCGGCTCACGGAGGCGGGCCGCAAGCTGGGCTTGGTGGACGATGCGCGCTGGGATGCTTTCTCCCGCAAGCGCGATCTTGTTTCACGTGAAACAGAGCGGCTGCGTTCGATCTGGGTAAATCCTCGCAACCTGCCGGCGAGCGAGTCGGAGCGCGTTCTCGGCAAAGCGATCGAGCGCGAGTACAACCTCGGCGATCTCCTGCGGCGACCCGATGTGGACTATGCGTCTTTGATGTCACTGGATGGCGGCAAATATGCGTTGACCGAACCGCTGGGCGGACCCGAGATCGAGCAGATCGAGATCGCCGCGAAATATGCGGGGTACATCGATCGGCAACACGATGAAGTTGAGCGGGCTGCGCATTTCGAGAATCTCAGGCTGCCCGCCGATCTGGACTATGGCCAAGTCAAGGCGCTCAGCTTCGAGGTACGCCAGAAGCTCGCCAAGCACCGACCTGAAACCCTCGGGCTCGCTTCTCGAATTTCGGGAGTGACGCCGGCGGCCATCTCGCTGCTGATGATCCATTTACGCAAGGGCGGACACCGCGCCTTCGCACCGAATGCGGCGGCCGAGTCGCAGCAAGTCAGCGAATGAGTTCCGATCGGGAGTTGCGCGAGGGCGCCGCAACGCTCGGCGTGAGCCTGAATCACCGCCAATGCGAACAGCTCCTGGCCTACGCCGCGCTCATCCTGAAGTGGAACAAGGTCTACAACCTGACCGCGCTGCGCGACCCGAAGAGCGTCCTGACCCATCACCTGCTCGATAGCCTGTCGGTCATTCGGCCATTGGCTCGTGAGTGGCCGGAAAGGGCAGGGCTGCTCGACGTGGGTGCCGGTGCGGGGTTGCCTGGCGTGGTGATCGCGATCTTGCGCGAGGACATCACAGTCACATGCCTGGACGCGGTGGCCAAGAAGGCGGCGTTCGTCCAGCAAGTGGCAGCGGAACTCGGCCTGCCGAACTTGCGCGGCGTACATGGCAGGGTGGAGTCACTGGCTGGTTGCTTCGACTTGATCAGTTCGCGCGCCTTCGCCTCCTTGGCCGACTTCTTTGCAGGATCGAAGCATTTGCTCGCGCCCGGCGGCCTTTGGCTGGCCATGAAAGGCAAGATGCCACGCGAGGAACTTTCTCAAGTGCCGGCCGAGGTCGAGGTGTTTCACGTGGAACAACTGCGCGTTCCCGGCCTGGAAGCCGACCGCTGCATCGTCTGGGCGCGAAAACAGCCGGCTTGAGCGACCTCGGCTCGATCGACCTCGCTTAGACTCGAAGCCTCCCTTTCCGAGGCAAATCCATGTTCGGCATCGCTGACTACGGCGCGTTCGTTGTCGCCATCATCATTTTTCTGGCGATCCCCGGGCCGGGCAATCTGGCCATCATCACTTCCACCGGCAAGGGCGGCATCCGCGGCGGGCTGGCGGCCGCCTTCGGCCTGATCGCCGGCGATCAAATCCTGATGTGGGCTGCCGTGGCCGGGGTCGCTGCGTTGCTGACCGCCTACCCGCCGGCCTTCAAGGCGGTGCAGTGGCTGGGTGCTGCGTACCTTGCCTGGCTGGGATTCCGGATGCTGATCGCCAAGCCGGGCGCCGCGCCAGTTCTCAACATCCGTCCTCGGCAGTATTTTCGGCAGGCGTTGATGATCACACTGCTGAATCCGAAGGCCATCGTCTTCTACATGGCCTTCTTCCCGCTCTTCGTCGACCCGGCCCGCCATCAAGGCCTGCTGACGTTCGGCGTCATGGCCCTGACGATCGCGGCGTTGACCTTCGCCTATTGCCTCGGCGCAACGCTGCTCACGCACTTCCTGGCGGAGCGTTTGCGTGCCAATCCCCGTATCAAGGTCCTCCTGGAAAAGCTGGCCGGCGTCTTCCTGATTGGCTTCGGTGCGAAACTCGCGGCCTCTCAGTAGCATGGCGAAGATCTTCTGCATCGCGAACCAGAAGGGTGGCGTGGGCAAGACCACGACCGCAGTCAATCTCGCTGCCGGCTTGGCCAAGGTGGGGCAGCGGGTCCTGATGATCGACCTGGACCCGCAAGGCAACGCCACCATGGGTTCCGGAATCGACAAGCGCCAGCTGGAAACCACGGTCTATGACGTGCTGCTCGAGTCGGCCTCCGTAGCCGAAGCGCGGGTGAGATCCGAAAAGTGCGGGTACGACGTGCTGGGCGCCAACCGCGAACTGGCGGGCGCCGAGGTCGAGATGGTGACACTCGACCGCCGCGAGAAGCGGCTGCGCACGGCGCTGGCGACCGTCGGCGCCGAGTACGACTTCATCCTGATCGACTGCCCGCCCAGCCTCAGCCTCCTGACGCTCAACGGCCTGTGCTCCGCGCACGGGGTGATCGTGCCCATGCAGTGCGAGTACTTCGCACTCGAAGGGCTGACAGACCTGGTGAACACCATCAAGCAGGTGCACGCCAATCTCAACAAGAACCTGCAGATCATCGGCCTCCTGCGCGTGATGTTCGATCCCCGCATCACTCTGCAGCAGCAGGTCAGCGAGCAGCTCAAGGCGCATTTCGGCGACAAGGTGTTCGATACCGTGATCCCACGCAATGTGCGCCTCGCGGAGGCGCCCAGCTATGGCTTGCCGGGCGTTATCTTCGATCCGGGAGCGCGCGGCAGCCAGGCCTTCATCGCCTTCGCGGAGGAACTGGTGCGGAAGATGCCGCCTGCGAGTGCGCTCGCAGGCGCCGCGCCCGCGCCCGTACCGATGGATGCGCCACCCGTCGCCATGCAGGACCCGAACGCGGCCTGAGCGCAGCTGCCCCTTGTGCTATCAAAATTGCAGCAGATGCCCATGCCAACCATCCTGTTGCTGCCCGGTTGGCAGAACAGCGACCCGCCGCACTGGCAAAGCCGGTGGGAGGCGATCCATGGCGACCGACGCGTCGACCAGCATGAATGGATGCGGCCGCTGCGCGGCGACTGGACCACCCGCCTCGAGGAAGAGGTGCTGGCGGCGCCCGGCCGAGTGGCCCTGGTCGCGCACAGCCTGGGATGCATCCTCGTGGCCGCCTGGGCCGCACATTCGCGCAATATCCACAAGGTGCAGGCCGCGTTCCTGGTTGCCCCGGGCGATCTGGAACGCGACGACCTACGCCAGATGATCCCCGGCTGGGCGCCGATCGTGCGCGAGCGCCTGCCTTTCCGCGCGCTGATGATCGCAGCTGATGACGATCCCTACTGCAGCGCCGAACGCTCCCGCGAAATGGCGCGCGATTGGGGCGCCCGCTACCACGAGGCCGGTCCGCGCGGCCACCTCAACGGCGAATCCGGCTTGGGCGACTGGCCCGAAGGCCGGCAATTGCTGAACGAACTCCTGAAAGAAGAATGACCTCGATGGCCACCAAGAAACCCAAGGGCCTCGGCCGCGGACTCGAAGCCCTGCTCGGGCCCACCTTCACCGGCCCCGACAGCTCGGCCAACGACGATGCCGCGCCGCCCAACCCGACCACCCTGAACCTGGACCAGATGGTCCCCGGCGTCTACCAGCCGCGAACGCGGATGGACGAGGGCGCGCTCTACGAGTTGGCCGAGAGCATCAAGGCGCAAGGCATCATGCAGCCCATCCTGGTGCGGCGCCTCGATGGCGACGCCTCGCGCGCCAAGAACGCCGAGTTCGAGATCATCGCCGGCGAGCGGCGCTTCCGTGCTGCCAAGCTGGCAGGCCTCGACAGCGTGCCCGTGCTCGTGCGCGATGTGCCGAACGAAGCCGCTGCCGCCATGTCGCTGATCGAAAACATCCAGCGCGAAGACCTCAACCCTTTGGAAGAAGCCCAAGGCCTGCAACGCCTCGTCGCCGAGTTTGGGCTCACTCACGAGTCTGCGGCGCAGGCTGTCGGCCGTTCGCGCAGCGCCGCCAGCAACCTGCTGCGCCTGCTGAACCTGGCCGAACCTGCCCAGGCCATGCTCATGGCGGGCGATCTCGACATGGGTCATGCGCGCGCCCTCCTGTCGCTCGATAAGGGCACCCAGATCACCGCGGCCAACCAGATCGCTGCCAAGAAGCTCTCAGTGCGCGAGACCGAGGCGCTGGTCAAGAAGCTGAGCGCCGAGTTCAGCCTGCGGCCGCCCGTGCGGCGCGGCGGAGCGGACAAGTCGCGCGATCTGCAGCGCGTCGAGGAGGAACTCGCGGACCTGCTTGCGGCCGAGGTCGAAGTGCGCATCAAGAAGCGCAGCAAGCGCGGCGGCCGGGTCGAGCAGAGCGGCGAACTCGCCATCCACTTCGGATCACTCGAGGCCCTCAATGGCCTGATCGACCGCATCCGCCAAACGGCCTAGTTGCGAAGTTGGGAAGTCCTAGCTTCCGGACGGTTGTCCGGGGCTTGCTTTACGCCTATGCTCTGCCGGTTACTTTTTCTAACCTATAACCTGAAAGTACTCTGAGGGGAATCCGACCATGAATACCGCCCGTCTTTCGCTCGTTACCGTCGCCGTGGGCGCGCTTTTCCTGACCGGTTGCCAGACCACCGACATGCAGATGGGCAGCCAGAGCGCAAAGACGGTGGCCACCGGCAGCGCTGCCGGCAGCGCCTCGGCCAACACCAGCAGCGCGCTCGAGCGCTGCGCCTCCCCGCTGGGCACTGTCTCGCTGATCGAGAACCAGTCGGCCGGCTGGTACACCATCCTGCGCAACGAATACCGCCTGCCGCCCACCGCGAACCTGCTGCGCCTGCTGGTGCAGCAGTCCAACTGCTTCGTGGTGGTGGAGCGCGGCGCGGCCGGCATGAATGCCATGTCGCGCGAGCGCGACCTGATGGCCTCGGGCGAGATGCGCCAGGGCAGCAACTTCGGCCGCGGGCAGATGGTGGCCTCGGACTATGGCCTGTCGCCCGAGATCGTCTTCAGCAACAACAATGCCGGCGGCCTGGGCGGATCGCTCGGCGGCCTGGTGGGCGGGCGCTACAGCGGCGTGCTGGCCGCAGTGGGTGGCAATCTCCAGACCAAGGAAGCCAGCGCGCTGCTGACCTTGATCGACAACCGCTCGGGCGTGCAGGTCGCCGCCTCCGAGGGCAGCGCCTCCAAGACCGACTTCGGTGCCTTCGGCTCGGTCTTCGGCAGCGGCGGCGCAGGTGGCCTGGGCGGCTACACCAATACGGCGCAGGGCAAGGTGATCAGCGCCGCCTTCATGGACGCTTTCAACCAGATGGTCGTCTCGCTGCGCAACTACAAGGCGCAGACGGTGCAGGGCCAGGGCCTGGGTGGCGGCGGACGGCTGGGTGTCGACGGCGGCGCGGCCCCGTCGCAGACCTCGGCACCGGCGGAGCGGGCCCCGGCGCGTCGCAGAAAGTAGGTCAGGGGGCGCGGGAGCCGGATGTCCGATCCCGGTACCCCGCCTCAGAGGCTGAAGATCTTCCCCGGGTTCATGATGTTCCTGGGGTCGAGCGCGCGCTTGATGGTCCGCATCATGTCGATGGCCCCGACGCCGGCCTCGTTCACCAGGAACTCCATCTTGTGCAGCCCTACGCCGTGCTCGCCGGTGCAGGTGCCTTCGAGCGCCAGCGCGCGCGAGACCAGCGCGTGGTTGAGCTTCTCGGCGGTCACGCGCTCCTCGGGCGCATTCGGGTCGAGCAGATAGCCGAAGTGGAAATTGCCGTCGCCCACGTGGCCGACGAGGAAGTAGGGGATGCCGCTCGCATCGGCCTCGGCCACGGATTCGAGCAGGCAGTCCGCCAGCCGCGAGATCGGCACGCAGGTGTCGGTCGAGATCACGCGGCAACCGGGGCGCGACTGGACCGCCGCGAAGTAGCTGTTGTGCCGCGCGGTCCATAGCCGCGTGCGTTCCTCCGGCGTGCTGGCCCACTCGAAGGCCTTGCCGCCGTGGCCGCTGGCCAGCTCCTGCACCGTCTCGGCCTGCTCCTTGACGCCGGCCGGTGAACCGTGGAACTCCATCAGCAGCATCGGCTCCTCGCGCAGCGCCAGTTTGGAGTACGCATTCACCATGCGCACCGTGTTCACGTCGATCAGTTCCACGCGTGCGATCGGCACGCCCAGCTGGATGATCTCGATGGTGGTGCGCACCGCGGCCTCGATGCTCGGGAAGGAGCAGATCGCGGCCGACACCGCCTCGGGCAGGGGGTACAGCCGCAAGGTGACTTCCGTCACCACGCCCAGCGTGCCCTCGCTGCCGACGAAGAGCCGCGTGAGGTCATAGCCGGCCGATGACTTCTTCGCGCGGGTGCCGGTGCGGATCACCTCGCCGCTGGCGGTGACGACCTCGAGCGCGAGCACGTTCTCGCGCATGGTGCCGTAGCGCACCGCGTTCGTTCCGCTGGCGCGCGTGGCGGTCATGCCGCCGATCGAGGCATCGGCGCCGGGGTCGATGGGGAAGAACAGGCCCGTGCTCTTGATCTCCTCGTTGAGCTGCTTGCGCGTGACGCCGGGCTCCACCGTGACCGTGAGATCCTCGGCGTTGACAGAGAGCACGCGGTTCATGCGGCTCACGTCGATGCTGATGCCGCCCTGCACCGCGAGCAGGTGGCCTTCGAGCGAGGAGCCGACGCCGAAGGGGATCACCGGCACGCTGTACCCGCTTGCGAGCTTCACCGCGTCTGCCACGTCCTGCGTGGTCTCGGCGAAGACCACGGCCGCGGGCGGCGGCGCATCGAAGGAGGACTCGTCACGGCCGTGCTGAGTGCGCACCGCCAGTGCGGTCGAGCACTGCTCGCCGAAGCGCGCCTTCAGCGCCTGGAGCAATGCGTCCGGCACGTCGCGCAGCGCAATGGCGGGGGTGAGATGGGCGAGGGCGGTGGGCGCGTTCATCGGCGGGTCTCCAGAGGGGGCTACCATTCTACGAACCACCTTCCACGAAGACAGCGACATGGGCAACCGACTCACGCAGATCGCCACGCGCACCGGCGACGACGGCACCACCGGCCTCGGCGACAACACGCGCGTCCCCAAGGACCATCGGCGCGTGCAAGCGATGGGCGATGTGGACGAGCTCAACTCGCACATCGGCCTGCTGTTGTGCGAGCCGATGCCGGCGGGGCTGCGCGAGCTGCTGGTCGACGTGCAGCACCAGCTCTTCAACCTGGGCGGCGAGCTGTCGATGCCCGGTTTCACGCTGCTGAAGGCCGATGCGCTGCTGCAACTCGACAGCGCTCTGGCCGAACACAATGCGGCGCTGCCGCGGCTGGCCGAGTTCATCCTGCCTGCGGGCACGCGCGCGGCGGCGCAGGCGCATGTGTGCCGTACCGTCGCACGGCGTGCGGAGCGCGCGGTGGTCGCCCTCGGTGCCGAGGCGGAGCTCAACGAGGCGCCGCGCCAATACCTCAACCGCCTGAGCGACCTGCTGTTCGTGCTCGCACGCGTGCTCAATCGCGTGGACGGTGGCGACGACGTGTATTGGAAGAGCGAGCGGCTGGCGCGCGCCGCCGACGCCGACGAATGAAAGACCCCGATCCAGGAGACCGACACATGCCCATCCAGCCTCTCTCGTGCGGCCACGCCGCGGCGCTCGCGGCCTGGCTCGCGCTGCCGATGGCCGCATCCGCGCAGAACGCCAACGATCCACCCACGGCGCAGCGCGCCCATACGCTCAAGGCGCCGCCGCAGAACGGGAAGGTCCTGGGCGGTATCCAGCGCGGCTCCGATGCAACGGGCCGCGGCATCGACCATGCCGACTCGGCCGCGCGCCGCGGCATCGGTAACGCCTCCGAACGCGCCAGCCGGCCCATTCGCAACTTCGGCGAATCGCTGGCCCGCAAGCTCCCCGGCGGGCAGGGTCGCGGCGCGCAACCGGCGGTCGGGCCGCAGGGCAACGCGCCCTGAATATGGCTCGGGGGTCTTTACCCGCGCTTACACCCTTCATGCCTGCCACACCGCGGGCGCGTTGCGGCGATACATGGGCGTTCCACACTGCACCCATGTTCCAACGCACTGAAGGAGTTGCAATGAACAACAAGCGCATCAAGACCCGTACAAGCATCGTCGCAGCCGTGCTGGCGCTCGGCATGGCCGGCAGCGCGCTGGCTCGGGACGACGGCTACGGTCATCGCGGCCGTCACGACGACGACGGCCGGCGCCATTCGCAACGGCTCGATCGGGATCACGACCGCCGCGGGCATTGGCAAGCACGGGACAACGACCATCGCCGCTGGGACGACCGTCGCGCCTGGCGTCGCGGCGGCTACCTGCCGCCGACCTACCGCGGCCACTACCACGAGGTCAGCGACTGGCGCGCCCATCGGGTGCAGGCGCCGCCCAGCGGCTATCACTGGGTGAGCGCGGACGGCAACCTGGTGCTGGCGGCGATCGCGACCGGGCTGATCGCCCAGATCATAGCCTCGAACTGAGCCCGGTCAGGCGGTGGTGGCGGCGGTCTGGGCGCACACGTTGCGCCCGGTGATGGTGAGCCGCAACCCGCCGCCGTGCCACTCGAGCCAATTGAGCGCCACGTAGGCCTCGATGTCCGCAGGGGCGATCTGATCGGCCTGGCGCTGCTTCAAGAGATTGACCGTGGCGGGCAGGGCCTGCCGCAGTCTTTCCCTCGCGGTGGCCCGATCGGCTGCCGCGGGGGAAAGATTGCGCGTGGGAAGAGAAGTCGATGCCTTGGCCAAAATCGCTCCGATCGCAGACGAAAGAGACCAATGTACGCTTCCTGCGAACGCCGTCACGGACCTTTTTCGCAGAAACCGCAGGCTGGCGCGCGCTGCCCGGCAGCGGCGGACCCTACTTCCGGGGCGCCTTCAGCAGTTTGCTGACCTCGTCCACGTTGTCACGGATGCGCTGGCTCACGATGTCGAAGGCCTCGGCCTGCGACTTGGCTGCCAGCTCCGACAACTCCCGGATGTCGTCGAGCGCCTGCTTGAAGGCCGCCTTGCCCAGGGCGTCCAGCTTGGCGAGGTTCTCGCGCGGCTCGGCGGGCGACATGCCCTTCACCGCCCCCTGCCATTCGACGATCGACGCCTTCAGCATCTCGGTTTGACGCGCCACCACGTCCTGCAGCCCTTGATAGGACTTCTGGTTCGCCTCCATCAGCGCCTGCAGGTCCTTGCGCCCGCTTTCGACAATGGTGCCGGCAGCGCCGGCCAGCGGAAGGTTCTGCAAGCGCTCGGCCATGCCCTTGAGCGGCTTGATGAAGGCCTCCTGGACATCGTCCGCGGCCGTCGGTCCCGCCTTTCTGGCGCCGGCCGTACTGCTCGTCTTGCTGCTGGTTGCCATGCGTGTCTCCGGGTTGTGTTGGAGCCGCCACGATACGCCCACACCCCTGCCGGATGGAAGCCGCAAACGCCCCAATTCTTTCCGTCTTGCATTTTCGCACGTGTGTGCTAAATTGGATGGATGGATGCCAAGACCCAGAAGAGCGAGCTGACCCGCACCGCCATCGTCGGCGCGGCGATGGATCTCGCCTCGGCCGAGGGTCTCGAGGCCATCACCCTGCAGGCCGTGGCTACGCGGCTGGGCCTGTCCAAGAGCGGGGTGTTCTCACGGGTGGGTTCGCGCGAGGCGCTGCAGAAGGCCGTGATCGAGGAATACGGTCGCCGCTTCCTGGCCGACGTGTTCGTGCCTGCAATGCAGAAGCCCAAGGGACTCGCGCGGCTGGACGAGATCGTCTGCCGCTGGATCGTGCGCACCCGTGACGTCGAAACCGAGACCGGCTGCATCTACACCGCCGGCGCCTTCGAGTTCGACGACCGCGAGGGGGAGCTGCGCAACGTGCTGGTCGAGGAGGTCACGCGCTGGCGCGCCGCCCTGCGCCGCACCGTGCAGCAGGCCATCGAGACCGGGGAGCTGCGAGCCGATACCGATCCCGCGCAACTCGTCAGCGAGATCAATGGCCTGATCATGTCCCTGCTGCACGACGCACGCTTCCTGCGCGACACGCGCGCTGCAGACCGCGCCCAGCTCACCTGGCAGCGCTTGCTTGCCAGTTACCGGGCGTGAGTTCCATGCCTGCAATCGCCCTTCAACTTCGTTCGTTCATATTTCGCACAACCGTGCGATAAGGAGAAAGCCATGCTCATCGCTCTGTTGTTCCTGGGGGCCTGCCTGCTGGGGCTGGGCGCGCGTACGGTGCTCGACACCGTTCGCAGCCTGCCGCAAAGCAACGACGACTGGGTCTGGTATTGAAGACCGCGGAATCCACGATGCCGACCTCCACGTCCACCACCTCAACCGCTGCCGCTCCCTCGGCCGCGGCCTCCAACTACTACGGCGCCAGCCCGTGGATGCGCGCCCTGCGGCTGGGCCTGGCCGCATCGCAGCGCGCCTGGCCCTCGCTCGGCGTGCGCGCCGCCTATCGCCTCTTCGGCACCCCGCTGCCGCTCAAGTGGCTCAACCGCCGCCACGGCCCCGACGCCGGATGGCAACGCCAGGCCTGGGCTTTCGAGAAGACGAGCCTCGGTCTCTACACGCCCGATGTCGCGCCGCCCGAGGCACCGCGCGTGCTGCTCGTCCATGGCTGGGGCGGCCACGCAGGCCAGATGCTCCCACTGGCGCAGACCCTGATCGCCGCCGGCTTCGCCCCGTTGCTGCTGGAAATGCCGGCCCACGGACGCAGCGCCGGCACGGTCAGCAACCTGCCGCAGTTCGCGCGAGCCATCGACTACGTGGCGGCACGGCTGGCGCTGGAGGGGTCCGCGCTCAAGGCCATCGCGGCCCACTCGCTGGGCGCGAACGCGTTGGCCTATGCGGCCAGTCGCGGCCTGCGCGCTGAGCGGCTGGTCCTCCTGGCGCCGCCCGCGTCACCGCATGCCTTCACCCGCTACTTCGCGCATGTCTTCGGCCTCAGCGAGCGCACGCGCGCCGCCATGCAGCACCGGATCGAGGCGCGCGAGGCCATCCTCATGCCGCTGCTGGAGCCTGCCGCCGTCGGCCCGCGCATCGCCCAGCCGACGCTGGTGGTGCACGACCGCGACGACCGCGTCAACCGCTTCGCAGACGGCGTGGCCTACCGCGATGCCATCGCCGGCGCGCAGCTCATCGCGACACAGGCGCTGGGCCACCGCCGCATCCTGCGGGAGCCCGCGGTGCTGCAGCAGGTGGCCGACTTCGTTTCGACGGGCGTGATCGGCGGCGCGCTCAGCGCGCCGCCAGCGCAGCCCCGTCCGGCAGCTCGATCTTGACTTCGAGCACCTCGAGGTCGTCCTGCTTCTCCAGGTGGACCTTGATGTCCTCGGCCTTGATCGACACGTACTTGGAGATCACCGCGATCAGCTCGCGCTGCAGCTCCGGCAGGTAGTCGGGCCGGCGCTTGCCGCTCAGGCTGCTGCGCTCGTGCGCGAGGATGATCTGCAGGCGCTCCTTCGCGACGCTCGCCGTCTTCTTCTTTTCGCCCAGCAGGAACGAGAAAAAGGACATGCTTACCTCCCCCCGAAGAAGCGCTTGAAGAAGCTGGGCTTCTCGGCCTCGACGAAGCGCATGGGCCTGTCTTCGCCGAGGAAGCGTGCCACCACGTCGCTGTAGGCCTGGGCCACTTCGGTCTCCTTGTCGTGGATCGCGGGGATGCCCTGGTTGGAAGCCTGCAGCACGCTCTCGGACTCCGGGATCACCCCGATCAGCTTGATGCGCAGGATGTCCTGGATGTCCTCCAGCGACAGCATCTGCCCGCCGGCCACCCGGTTGGGGTTGTAGCGCGTGATCAGCAGATGCTCCTTGACGGGTTCGCCGCCTTCCTTGGCCCGCTTGGTCTTGGAGCCGAGCATGCCGAGGATGCGGTCGGAATCGCGAACCGAGGAAACCTCGGGGTTGGTCACGATCAGCGCCTCGTCGGCGAAGTGCATCGCCATCAGGGCGCCGGTCTCGATGCCCGCGGGCGAGTCGCACACGATGTAGTCGAAGCCCTGCTCGCTGAGCTCGTTGAGGATCTTCTCGACGCCCTCCTGCTTGAGCGCATCCTTGTCGCGCGTCTGCGAGGCGGCCAGCACGAACAGGTTGTCGCACTGCTTGTCCTTGATCAGCGCCTGGCTCAGGTTGGCCTCGCCCTGGATCACGTTGATCAGGTCGTAGACCACCCGTCGCTCGCAGCCCATGATCAGGTCCAGGTTGCGCAGGCCGACGTCGAAGTCGATCACGGCCGTCTTCTTGCCCGCGAGTGCGAGCCCCGATGCAAAGCTCGCGCTCGTGGTCGTCTTGCCGACACCACCCTTGCCCGAGGTCACCACCACAATCTTGGCCATTCGAATCCTTCTCTTCTGTTTCGTTTGTTCAGGTGTGCGCATGCGCGCGGATGGGCGCTTCATTCGATGGCGCTCATCACGATCTTCTTTCCGTCCAGCGAGATCTGCGCCGCCTTGCCCGCGACCTCCGCCGGCAGCGCGACTTCCGCGGTGCGGTAGATGCCCGCGATCGCGACCAGTTGCGCCTCCATGCAGGTGGTGAAGATGCGTGCCTCGGTGTTGCCGCGCGCACCCGCGATCGCCTTGCCGCGCAGCGGCGCGTAGACGTGCACGTTGCCGTCCGCGATCACCTCGGCGCCGAAGCTGACCACCGCGGTCACCACCACGTCGCCGCCGCGCGCGTACACCTGCTGGCCCGAACGCAGCGGCTTGTCGATCACCAGCGTGCCATTCGCCGGCACCGGCACCTCGCGCACGATCTGGGGCTGGGGTGCCTCGGCCGGCGGCGGGGCCGGCCGCGGGCTCGGGGAAGGCGGCACGGGCATCGCGGTTACCGACAGGCCGGCGGCGCGCGCCGCGGCGTTCTGCCCATCGCTGCCGCCGCGTACCGCGACCGGCTGCGTCTGGTGGCGCGCCAGCAGCGCGCGCAGCGCTGCGAAATCGAGGCCCGCCGCCGCATCGCTCTGCTCCAGCTGCGAGAGGTCGATGACGACCGGCTCCTGGTCGAAGAAATCGGGGGAATCGGCGAGTTGAGCGTCCAGCGCCTCGGCCAGCACGCCCAGGTCCGCGGTCTTGAGGATCACGGCGATCAGCGGAAGCGTCGCGCTCTTGAATTCGAAAACCGCTCGGGTGCGCGCGGCGGATGCATCTGCCATGGAAAACGTGGGTGCGAAAAGCGTTGGAGTCTAACGGGGAGTGGCGGGCAACCTGTCGATGCTTCCCGGAAAGATGACCGGGCACAACACTTCTTGCACGGGGTTTCATATTGACCCGTGCATGCAACACCGGCGTCAATGTGCGCTTGACTCCTACACGCACGCAAGCGTTCTTTTCAGAGACTCGCTCGCTTCGGCCCTCAGCCGGGCTGCTCGTTTCCTCCTTTTATGCAACCTATCCTCGACATTCGCTCGGTGCGTCCGGACCTCTACACCTACAGCCTCGGCGCGGCACCGGCGGCCGAGCTCCAGTGCGGCGATTTCTTCGACACGGCGGAACGCTGCCTGCTCGACGCGGGGCAAGGGCTGTACAGCTACTTCGATAGCGTCCAGATCCGCTTCGCAGGGCTCGCGCTCGGCAGCTACCCGGTCGCGCGCATGGTGGAAGACCCGCTGGGCCTGTTCCAGGAGCTCATGGTGCGCGTGCTGCGCATCTGCCGGACGCACGCGCTGCCGAGCTGGTGGAGCCCGCCTCAGGCTGCGCGCGAGCGGTTGAGCATGGCGTAGAGCAGGATCGCGCCGAAGGTGGCGGTGCCGATGCCGCCCAGTGCGAACTGCCCGAACTTGAGCGTGAAGTCGCCTGTGCCCAGGATCAGCGTGATGGCCGCGACGATCAGGTTCCGGTTCTGCGAGAAGTCCACCCGGTTGTCGACCCAGATCTTGGCCCCCGCGACCGCGATCAGGCCGAAGACCACGATACTCACCCCGCCCATCACCGGCAGCGGAATGGCCTGGATCAGCGCGCCGAACTTGGGGCTGAAGCCCAGCAGCAGCGCGATCAGCGCCGCCACGACGAAGATCGCCGTGGAATAGATCTTGGTGGCCGCCATTACGCCGATGTTCTCTGCATAGGTGGTGACCCCGGTGCCGCCGGCCGCGCCGCTCACCATGGTTGCGATGCCGTCGCCGACGAAGGCGCGCCCCAGGTACGGATTGAGGTCGCGCCCGGTCATCGCGCTCACCGCCTTGATGTGGCCCAGGTTCTCGGCGACCAGGATTACCGCCACCGGCGCGATCAGCAGCATGGCGTTGACTTCGAACACCGGCGCCGTGAAGCTCGGCAGGCCGAACCAGGGCGCCGCTGCCAGCGGGCCCAGGTCGATCGGCTTGCCCAGGCCCAGGCCGTTGGTCAGCATGGCGTAGATCAGGCTGGCCGCGATCAGGCCCATGAGGATCAGCAGCCGCTGCACCATGCCGCGCGCGTAGACCGCGATCAGGCCCACGCACAGGAAAGTCAGCGCCTGCATCCAGGTGTCGAAGCCGGTCGGCGCCATGTTCTTGATCGGCACGCTCGCGAGATTGAGCCCGATCACCGCCACCACCGCGCCCGTCACCACCGGCGGCATCAGCCGCTCGATCCAGTGCACCGCGACATCCTGCTCGATCTCCTCCACCTCGACGCCGCGGATCGGCGTTGATTTGTGGTGCCGCTCGTTGGTGAGCGCGACCAGCACGCCGATCAGCACGTAGACGGCGCCGCAGGCGATGATCCCGCCGAGCGCCACGCCGAGGTTGGCGTTCGGCCCCTGGCCGGCATAGCCGGTGGCCGCGATCACCACCCCGATGAAGGCGAAGCTGGAGCCCAGGTAGCTCGGCACCCGGCCGCCGGTGACCAGGAAGAAGATCAGCGTGCCGACACCGCTCATCAGGATCGCGATGTTGGGGTTGAAGCCCATGAGGATCGGCGCCAGCACGGTCGCGCCGAACATCGCGATCACATGCTGCACGCCCATTGCAATGGTCTGCGGCCAGGGCAGGCGTTCGTCGGGTGCCACCACGGCGGCGTGGCCGGTGGCCACCGTGCGCCAGCGGGGAAGGTAGGAATCGCTCATGTCTTTTCTCCTCGGTTGTTGTTCTTTGGCCGCCCGCTGGGCGCGCTCGCCTTCTCAGCCTTGCGGGATCAGCACCGCCATCGTCAGCCGCGAGACGCAGGTCAGCTCGCCCGCGTCGTTCGTGAGGTCGATCTGCCAGACCTGCGTGCTGCGGCCGCGGTGTACCGGGCGCGCGACGCCCGTGACCCAGCCCGAAGTCGTGGCCCTGATGTGGTTGGCATTGATGTCCAGCCCCACCGCGCGGTGGCCTTCGGGCGCCGAGTAGTGCGCGCCGCAGGAGCCCAGCGTCTCCGCCAGCACCACCGACACGCCGCCGTGCAGGATGCCGTAGGGCTGGCGCGTGCGCTCGTCCACCGGCACGCGGCCGCGGATGAAATCGGGGCCGATCTCGAGGAACTCCACGCCCAGCGTCGCGACCGCCGTATTCACGTGGCTGCGGGTCAGCTCCTCGATCGAGATCTCTTTCTTCCAGATGGACATTCGCTTTCTCCGGTTCGGTTGGGTTCGGCCAAAACTATAGCGACTGGCCCTGACACGGCCACGAGCCCGCCGCCGATGCGCACGCCGGGCCATGGATCTAAGCTCGTGCCATGAAGCTGACGCGTGCCCGGCGATGGGTCATCGGCTCGGTGATCGTGCTGCTCCTGCTGCTGGGCGGCGGGGCATGGTTCGCCTTGCGGCTGCTGCCGAGCGACGAGGAACTCGCGGCCCACATCAGCGACAGTTTCGAGCGCGCGAGCGGCATCGGCCTGCGCGTTGGCGGCGCGAGCTGGTCGCTGCGCCCGGAGCCGGTGGTGGTGCTGCGCGACCTCGCGACCGAGCAGCCGCGGCCGATCACCGTGCGCCATGTCGTCCTTCGGCCGCGGCTCGATGCGCTGTGGCGCCGCACCATCGCCATCGAGGCCGTCGAAGTCGAAGGCGCCGTGCTCCCGCGGGCCTCGGTGCGCGCCTTCCGCGGGCGCTGGAAAAAGGACGAGGTCTCCGGCGTGCTGGCCGGCGCCTGGACGCCGGCCGAGATCCCGATCGAGCGGCTGCAGCTGCGCGACATCACATGGATCAACCGCCGCGACATCGCCCTCGCATATGACGCCGAGCTGCGCTTCGACCCCGGCTGGCGCCCGCGCGAGGCGGAAGTGCTGCGCCCCGGCGTTTCGCCCACCACCCGGCTGCGTCTCGCGCGCGAGGGCGGGGAAGACCGCTGGCGCGTCGAGATCGATGCCGGCGGCGGCACCTGGAACGGCCAGGCCGAGCTGCAGGCGCCGGACAAGGGCCCCCTGCGCCTCAGCGCCCAGCTGGAGCCCCGGGGCGTGGACGTGGGCGAGCTGGTGAGCGCCTTCCGGCGCAACCAGGCGGTCGAGGGCCGCTTCGATGGCCGCACCGAAGTGCGCAGCGAGGGCGATGACGTCGGCGAACTGATCCGCCACCTGAATACCCGCACCCGCTTCGCCATGCGGCCCGCGACTGTCAAGGGCTTCGACCTGTCGAAGGTGGTCGGCGCGCCCGGCGCCGCGCGCGGCGGCCAGACGGTGCTCGACGAGCTCACCGGGACCGTCGAGACGCAGAACACCGAGGACGGCGTCCTGCTGCGCTACACCGGCCTGCAGGCGCGCTCCGGCGTGCTCAACGCCAGCGGCAGCGCAAGCGTGCTCAATCGCCGTCTGAATGGCGAAATGGCGATCGACCTGGTCGATGGGGTGGTCGGCGTCCCGCTCAAGCTGGACGGCACGCTCGACGACCCTCAGCTCTCGATGACCGGCGGCGCGCTGGCCGGGGCCGCGGTGGGCACGGCCGTGCTGCCGGGCGTGGGTACCGCCATTGGCGCTCGCATCGGGCAGCAGGTGGAAAAGCTGTTCGGCGGCGAGGACGAGAAGAAGAAGCCGCAGCCGCCCGCGCCGTCCAGGGCACGTTGAGCGGGCGCTCCTTCGTCATCACGCGGGCCTGAATCCCGGCAGTGCATGCATGCGCTGCTTCAATGCCTCGATGAAGGCCGTCACCCGCGCTGGCCGGTACAGCCCCGGCGGCAGCGCTACGTGGATGCCGATCGGCTCCAGCCACCAGCGCGGCAGCACCCGCTTGAGCCGGCCGGCCTGGATGTCCGCATGGCACATCCACGGCGCAGCGGCGCCGATGCCGGCGCCGTTGAGGATGGCGCGGTAGCTCGACAGCAGGCTGTCGGTCTTGATCGGCGTGTCCAGCCGCACCATGCGCGAGCGGCCCGACCGGTCGAGCAGCCGCACGCTGCCCTCCACGTAAGGCACCAGGCCCACGCAGGGCAGCGAGGGCAGCCGCGCCAGCGTGACCGGGCCGGTGCGCTTGAGCAGGGCCGGCGTGGCGATCAGCACGCGCTCCATGGCGCCCAGGTGCCGGCTGACCAGGCCTGGGTCGCGCACCTCGCCCACACAGACCCAGCACTCCGCGCCCGAGGCCGCGAGGTCGACCACGCGATCGGTCAGCGTCAGCTCGATGCGCAGGCCCGGATGCGCGGCGCGCAGGTCCGTCACCGCGTCCGTCAGGAAGCCGGTGCCGTAGCCCGAGGGACCGATCACGCGCAAGGTGCCCTCGGGCCGGCTCTGGCCGCCCGACAGCCGGTGCGACAGGCCCGACCATCGATCGGTCAGGTCATGCGCCTCTGCCAGCAGCGAGCGGCCTTCGTCGGTCAGCGAGAAGCTTGCGGTCGTGCGCAGCGCCAGCTTGCAGCCCAGCAGCCGCTCCAGCTCCAGCAGGCGCCGGCTCACCGTCGGCTGCGTGGTGTCCAGCAGCCGCGCTGCCTTGCTGAGCGATCCGCTCTCGCCGATGCGGATGAAGGTCGCAAGCAGATCCAGGCGGTCGTGGGTGTACTTCATGCGCATGACGTATAGCACTTCATCGCTCGATACGTCTACCCACCGGGGCGCTCTGTTCGTATCGTCCGCGGCATGAACAACCCGGCCTCCATCGCCCGCACCGTCGGCGACACGCCCCAGGGCGGCACCGTCCTCGGCTTCTACGCACCCAAGGGCGCGCCGCGCCCGCCGCGCATCGCGCGCGGCGAGGGCGTCTTCCTGTGGGACGCGGACGGCCGGCGCTACCTCGACGCCACCGCTGGCGCGGTCGTGGCCAACATCGGCCACGGCAACCCGCGCGTGCTCGCCGCGATGACCGAGCAGGCCTCCAAGGTCAGCTTCGCCTATCCGCGCTTCTTCGAGAGCGAGCACAACATCGCGCTGGCCGATCGCGTCTGCGCGCTGGCGGGCGAGGGCTTCGACCGCGCCTTCTTCGTCTCTGGCGGCTCGGAGGCCAACGAATCGGCCATCAAGCTGGCGCGGCAGTACGCGGTGGTCACGGGGCAGGGCAGCCGCAGCAAGGTGATCTCGCGCGACCCCAGCTACCACGGCTCCACGCTCGGTGCGCTCGCGGTCACCGGCGATGCCAACACGCTGAAGCTGTACGGGCCGATGATCCGGTCGATGCCCAAGGTGCCGGCGCCGCTGTCCTACCGCGTGCCGGAGGGGTACACGGCGGCCTCCCACGAGATGGCCTGCGCCGACGCGCTCGAGCAGGCCATCCTGCGCGAAGGCCCCGAGACCGTGCTCGCTTTCATCCTCGAACCCATCGGCGGCCTCTCGACCGGCGCCGTGGTGTCCTCGGCTGCGTACTTCGAGCGCGTGCGGCAGATCTGCGACCGCCATGGCGTGCTCGTCATCTACGACGAGATCATGAGCGGCGCCGGCCGCACAGGCGCCTTCCTCGCCGCCCACCACTGGCCCGCCGCCCGGCCCGACCTGGTCACCCTCGCCAAGGGCCTGGCCGCGGGCTACACCCCACTGGGCTGCCTGCTGGCGCCCGACCGCATCGTCGACGCGGTGGCCGGCAGCGGCGGCTTCGTGCATGGCCACACCTACTTCACCAATCCACTCTCATGCGCGGTCGCGCATGCGGTGGTCGACGAGGTGATCCGCCAGGACCTCGTCACGCGGGCGCACGAGCGGGGCGAGCTGCTGATGGCGCGGCTGCGCGAGATCGCGGCACGGTCCCCCATCGTCGGCGACGTGCGCGGCAAGGGCCTGCTGACGGCGATCGAGATCGTGGCCGACAAGTCCACGCGGCGCCAGCTGCCCACGGCCTTCAACGCGCCGGCGCGGCTGACCGAACATGGGCTGAAGCACGGCATCGCGCTCTACAACCGGCGCGCCAACCTCGGCGCCTTCGGCGACTTCCAGATGATCACGCCGCCACTCACCATCAGCGAGGCCGAGATCGACATCCTGGCCGATCTGCTCGAGACATCGCTCGCGGACCTCGCCGACGAGATCGCGCGCAAGGGCCTCGCGGCCTGACCTTTTCTCATCCTTTCAAAGGCTCACCATGATCCATCGTCTCCTGCAGACCGCGCTGGCCTGCGCCAGCCTCGCCTTCGCCGCTGCCGCGCCCGCGCAGATTGCCGCCAACAAGGGTCCCGTCAAGCTGATCGTCGGCTACCCGGCCGGCGGCTCGGCCGATGTGCAGGCGCGCACCCTGTCCGACAAGCTCGCGGCCGAGCTCGGCACCACCGTGGTGGTCGACAACCGCACCGGCGCCGGCGGCCAGATCGCAGCCGACTACGTGCGCAACGCCGCACCCGACGGCCTCACCGTGCTGCTGGCCAACATGCACATGATGGTGATGCTGCCCCTGACCTCGAAGTCGGTGCGCTACGACCCGGTGAAGGACTTCAAGGCCGTCGGCCGCGTCGCCAGCTTCTACGAAGGCATTGCCGTGCCCGCCGCGCTGCCGGCCAAGGACGTGAAGCAGTGGCTCGACATCGCGCGCGCCGACCCGCAAAAGGCCAGCTACGGTGTTCCCGCGCCCGGCAGCGTCGCGCAGTTCATGGGCTATCGGCTCGGCACCGAAGCCAAGGTCAGCCTGGTCGCAGCGCCGTACCGCGGCGCGGCACCGCTGGTGCAGGACCTGCTGGGCGACCAGATCGCTGCCGGCATCACACCCATCGCCGACCTGGTGGCCCATCAGCAGAGCGGCAAGCTGAAGGTGCTGGCGGTCAACGGCGCGAAGCGCGCCGCGCTGCTGCCCGACGTACCCACGTTGAAGGAGCTCGGCCAGCCGCATTTCGACAACCTCGAATGGACCGGCCTGTTCGTGCCGGCTGGAACGCCCAAGCCCATCGTCGACCAGCTGCACGCGGCGCTGGGCAAGGCGCTGGCCAACAAGGAGGTGCAGGAGCGCCTGCTCAAGCTCAGCAGCGATCCGCACCCGAGCAGCGGGGACGAGCTGAGCCGGCTCATCGAAGACGACCTCAAGCGCTGGGGCCCTGTGGTCAAGGCCTCGGGCTTCACCTCCGAATGAGCAGCATCCCCCCGCACAAGCCTCTTCAGCTTCCCGGCGTCCACGGCTATGCCGACCAGAAGAGCGTGGCGGCCGGGGAGCTGCTGCGCTTCCACGTCAGCAGCGACCGGGCCTGCCGGCTCTCGGTCTGCAGGCTGGGCAGCGATGTGGAAGGGCGCAGCGACGACGTGGTGCTGCACCGCTTCGCGCCTTCGGCGGCGCGGGTGCAGCCCATTCATCCGGGTTCCTATGTGCATGTCGACAAGGGCTTGCCCGCCGCACTGCCCTTGCGCAGCCTGACGGTCGAATGCTGGGTCAAGCCGTGGCGCATCGACGTGCGGCAAGGCCTCATCGGCCAGTACGACTTTCCGGCCCATTGCGGCTGGGGCCTCTTCATCGAGGAGGGCGGGGCGCTGGGCTTCCACCTGGGCGATGGCGGCGCCTTCCGCGCCGATGCGCTGCAGGCCCGAGGCCGGCTGGCCGCACGGTGCTGGCAACACGTGGCCGCCACTTGGAACGGCCGGGTCGCCGCGTTGTGGATCGATGGCGTGCAGGCCGGGCAATGGGAGGCCGCGCAGGAGGTGCGGCCCGGCCCCGCGCCGCTGCGCCTCGGCGCCGGCGCCATCGATGGCCTGGCCGACCTTTTCCTCGACGCCGACCTGCTGATGCCGGTGGTCTACGACCGAGCGCTCGAAGCGCAGGAGATCGCGCAGCGCTTCGCGGCACGCGGCCTGGTCGCCCCCACCGGCCGCTCGGTGCTGGCCTGCTGGCCGCTGCGCGAGGAGCGCGGCGCACAGGTAGCCGACGCGAGCGGCCACCAGCGCACCGGCCGCATCGTCAACCACGCCACCTGGATGATCGTCGGCCCGGCCTTCGACCCGGCCAGGGTCGGCACCTGCGAAGACGCCGAATCCGCGTACGACCCTTTCAGCGATCCGACACGCGGCCATGGCCTGCGGCTGGCGAGCGACGACCTCTACGACTGCCGCTGGGAGGCCACGCACGAGTTCCGCATCCCGCAGGACGCACGGCCCGGCCTCTACGTCGCCCGGCTTCGCTTCGAGCTCGATGGCCGCGACGCCGACTACGACATCAGCTTCATCGTCCGCAAGCCCGCCCATGCGGCGCCCGCGCCGGTCCTCGTGCTGTGCGCCGTCAGCAGTTGGCTGGCCTATGCGAGCACGCCTTTCGCAAAGAACGTGGTGGACGATCCCGTGTGGCCGCGCCGCTCGATGGGCCTGGAGAACTGCCACCCGCAGGCCCCCGCCTATTGCAGCTACACCTACCACCGCGCCGGCCAGCCCTGCTACCAGGTCGGCCTGCGCATGCCGTGGCCCAACGCGAGCCCCAATGCGCTGTACGACCCCGAAGGCAGCGGCTTCAGCCAGTGGGCACGCCTCGAGCGCCGCCTCCATGTGTGGCTGGAGCGCGAGGGCTACGACTTCGATGTGCTCGGCGACATCGACCTGCATCGCGACCCATCGCTGCTCTCGCGCTACCGCAGCGTCATCGTCAACGGCCACAGCGAGTACTGGTCGACCCCCGCCGTGGATGGCCTGGACGACTACCTGCGCCGCGGCGGCAGCGCGATCGTGCTCTCGGGCAACACCATGTACCTGCGCGTGAGCTACGACGAGGACATGACGGTCATGGAGCAGCGCAAGGTCAACGGCCCCGGCCATGACGAGACCGTGCCGCCCGTGGGCCCGCCCGCCGGCCCTTTCGGCGAGCAGTACCACAGCCAGGACTGGGCGCGCGGCGGCCGCCTCAAGGCCTCGGGCCGCGCGGCCGCGGACATCATCGGCCTGGAGACCGCGGGCTGGGCCTTTGCGGACGGCGAGGACTTCGGCGTCTACCACGTGACGCAGCCGCGGCATGCCCTGTTCAACGAACCCCACCCGCTGGGACTGGCCGAAGGCCAGACCTTCGGCCATGCGCCGGGCGGGGGTCTGCCGCGCGCGATCGGCCACGAATGGGATCTCACCATCGCCACCCTGGCGCGCATGACGAAGCAGGTGCCGCCGGGCGCAGTGCTGCCCGTGTCTCAGCAGGGCATCGAGGTCATCGCCCACGGCATCCGCCGCGTGCCCGGCCGGCTCGACGCCTACCTCGACTGCTTCTCGAACCTCACCGAGTCCATCGACGGCCTGTCGGCCGAGATGATCTACTGGGAGCGCCCCCAGGGCGGCCGTGTGTTCCACGCGGGCGCGGTGGGCGCGGCCTGGGTGCTGGGCAGCGACCCGGTGTTCGGCCGCCTGCTGCGCAATGTGCTGTACCGCTTCGGCGTGCAGCCCAGGGAGTGAACCTCAGCCCGCGAGCAATGCGCCCAGGCGCTCCACGTCGATGTTGCCGCCGCTGATCAGCACGCCCACGCGCAGGCCGCGCAGCTGCGCCTTCATCTCGCGTGCGGCCGCGAAGCCCAGGCAGCCGGTGGGCTCGACCACCAGCTTCATGCGGGTGGCGAAGAAGCGCATCGCCTCGACCAGTTGTGTGTCGCTCGCCGTCAGCACGTCGTCGACATCGCGCCGGATGACGGCGAAGGTGTACTGCCCCAGGTGCTGCGTCTGCGCGCCGTCGGCAATGGTCCTGGGCGTGTCGATGTGGACGATGCTGCCGCTGCGAAAGGACTGCTGCCCGTCGTTGCCCGCCTCGGGCTCCACGCCGTACAGCTTGCACTGCGGAGCGAGCGCCCGCGTGGCCAGGGCCGAGCCGGAGAGCAGCCCGCCGCCGCCCAGCGGCACGAACAGCGCATCGAGCGGGCCGGTTTCCTCGAACAGCTCCTTCGCCGCCGTGCCCTGGCCGGCCATCACGTCCGGGTGGTCGTAGGGCGGGATCAGCGTCATGCCGTGCTTCTGCGCCAGGTCGCGCCCGATCTGTTCGCGATCGTCCTTGTAGCGGTCGTAGATCACCACCTGCCCGCCATAGCCCTTGGTGGCAGCCACCTTCGCGGCCGGCGCGTCGTGCGGCATCACGATGGTGGCGGGCATGCCGAGGATGCGTGCCGCCAGCGCGATCGCCTGCGCATGGTTGCCCGAGGAGAAGGCCACCACGCCGCCGCGCCGCTGCTGCTCGTCGAACTGCGCGAGCGCGTTGAAGGCGCCGCGGAACTTGAAGGCGCCCATGCGCTGCAGGTTCTCGCACTTGAAGAAGAGCTGCGCGCCCAGTTCCTCGTCGGCCGTGCGCGAGCGCAGCACCGGCGTGCGATGGGCATGGCCTTCGATGCGCCGCGCAGCGGCGGCGACATCGTCATACGTGGGGAGCTTGAAAGTGTCTGGCATGGGATATTTGTTCGCGTATAGGCCAACAAAGTTTACAGGACGTTATCTTATGGGCCAACAAAGCATCCAATCTTGTTCGTTTATGGGCTAACATAAACGTTTCCGAAAGTTGAAAGCCGTGCATGACCATGGATCTCAACCAGCTTCGCCTCGAGCAGGTCGACGCTGCGCTGACGCCCTACCGCGGAGTTCGAGGAGTTCAGGTTCCGAACGGAGGCTGGCTGCGTGCTGTGCGCGAGGCGTTGGGGCGGACAGTTCGACAACAAGCGGGGCGTCTGGGAATTGCTGCGGCTACGCTGCACAAGTCCGAGCAGGCGGAAGCGGACGGACGCATTTCACTGGCACAGCTGCGCAAGCTCGCCGAGGGGCTGGACTGCGAACTCGTCTACGGGCTGGTGCCCCGCAAGTCCCTGGTCGAGGTGGTCGAGGAACAGGCGAGCCGTATGGCCGAGGCCGAGATCCTTGGCGTGGCGCATTCGATGAGCCTTGAAGAGCAACGGCCAAGCGATGCCTATCTGCGTCTGCAGTTGGACCGGCGTCGCGCGGAACTGCTCTCTGGAAAGCGCTCGGACCTGTGGCGGTAGCGCTCCAGTATCAGGCGGGCCAAACGCCCATCGACGCGGACGAGCTCGCGCAGCTCATCCCGAAGCACATCGCCACCCAGGAGCAGCTCAACGAGTGGGAGCAGACCAACATCGTCGAAGCGCTCAAGTGGCTCAAGCGCGGCCGGCACACCGAAGTGTTGACCGAGGAGTTCTGCCGTACGCTGCACAAGCGCATGTTTGGCAAGACCTGGAAGTGGGCCGGAACCTTCAGGAAATCCGACAAGGACATTGGCGGCGATTGGCGCCAGGTCCCGATGCGGCTGCGTCAGCTGCTCGACAACACCCGCTTCTGGGTCGATGAAGAAGTCTTTCCATTGGATGAGATCGCAGTTCGGTTTCATCACCAGCTCGTGCTTGTCCATGCCTTCCCGAACGGCAACGGCCGGCACGCGCGGCTGATGACGGACAGCTTGTTGAGACGAGCAGGAGCGCCTGCCTTTTCCTGGGGCCAGCAAGCCGATCTCGCAACCGCCGGTGATGTCCGCAACATCTACCTGGATGCCCTGCGAGCGGCGGACGCCGGCGACATCGCCAAGTTGAGCGCCTTCCTGGTTCGCTGACCGCGCCGCTAGCTCTTTTCGACCCGCCTCCCTGTTCGGCAGCCCCCCGCCTGCCGATAGACAGGCATGAGCACGTGGAAGCCAGCGTCCGAGGGCGCGCCGAACTACCGGATCCTGCAGCGCGAAGGCTGCACGATCGTGTACGGCCACATGCCGCTCGGTGCCTGGCTGCGCCTGCTGCGGCAGGCCAGCGATCTGCATGTGCTGCATGCCGATGTGGCGCGCATGCTGGGTGCGACGGCCGTCATCGGCCCCGCCGAGGGCCTCGCTCGTATCCGCGAGCAGGAGGCCGCCGCCGCCACCGGCCGGGTCCGCGCGCAGCTGGGCCGCGCCGCGCGACGGCTGGACGCGCAGGCCGTGCGCTGGCTGGCGGCCGGCGAGCAGGGCCTGTCGAGCCTGGCGCTCTTCACCTTGCTGACCGGCGTGCGCCCGCCCCACTATGGCGGCACCGCGCTCGACCTGCCGGGCGATGCCCAGGACTTCCGGCGCTGCCGCCTGCTGGTGGAGCAGGTGCCTTCGTTGCAGCGCGCACTGCATCGGCTCGCGCGCCGCGTGGCCGACCCCGAACTCGTGTCCTGGGCGGCCCTGGCCGAGACATGGAAGGACCTTTGCGCCCAGATGGACCATGAGTGGCCGTCCTGGCGCACGCAGCCCGGCCGTGCACCGGGCGTGAATGCGATGCTGGCCTGCTTCCACGAGGTCGAGACCGACCGCGCCGTGCTCCAGGCCAGCCGCACGACGGCGTCGCTGCCGTTGCCCTACGGCCTGCCGCGCGCGGGCCCGGGCCGCGGCGATGCGCGTTGGCTGACCTAGGGGTACGCGAGACCTTCGCGTACGGATGTCCTGCTGCCCCTTCGGACTGCCCTACAACTGCACCGACGCCTCTCCAATGCCCGGGAACTCGGCCGAGACGAGGTCGCCCCCGGCGGCGTGAAGAATTCCGACCCAGCTTCCGGTGGTCACCACGGTCCCCGCCGCCAGCGTCGTGCCTTCGCGCGTGGCGTGGCGCAGCCAGCCCGGCAGCAGAAAGGTGGGATCGCCGAGCGTGTGGGTGCCTTGCCGCTCCACCGGCGCCTGCGCGCCGATGTGCACGCGGCAGGTCTGCGTGCGCCAGTCGCGCGCCTCGAATGGAACCCAGTCGCCGAGCACCAGTGCGCCATGCGACTGCAGGTCGGCCAGCTTGCACAGCGCAGGCGCCTCCAGCGCTTCGCGCCAGCGCGAGTCGACGAGCTCGATCGAGACGGCCATCGCATCGACCAGCGCGCTGGCGCTGGCCAAGTCCAGCCTGGCGGCGAGCACGGCATCGACATCGCGCGCCAGCCGCAGGGCCACTTCGGCCTCGATGCCGCGCTGGTGGAAGGGCCAGGCGCCGCTTCGGGCCGGGCTGGTCCAGACGCCTGCCGGCGGCAGCGGCGCATGCGTCAGCACCGCCTCGCGCGACGGGCCGCCCGATTTCCAGTGACGCGGCGCCGCGCCGTCGAACCAGCCGAGTTCGGCGGCCACGCGCTGCTGTACCGCATAGGCATCGGCTGCATCGATGAGCCCGGCGGCCAGTGGAGCCGCGTCGGCCGGCACGTGACCGCGGCGTGCGCGCACAAGCGCATCTGCAACGGCATCGATAGGCGATAGGGTCATTTCCATTCCTCTGTTGCTTCAAAAGGGGCAAAGCCCGGTGGACCGTATCAGCAATTCGGATCGACCATGACGGCCCACTAGAACGACACGCTCAAGGGCGCGAGCCCGCCGATCTCCACCTGCACCTCCGTGCCCCGGGAGGCGAACAGCATTCCTGTGCACGAGCCGCTGGTGATGACCTGCCCTGCCTTGAGCCCCGCACCACGCGCGCAGCAGTGGTTGGCCAGCCATTCGAGCAGCGTCCCCGCATCCGGGCTCGGATGCTCGCCCACGGTGTGGGCCACGATCTGCTCGCCGAAGCGCAGCTCGGCCTCGACGCCCGCCAGGTCGAACCACGACGGCTCGAAGGGCTGGCGCCGGCCCAGCACCAGCGCACCGTGGCTCAGGAGATCGGCCAGCTGCGCCCGGGCGCCGGCGCCGAGCCAGTCGGCCAGGCGGGTCTCCACCACTTCGATCACCGGCAGCACCGCCCGCACCGCGAAGGCCAGGTCGTCCCGCGTGTAGGGCGCGGCGCGGGGCGGCAGGTCGACGCCGAGCTGGAAGCCCACCTCGACCTCGATGCCGCGCAGCCGCCAGGCCGGGCCGGTCAGGAATGCGCCGTCGGGCAGCAGCCCCTCCGCTGGCAGCGGCGCGCAGGTCGGCACCTGGCCGGCGCGGGCGCCGACCTTCCAGCCGCCGACGGTGCCGAGGGCGGCCAGCGTCGCGTCCTGGATGGCGTAGGCCTCGTGCTGATCCGCCGGCTGCACCAGCGCCGAGGGCACGCGCCGGCCATCGCGCCGCGCCACGAACAGCGCGCGTGCGGCGGTTGCCGGCGTGACGGTGGCCGCTGCCTGCGTCACAGCTCGGGAAAGCGCTGCCACGGATGGGCGCGCTCGAAGGCGCGGGCCAGGTCGAGCAGCGCGTCGTCGCCGCCTTCGCGTGCGACCAGCTGCAGCCCGACCGGCAGCCCCTGGGCGAAGCCGCAGGGCAGCGCGATCGCCGGCAGCCCGGCCGCGTTGACGAAGCCGGCGAAGACGGCATGCCCGCGCGGCCCGACCTCGCAGTCGTCGATGCGCGGCGGATGCGTCTCTCCAGCCGGCCACGGCAGCGCCGCCGCCGCCGGCGTCAGCAGGAAGTCGTGGCGCTCGAACAGGCCCGCCAGCTCCGTGCGCAGCCGTTCGGCCTCGAACAGCAGGTCGAACAGCGCGAGGGCGGATGCGTCGCGGCCGGTCTGCGCATTGGCTTGCATCACGGGCCCGAACGAGGCCGGATCCAAAGCACGCGTGGACGACAGCGCCTGCGGATGCGCGACCAGCCACGCCAGCCCGACCTGCGAGAGCAGCGGCCATCGCTCGTTGACGGCCTCCGCCATATCGAAGCGATCGGCCGTCGTGACTTCGTGGCCCAGCGCCGCGAACTGGCGCGCGGCGGCAGCGGTGAGCGCCGCGATCGCCGGGTCGACCGGGTGATCGCCGAAGCGCGGGATGTAGAGGATGCGCGCGGGCGCCGCAGCCACGGGCTGCATGCCGCCGCGCCCGATCACCTGCATCATTGCGGCCACGTCGTCCACGCAGCGCGCCAGCGGCCCGGCGACCTCGAAGTCGAGAAAGATCGGCGGCAGTCCGCCGCCGCGCGGCACGCGCCCGCGCGAGGGCTTGAGCCCGACCAGGTTGGTGTGCGAGGCAGGCCGCCGGATCGAGCCGCCGCCGTCGGTGGCCAGCGCCATCGGGCATCCCCCGGCCGCGACCAGCGCGACCGCGCCGCCCGAGGAGCCTCCGGGCGTCAGCGCCGGGTCCCACGGATTGCCCGTTGCGCCGAACACCGGGTTGCCGGTGTAGCCCTGCATGGTGAACTCGGGCACGTTGGTCTTGCCGAAGATCACCGCGCCGGCCTCGCGCAGCTTCGCCACAGGCAGCTCGTCGCGCTCGGCCACGAGCCCGGCCAGCGCGCGGCTGCCCCAATGCGTGGGCAGGCCGCGCACCTGCAGGTTGTCCTTGATGGTGACGGGCACGCCGTCGAGCGGGCCGAGCGCGTGCCCGGAGCGCCAGCGTGCGCTGCTCTGCTCGGCCGCGTGGGTTGCGCCTTCGGCATCCAGCGCGACCAGCGCGTTGAGCCGCGGGTTGACCTCGGCGCTGCGCGCCAGGCAGGCCTCGAGTGCCTGCGCCGGCGTGAAGGCGCCCTCCCGGAAGCCGGCCGCGAGCTGCGTGGCCGTGAGTTGCCAGAGCGGGGTGATGGACGTCATCGTGCGCTCACATGTGGGCCGGCAGCCACGTCACCAGTTGCGGCACGGCCATCAGCAGCAGGGTGAACAGGATCATGATCAGTGCGAAGGGCAGTGCGCCCCAGATCGCGTCCTGGATGCCGCCCTTGTCCGGCCGGATGCCATGCACCACGAACAGGTTCATGCCCACCGGCGGCGTGATCAGGCCGAGTTCGCACATCAGCACGATGAAGATGCCGAACCAGATCGGGTCTACGCCGAGCGCGACCGCGATCGGGTAGGTGATCGGGATGGTCGCGACCTGCATCGACAGCACGTCCATGAACATCCCCAGCACCAGGTAGAACACGATCAGCGCCAGGATCAGCCCGGTGGCCGACAGGCCGAGGCCCGCGACCCATTTCGTCATCGACTCGGCGACGCCGGTCAGGCTGATCGTCAGGTTGAGGATGAAGGCGGCCGCGATGATCAGCAGGATCATCCCGCTCACCCGCGCCGTCGAGACGAAGCAGTTGCGCATCAGCTCCCGGCTCAGCTTGCCCGAGTGCCAGACGAAGCCGAGCGCCGCGATGACGCCGAGCGCCGCGCTCTCGGCTGCGGTCGCAATGCCGAAGTAGAGGCTCCCCATCACGATGCCGAACACCACCATGGGCGGCACCAGGTGCACCAGGGCGCGCAGGCGCTGGTCCAGCGGCACCTTGGGCTCGCGCATCACCTTGCCGCTGGCGAGGCTGGAGATCGCGATCCACAGCATGAAGAGGCTGGTCAGCAGCAGGCCCGGGATGATGCCGGCGATGAACAGCTTGCCGATCGAGTTGTTGGTGAGCGAGCCATAGACGATCATGTTCACGCTCGGCGGGATCAGGATGCCGAGGGTGCCGCCGGCGGCCAGGGAACCCAGCGAGGCGCGCATCGGATAGCCACGCTTCTGCAGCGAGGGCAGCGCCACGGTGCCGACGGTCGCGGCCGTGGCCACCGAGGAGCCGGAAGTCGCGGCGAACAGGGCGCAGCTGCCGATGTTGGTGTGCAGCAGTCCGCCCGGCAGGCGGCCGAGCCAGGCCGACAGCGCGATGTACATGCGGTCGGCAATGCCCGAGCGCAGGAGCAGCTCGCCCAGCAGCACGAACAGCGGGATCGAGGTGAGCAGGCTTTCGTTCTGCACGCCCCAGACCACCGGCGCGATCGAATCCATGAACGGGGTCCCGTAGGCGGCGATGCCGCCGACGATGCCCACCAGCGCCATCGAGACTGCGATCGGCATCCCCACCAGCATCATGGCGAGCATCGCGAAGAACGCGACCGCGATGACCGACACGTTCATGGCCTGTCCCCTTGGATTTCCTGGCGCACCGCGAGATCGTCGAGCTCTTCCTTCAGCTCCTCCTTGGCGCTCTTCGGATGGAAGTCGCTGTTCAGCCTGGCAATGTCGCCGGCGAGGAGGAGGCGCGTCGCGCGCAGCGCGAAGCCGCAGGCCACCAGCGCGAAGATCACGAGGCCTGCGTACCACACGCTTTGCGGAATGATCAGCGGCGTCGCCCAGGGCGTCTGCGCCGTGCTGCGATAGGCCATGGTGTCGCCGATCACCTTGAATGCGAGCCAGGCGATGAAGAGCGCGAACGCGGCGAGCAGGACGATCGAGATCCAGTTCAGCAGCGCCTGTGCGCGCGCCGGGAAGCGCTCGTGGAAGACGTCAACGCGAATGTGGTTGCGCCCCATCAGCGCGAGGCTGAAGGCGATGGTCGAGCCCACCGCCAGCGCGTAGCCGCCCAGCTCGTCGGCCCCCTGCAGCGAGATGTTGAACAGCTTGCGCGCCAGCGTCTCGATGGTGACGATCGCGGCCAGGCCGAGGAAGATCGTGCCGAACACGGTGGCCAGCACGGTCTCGATGCGTGTCTTGAGGCCGGCGGGCTTCGCGGGCGCCGCCGCCCCCCGGGGCGGGGCCAGGGGCTCCTGCCTCGCGCTCGTCATGACGGCGTCGCTCACTTCAGCCCCAGCACCGGTGCCACGGTAGCCTGCCAGGTCTTCGAACAGCCCGCGTTGGACTTGTCGCAGACCTCGGCCCAGACCGGCAGCGAGACCTTGCTCACCGCGCCGCGCACCAGCTCGAGGTCCGTCGGCGTGACCGGCACGTTCACCAGATTGAACTTCTTGCCCGTGGTGCATGGGTCCTTGCCGGCGTTGCAGTTCAGCGCATCCTGGAACAGCTCCTCCGAGTACTTCCAGACTTCGTCGGTGAGGCCGTCGAAGGCCGACTTCAGCTTGGCCTGCTGCTCGGGCTTCAGCGCGTTCCACGACTTCATCGTCATGCCGTAGCCGTTGAGCGCCATCTGGAAGCCGATCGGCAACTGGTGCGTCGTCACCTCCGGCCAGCCTGCGGAGTTCGCCGAACTCGGTCCGGTGATCGCGCAATCGACGACGCCGAGCGACAACGACTGGTGCGTGTCGGCGAAGGAGATCGGCACCGGCGTGCCGCCCACCATCTCGATGAACTTGGCCAGGTTCTGGTCGTACACGCGCACCTTCATGCCCTTGATGTCGGCCAGCTTGGCGACGGGCTTCTTGCAGAAGAGGATCTGCGGCCCGAACGGCCACACGCCGAGCAGCTTGACGCCGAACTGCTGCTGCAGCCGCGCATCGACCGTGTCGAAATAGGCCTTGGCCACCTTGCGGCCGGTCGCATAGTCGGGCGCCGCACCCACCAGGTCGAGGCCCAGGATGGTCGGCTCGTCGCGCGAGTTCTGCGACACGCGCAGCGAGACGAGGTCGAACAGGCCGGCCTTCATCACGCGCAGCTGCTCGGTGTCCTTGATGCCCAGCGTGTCGATCGGCTTGTAGTCGACATCGATCGGCAGCCCGGTGCGGGCGGCGAAGTTCTCGAAGAAGGGCTGTTCCTTGTTTTTCTGAATCAGTCCGGTGGCCAGTGGCTGGCCGATGGCCTTGAGCTTGATCCGGTCCTGCGCCTGGGCGGCGGGCAGTGCGATGAGGGCGGCCAGCGCGAGTGCGGCGGCGAAGATCTTGGAGGAACGATGGGGCAGCGGCATGAAGGCTCCTGGAGAGGGGAGGGTCGGAATCGGGGCGGCACGATGAAGAAGACTGGTCATTGGAGCGCGTGCCAAGGCTTGCATGCGAACTTTCCCGCGCTGCGGGAAAGCCGGCAGAAGCCTTTTGGAATCAATCACTTGGC
>NZ_LMTS01000076.1:0-2914 GCF_001541225.1 Variovorax sp. WDL1 | reverse complement strand
GCGCTCTTGATGCGCTGCGTCGGCCCCACCAGCGAGATCGCCCCGAAGGGCTGCCCATGCTCGTCGCGGATCGCCGCGGCGATGCAGCGCAGGCCGACCGCGTTCTGCTCGTCGTCGATCGCGAAGCCGGCGCGCCGCACTTCGCCCAGCGTCTCGTGCAGCCGCGAGGCGCGCGCGATGGTGTTGGCGGTGAGCTTCGGCAGGCCGTAGGTGCGCAGGTACTGCAGCACGTCGTCCTCGGCCATCGCGGCGAGGATCGCCTGCCCCATCGCAGTCCCGTGCAGCGGGGCGCGGAAGCCCGGCTTGCCCATGGCACGCATCACCTCGCGGCTTTCCACCTGGGTCACGAACACGATGTCGCCGAGATCGGCGACGCCGAGGTTGACCGTCTCGCCGTGGCTGTCGCGCAGGCGGCGCATCACCGGCAGGGCGAGCTGGGCGATGCGGCGCCGGCGCGCGAAGGCGGCACCGACCGAGAAGCAGCGCACGCCCACATACCAGAGGTTGGTCTCGCGATCGAACTGGACGAACTGGCGCTGCTCCAGCGTGGTGAGCAGGCGGTGCGCGGTCGAGGAAGACAGCCCGCTGCGCGCCGCGATGTCGACCAGTCGGTAGCCCTCGTCGTCCTCGGCCAGCACCTCCAGCAGTTGCAGCGCCCGCGTGAGCGACTGCACGGTGCTGTCGCTATCGCGGTCGATGCGGGTGATCGGGCTGGCAGCGTTGCGGGGCGTACGGCGGGGAGAGGCGGTCATGGGGTGCGCCTTGCAAATTGCACGCCAGGAGGCATGCGGCTTCTCGGCCGTCGACCCGGCTCCTTTGTCAACAAAACAGGCTTGGCGTTGTCGACATAGTCGTCAACAATGGCCCCCGCGAACATGGTGGTAACACTGATGCCGACACGACTGCTTTCCAAAGGATGCCCATGCCCCCGACCCTGCGCCTCGGCGTTCTGACGCCCTCGTCCAACACCGCGCTGGAGCCGCTGACCAGCGCGCTGGCCGCCGCCGTGCCGGGCTGCAGCGCGCACTTCTCGCGCTTCCAGGTGACCGAGATCGCGCTCTCGGCGCAGGCGCTGGGCCAGTTCGACGACAGCAAGATCCTCGCCGCCGCCGACCTCCTGGCCGACGCGAAGGTCGACGTCATCGGCTGGAGCGGCACCTCCTCGGGCTGGCTGGGCTTCGAGGCCGACCGGCGCCTGGTCGAGCGCATCCGCGAGCGCACCGGCATCGCCGCCACCACCGCGGTGCTGGCGCTCAACGAACTGCTGGCGCTGCGCGGCGTGAAGCGGCTCGCGCTGGTCACGCCCTACACCGCGGACGTGCAGCAGAAAATCGTCGACAACTACCGCCGCATCGGCATCGAGGTGGTGGCCGAGCGCCATCTCGGCATCCGCGTCAACCACGACTTCGCGGCGGTCGAGCCCGACCGGCTGCTGGAACTGATGCGCGAGGTCGCGGGGGCGCGGCCCGAGGCGATCACCACCTTCTGCACCAACCTGCGGGCGGCGCCGCTCGCGCAGGCGGTGGAGGCCGAGCTCGGCATTCCGCTGCTCGACACCGTGAGCACCACCTTCTGGGGCCAGTTGCGCGCGGCCGGCGCGGACCCGGCGCAGGTGCGCGGCTGGGGCGCGCTCTTCGGCTGGCGCTGATGTCGACCCCCCGTGCGCGCAAGCGCGCCGCCACGCCCGCCCGGCTCGAACGCGAGAACACGCAGGACGAGATCTACGAAAAGATCTACGCGGCCATCCTCGAACATCGCCTGCATCCCGGCACCAAGCTGGGCGAGGAGCGGCTGGCCGAGATCTTCGGCGCCAGCCGCGCGCGCATCCGCGAGGTGCTGGCGCGGCTGGCCCACGAGCAGATCGTCGAGCTCTTCCCGCAGCGCGGCGCCTTCGTGGCCAAGCCCACGATCGAACAGGCACGCGACGTGTTCGAGGCCCGCCGGCTGATCGAGCCGGCCATCGTGCGGCGGCTCATCGACACGCTCTCGCCCGAGAAGCTTGCGCGCCTGCGCGAGCACCAGGCGCGCGAGCTCGACGCGCGGCGCCGCGACGACAAGCGCGCGGTCATCCGCCTGTCCGGCGAGTTCCACTCGCTTGCCGCCGAGCTCGCCGGCAACACTGCGCTGGCGCGCAGCATGCGCGAGCTGTCGGTGCTGACCTGCCTGATGATCTTCCTCTACGACGCGCCGACCTCCGCCAGCTGCCGGGCCGATGAGCATTCGAAGATCATCGAGGCGATCGCGAAGCGCGACGCGCCGCGCGCCCAGAAGCTGATGCTGGAGCACCTGGCGCACATCGAGGGCAGCATGAAGCTCGACGGCGCGAGCGAGGAGGTCGATCTCGCGGCGATCTTCGGGCCTTAGCACGAGAAGCCTGAGGCATCGTCGAGCGCCTGCATGGCCGCGCCTTCGATGACGGCAATCTGACTCTTTCTGGCGCCGCCGCCGATATTGCGGCGCTGCACAGCAGAATCCGGCCCTTTCAAAAAGAACAAGGGTCGACGTGATGATTCCCAGGGAGGTTTCGGGCCTGCGGCTCGGAAGAAGACGCGCGCGCGAGATGGGTGTGATGCCATGAACAAGCATCTTCACCGCATCGTCTTCAACGCCGCGCGCGGCATGCGCATCGTCGTGCAGGAAACGGCTCGCAGCACGGGTAAGGCCAGCGGCGCCACTCCCGTTCTTGTCGGTACTGCGCTTGCGAGCCTGCTGGTCGCCATGGCGGCGCAGGCGCAGATCGTCGGCGCGCCGGGCGCGGCACCGGGCCTCAGGCCCACCGTGCTGTTGGCGCCCAACGGCGTGCCCCTGGTCAACATCCAGACGCCCTCCGCCGCAGGCGTCTCGCGCAGCCGCGCAACCCTGACCACCGGCACGCCGCAGCTGAACGCGCTCGGCGGGCTGGAGGGCTACGTGG
>NZ_LMTS01000346.1:70090-129324 GCF_001541225.1 Variovorax sp. WDL1 | reverse complement strand
GCGGCGAGTTCAAGACCATCATGATGGAAGCGGCTTGAGCCATCTGCCGATCGGTGTGTTCGACAGCGGCGTCGGCGGCCTCTCGGACCTCAGCGCGCTGCCGGCCGAACTGCCGCCGGCAGCAACTGCAATCGACTGCGAGACCTGCCCGCACTTCAACGTAACCATTGTCTTGAAGTTCTGTTGCAGGGTTGACCCGAACGGTTCGAAGTTCGATCATTACCGGATCGGCGAAATCCAGCACCGCGGGAACAACTGTAGCCACACACTACAGGAGACACACGCATGAAGCGTCGACAGTTCAGCGCCCTGATGGCCGCGCTGGGCGCAACAACTCTCGCGCCGGCTCTCGCGCAACCGCAGGCATTTCCGTCGCGCACCATCACCTGGGTGGTTCCCTTCACGCCAGGCGGTGTCACCGACACCACGTCGCGCGCGCTGGCCAAGAAGATGGGCGAGATCCTGGGCCAGCAGATCGTGATCGACAATCGCCCCGGCGCAGGCGGCTCGCTCGGCACCGAGCAGGTCGCCCGCGCCGCACCGGACGGCTACACCATCCTGTACATCACCTCGGGCACGATGGCAGCCAACCTGTTCCTCTACGAGGGCCTGAAGTACGAACCATTGAAGGATTTCATCCCCGTGCACGGCATGTTCCTGTCGCCACTACTGCTGGTGGTAAGCCAAGACTCGCCGTTCAATAGCGTGTCGGATCTGGTGGCGAAGGCGAAGGCCGAGCCAGGCAAGCTCAACCACGGCTCGGCGGGCGTCGGTACCGGGACCCATCTCGTCGCGGGGCTGTTCCAGGAGGCCGCCGGTATCAAGATACTGCATATCCCCTACAAAGGCACGGCACCGGCGCTGCAGGACATGCTCGGTGGTCGCGTCGACCTGATGTTCGACTACACCGGCGCGGTGTTGTCGCAGATCAAGACCGGCAAGGTTCGGCCTCTGGCGGTGATGTCCGACAAGCGCCTTGAGGCCATACCGGACGTGCCGACTATCGTCGAAGCGGGTTACCCCGGAGCGCAGCTGAGCGGATGGTCGGGCATCGGCGTGCCGGCCGGCACGCCGCCCGAAGTGGTGGAGAAGCTGGCCGACGCGATGCGCGGCGCGCTTCGAGACGAGGAAACGGTTTCGTACTTCGTGGGCGCCGGCAGCCGGGCGCTGGTTGATGTAGACGAACCTGCATTTCGCAAGCTCATCGTCGATGAGCAGAAGAAGTGGGGCGAGTTGGTGCGCAAGCTGGGTGCGACGCTGAAATGACGGCGCGCGACGACTCGCATGCGCGGCCGATTCTCGGTCGCTTGGCCCTGCCCTGACCGCATGGCAATGCAGCGTGCGCCGCGCGCAACGAGCTGATCTCAGCCAAGCCTCGCCGGCATCGTTGGCGCGTTTCCGACAGCCAGAAGCGGACGTGCAGTCGCTTCCTGCGCACAAAGCAGGTATCGACCACAGTGAAGTCTGGGGAGCTAGACTCCCCCGCTGGTCTGCTTGCCCGCGGCTGGCCGCGACTTCCAAGGCATGTGGGACACCGCCAACGAGGGGTGATGTCCGCTTGCTGGCATAGGGGAGTGAGAGTCGAGATGGATCTGTCTGGCTACACCCTGGATACGTTGCATCAGGACGGCGATTTCACACTGTGCCGGGGGCGTGCCACGGCCGGTCCTGGTGCGCAAGCAGCTTCGGTGCTGGTGTCGATACTGAGCTCGGAGCATCAGCGCCCTGACCAGATTCAGATGCTGGAACGCGAGTTTGCCTTGGCGCCTGAACTCGATCCAGAGTGGGCCATCCGGCCGCTCGCCCTGTCGAACTACCAAGGCCGTCCAGCTCTTTTCCTCGAGGACCGGCCATGCGAGCTGCTCGAGCGAATTCTGAAAGCTGCGCCAGCCTACCGCGGATCGTCGACACACTCCGAACCCGAACCGGGGATGAGAATTGGATTGTTTCTGCGGCTGTCCGTTCATCTCGCCGCCGCTATAGCAGGCATGCACGGGCGTGGCATCGTTCACAAGAACATCAAACCTGCCAATATTCTGGTCGACACCGCGACTTCGAGGGTGTGGCTGACCGGCTTCGGAATTGCCACGCGACTCCCGCGAGAAAGGCAGGCGCCCGACCCACCTCAGACGATCGCGGGCACGCTGGCGTACATGGCGCCCGAGCAAACTGGACGCATGAATCGCTCGATCGACACCAGGAGCGATCTCTACGCCCTGGGCATCACGCTCTACGAAATGCTGACGGGCTCGCCGCCGTTCAGCGCTGCGGATCCGATGGAATGGGTGCACTGTCACATCGCGAGGCAAGCGGTGCCGCCGAGCGAGCGAATGAAGGACGTTCCGCCGACTGTTTCGACGATCACCATGAAGCTGCTTGCAAAGACGGCCGAGGATCGCTACCAGACCGCAGCCGGCCTGGAGCGCGACCTCCGGCGCTGCCTGACGCAGTTCGAAGCCGAGCGTCGCATCGACGACTTCGCGGTCGGCGAGGGCGATACTCCAGACCGCCTGTTGATCCCCGAAAAGCTGTATGGGCGTGAGCGCGATGTCGAGACCTTGCTCGCCGCATTCGAACGCATCGTCAGGGGAGGCCCTTCCGAGCTGGTCCTGGTCTCAGGCTATGCCGGAATCGGCAAGTCCTCGATGGTCAACGAGCTGCACAGGGTGCTCGCTCCGCAACGGGGCCTCTTCGCAGCCGGAAAGTTCGACCAGTTCAAGCGCGACATTCCTTATGCGACCGTGGGCCAGGCCCTGAAAGCCCTGGTGCGCTCGCTGTTGGCCAGCAGCGATCGAGAGCTCGAACAATGGCGCGAGGACCTCCGCGAGGCTCTGGGACCAAACGGCCAACTCATCATCGAACTTGTCCCGGAGCTGAAGCTCGTCATCGGCGAGCAAGCACCTGTCCGGGAGCTCCCGCCACAGGACGCTCAATGGCGCTTCCTGTTCGTCTTCAGACGCTTCCTGGCCGTGTTTGCGCGGCCGGAGCATCCGCTCGCTCTGTTCCTGGATGATCTGCAATGGCTTGACGCAGCCACCCTGGCTCTGCTCGAGGATCTGCTGAGTCATCCGGATGTACGACATGTGCTGCTGATCGGTGCCTATCGGGACAATGAAGTCACGTCAGCGCATCAGCTGATGAGATCGCTCGATCGAATCAGGAAAGCGAGCGCGAACGTCGAGTCCATCGCCCTTGCGCCGCTTGCGCAAGAACACGTGATCCAGCTGACTGCTGATGCTCTTCACTGCAATCGTGAGCGTGCAGCATCCCTGGCTGAACTCATACAGAAGAAGACGGGAGGCAATCCATTCTTCGCAATCCAGTTCCTTGCAACGCTGGTCGACGAAGGACTGCTCAGATTCGATCACGCTGCGGCGCAGTGGACGTGGGAGCTGGCTCGCATTCATGCGAAAGGCTACACCGACAACGTCGTCGACCTCATGGTCGACAAGCTGAGCCGCCTTCCGAAGCGCACTCAAACGCTCCTGCAGCAACTCGCCTGTCTGGGAAACAGCGCAAGACTCGAACTGTTGGCCGCCGTCTGCAAGGTTTCGCGGGCAAAGCTGCGCGACGACTTGCAACAGGTGCTGCGAGCCGAACTCCTACTGCATTCAGAAGGGTCCTATCAATTCGTTCATGACCGCGTTCGAGAGGCCGCATACTCGATGATTCCTGATGCACGGCGGCCTGCGGCACATCTGCGAATCGGCAAGCTCCTCGTCACCCATGCAAGGCCTGACAGGCGGGACGACTCCGTCTTCGAGATCGTGAATCAGCTCAACCGGGGCGCACCGATCATCACGTCACCTGAAGAACTCAGACAGTTCGCAGAACTGAACCTGGCCGCTGGCAAGCGCGCCAAGGCATCGTCAGCCTATGCCGCGGCCCTCGCGTATCTCACCACCGGATTGGATCTCTTGGCGACTTGTCCATGGGAGCGCCGGCGCGAACTGGAATTCGAGCTCGAGCTGCATTCAGCCGACTGCGAAGTGTGTACGGGTGCGCTGCGAAGAGCTGAAGATCGCCTCGCGGAGCTCGCGAATCGCACGGTCGACGTGGTCCAGCGCTGCGCCGTGGCTCGGCGACGCGTCGAGCTGTACGCAATGATGGGTGCAAGCGACAGGGCGCTTGACGTAGGGCATGAATGCCTGCGGCATGTCGGCATCGATTGGCCCCTCAATCCGACCAAGGAAGAAGTGCGCGCAGTGTACGACCGGCTCTGGTCAAAACTCGGAGGACGCGCGATCGAGGATCTTGTCGGCCTGCCGTTGATGCAGGATGCGAAATCCCTCGCAATGCTGGAAGTACTCGCCGTGCTGACACTGCCGGCCATGCTGAACGACGAGAACCTGCATGCACTCAACGTCAGCACGGTCGTCAATCTCAGCCTCGAACGCGGCAACAGTCACGCCGCGCCGGGCGCCTACGCGGCTCTGGCGTTGATCACAGGTGCGCGGTTCGGCCGGCACGATGAAGGCTATCGCTTGGCAAAAATGGCTTGCCATCTCGTCGAGAGTCGCGGACTCAACCACTTCGGAGCAAAAACCTACTTCAACTTTGCGGTCCTGCTGCCGTGGACGCGGCCATTCAAGGACGCTATCGAGCCGGCGCGCCGTGCATTTCAACTGGCAAGGGAGCAGGGTAACCCGGCATCTGCAGCACATGCCTGCCGCATTTTCATCTTCCTTCTTCTTTCCTTGGGCCATCCTCTCGACCAGGTCGAGTCCCAAGCCGAGGAGGCACTGGTATCGATCTCGCCGTTTGGCTTCTTCCTCGACAGAATCTCGGCGCCGCTCGGGCTTGTACGGTCCCTGCGTGGGAAGAACACCAAGTTCGGATCGCTCGATGATGGTCGCTTTGTGGAGTCGTCCTTTGAGAAGCGCCTCACTGGTGACCCAAGTTTCGCTCTTCTCGAATGCTACTACTGGCTCAGAAAGCTCCAGGCGCGCTTCTTCGCTGGCGATTTCGTGTCGGCGGCAGACGCGGCCAACAGAGTGGAGAGATGGTATGCCACATCAGTGGCATTGCCCTTGTTCCTGGTGGAGATGGCAGATTGCTGCTTCTTTGCCGCCCTCGCTCGCGCTGCATGTTGTGCTCCCCTGGGCACCGATCCGTATGCCGAGCACCAAGAGGCAATTCATAAGCATCACCAAGAGCTCCGAGGCTGGGCAGCGGCGTGCCCAGAGAACTTCGAGGATCGTGCAGCGTTGGTCGCCGCTGAGATCGCCCGCCTGGAGGGGCGTCCCCTTGACGCGATGGACCTGTACGAGCGTGCCATCGAGGCCGCGCGGGCTTCCGGCTTTGTCCACAATGAGGCGCTCGCCTGCGAGCTTGCGGCGCGCTTCCATGCGGCGCGTGGCTTTGCAACCATCGCGCGTGCTTACCTGAGGAATGCAAGATCCGCATATCTGCGTTGGGGCGCAGATGGAAAGGTCCGCCAGCTCGATTTGCTTTACCCGGACCTGAGTGCCGGCGCTGCTGTAGCCGTTCCCAAGGACACCATCAACGCCTCGGTCGAGCAACTCGACCTCGCGACCGTGATCAAGGTGTCGCAGGCTGTATCGAGGGAAATGGTCCTCGATGCATTGATCGATACGTTGATGCGTACCGCAATGGAGCACGCAGGTGCGCAGCGTGCAATCTTGATACTCTCGCGAGGAGAGCAGCAGCGAATAGCGTCTGAAGCCACGAGCGGCTTTGACGACGTTCTCGTTCGCTTGTGTGATGAGCCTGCGGACGGTTCCGTGATTCCGCAGACGGTGCTTCACTACGTTTGGCACGCACAGGAGACTGTGATCGTTGACGACGCCATCAAGGACCCTTTGTTTTCGATAGACCCGTATATCGGAGAGCGCCAGGTGCGATCGGCGCTCTGCCTGCCGCTCACGAACCAAGGCAGGAAAATTGGCGTGTTGTATCTCGAGAACAACCTCTCCTCGCGCGTTTTTGCGCCGGCGCGCACCGCCGTGCTCAAGCTACTCGCCTCGCAGGCCGCGGTCTCGCTCGAGAATAGCCGCCTGTATCGCGACGTCGCTGAACGCGAGGCCAGGATTCGGCGTCTGGTCGATGCCAACATTGTTGGCATCTTCATCTGGGAACTTGATGGTCGCATCGTTGAGGCGAACGATGCATTTCTCGGTATGGTCGGATATGACCGTCAGGATCATGCTGTGCGTGGGTTGCGATGGACCGACTTGACACCTCCGGAATGGCGTCGACGCGACGAGCAAATGGTCTCCGACCTCAAGACAAGCGGGACCTTGCAGCCATTCGAGAAGGAGTACTTCCGGAAGGACGGTGGTCGCATTCCAGTGCTCGTCGGAGTGGCCAGCTTTGATGAGACGGCGAGCCAGGGCGTGGCCTACGTGGTCGATCTAAGCGAACGCAAGCACGCGCAGGAAGCGCTCGATCGTGCCGCCGCCGAACTGGCGCATGTGTCAAAGGTCAGCACACTGAGCGCTCTCACCGCGTCGATCGCGCATGAGGTCAACCAGCCGCTTTCGGGCATCATGACCAATGCGAGCACCTGCCTTCGGATGTTGGATTCCACACCTCCGAACATTGACGGAGCGCGCGAAACTGCGCGCCGCACGATCCGAGACAGTACCCGAGCTTCCGACGTCATCGCACGTCTGCGAGCCATGTTCAGCAAGCGCGACTCTACGCTTGAGTTGCTGGATCTGAACGTGGGGGCGAGAGAAGTGATCGCGCTTTCGTTGGGTGAACTTCAACGAAATCAGATCGTGCTTGAGACGCAGCTCGCCGAGAATCTTCCGATCGTGAAGGCTGATCGAGTTCAGCTTCAGCAGGTCATGTTGAATCTCATCCGGAATGCGACGGATGCGATGGCAGAGGTCGCCGATCGACCAAGGCAGTTGCTCATCAAGACTCACCGAGATGATGTCGACCGGGTCTGCGTTGTCGTCCGAGATACCGGCGTCGGACTGTTGCCGCAGAACATTGAATCACTCTTCAATGCTTTCTACACGACAAAGAGCGACGGCATGGGGATTGGTCTGTTTGTCAGTCGCTCGATCATCGAGCGACATCGCGGTCGCATCTGGGCAGAGCCCAATCCCGGCGCTCCCGGCGCGACATTCACGTTCGCGATTCCATGCATGTCGAGCGATAGTCTCGAGAGCTGATCTGCTATTGCGCTGCAAGATTCTTTGGTCGTGAAGTAGCGTCGCGCTGCCCCGAAACTGCGCCAGTTGTGCACGAATCCACAGCGTGGCTCAAACGGTCATCGGGTTGGCCTTGGAAGGATCGAGTTCGTACTTGCCGATCGCCGCTGCCACAATCTTCTGTTCGATCGTGCCTTCGCCGGCCAGCGCGTTGAGGGCGGCGACCGTCACCCAGTATCGGTCGACTTCAAAGAAGTGCCTCAGCGCGGCGCGCGTGTCCGACCGTCCGTAGCCGTCCGTACCGAGCACCACGAACTTGTTCGGAACAAAGGGATAGATCTGGTCGACAAGCGCGCGGATGTAGTCGGTCGAGGCTATGACCGGCCCCGGCGCGCCGCTCAGCAGTTTCGTGACGTGCGGCACCCTCTTCTCTTCGCCCGGATGCAGCATGTTGTGGCGCTCGGCCGACTGGCCGTCGCGCGCGAGCTGCGTGAAGCTCGGCACACTCCACAGGTCCGCAGCGACACCCCAGTCATTCTTCAGCAGGTCAGCCGCAGCGATCACTTCGTTGAAGATCGTCCCGGCCCCCAGGAGCTGGACGCGCGGCGCACCCGCTGCCGCTTGCGCTTTCCGGAACGAGTACATGCCCTTCACGATGTCCGACGCCACCGTGTCGCCTTGCGGCATCGGCGGATGATCGTAGTTCTCGTTCATCACGGTCAGGTAGTAGTACACGTCCTCCTGTTCTGCCATCATTCGGCGTAGACCGTCCTGGATGATCACCGCCAGTTCATAGTTGAAAGTCGGGTCGTAGCTCATGCAGTTGGGGACGCCCGCGGCAGCAAGGAGCGAGTGGCCGTCCTCGTGCTGGAGGCCCTCGCCGTTGATGGTCGTTCGGCCCGAAATACCGCCCAGCAGGAAGCCTCTCGATCGCATGTCGCCCGCTGCCCATGCGAGATCTCCGATCCTCTGGAAGCCGAACATCGAGTAGAAGATGTAGAACGGCACCATGGGCTCACCGTGAGTCGAGTACGAGGTGGCCGCAGCGATCCAGTCACACATGCCCCCAGCTTCGTTGATCCCTTCCTGCAGGATCTGGCCCGTCTCGGATTCCTTGTAGAACGTCAGTTGCCTCGAATCTTGAGGTATGTACTTCTGCCCATCCCGGTTCCAGATGCCGATCTGGCGGAAGAGCCCTTCCATCCCGAAGGTGCGTGACTCGTCCGGCACAATCGGCACGATGCGCGGCCCGAGAACCGGGTCCTTCAGCAGGATGCCGAGAATCCGCACGAAGGCCATCGTGGTCGACATGGTTCGGCCTTCGCTGGTGCCTCGAAGCATGGGCTCGAAGGCGGACAGCTCGGGCACCGGAAGCGATTGCGCGTTCTGCCTGCGCGACGGCAGGTAGCCGCCCAGCTCGGCACGGCGAGCGCGCATGTACTCGAGTTCCCTGGATCCCTCCTCGAACACGACGTATGGCGTATCGGCGATCTGGTCGTCAGCGATCGGCAGACCGAACTGATCGCGAAAACTCCTTAGCTGCTCGTTCTGCATCTTCTTCTGCTGGTGATTCGCGTTCGATGCCTGAGCGGACTCACCCATTCCATAGCCCTTGATGGTCTTGGCGAGGATCACCGTCGGCCGATCCTTCGCGTTCTGAGCCTGCATGTACGCTGCGTAGACCTTCTGGGGATCGTGTCCACCGCGATCCAGGCTCCAGATATCCGAATCGGACCAGTCGGCGACCAGTGCCTTCAGCTCGGGCGTGTTGAAGAAGTGTTCCCGAACATATGCGCCGGATTCCGCCTTGTACGTCTGGTACTCACCATCGACGACCTCCATCATCCGGCGCATCAGCGCACCTGAGCGGTCGCGCTCGAACAGAGGATCCCAGCGGCTGCCCCAGATCACCTTGATCACGTTCCAGCCGGCGCCTCGAAATTCGGACTCGAGTTCCTGGATGATCTTCCCGTTGCCGCGGACGGGGCCATCGAGGCGTTGCAGGTTGCAGTTGATCACGAAGACGAGATTGTCAAGGTGTTCGCGTCCCGCCAGGCCCAGCGCACCGCGCGACTCGGGTTCGTCCATCTCACCATCCCCGAGGAAGGTCCAGACCTTGCGGCCCTCGGTCTTGGTGATGTCGCGCGCCTGCAGGTACTTCATGAAGCGCGCCTGGTAGATCGACATGATCGGACCGAGACCATTCGACACAGTGGCGAACTGCCAGAAGTCCGGCATCAGCCACGGATGGGGATAGGAGGAGATGCCATGTCCGGCGACCTCCCGGCGATAGTTGTCCAACTGCGCTGCAGTCAGCCGACCGAGCAGGAACGCCCGCGAGTAGATTCCGGGAGCGGCATGACCCTGCACGTACACAAGGTCGCCGCCATGCTGTTCCGAAGGTGCGTGCCAGAAGTGATTGAAGCCCATGTCATACAGCGTGGCCGCCGAGGCGAACGAAGCGATGTGTCCTCCCACATTGCTCTCCTTCGCCGCGCGCAAGACCATTGCCGCGGCGTTCCAGCGCGTGTAGGCGCGGATTCGGTGCTCAACGGCCTGATCGCCCGGCAACCGCGGCTGGTCACCAACCGGGATCGTATTGACATACGGGGTCGTAGCGGAGAACGGCAGATGCCTGCCATGCATCCGGGCGAACTCGATCTGCTTGTCGATCAGATAATGGGCGCGATCCGCTCCGACGTTAGAGATGACGCCGTAGAGCGCACCGAGCCATTCGGCGGTCTCCTGCGGGTCATCGTCGCCGGCATCGGTGACGTACTTGAGTACTTCGCTGGGAATCGCGGCCATGTGCATCTCCTGTGCAAGCACCCATCACAGATCGGCTAGCAGCTGCCTGGCTGCTGTGAAGTGCCTACGGGCAAGCTCCATTCGGGCCGAACGTAGTGACACGTGTAGCCGCCGGGATGCTTCAGCAAGTAGTCCTGATGCTCGGGTTCGGCCTCCCAGAAATCGCTCGCCGGAGTCACTTCGGTCACGACCTTCCCCGGCCATACGCCCGAAGCATCGACGTCGGCGATCGTACGGTGCGCGACCTGCTTCTGCTCATCGGTCATGAAGAAGATGGCTGACCGATAGCTGGAGCCGACATCGTTGCCCTGTCGATTGCGCGTGGTCGGATCGTGGATCTGGAAGAAGAGTTCGAGGAGCTTGCGGTAGCTGATGCGCGACGGGTCGAAGACGACCTCGACCGCTTCGGCATGTCCGCCATGGTTTCGATACGTGGCGTTCCGGATGCTGCCACCCGTGTAACCTACTCGCGTCGACAGCACACCCTCATGGCTTCGGAGAAGGTCTTGCACGCCCCAGAAGCAGCCTGCGGCAAGCAGGGCACGTTCTTCAGTCATTGGCGTTCTCCACATGGTGCAGGTAGGCCCCATAGCCTTCGGCCTGCATATCATCGCGATGGATGAACCGCAACGCGGCTGAGTTTATGCAGTAACGCAACCCGCCACGATCGCTTGGGCCATCAGGAAACACATGTCCGAGATGGCTGTCGCCATGCAGCGATCGAACCTCTGTCCGAATCATTCCATGGTCGGTGTCCTTCAGTTCGTTGACATAAGCGTGTTCGATGGGTCTGGTAAAGCTGGGCCATCCAGACCCGGACTCGAACTTCTCGGAGGAGGCGAACAACGGTTCACCCGACACCACATCTACATAAATTCCCGGCTCCTTGTTGTCCAGGTACTCGCCGGTCCCGGCGATCTCGGTACCGTTTTGCTGTGTGACGCGATACTGCTCCGGCGAGAGCTTGGCGATCGCCTCGGGGTCTTTGCTGAATCTCGGCATCTTCTTCTCCTGATGGTGGCGATGAGAACGTAAGGCTAGTCGGAGGGACCCTTGCGAAAACCGACCGCAAGGCGGTTCCAGCCGTTGATCGCGACGATGGCGACGGTCAGATCGACCATCTCCTTGTCGGCAAAATGGTCGCGGACGAGGGCGTAGTCCTCGTCTGGCGCATGAGTGTCGGCAAGAAGCGTCAGCGATTCGGTCCAAGCGAGTGCCGCCCGCTCTCGCGGCGTGAAGAACGGTGCCTCTCGCCATACGACCACCGAGTGCAGACGCCTCTCCGATTCACCCATCTTCTTCGCGTCGCTCGCGTGAAGATCGACGCAGTATGCGCATCCATTGATCTGGGACGCACGCAGTTTCACCAACTCAAGGAGGCTCTTTTCAAGCCCCAACTGGGTCACAGCTTTCTCAAGGCTGACCAAGGCGCCGACCGCCTCTTTGGATGCCTTGTAGTAGTCGATTCTCTGCGTCATGACGTGCTCCTGCTTTCTGGTGTGTGCTGGTGGATTCAGGGGGTACAGCTGACAAGGATGCCTCAGCGAAGCGGGAGCACTGCGTCCGGGCCCTTGTTCTTGAAGAAGACGACGAGGAACTTCGCGGGCATGGTGCTGCTCGCGTTCCGAGACACCGTATGGACATCCAAAGGTGCCTCATAGAAGGTCTGGCCTCTTGTGAGGGTGACTTCCGCGCCGCCGCGCAGCGCCATGACGATCGATCCCTCCAACACATACACAAACACGTGCGCATCATGCCGATGGATGGGATCCGAGCCCCCGGGCGGATACTCGACCGTGATGGCCAACAGCTCCTTTCCGGGGTGATCTCCGAGTTCCTTCGACAGCAGTGTCGTCAGCACGGGGCCCGGCCCGGCTTTGGCGAGCTGCGCACCGAAAGCCGCGAGGGGGAACACCAGCAGCATTCCGAGATAGTTCAAGCGATTCACTGTGAGTCCTTTCATTTCGGTGTATAGGTTGGGCCGAGGCGTTCATCTTGGCGGGGCTGCAGGCGAGCGGGATCGGCCAGAGGTTCGTCGAGAGGGTCATCCGAAGGACAGTGAGCGCCTTGATCCCACCTCCGGCCACTGCAATTGCCCGCTTTGCAGTCGACCCGATTCGCAGCCACCGACACGCGGCTCTTGGACCAAAGGCAGCCATGGGGCCTTCTCCGGGGCTGGCCGACCGGTCGGTCCCGCGGGATGCTCAGGCGCATTGCGATGCTGGCTCGCGCATGGGGCTGTTGGAGAACCGTGCCTCAGCTTCGTTCGCAGCATCGTTTTCGAGCAGCCCGCGGGCCGCGGCTATTCGAGCCGCGTCGGTGCGAGAGCTCGCGCCGAGCTTCGCCATGGTCGCGCTCATGTGCGACTTGACTGTCCCGACCTCGATTCCGAGCATTCGCCCAATCGTCTTGTTCGGCCGCCCGGCTGCAGCAAGCTTCAGGACTTCGATCTCCCGGGAGGTGAGCGTCGCTCGCGTCAGGCTGTCGGCGATCCTTTGCGCCACGGCCTGGCTCATGTAGCGTAGACCGCTGGCAACGGCAGTCACGCCGTCGATCAGGTCGTTCAGCGGTCCGCCGACCAGCAGGTAACCATGCACCCCGGCCTCGATCGCGCGGCGGATATCAGCCTCGCGATCATTGCGCGTGAAGGCAAGCATCCTTGCCTCGTCCATGAGGCCATACGCGACGCGCTGTGCTGGCTGCGTGAGTTGCATTGCATTGCCGTAGTCAGCAATGACGACGTCAATCCGAGCCCCCTCCGGGCCCAGGTTGTCTACCCCGTGGACATAGACCTCGAACGCGGCATGCTGCCGTAGCGCAGCCACGAGACCAGCAGAAAGAATCGGGTCTGGTTGCATGACCAGGACGTTCGAGCGGCGCAGGGAGCAGTAGTTCATGCTTGTCTCCTTATGAGTGCGGGTAAAGACGGATGTGGTCTTGCGAGCGGCACCGCGAGTTCACAACAATAGGAGCGCGCGTTCCATTGCACGTTGGTACCGTCGATACCAAAGTTGTGCCTCGGCGCGAATGCCATGCTTTCCATTTGCTCCCTTAGTTGCGCGCTTGCTGTCGTTTGCGGCGGGATGCAGACCGGCGCCACGTCGCTGCACATGAAGGAGCGGGACTTGAGCAGTTTGCGGGCGCAATGATTCGGCAGTCTCACCTCGTTGAAAGGGCGACGGTCACCGCATCGAGAAGCGCCTTCTCGCTGAAAGGTTTGAACAAGCATTCCACTGCGCCTTGCTGGATCAGCTGTGGGCGCAGGGTCCGATCGATGTGGGCGGTGACAAAGATGACGGGGATGCATTGACCGCGCCGCCTCAGCTCCAGGTACAGCTCCGGACCGGTCATGCCCGGCATCGCCACATCCAGGACCAGACAACTCGCCCGGTCAAGCAGGTGGGACGCAAGTAGTTCTTTCGCCGAGGCGAACGCCTCCGACGCGAAGCCGAGCTCGCGGATCAGGTCCGGCAATGCCTCGCGCACCGACTCATCGTCGTCGACAACGCAAACGAGCGGTGGGTTCAGAGCCTCGGAATCTGTCACTTAGACGCCTCCGTCGCAATCCGCATTCACCAGGGGCTCGAAATCGCGACCCGGTGTGAATGCGTGAGCCAACCTGCGGCGAGTTCGCGGCAGCCATTCTTCATCACAACCCCTTGGCGCAGTTCTGGTGCAAGAGTGAACCACTTCGGTGACAAGGTAAACAATACCTTGGTATTGGTCGGCTGTCTGGCGCCAAGGATGCTCGACGCACGGCCAACAGCTTTGGTATCGGCGAGACCTTGGTGCAATGAAATCCGCCCGAGCATCTGCTTTGATGGGAACCCTTTCATTTACGCCAGGAGGGCTCCGTGATGACGCAAGCGAAACACTTTCCTTCCGGGGTTTGTGCCGCCCGATGCGGGTTGCACATGCGCACAGCATTCCCCCTGCCCAATCGAGGAAGCTCTCTCGTCGCTCGCAAGTGGGGGTGGCCATGAGCATGATGCCGCCGGAACACGCGTTTCCTGGCTACTCGCGCGAAGAGAAGCGAAAGCGCATCTTCGCTATCGCGGCGGCGTCCTCGGGAAACCTCGTGGAGTGGTTCGATTTCTACATCTATGCCTTCTGTGCCATTTATTTCGCACCGGCCTTCTTTCCCGCCTCCGATCCGACTGCACAACTACTGAACACTGCCGGCGTATTTGCAGCAGGATTTCTCATGCGCCCCATCGGCGGCTGGCTGTTCGGAAGGATCGCGGACCGGCGTGGCCGAAAGACTGCCATGCTGATCGCCGTCGTGATGATGTGTGGAGGGTCCCTGGTGATTGCCTGCTTGCCGACGTACTCCAGCATCGGTGGATGGGCTCCATTTCTTCTTCTCATCGCGCGCCTCCTTCAAGGGCTGTCCGTGGGCGGCGAGTACGGCACAACCGCGACCTACATGAGCGAAGTCGCGCTGCGTGGCCGCCGTGGATTTTTTTCATCCTTCCAGTACGTCACCCTCATCGGCGGCCAGCTGGCAGCAGTCCTTGTCGTCATCCTGCTGCAGCAGGTGCTTGACGAAAGCCAACTGAGGCAATGGGGCTGGCGCATTCCGTTCTTCATCGGAGCGGTAGGCGCCCTGGTTGCAATGATCCTGCGCCGTACATTGCACGAGACTTCCACGGCGGAATCGCGCGGCACCCGGACCGCGGGACAGATCACCGAGCTCCTGCAACGGCACCGTGCGGCCTTTCTGACAGTCCTCGGGTATACGGCGGGCGGATCGCTGATCTTCTATACGTTCACGACCTACATGCAAAAGTACCTCGTCAACTCGGCAGGACTGTCGATTCGGACGGCCAGCGGCGTCATGACCGTTTGCCTATTCATCTACATGTGCATGCAACCGCTCTTCGGCGCACTGTCGGACCGCATTGGACGACGTACGAGCATGCTCCTGTTCGGCGCGCTCGGCACTGCGGCGACGGTACCCGTCTTTGCCGGGCTTCAACGATTCGACAGCCCGTACGCGCAAGGTGCGCTGATACTGGTCGCACTCACCATCGTCAGCCTCTACACGTCGATCAGCGGCATCGTGAAGGCCGAGCTCTTCCCGCCGGACATCCGTGCCCTGGGAGTGGGTCTCTCGTACGCGATCGCGAATGCCATCTTCGGGGGATCGGCCGAGTACGTCGCGCTCGCCCTCAAGTCGGTGGGCCACGAGGGGGCGTTCTACTGGTACGTGACCGGGATGATGACGGTCGTCTTCCTGGTGAGCCTGCGTCTGCCGAAGCGGGCCACCTACCTGCGCCACGATCACTGACGCGGAAGCGGCTCGACCTGGTCGATTCGATGACGCGCTCTTCCCATGCCACCGAGAAGGATGGACCTGCCTCGGGGCAATCTACAACCAAAGAACTATTTACGTTCAAGCTCGCTGCGCGCATGCTGCCCGGAGCGGCAGCGATGAAAGGCCGGATGGCCCCCCAGCAGCGCCGGAGCTTGCAGGCGCATCATTGGCGGGTCGGAAAGGGCCGGGGGCGGCCGCTCCTTCAATGCGCGGCAAGCAAGCACGAGCAGCATGCAGCGAAGGAGCCCGGCGATCCGGTCCACAGGAAGCGAGGCCATCATGACGTCCGACGCCAAGCCAACCGTTTACATCGTCGATGACGACGTTTCGGTGCGCGAATCGCTCGACCTGCTGATCCAGTCGCAGGGATGGAACGCGGAGGCCTTTGCCTCGGCCACGGAGTTCCTTGCCCGTCCTGCGACAACAACGGCGAGTTGCCTCCTGTTGGACGTGAACCTCCCAGATCTGAACGGCCTCGAAGTTCAGGAACGCATCGCCGCTCACCGGTCGAGCATGCCGATTATTTTCGTCACCGGATACGCCGATATACCGACGACCGTACGCGCCATGAAGGCCGGAGCGGAAGAGTTCCTGACCAAGCCCTTCAACGACGATGTGCTTCTCCGCGCGATCTGCAACGCCATCGAGCGCAGCCGTACCGCGATTGACCACGAGGTGTTGCAGACGGGACTGCGCAGACGCTACTTGGCGCTGAGCACCCGGGAAAGGCAAGTCATGGACCTGGTAGTCACCGGCCTCCTCAACAAGCAGGTTGGCGCAGAGCTGGGAATCAGCGAGATCACCGTGAAGGCGCACAGAGGGCGTGTGATGCAGAAGATGAACGCCCGTTCGCTGGCCGAACTGGTGACGATGGCAGCAAGGGTGCGCGCCGACGCTTCGCAAGAAGGCTGAGCGATGCTCACCGCTTGCGGCGCAGGCAGAGTCTTCACATCGCGCACCGACACCATCGTCCGATAGCCAGTCGCGGACGATCCGGCGATATTTCGCTCATGTCTTGCGTATTTGTTCGCTGCAATCCGACAGGTACGCGACGCAACCCGATGGAGCTGCCATGAGCGATTTCTCCCTGCATCCGGAGCGTGGTCCGATCCTCTCATCGACGCGCCCGCCGTCCGCACGGCGCGGCTCGCCCGGGGTGCAGTTGTCGGCAAGGGAACACCAGTACCGCGTGATGGAACACGCCTTCCGTGCCAGCGGAGGCATCGCGAGATCCGACGAGGTCACGGCACGGCTTTCCAGACGTACGGACCAGCCGATCTCGGTGCTCGCACGCTGGATCGTCAGCCATGACGTCCTGAGCTTCCGCTGGCAATCGCGCACGATGCTGCCCTTGTTTCAGTTCGACGCGCACACGATGACACTCCGTCCACCTGTCGTGGACGTGATCCGCGAGCTGGTACCCGTGCTGGGCGACTGGGAAGCCGCCCTATGGTTTGCATGCCCGAACGGGTGGCTCGACAACGCTGCGCCGGTGGATGTCATCGGCCCGGATGCGCGCGCCGTGCACCAGGCTGCGAGGGCCGATCGCTACCTTACGCAGAGTTGACGCACGTCGCAGCCCCTACAGTGCTCTGAATCTGGAGGATCTGCCATGCGCAGCGAACCTGCCTCTCCGATCTCAGGTGTCGAGATGCGCTTGCGCTCGCTGCATCTGCGTCCGATCCACCCCGCAGATCTTCCGCTCCTGCGGGAATTCGTGAAGCATCTGTCGCAGGACACCGGCTACAAGCGGCTGCTGTCCGGACGTACGCCGACGGAGGACGAACTGCGGCGCTGGAGCGCGATCGATGTCTCGCGTGAAGGCGCCATCGTGGCCATCGACAAAGGGCCAAACGGCGAACGCCTTGTCGGTGTGGCTCGCTACGTGATGCAGTCCCCCGACGAGACGGATTTCGCGATCGTGATAGCCGACGCCTGGCAGCGCCGCGGACTGGGACGCGAGCTGATGACGAGGCTGATCGCCGCGGCTCGAGCTCACGGCGTTCGCAACCTGAGCGGGATTGCGCTTTCCACCAACTTCGCCATGCGATCGCTGGCGCGCGCAATGGGCTTCGAAGCCGCGCGCATGTCGGATGCCCTCGCCATCAAGCTGAGCCTCGACCTATCGAACACCGATGTGCATGCTGGAAATGCCACCGGCGCCAACCCGTCCGACGCGGATCAACGTGCGAGCTCGTCACGATGAATCCCGACCAGCTGCTGTCGCAGTTCAGCGCGACAGGTATCCAGACATGCTTCCATGGCCGCCACATCAAGCCCCAGATCTACGCTGGCCTGAATGGCAGCAACTGGCACCTGGGCGACTACGAACTGCGCGGCGGGTACCAGGGGCTGCGCATGATCCTCGAGGGCGGCCTTACGCCCGACCATGTGATCGCCGAGATCAAGGCATCGGCCCTGCGCGGACGCGGCGGCGCCGGCTTTCCGACGGGGCTGAAGTGGAGCTTCATGCCTCGGCAGTTTCCCGGTCAGAAGTACCTCCTATGCAACTCGGACGAGGGAGAGCCGGGAACCTTCAAGGACCGTGACATCCTCCTGTACAACCCGCACATCGTGATAGAAGGAATGATCATCGCGGCGTACTCAATGGGCGCAAGCGTCGGCTACAACTACATTCATGGAGAGATCTTCAACGCCTATGAGCGCTTCGAGGCAGCGCTCGCTGAAGCCCGTGCAGCAGGCTACCTGGGCGACAACATCCTGGGCAGCGGCCTTGCCTTCCAGCTCCATGCAACACATGGCTTCGGTGCCTACATCTGCGGAGAGGAGACTGCCATGCTCGAGTCGCTCGAGGGCAAGCGTGGCCAGCCTCGCTTCAAGCCGCCGTTTCCAGCAAGTTTCGGGTTGTATGGAAGACCCACCACGATCAACAACACTGAGACCTTCGCGGCGGTCCCCTGGATCATCCGCAACGGCGCCTCGGCCTATCTCGAATGCGGATTACCCAACAATGGTGGCACCAAGATCTTCTCCGTCAGCGGTGACGTCGAGCTGCCCGGCAACTATGAGATCCCGATGGGCACACCCTTTGCCGAGCTGCTTGAACTGGCTGGCGGCGTGCGGCGCGGGCGAAAGCTCAAGGCCGTGATTCCTGGCGGTGCTTCCTCCCCGGTACTTCCCGGGGAAGTTGCCCTGGAGCTGACAATGGACTTCGATGCGATTGCAAAGGCCGGCTCGATGCTGGGCTCGGCGGCGGTGATCGTGATCGATGACAGCCGTTCCATGGTGGAGTCACTGAAGCGGCTGTCCTACTTCTACATGCACGAGTCCTGCGGCCAATGCACGCCGTGCCGCGAAGGGTCGGGCTGGCTGTGGCGAATCATCGACCGCATTCACCAGGGCAAGGGCAAGGCCTCGGACTTGGCCTTGCTGAACTCGCTGTGCGACAACATCCAGGGTCGTACGATCTGCGCGCTCGGCGATTCAGCCGCTGCACCGGTACGCGCCATGATCAGGCACTTTCGACACGAGTTCGAGATGCTCGTTCCTCCGGGCTCGCCATAGGCCGGCACTGCACGGTGCCCGGCCCGCTCGTCAGCTGGCCGGCGCTGGCTAAGACGGCCAGCCTCCTCCTAGTGCCTTGTAGACGCCCACGAGCGAGGTGGCGGCCGCAGTCTGGGCTTGGGCAAGCTGGTCGCGCGCGGACAGCATTTCGCGTTCGGCATCAAGAACAGGCAGGAAATCACTCACACCGGCAGTGAAGCGCTCGCGTGCGATCAGCGCTGCGCTCTCAGCGGCGCGAGCGGCGTCATACAGGTGCTCGGCCTGCCGCTGGCTGCGCGTGTAGGTCGCGAGCGCACCTTCTGCTTCCTCGAGCGCGGTGAGCACTGTGCGCTCGTAGACGAGCATCGCCGCGTCGCCACGTGCATCAGCCGCAGCGATCCGGGCGCGAATGCGGCCGAAGTCGAGCAGGTTCCAGACCATCCGCGCGCCCAGGCTATACGCATAGGACGCGCCATCGCCAAGATTGCCGAGCGTCAGCGCGTTCTGCCCGATCGTCCCTCCAAGAGTGATCCGGGGAAAGAGCTCTGCGCGCGCCACGCCGACTCGCGCGGCTGCGGCGGCTGCCTGCTGCTCCGCCGCCAGGATGTCAGGACGGCGACGCAGCAGACTTTCCGGCGAGCCGATGCCCCCCAGGGCCACGCTCTTGAGCCCAGGCAACGGTTTGGGCACGCTCAGCTCGACGTCGAGGGCCGTCGGCTGTTCACCGCACAGCCTGCTCAGGCGATAGCGTGCTCGAAGCACGGCCGCCTCCAGCGCCGGTACGCTGGCTGCGGCGGACTGCACCAGGACGCGCGCGCGCTCGGCGTCGAATGCCGTGCCTCGGCCCGCGTCGTGCCGAGCCTTGACCAGCTCCAGCACCGATCGCCGGGTTTCCAGCGATGCGTAGGCCACGCGCAATCGCTCCTGCAGGCCGCGCAGTTCGAAATAGATGCGCGCCACTTCGGCGCTCACGCTGAGGTGGACGAAGTGCAGGCCGGCCTCGCTGGCCGTCACGTCCGCCACGGCGGCGCGGCGCTCGTCACCCAGGCGCCCGAACAGGTCCACTTCCCAGTTCACATCGAAGCCCACCGCGTAGGCGTGGTTCGTTCGAGGGTTCCCCGCGGCGTCGGGGGCTCGCACGCGCCCCGCGCCGGCAGCCACGTCGACGGCGGGCAGCAGCTGCGCTTCGGCGAATTGCGCCAGCGCGCGCGCCTCGCGCAGGTTCGCGCCAGCGATGCGAAGGTCGGCATTGGCCCCGAGCGCACGCGCAACAAGAGCGTCGAGTTGTGCGTCCTGGAAACCGCGCCAGAATTCCGCCGCGGGTTCTTCCTGGGCCGCTTCGTCGGGCCGATTGGCAAAGCCAGGGGTCGACGGCGGCTCGTAGAGCTTGTAGTTGGGCGCATGGGAACAGGCAGACAGGAACGCAACTACCGCAAGGATGGTCAGGGTTTTCATTTCGCACCATGCGTCTGGGGCGGCAATGCGTCGTCCACGCCCGGGTGAAAGGGGTGGGCAGCTGCATCGATCTGGTGGCGCAGCTCTGCGGCATCCGCGCGCTGTTTCTCGGTGCTCTTGCGCAGCAGCACGTAGAACAGCGGCGTGAGGAAGATGCCGAACAACGTCACCCCGACCATCCCGGAGAACACCGCGACGCCCATGGCACGGCGCATCTCGCTGCCTGCGCCGCTGCCCAGGATCAGCGGGATGACGCCTGCACAGAATGCGATCGAGGTCATCAGGATCGGGCGCAGGCGCAGCCGGCAAGCCTCGATCACGGCTTCCACAATCGGCTTGCCGCGCTCTTCGAGCTCCTTGGCGAATTCGACGATGAGGATGGCGTTCTTGCAGGCCAGCCCCACCAGCACGACCAGGGCCACCTGGGTGAACAGGTTCAGGTCGCCCACCTGGCCGAACGGTGGCAGGTGCGACAGCCACACGCCGAACAGGGCCGACAGGATGCACATTGGCACGATGAGGACGATCGACAGGGGCAGGCTCCAGCTCTCATACTGGGCCGCAAGTACCAGCACGACCAGGATCACCGACAGGAGCAGCACAACGGTGAGCGTCGGAATCTTGACGCCGAGACCCGGCACGGCGACGTCGCGTGTCAGCCGATCCTGGTAGGACAGCTCCGTCCACTCGTAGCTCATCCCACGCGGGATGTTCTTCAGCAGGCGCTCGATCTCGCCTTCGGCCTGGCTGCTGGAGACGCCCGGCTTGGCCGCACCATTGATGTCGGCTGAAGGAAAGCCGTTGTAGCGAGTCACACGGGTGGGTCCGAAAGTCGGCTCGACTTGCATCAGCGCACCCAACGACACCATCTCGCCGCGACCGTTGCGCGTCTTCAGATCGATGATGCTCCGGGCCTGCGTCCGATAACCGGTGTCGGCCTGGACGATCACCTGGTAGGTCTTGCCGAAGCGGTTGAAGTCGTTGACGTAGAGCGAGCCCAGGTTGATCTGCAGCGTGTCGTAGATGTCCTGCAGCGCCACGCCCATCTGCTTGGCCTTCGTGCGGTCCACATTGGCGAAGAGCTGCGGCACGTTGATGTCGTAGTTCGAATAGGGCGTGCCGATGCTGGATGCGGGGTCGGCGTAGATGGGTCTGAGCGTGTCCCGGACGGCAGCGAACAGCGCCTGCTCCCCCTGCCCGCCTCGGTCCTGCACCTGCAACTTGAAGCCTCCGGCATTCCCCAGGCCGTCCACGGCAGGCGGCGGCACGACGAACATGCGAGCGCCCTGGATGGCCTGGATGGCACCGTTGACGCGGGCGAGAACGGCTTCCTTCGAGAGCTCTCGCGACCGGCGTTCCTCGAACGGAGCGAGCAGAAAGAACAGCACGCCTTCGTTGGGTGCGGAGGAGAAGCCTGCGATCGACAGCCCGGGGTAGCTCGTCACATCCACGATGCCGGGGACCTTCAGCGCGATCTCGGTCATTTCCCGAAGCACCCGTTCGGTCCGCTCCAACGTGGCGCCGGCAGGAAGTTGAGCGATGCCGATCAGGTATTGCTTGTCGGGTGCCGGAACGAAGCCGCTCGGAATACGCGAGATCAGCACGACAGTAGCCAACAGCAGACCGGCATAGACGGCCAGGGCTATCGACTTTCGCTTGAGCAGGCCGGAGACGCCGCGGCTGTAGTTCTCGCTGCCGAGGTGGAAGGCATGGTTGAACCAGCGGAAGAAGCGGCCGAAGAGCCGGTCCATCACGCGCATCACGGCATCCTTGGGCGCGTCGTGCGGCCTCAGCAGGATGGCCGCGAGCGCAGGAGACAGTGTGAGCGAATTGATGGCGGAAATCACGGTGGAGATCGCGATCGTCGCGGCGAACTGCTTGTAGAACTGTCCCGACAGGCCCGGCACGAAGGTGAGCGGAACAAACACCGCGCACAGTACCAGCGCGATCGCGACGATGGGCCCGCTGACCTCCCGCATGGCCTTGACCGAGGCATCGTGCGGCGTCAGCCCGTCTTCCAGATTGCGCTCGACGTTCTCGACGACCACGATCGCATCGTCGACCACGATGCCGATCGCCAGCACCAGACCGAACAAGGTGAGCGTGTTGATCGAGTAGCCGAGGGCCAGCAGCACGGCGAAGGTACCGACGATCGACACCGGTACGGCCAGCAGCGGGATGATCGAGGCGCGCCAGGTCTGCAGGAACAGGATCACCACAAGCACCACCAGCAACACCGCCTCGACAAGGGTGTGCACCACTTTATCGATCGAGATCTGGACGAAGCGCGTAGGGTCGTAGACGATCGCATAGTCCACCCCCTGCGGAAAGTCGGCCTTCAGCCGCGCCATGGTGGCGCGCACCCTCTCGGAGACCTCGAGTGCGTTGGAGCCGGGGGCCTGGAAGATCCCGATGGCCGCGGCTTCCTTGTTGTTGATAAGGCTGCCCACCGCGTAGGAGTTGGAGCTGATCTCGACGCGCCCGACATCCCGGATGCGGATCAGGGCACCGGTGGCCGGGTCGGTGCGCACGATGATGTCGGCGAACTCCTCCTCGCGCACCAGGCGGCCCCGGGTATTGACCGCAAGCTGGAATTCCGTGCCCCTGGGCGAGGGTGGCGCCCCCACCACCCCGGCGGCCACCTGGACGTTCTGTTCGCGCACGGCCGCCACCACGTCGCCGGCCGTCATGTTGCTGCCGGCGAGCTTCTGCGGATCCAACCAGATGCGCATGGCGTAGTCGCCGCCGCCGAAGAACATCACCGAGCCCATGCCTGGAATCCGCAACAGCTCGTCGCGCACCTGCTGGTGGGCGTAGTTGCGCAGATAGAGGGTGTCGCGGCTCTGGTCGGGGCTGACCATATGCACGACCATGGTCAGGTTCGGGGACTGCTTTTCGGTGATCACGCCGATCTGCCGCACGATCTCAGGCAAACGGGGCAAGGCACGGTTGACGCGGTTCTGCACCGCAGTCTCGGCCTGCTCGGGGCTGGTCCCGATGCGGAAGGTGACCGTCAGGTTCAGGGAGCCGTTGGCTGTGGCCTGACTCTCGTAGTACAGCATGTTCTCCACGCCGTTGATCTGCTCCTCCAGCGGCGTGGCGACAGTTTCCGAGACGACGCGCGGATTGGCGCCGGGGAACTGGGCGCGCACGACGATCTGCGGCGGCGTCACGTCGGGATACTCGGAGACCGGCAACTGGAAGATCGACAACAGTCCGACCAGGAAGATGAAGATCGACAGCACCGCTGCAAAGCGGGGGCGCTCGATGAAGAAGCGCGAGATGTCCATGCTGCACCTCTCAGTTCTGCGCCATTGCGGAGGGGGCGCCTCCCGCGGCACGGACGCTTGCCGGCAGAGGCATGCCCTTGTCGTCAACAGCAAGCGACTGCGGCGTCACCGGCGCACCAGGCAGGGCCCGCAACAAGCCGTCCACGATGACCCGCTCGCCGGCCGTGACACCCGCGACCACGCGCATGCCCTCGATGAGCGCGCCCAGCTTGATCTCGCGCGGCTGAACGATGTCGTTCTCGCCGACGACGAGCACCATCTTGCGCGTCTGGTCCGTCGTGATGGCACGCTCGGGCACCAGTGTGGCTTTGTAGCTGCCGCTGCCGATCAGCTTGACGCGAGCGAAAAGGCCCGGCGTGAAGTGCCCTTGCTGGTTGTCGAATGCTGCGCGCCCCCGGATCGATGCCGTGAGCGGGTTGAGCCGGTTGTCGACGAAGTCCAGGTGTCCCTTGTGCGGAAATCCCTCCTCGTCGGCCAGCCCCATCATCACGGGATTGGGCACGTCACGCCCGGAAGGCCGTGTGCCGTCGCGTGCCGCCTTCACGTACTTGAGGTATGTTGCCTCGCTGGCATCGAAGTAGGCATAGACCTTGTCACTCGACACCAGGGTCGTCAACACGGGATCGCCGACGCTGACAAGGTTGCCCGGCGTGATGTTGGCACGCGAGGTGCGGCCCGCCACAGGTGCGGTGATGCGGGTGAATTCAAGGTTCAACCGAGCGTGGGTCAGCGCTGCTTCTGCGGCCTGGATGTCGGAGTGCGCGTTGCGCGCACCGGCGCGCAACTGGTCGATCTCCTGCTGGCTGACACCTTGGATCTGGATCAGCTTCTCGGCGCGCGCCAGGTCACTCTTGCTCAGTTCGGCCTGGGTGCGTGCTGTCCCTAGTCGAGCCTCCAGGCGCGCCACCTCGGCAGCGAACGGACGCGGGTCGATGGTGAACAAGGGGTCGCCCTTCCTGACCATCTGGCCTTCTCGGAAATGCACGGCGTAGAGAGCACCTGCAACGCGTGCGCGTATCTCGACAGTGTCGGGCGCCTCCAGGCGCGCCGTGAACTCATCGAACTCCTGCACCTCGCGCTCCAGGGCCGATGCGACCGAAACCTGTGGTGGGGCGCTGGCCTGTGGCGGCTCCTCTTGGCCGCAGCCAGCGGCAATCCATGCCACGGACACCAATGCCAAGGCGGCGCTCATGGAATGCCGCCGACGAAGTGACTGATGATTCATGGCGTTCTCCAAGCGATCGTGAAGGCAAGACAGTCATCTTCGACACGCTTCAGGGAGGTGGCATCGGACAGAGGATTACCTGGGGGTTGAGCCAAGGGGCGAAGAAGTCATTGGCTTCCCGTGGACGCTGAGGCCCTGCAGGACGGCGCGTGTGGCTCGAGAGGAAGAAGCTTGGGCGATGCATCCTCCGGCACCCTCTCACTGGCTCGCCACTCTCCGCTTGCACCATGGTCGTACCCGGCCCTCCCACCACCGTGCAATTGCTCCTACGCCGCCCCTCTGCTGTGATCAACACCGGGGCGTGCCACTTTTCCAAGGCACCCTTAACCAAGGAGCTTCATATGAGCGCTACCCACCAGCCCGGACAAACTGAACCAGCTGCGCCCGACGTGCGGCGGATCGACTTGAAACTCGAAGTCGTCACCATCCCCGTATCCAGCGCCGAGCGCGCCAAGCGCTTCTACGAGAACCTCGGCTGGCGGCTCGATGCTGATGTGAAGATGGGCGAGGCATTCCACGTCCTGCAGTTCACCCCTCCAGGGTCTTCATGCTCGGTGCATGTCGCAATGGGCGCCACGCCCGCCCCTCCAGGCTCCTGCCAAGGGCTTTTTCTCGCGGTGTCGGACATCGAGGCGGCACGGTCGGATCTGCTTCGGCGCGGTGTCAGTGTGGGCGAGATCTTCCATAGGGTACCGGGAGAGGAGTCAGGGCCAGGGCCGCACCCCGAGCGGCGTACGTACTCCTCTTATGCGGCCTTCAACGATCCTGACGGCAACGGATGGCTGCTGCAGGAGGTCACCTCGCGCCTCCCGGGCCGACTCGACACGGGCGTCGTGGCGTTCACCTCTCCGTCGGAACTGGCCGCCGCGCTGCGGCGGACGGCCGCGGCACATGGAGAGCATGAGAAGAGCGCGGGCGGGGAGCACGATGTGAACTGGCCCGACTGGTATGCGGACCATCTCTTCGTGGAACAGTCCGGCAACTCCCTGCCCACATGATCTCCGCGCGGCAGCGAGTCCAGCGCCTTCGCGCATTGTCGCCACTCGACCAGTGCGCGGCGCGCTTGCGCATCGAGTCTCATGCCTCGCTTCCCGAGGCCACCCACCCGGCTCCTCCACCCTTCTCAACTTGCGAAAGAAACCGTCATGAACCTCTCTCCGATCATCGCTGCCGCCGCCCTCTCCTGCCTGTTCGCGGTGAATGCCAACGCGGAGCAATACCACGGCGTGCTGCAGTTCAAATCCACCGCGAGCCGTGCCGAAGTGCAGGCCCAAGCGCTTGCTACGTCCCACGCGCCCGATCCCTTCCGCGAGGGTGCCTACGCAGGTGTTGCGCCTGCGCTCGGCGGACAGATCGACAAGACAAACGTGCACGCACAAGCGCTGACCGCCGCGCGTGCGGGAAACCCGTTCGGCGACAGCGCCGGCGCGGGCGTTGCCAGTGTCTTCCCAGGTGCGGTCGATCGCCAGGCCGTTCGCGCCGAAGCGCGCGCCACCGCCGCACGCGGCGTGGCTGAAGCGCTCCAGTGACTACGCCCGGGGCCTCTCTGACCCGCGAGGGCTTGAATGTCTCATGCAGCCCTCTTGCCCAGGCGCTCGTGCCTGGGCGCTGCCGCGCTCGGCGTGGCCGCCTCCTCGAGTTGTTTGGTGTGGGCAGGATGACTTCATGAAGAAAGCACTTTCGACAAATCTCCTCGCTCCCTGCGACCCAGTGGACCACGTCCTGGGCGCAGCGGACGCCATGGTTGACATCGTTGAATACGGCGACTTCGAGTGCCCCTTGTGTGGACAGGCACACGCGGCATTGAAGATCGTGTTCGCACATTACAGTCCGCAACTGCGCATTGCCTTCCGACATTTTCCTCTGCGGGAGGTCCATCCGAAAGCCGAGCTCGCGGCGGAAGCGGCGGAGGCGGGCGCCGCTCAAGGAAAGTTCTGGGAGATGCACGACCTGCTCTTCCGAAACCAGCGAAGGCTCGACAGGGATTGCTTGAGCGACTATGCCGCGCACATTGGGCTGAATGTCCACCGGTTCGACGACGAGATGGACACCCATGTGCACTTGTCGAGGGTAAGACACCAAGTTGCCGTAGCGGAGGGCATACCGGTGAGGGCTCGACCGGCGTTTTTTGTCAACGGAGCGTTTACAGATGTTTCCTTCGGGCTCTTGCGTCTGCAGCAGGCAGTGGATGAGGCGTTGAGGGTTGCCCTCCACCAGAAGGTTCCAAGCATGGACAGGGCGAGTCGAAGAGCGCCAAGCCCAAAGCCTGAAGCGAAAGCCAAGGTTCTCTAACAGCGGATGGGACGGGACCGTGTCCTCGCTCCATCAACGTCGGACGCAGGGAACCGTCGAAGAGAGGGCTTCTTGAAGGACAGAGGCGACCTGCAACAAACGGCTACAAGGCAGTGCGGACGGGGGTGCCTACACTTGCCCGTTTCTTCCCACCCCCTGGAGACACAAGGAATGCGCGTCAAAGACAAATCCATCATCGTGACCGGCGCCGGCGGCGGCATCGGGGAAGGCATTGCCAAGCGCCTGGCAGCCGAGGGCGCGCAGGTCGTCGTGAACGACATCAACGCCGCGCTCGGCGAACAGGTGGTCGAGGCCATCCTGCGCGCGGGCGGCAAGGCCTCCTTCTTCGCGGCCGATGTCACGAAGTCGGCCGAGGTCCAGGCCCTGGTTGCCGCCGCCGTGCAGCGCCACGGCAAGCTCGACGTAATGGTCAACAACGCGGGCTGGACCCACCGCAACCGCCCGGCCCTCGAAGTGGGCGAGGACGAGTTCGACCGCTGCTACGCGGTCAATGTGAAGAGCATCTATCTCTCCACCATCCACGCGGTGCCGGCCTTCCGCGCCAATGGCGGCGGCGCCTTCATCAACATCGCCTCCACGGCCGGCGTGCGTCCGCGCCCGGGCCTCACCTGGTACAACGGCTCGAAAGGCGCGGTGATCACCACCAGCAAGTCGCTGGCCGCCGAGTTCGGGCCGGACAACATCCGCGTCAATTGCATCAACCCCGTGTTCAACCCCGACACCGGCCTCGCGGCCGAGTTCGCCGGCGGCCCGATCACCGAGGAGCGCAAGGCCAAGTTCCTCGCCAGCATCCCGCTCGGCCGCTTCTCGACCGCGCTCGACGTCGCCAATGCGGCGCTGTACCTGGCCAGCGACGAGGCCGCCTTCATCAGCGGCGTCTGCATCGAGGTGGACGGCGCGCGCTGCGTGTAGGCCCAGGGAACGGGCGCGGATGTCCGCTTTGATCAAGCCTCTATTCAGCGGCAGAGGGGCGCCAAGCCCCGCAATGGGGTAAATTGCCCTTCCGAATGAGCAGCAAGCACATCGTCCCCGTCTCCCAGATCGGCCGCGCGCCCCGCGGCGCGGCGCTGCCCGAGCACGTGGTGGCGGCGACCGGCGTGCTGCTAGACCAGCGCTCGCGTCCGCTCACCGACCTGCGCATAAGCGTCACCGACCGGTGCAACTTCCGCTGCAGCTACTGCATGCCCAAGGAAGTCTTCGACAAGGACTACCAGTACCTGCCGCACAGCGCGCTCCTGAGCTTCGAGGAAATCACCCGGCTGGCGCGCATCTTCGCCACGCACGGCGTGCGCAAGATCCGGCTCACCGGTGGCGAGCCGCTGCTGCGCAAGAACCTGGAACTGCTCGTCGAGCAGCTGGCGGCGATCCGCACGCCCGAAGGCAAGCCCCTGGACCTCACGCTCACCACCAACGGCTCCCTGCTCGCCCGCAAGGCCGCGGCGCTCAAGGACGCGGGCCTGCAGCGCGTGACCGTCAGCCTCGACGGCCTCGACGACACCGTGTTCCGCCGCATGAACGATGTCGACTTCCCGGTGGCCCAGGTGCTCGCCGGCATCGATGCGGCGCACGCCGCCGGGCTAGGCCCGATCAAGGTGAACATGGTGGTCAAGCGCGGCACCAACGAGCAGGAGATCCTGCCGATGGCGCGGCGCTTCCGCGGCACCGGCGTCGTGCTGCGCTTCATCGAATACATGGACGTCGGCGCCACCAACGGCTGGCGCATGGACGAGGTGCTGCCCTCGGCCGAGGTGCTGCAGCGCATCGCCGAAGCGTTTCCCCTGGTGCCGCTCGACGCGACGGCCCCGGGCGAAACCGCCCAGCGCTGGGCCTACCGCGACGGCGGCGGCGAGATCGGCGTGATCAGCAGCGTGACCCAGGCCTTCTGCCACGACTGCACCCGCGCGCGCCTGTCGACCGAGGGCAAGCTCTACCTCTGCCTGTTCGCGACCAGCGGGCACGACCTGCGGCCGCTGCTGCGCGGCGACGCCGACGATGCCCGGATCGCCTCCGCAATCGGCCATGTCTGGCAGGGCCGTGCCGACCGCTACTCGGAGTTGCGCGCGCTGCGCGGCCCCGACACGGAGGCGGGCGGCGGCGCGCGTCGTGTCGAGATGAGTTACATCGGCGGATGAGCGCTTCCACTGCCATCGCTGCCGGCGAGATCACCGGCCTCGTCCTCGCTGGCGGCCGCGGCTCGCGCATGGGCGGCATCGACAAGGGCCTGCAGAACTTCAACGGCACGCCGCTCGCGCTGCACGCGCTGATGCGGCTCCAGTCGCAGGTCGGCGAGCTGATGATCAACGCCAACCGCAACATCGCGGCCTATGAATCCTTCGGCGTGCCGGTCTGGCCGGATGGCCTTGCGGACTATGCGGGGCCGCTGGCGGGCTTCCTGACCGGGCTGGAGCGCTGCGAGACGCCCTACCTGCTCACGGTGCCCTGCGACACGCCGCTGTTCCCCCTCGACCTGGCCGCCCGCCTTGGCGAGGCGCTGCTGGCGCACGACGCCGAGATCGCGATGGTCAACGCTCCCGAAGCCGCGGCCGAAGCGGACGGCGCCTCAGCCCTGCGGCCCCAGCCCGTGTTCTGCCTGCTGCGCGCCAACCTGCTCGAAAGCCTGGTGCGCTTCACGCAGGGTGGTGGCCGCAAGATCGACCGCTGGACTGCCCAGCACCGCACGGCGCTGGTGCCCTTCGACCGCCCGGGCGATGCGCCGGGTGCCTTCTTCAACGCCAACACGCTGGCCGAGCTGCACACGCTCGAAAGCCAGCGTCGCTGAGTCCTATCTTCATGAGCCGCACGGCCGCTCCGAAGGCGAATAGCACCGCAGCCCGCTGGGCGGAGGTTATTCGATGAGCCGCATTGCCGAGATCGCTGCCGAACTGGCCGGCTACGACCCCAAGGCCCTCGGCGTCGATGCGGTGCAGGGCTTCCTGGCCCGGCTCGCGCAATCGGCGGTGGTCACGCAGAGCGAGAACATCCCGCTGCGCGACGCGCTCGGCCGCGTGCTGGCCGAGGACATCATCTCGCCCGTGAGCGTGCCGCCGCACGACAACTCGGCCATGGACGGCTTCGCCTTCGACGGCGCCCTGCTGCCGGCCGATGCCGCCAGCGACGCCTCGGTGAGCCTGCGCGTGGTGGGCACTGCGCTCGCCGGCACGGCCTGGCGCGGCCCGCTGGCGCCGGGCGACGCCGTCAAGATCATGACCGGCGCCGTGATGCCGGCCGGCCTCGACACCGTGGTCCCGCAGGAGTTCTGCTTCGTCGACGGCGAACAGGTGCGCTTTCCCGCCAAGGCCCTGCGGCGCGGCGACAACCGCCGCCTGGCCGGCGAGGACCTGCAGCAGGGCCAGCCCGCCCTGTTGCGTGGCGAACGCCTGTCGCCCGCCGCGCTGGGCATGGTGGCCAGCCTCGGGTTGCCCATGGTGCCGGTGTTGCGCCGCCTGCGCGTGGCCTACTTCTCGACCGGCGACGAGATCCTGAGCCTGGGCGAGCTGCCGCGCGAAGGCGCGGTCTACGACAGCAACCGCTACACGGTGTTCGGCCTGCTCACCCGCCTCGGCTGCGAGGTGATCGACCTGGGCCTGGTGCGCGACGACCCCGCCGCGCTGGCCGCCACGCTGCGCCGCGCCGCGACCGAGGCCGACGCCATCATCACCAGCGGCGGCGTCAGCGTCGGCGAGGCCGACCACACGCGCGCCGTGATGCAGCAACAGGGCGACATGGCCTTCTGGCGGGTGGCGATGCGCCCGGGCCGGCCGATGGCGGTGGGCCTCATTCCGAGGCAGCGCGCGGCCGGCGGCACGGCCGTGCTGTTCGGCCTGCCCGGCAACCCTGTCGCCGTGATGGTCACCTTCCTCGCCTTCGTGCGGCCGGCCTTGCTGCGCATGATGGGCTGCCACGAAAAGGGCTGCGCGCCGCCGCCACTGCTGCGCGCCAGGAGCGTCGATGCGATCCGCAAGAAGCCGGGACGCACCGAATACCAGCGCGGCCGGGTCGAGCCGCAACCGGGCTCGCTGCCCGAGGTGCGCATCGCCGGCAACCAGGGCTCCGGCGTGCTCAGCTCGATGGTCGAGGCCAATGGCCTGGTCGTGCTGCACCACGCGCAGGACAGCGTCGCCGCAGGCGACCTGGTCGACGTGATGATGTTCGAAGGCGTGATCTAGATCCAGGATCGCGGTCCCAGCCCGCGCAGGAGACGCGCATGCTCGCAGCCAGAATCGAGTTGATGCAGCAGATGCCGATCTTCGGCGCCATCGACGCCGCGGCCATCGAGTTCCTGCTCGAGCCCGCGCCGGTGATCGAGGTCGCGGCCGGCGACTACTTCTGCCGCGAGGGCGACCTGGCCGACGGCATGTACGTGCTCGAGCGCGGCCGTGTGACCGTATCGAAGAGCTGGGAGGACCAGCGCCTGCTGCTGCGCCGGCTGGGGCCGGGCGACTGCTTCGGAGAGATGGCTCTCCTGGACTTGTTCCCGCGCAGCGCGTCGATCCGTGCCGACGAGGACTGCAGCGCCATCCGGATCACGCCCGACAACCTGCTTCGCCTGTTCGAGCACGATGCCGTGCAGTTCGCGCTGATCCAGATGAACATCGGCCGAGAAATCAGCCGCCGCCTGCGCTACACCGACGAGCTGCTGTTCCGCGCCCGCATGGGCGAGGTGCTGGAGGCGCCGGAGCGCCTCGTCACGCGGCCGGGCGGACTCTAGAGCCGCCCGAGCGCCCGCTCCACGCCCTTGTTGGCCAGCATGTCGGCACGGTCGTTGCCGACATCGCCCGAGTGGCCCCGCACCCAGCGCCATTCGATCTGGTGGCCGCCTTCGGACACCAGCTTGTCCAGCTCCTTCCACAGTTCCACGTTCTTCACCGGCTGCCTGGTCGAGGTCAGCCAGCCCTTGGCCTTCCAGCCGCGCACCCATTCGGTGATGCCCATGCGCACGTACTGGCTGTCCAGGTAGAGGATCACCTTGCAGGGCCGCTTGAGCGCGCGCAGGCCCTCGATCACCGCCTTGAGCTCCATGCGATTGTTGGTGGTGTTGAGCTCGCCGCCGAAAAGCTCCTTCTCGGTGGCTCCCGACTTGAGCCAGGCGCCCCAGCCTCCGGGGCCCGGGTTGCCCTTGCAGGCACCGTCGGTGTAGATCTGCACTTCGGTCAAGAACCGCTTCCTTGTCGTTGTCGTGATCGATGATGTGGGTGGTGATGGCCCCGGTGCACCTTGCCGGCGATCGGCACCGGCGCGCTCGCGCGCTGCGCCGCGCGGCGCCAGTCGGCTGACAGCAGCCGCATGCCGCGCACCCGCTTGACCGCGACCAGGAAGTACACGGCGCCGAAGATCGGCCACCAGCGCTCGCCGAGGGTGTCGAACCATCGGCAGCGCTCGAGCCAGGCCTCGCTGCGCACCGCCGGCCGATAGATGCCGAAGTCGCCCGATTCGACCTCGAAGCTCAGGAGGCGCAGCCAGTCACGCATGCGCCTGTACCCGATGAAGTCGCCCGAGTCGGGCAGGAACAGCTCGCCGAAACCCAGCCGCCGATACATGTGCGCACGCCACTGGCGCATGCCCCACAGGCTGGCCGGGTTGAGCCCGCAGATCACCACGCGGCCCTCCGGCACCAGCACGCGCTCTACCTCGCGCAAGGTGCCGTGCGGGTCGTGGCTCAGCTCCAGCGCATGCGGCAGCACCACCAGGTCGAGGCTGTTGGCCGAGAACGGCAGCGCCGTGAAGTCGGTGACCAGCGCCGCACTTGCGGCGGCCGCGGGGTCGTCCAGGGCCAGCCAGCGGTGCGGCATGCGGTTGGTGCGCAGGCCGTCGACCTCGGCCACGCCGAGCTGCAGCGCGTGGTAGCCGAAGACGTCCGCCACCGCCTGGTCGAAATGCGACTGCTCCCACGCCAGCAGGTAGCGGCCGGGAGGGGTCTGGAACCACTCGTGCAAACCTATAATTTGACCGCTCATGAAGCTCGTTCCACTGCCCGCCTTCGCCGACAACTACATCTGGATGCTGCAGGATGGGCGCAACGCGCTCGTGGTCGACCCGGGAGATGCCGCGCCGGTGTTCGATGCGCTCGCTCGCGGCAATCTGCAGTTGGCCGCGATTCTAGTCACGCACCATCATGCCGATCACACCGGCGGTGTCGCGGCCCTGCGCGACGCCACTGGCGTGCCGGTCTTCGGCCCTGCGCGCGAAGCGATTCCCGAGCCCCTGACGCGCCTCTCACAGGGCGATCATGCAGAGGTCCTTGGCCTTCGCTTCGAGGTGATCGAGGTGCCGGGCCACACGGCAGGCCACATCGCGTACTTCCTGCCGGCCGATGCGGCGAACACCGCGGCCGGCGCACCGGCCCCGCTCGTCTTCTGCGGCGACACGCTGTTCTCCGGCGGCTGCGGCCGGCTCTTCGAGGGCACGCCCGCGCAGATGCTGGCTTCGCTCGACGCGCTGGCCGCCTTGCCCGGCGAAACCCGCGTGTGCTGCGCCCACGAATACACACTTGCTAACCTTCGCTTCGCACACGCCGTGGAACCCGGCAACACCGTGCTGACTCAGTACACGGCGCAGTGCGAGGCATTGCGTGCGCGCGGCGAGCCGACGCTGCCTTCGCAGCTCGCCACCGAACGCCAGATCAACCCCTTTCTTCGCAGCCGCGAAGCCGCCGTCCTGCAAGCAGTCCGCGCGCAAGCCAGCCTCTCCCCGCACAGCGGCGAGGCCGAGGTCTTCGCCGCACTGCGCCAATGGAAAAACGACTTTCGATGAAATTCATCCTAGCTGCCTGCCTTGCCGGCTCGCTGCTGCTCGCGGGCTGCGCGAGCACCACCGGGACGGGTTCCTCTCCCTCGACCCCCGTCGACACTGCGTCCACTGCGTCCACCCCGTCCACCGCGTCCAGCCCCGCCGCGGCCCCGGTCTATCCCGGCGGGCCGCTGACCCCCATCACCTCCGGCACCACCCGGTCGCGCTCCGTCGTCACGCTCGCACCGCCGGCCGACATGTGGGACCGCATCCGCCGCGGCTTCAAGATGCCCGACCTCGACACCGAGCTGGTGCGCGACCGCGAGCAGTGGTATGCGAGCCGGCCCGACTACATGCAGCGCATGACCGAGCGCTCCAGCCGCTACATCTTCCACATCGTCGAGGAACTCGAACGCCGCGACATGCCCACCGAGCTGGCGCTGCTGCCCTACATCGAGAGCGCCTTCAACCCGCAGGCCGTCTCCAGCGCCAAGGCCGCCGGCATGTGGCAGTTCATGCCCGCCACGGGCACAGACTTCGACCTCAAGCAGAACGTCTTCCGCGATGACCGCCGCGACGTCATTGCCTCCACCCGTGCGGCACTCGACTACCTGCAGAAGCTCTACGGCATGTTCGGCGACTGGCACCTCGCGCTGGCCGCCTACAACTGGGGCGAAGGCAGCGTGGGCCGCGCCATCGCCAGGAACCAGCGCGCCGGCCTGCCCACCGGCTATACCGACCTCAACATGCCGGCCGAGACCCGCTACTACGTGCCCAAGCTGCAGGCGGTAAAGAACATCGTCGCCAGCCCGGAGCGCTTCAACGCCGACCTGCCGGTCATCGCCAACCACCCCTACTTCCAGACAGTCACGCTCAAGCGCGACCTCGACGTCGCCCTCGCCGCCAAGCTGGCCGACGTGAAGATCGAGGACTTCCGCGCCCTCAATCCGTCCGCCCACAAGCCGGTGCTGCTGGCCGCAGGCACGCCCGAGATCCTGCTGCCGTGGGACAACGCCGCCGTGTTCCAGCGCAACTTCGAGGCATACACCCAAGGCCAGTACGCGAGCTGGACCGCCTGGACCGTGCCCTCCACGATGACGGTCGCCGACGCCGCCCAGCGCTCGGGCATGAGCGAGGCCGACCTGCGCGCCATCAACAACGTGCCGCCGCGCATGCTGATCAAGGCCGGCTCGACGCTGATCGTGCCGCGCGGCGCGCGCGTGCAGGAGGACGTGCAGGCCACCGTCGCCGACACCGGCCACCTGAGCTTCCAGCCCGAGCTCGTGACCCGCCGCACCACCGTCAAGGCGGGGCGCCGCGACAGCGTGGCGAGCATCGCCCGCCGCTACAGGCTCAGCCCCGCCAGCGTCGCCGAATGGAACGACGTCAAGACCAGCCATGTCTTCCAGCGCGGCGGATCGGTGGTGGTCTACCTGCCGGTGCGGGCCGCCCGCGCGGCGCGCGTCGGCCGGGGCGTCGCGGCGCGCGGCCGGCATGACAGCACCGTCGTGCTGACCAGCAAGCGCGGCGGCGGGGTCGTCAAGACCAGCGCCGCCAAGAACACACCGGCAGCGCGATCGGGCCCGTCGAGCAAGATCGTGCGCGAGAAGCGCGGCGGCACGCCCTCCAAGAAAAAGCGGTAGCCCGGGGCCGCGCAGGCACGGCGCTGCAACGGTGCGAGGCAGGCTCTCAGAGCTTCTCCGTCTCCCCGCTCTTCGGCTGCCATTTCATGAGCCGGCGCTCGATGACGCCCACCACGCCATCGAGCAACAGCGCGAAGGCGGTGAGCACCGCGATGCCGGCGAACACCGTGTTGACGTCGAAGGTGCCTTCGGCCTGCAGGATCAGGTAGCCCACGCCGCGCGCCGAGCCCAGGTATTCGCCCACCACGGCGCCGACGAAGGCCAGGCCCACGGAGGTATGCAGGCTGGAGAACACCCAGCTGGTTGCACTCGGCAGGTAGACCGTGCGCAGCAGCTGCCGCCGGCTCGCACCCAGCATGCGCGCGTTGGCCAGCACCACCGGGCTGACCTCCCTCACCCCCTGGTAGACATTGAAGAACACGATGAAGAACACCAGCGTGACCGCCAGCGCCACCTTGCTCCAGATGCCCAGGCCGAACCACAGCGCGAAGATGGGCGCCAGGATCACGCGCGGCATCGAGTTCGCGGCCTTGATGTAGGGGTCGAGGATCAGGCTGGCGGTGGGCGCCAGTGCGAGCCACAGCCCGCAGGCCAGCCCCAGCAGGGTGCCGATGCCGAAGGCCAGCACGGTCTCGAGCAGCGTCACGCCGAGGTGCAGGTAGATGTCGGCGCGGCCGGAAAGGCCGTCGGGAAAGAGCGTGTTCGGCGCGATCGCGATCGGCAGGAACCAGCTCCAGATCCGACCCGCCACCTTGACCGGCTCGCCGAGGAAGAAGGCGACCTGGGTGTCGCGCGACACCAGATGCCACAGCGCCAGCAGCACCACCAGCAGCGCGAGCTGCCAGCCGCGCGCGTTGCCTTCGTTCGGCCGCAGCCTCATCAGGCGGCCTTCTTCAATTGCTGCGCATAGCCCTTGAGCACCTCGTCGCGCAGCACGCTCCAGATCTGCGTGTGCAGTTCGACGAAGCGTGGATGCGTGCGCACCTCGGCCACGTCGCGCGGGCGCGCGAGGTCGATGACGAATTCGCCGATCGGATGCGTGGCGGGGCCGGCAGAGAGCACCACCACGCGGTCGCTCATCGCGATGGCCTCGTCGAGGTCATGCGTGATGAAGAGCACCGCTTTTCTCTTGGCAGCCCACAGGTCGAGCACCTCGTTCTCCATCAGCTGCCGCGTCTGCACGTCGAGCGCGCTGAAAGGTTCGTCCATGAGGATGATGTCCGGATCCAGCGCCAGCACCTGTGCCAGCGCCGTGCGCTTGCGCATGCCGCCCGAGAGCTCGTGCGGATAGCGGTCGCCGAAGCCCGCCAGCCCGACGCGCGCCAGCCACTGCTCGGCCAGCGCCCTCGCCTGCGCATCGGGCATGCCGCGGTACTGCAGGCCGAGCATCACGTTGCCCAGCGCACTTCGCCAGGGCATCAGCGCCTCGGTCTGGAACATGTAGCCCGCGCGGGTGTTGGTGCCTGAAAGCGGCTGGCCGAAGACCTTCACCGTGCCCGAGGACGGCTCGAGCAGGCCGGCGCCGACGTTGAGCAGCGTCGACTTGCCGCAGCCCGTGGGCCCGACCACCGAGACGAACTCGCCCGCGCGCACGCGCAGCGAGGTGCCAGCCACCGCGGTGTAGCGCTGGCCGCGCTCGTCCTTCGAGCGGAAGGTGCAGCTGATGTCGAGCAGTTCGAGCGCGTGGTCGGAGTCAGCGGGCATGGGCAGAAAAAAAGACCCGGCCGGAGCCGGGTCGCGAAAGCGGCAACTCAGGCTTTGAAGCGGTCCTTCGCACGTCGCGCGAAGTCGTTGGTGTAGGTCTTGGCCAGGTCGATCTTGTCGGCCTTCACAGCGGGGTCGAAGCTGGCAATCGCAGCCAGCGCGGTCTTCGGGCCCTCGGCAGGCACGATGCCGTCGGTCGCGATCGCCTCGCGCACCTTGTCGAAAGAGGCGAGGTAGAGGGCGCGGTCGCCGAGCAGGTAGGTCTCGGGCACGGTCTTGATGATGTCGCCCGGCCCCGCGGTCTGCAGCCACTTGAGGCCGTGCACGATCGCGTTGGCCAGCGCCTGGCAGGTGTTGGGATGCTTCTGGACGAACTCGGCCGGCGCGTACAGGCAGGCCGCCGGCATCGGGCCGCCGAACACCTCCTGCGTGCCCTTCAGGGTGCGCGTGTCGCTGATGATCTTCACGTCGCCCTTCTGCTCGAGCATGGTCATCACCGGGTCGGTGTTGCTGATGGCGTCGATCTGGCCCGAGCGCAATGCTGTCAGCGCGCCGGCCGCCACGCCCACGCCGATGAAGCTCACGTCGCTGGCCTTGAGCCCGCCGCGCGAGAGCACCAGGTTGGCCACCATGTTGGTGGACGAGCCCGGCGCCGACACGCCGATCTTCCTGCCCTTGAGATCGGCAATGCCCTTGTAGCCCGCCATGTTCTTGGTCGACACGCCGATCGCGATCTGCGGTGCGCGGCCTTGCAGCACGAAGGACTGGAAGACCTGGTTCTTGGCCTGCAGGTTGATGGTGTGCTCGTAGGCGCCCGAGCACACGTCGGCCGAGCCGCCCACCACCGCCTGCAACGCGCGCGCGCCACCGGCGAAGTCGGAGATCTCGACGTCGAGGCCCTCGGCCTTGAAGTAGCCCAGTTGCTCGGCGATGGTGAGCGGGAGGTAGTAGAAGGCCGCCTTGCCGCCGACAGCGATGGAAATCTTCGGCTTCTCGAGCTTGGCCTGGGCGCGCACCCAAAGCGGCACGGCAATGGATGCGGCACCCAGGGTCGCGGCGATGGTGAAGCTTCGGCGGTGGAGCATGCGTGTGGCCCTCGGGCTCTCTGGGTTCGTTGTTCGAATCGAGCTTAGGGGCGCGCACCTTCTGCCTGCATCGGGAACATCCCGTGCGGGTTTCCACGTAATCAGGAAGACCACTTCGCCAGCGTCTCCTGGCTTCGTGCAACCGGCCTTGGGGACGGCCTGATCAGGCGATCCGGCGAAGAGGTCTACGGCTTGTCGATCGACCTTCGCGTGCGCAGCGACGTCAGCATCGGTTGATGGTCGGACGCGAACGCCGGACCATCGTGGTGAGCCAGCACGCATTCCTTCACCGCCTGGTCGTCTTCGATCATCCCATCAGGCAATTCGCCGAACTGGAAGGCCGGCAGCACCTTGCAGCTGACACTATCGACTCCAAGACCGGGCGTCGGATTCAGGTCCCGCCAAACGGCGACTCGCAGCCGCGGGCTGCGGGGCGCCGGTCTAGAAGCCGGCGATGAAGAGGATCGCGACGTTGAGCGCGAACGCAAGCGCCCAGACCGTGCTGCGCGCAGTGCCGAAGCCGCGGATATAGAGCGCGATGTAGACGACGCGCATCAGCACGTACGCCGCGGCCAGCATGTCGAGCCGTGCCTGCGCCGCGCCGAGCTGGTGTGCGATGACCACCGCGCCGATGAAGAAGGGAAGGCCCTCGAAGCTGTTGTTCTGTGCGGCAAGCGCCCGCGCGCGCCAGCCGGCCTGGCGGCGCATCCATTCGCGCGGCGCCTGGTTGTCGCGCAGCCTGAAGTTGCCGATCTTCGCGATGTAGGCCGCGACGTAGGGCAAGAGCGCCGCGGCCAGCACGCACCAGTAGGCGAGCGTCAACGCGGGCAGGCGCATGCTCAACGCCGATCGACCAGCGCGTGCGCGATGGTGCCGAGGTCCACGTACTCGAGCTCGCTGCCGGCCGGCACGCCGCGCGCGAGCCGCGTCACGGTGAGGCCGCGCTGGCGCAGCGCCTCGCCGATCACGTGCGCGGTGGCCTCGCCTTCGGCGGTGAAATTGGTGGCGAGGATGACCTCGCTCACCGTGCCGTCGAGTGCGCGGTCGAACAGCTTCGAGAGGCCGATGTCCTTGGGGCCGATGCCGTCGAGCGGGCTCAGCTTGCCCATCAAGACGAAGTAATAGCCGCGGAATGCGCCGGTGCGCTCCAGCGCCGCCTGGTCTGCCGGGGTCTCCACCACGCACAGCTTGGTGGCGTCGCGGCGCGCGTCGAGGCAGACGCTGCATACAGGCGCCTCGGTGAAGGTGTTGCAGCGCTCGCAATGCCGCACCTGCGCGGCGGCCTCCTGCAAGGAGCGCGCCATCCGATTCATGGCCTCCCGGTCGTGCTGCAGCAGGTGAAAGGCCATGCGCGAGGCCGACTTGACGCCGACGCCGGGCAGGCGGCGCAATGCCTCGATCAAGGCATCGAGCGCGCTGGAATCCGCCATGCGGAGACTTAGAACGGGAGCTTCATGCCGGGCGGCAGGCCGGGCATGCCAGCGGTCAGCTTGCCCATCTTCTGCTCGCTGGTCTCCTCGGCCTTGCGCACCGCGGCGTTGAAGGCGGCGGCCACCAGGTCTTCCAGCATGTCCTTGTCGTCGGCCAGCAGGCTGGGATCGATGGTGATGCGCTTGACGTCGTGCTTGCAGGTCATCACGACCTTCACCAGGCCGGCGCCGGATTCGCCCTCGACCTCGATGGTCGCCAGTTCTTCCTGCGCCTTCTTGAGGTTGTCCTGCATCGCCTGCGCCTGCTTCATGAGGCCGGCAAGTTGTCCTTTGTTGAACATCGTTGGTCCTGTCGTCGTTGGATGGATAAAAAATGGATCAGGCAGGCCGCAGCGTGCCCGGCACGATCCTGGCGTCCCAGTCGCGCATCATGGACTGCACTTCGGGGTCGTTGCGAATCGCTTCCTCGGCCTCGCGCTGGCGCGCGTCGGCCGCCTGCTTGTTGCGGCGCGCCGGGCTGTCGGTCACGACGCCGATCTCGATGGCGAGCTTCACGCCGTGTCCCAGCGTTGCCAGCGCCGCCTGCAGTTTGTCACGGCTGCCTGCCTGGTTGAGCGACTCGCGCTCGACGCGCAGCAGCCACTGGTCGACGTCGCGCGCCACCAGTTGCGATTGCAGCGCGAGCTCGCGCGCCAACGCGGTGATCGCCTCGGCCGCCACCAGCTGCGTGACGGTCGAATACCAGAAGTCGCCCTCCTCGCTGGGTTCGATGGGCGCCGGCGCGCTCTCGCGGGCGAGGTCGCGCGCGCCGGGCGGCGGCTGCACGCGCACGTGCATGGCCAGCACCTGGGCAGCCGAGGGACTCGCTTCGGGCGCGCTCGGGGCGACCGCCGGGCGGCCCTCCTCGCGCACCGGCAGGCGGTGCCCGGGCGGCGCGGCACGCGTTGCGTCGGATGCTGCAGGTGTGGCAGCAGTTGCCTGAGCCGCCGCGGGGGGGGGCGCGGCCACAACCGCCGGCCGAGGCGCCTGCGCCGCCGCCGGGGCTTCATTCAGAGTTTTTTTTTCCGCGCCGGCAGCAGCCGCCGGCTTGAACGCCAGCAGGCGCAGCAGCACCATGGTGAGCGCGGCGTACTCGTCGGGCGCCAGGCCCAGTTCACCGCGGCCATGGAGGCACAGGCTGTAGAGGAGTTGCGTCTCGTCGGCCGGCATCGCAGCCGCGAGGCGCGCGGTCTCGGCTGCCTCGGGGTCGCTCGCGTTGCCGGGCTCGGCGCGCGAAGGCACCGCCTGCAACACGGCCATGGCCTGGAGCACGGCCGTCATTTCCTCGAGCGTCGAGGCGGCTGAGAGGCCGTCGCGGCGCAGCCCCTCTGCGGTCTCGACCACCGTCTTGCCGTCGCCCTGTGCCAGCGCCTCGATCAGGCGGAACACGTGGCCGCGGTCCACGCTGCCCAGCATCTGCCGCACGCCGCCTTCCGTCAGCTCGCCGTTGCCGAAGGCGATGGCCTGGTCGGTCAGCGACAGCGCATCGCGCATCGAGCCGCGGGCCGCGCGCGCGATCAGCCGCAGCGCATGCGGCTCGGCCGGCACGGTCTCGGTCTGCAGCACACGGGTGAGGTGCTCGAGCACCGTCTCGGGCGCCATCGGGCGCAGGTTGAACTGCAGGCAGCGCGACAGCACCGTGACGGGCACCTTCTGCGGATCGGTGGTGGCCAGCACGAACTTGAGGTATTCCGGCGGTTCCTCGAGCGTCTTCAGCATCGCGTTGAAGGCATGGCCGGTGAGCATGTGCACCTCGTCGATCATGAAGACCTTGAAGCGCCCCTGCACCGGCTTGTAGACCGCCTGCTCCAGCAGGGCCTGCACCTCGTCCACGCCGCGGTTCGAGGCCGCGTCCAGCTCGGTGTAGTCGACGAAGCGGCCCGAATCGATGTCCTTGCAGGCCTGGCAGACGCCGCACGGCGCAGCGGTGATGCCGCCCTGCCCGTCGGGCCCCTGGCAGTTGAGCGACTTGGCCAGGATGCGCGAAACGGTGGTCTTGCCCACGCCGCGCGTGCCGGTGAAGAGATAGGCATGGTGCAGCCGCTGGGAGGTCAGCGCGTTCTCGAGCGCCTGCACCACATGCTCCTGGCCCACCATCTCGCTGAAGGTCCTGGGGCGGTGTTTGCGAGCGAGAACGAGATAGGCCATCGGCGCATTTTAGGTGGTCACCCAAGACGCCTCCCCGATGTCCTCCGACGGGACATAGGCCTTTTTACTTATAGCTTTTCACCATTTCCCTCCTAGCATGGCATTGGCTTCCGAGGAGACCGACATGCCCACAGCGCACCCCCGAACCGCGCGCGCGCCCGCGGCCGGCAAAGCCAAGGCCCAGCCGGCCAACGCGCGCCGCTACTGCATGCAGCCCGTGCAGGCGCCGCGGCAATTCGACAACAGCGTCTCCGCCGGCCGCGCCGCCGCCATCCTGGCCGCAAGCAGGAAATGGGTGAACGGCACGCAGCTGAACTACTACTGCTACAAGCGCGGCGACGGCGTGCCGGCTGCCTGGCAGGGCAACAGCGCGGATACGGCGGTGGTCGAGGAGGCCTTCGAAGGGTGGGCCAAGCTGGGCATCGGCATCGGCTTCCGCCGCGTCGAAGCGCCCGAGGACGCGATCGTTCGCATCGGCTTCGATCCGCAGGAGGGCTCCTGGTCTTATGTCGGCCGCGATGTGCTCACCGTGCGCGACCCGCTGCAGCGGACGATGAATTTCGGCTGGCCGCTCAACACCGACTACGGCCGCGACACCGCGCTGCACGAGATCGGCCACACACTGGGACTCGAGCACGAGCACCAGAACCCCCACGCCGGCATCAGCTGGAACCGGCAGGCGGTGATCGACTATTTCTCGGGTCCGCCCAACCATTGGCAGGAGCCGCAGATCGAGTGGAATATCCTGCGCAAGATCCCGGCCTCGGAGGTCAAGGGCACGACCTGGGACCCTGACTCGGTGATGGAGTACCACTTCGAGCCCGGGCTCATCGACGCGCCCGCGCAGTACCGGGAAGGGCTGGTGCCCAAGGGCGGGCTCTCCTACGCAGACAAGGCGTGGGTGGTGGAGTCCTACCCCGGCGTGCGGGCGCCCGCGCTCGGCACGCTCAAGGTCGGGCTGTCGCAGCTGCTCAAGATCAAGGCCGGCGAGACCCGCAACTTCGAGTTCGTGCCGCCGCGCACGCGGACCTACAACATCGGCACGTTCGGCACATCGGACACCGTGCTGGTGCTGTTCGAGGTCACGCCAGCCGGCAACGTGCAGATCGCGGGCAGCGACGACAGCGGCAGCGACCTCAACGCCCGGGTGAGCGTGCGCCTGCAGAAGGGCCGCCACTACCTGGTCGGCATCCGCCTCTACTACGCTGACGCCGCCCTCGAGACTTCGCTGATGGCCTGGTGAGCCGGAGGGCCTCGGGCCGTCGCCTACAATCGCGGCTGACGGGCCTCCCCGCATGGTGAAGTGGCCAAACGGGTCAGGTGGGGAACCAAGCAGCCCTAACTGCGTAGCCAGTGCCGGGGGTAAGGCTCGTCAACCTCACATCAGAAAAAAAGCCGCGTCCTGGAACGCGGCTTTTTGCTGGCAGCAAGCCCTTCAGGTCGCGGCCTCAAAGCGCTCCAGCTTGGCCAGCAGCGTGTGCGCCAGCGCCACCGTCTTGTGCTCCATGCTCGCGACGTGATAGCAGCCCAGCGCCCGCCCCTCGTAGCTGATGGCCGCCACCGGGAAGTGGTGGCCGAGCGCGGTCGCCGCGTCGTGCAGGCATTCCGCGATCGACCGCAGGCCCTGGCGCACGTAGCGCTCGTCGGCATGGCCGGTGCTCACGCTGTAGTTGAAATACCTGTCTCGGATCTTCTTGATGTCGACGTGCGGATGCATAGAGATGGTAGGGGCCCGTCGGGGCAGCCCGCGATTGTCTGCGTCCTCGCAAACAAATGCACTTCAGCCAGAAGTATGCAATTTCATGATTCGGGATCGCCATGGCCCAACCGCCGCAGCACGCCCCGCGCGGCGACCACGCCGCTGGCCATGGAAGCGGTCAGCAGGTAACCACCGGTGGGCGCCTCCCAGTCGAGCATCTCGCCGGCACAAAACACGCCGGGCATTGCAGTGCTCATCAGGTGGTCGTCAAGGGCCTCGAAGAGCACGCCGCCGGCGCTGCTGATCGCCTCGTCGATCGGCCGCGGTGCGACCAGCCGCAGCTGCAGCGCCTTGATGGTTTCGGACAGCTTCTCGGGCTCATGCATCTCGTCACGCGTGAGCGCCTCGTGCAGCACTGCCGTCTTGATGCCTTCGAGGCCGAGCCGGCTCTTCAGATGGCTGGCGACGGAGCGCGCCCCGCGCGGATGCAACACGGCCGCACGCACCTCCTCGGCACTGCGGTCCGGCAGCAGATCGAGCCAGAGCGTCGCGCTGCCCTTCGCCGCGATCTCGTCGCGCAGCAGCGAGGACGCCGCATAGACCAGGCTGCCTTCGATGCCGGTCGCGGTCGCGACGAACTCGCCCTTGCGCGCGAAGCGGCGGTCTCGCGCATCGGTGAAGGAGATCGCCACCGACTTGAAGGGCATCCCCGCGAAGCGCTCGGCAAAGTACGGCGTCCACCCGATGTCGAAGCCGCAGTTGGCCGGCGCCAGCGGCGCCACCTCCACGCCGCACGCGGCCAGCCAGGGCACCCAGGCACCGTCGGACCCCAGCCGCGGCCAACTGGCGCCGCCCAGCGCCAGCACGGTGGCCTCGGGCCTCAGCGCCAGCTCGCCGGCCGGCGTGGCGAAGCGCAGCGCATCCGGCAGCGCACCCGCACCGGACCAGCCGAGCCAGCGATGGCGCATGTGGAAACTCACGCCGCGCTCGCGCAGCCGATGCACCCAGGCGCGCAACAGCGGTGCCGCCTTCATGCCCGTGGGAAAAACTCGGCCCGAGCTGCCGACGAAAGTCTGGATGCCGAGGCCGTGGACCCACTCGCGCAGCGCCTCGGGCCCGAAAGCTTGCAGCAGCGGCTCGATCTGCGATCGGCGCTCACCGAAGCGGCTCGCAAAGCGCTCGAAGGGCTCCGAATGCGTGAGGTTCAAGCCGCCGCGGCCCGCCAGCAGGAACTTGCGCCCAACGGAAGGCATGGCGTCGTAGACGTGCACGGCCAGGCCCTGCGCGCTCAGCACCTCGGCCGCCATCAGCCCGGCCGGGCCGCCGCCCACGACGGCGACCTTCACGCCATCGCCGTTCATTCGACCCCCACCAGTTCGCCCTGCCCGGTGAGGAAGGCGGCGCGCACCGCCTCGCCGGGGCAGGCCTCCTGCACGGCTTCGCGATAGCGCAGCATCTGCGCGATCAGCGCCGCATCGTTCTCCGGACGTGCGGCCGACTTGTAGTCGAGCACCCACCAGACGCCGCTCGCGCGATGCCGCACCAGGCGATCGATGCGCAGCACCTCGCCGCCATGCACCAGCGTGACTTCGTTGCCATGCCAGGCCAGCGCGTCGGCATCCCAGGCCCAGGCGCCCGCGCCTTCGCGGATGCGCTGCGCCATTGCGGCAGCGATTGCGGCGGTGGCGGAGTCCAACCCGAACTCGCGGCCGGCGGCGCGCACGTGGGCCGGTGCGGGGGGCGCGCCGGGCTGCGCCCATTCGAGCAGGCGGTGCATCGCCTGGCCCAGGGCCGAGGCGCGCGAGTCGGCGCTCCTCGGCGCAACGCCCGCCGCCGTGCGTGCCAGGCCCGGCGTGACCGGCAGCTGGAGCATGCCGAAGACTTCGGCTGCCGGCGACGCGCCGGCCTGCAGCGCACCGGCGGCGGTCAAGACCGTGTCGATGGGCTCGCAGCGCGCTTCGAGGCGCGCCCACCAGCTGCGGCCGTCGGGCCGCGCGGAGGGTACCGCCGACAGCACCAGCTCGCTGCGCGCGCGGGTGGTCGCCACGTAGAGCGCGTTGATCTCCTCGCGATGCCGCGCGGCTTGCTCCTCGGCGAGGTCGGCGGTGGTGCAGGCCGGGGGATTCTTCTCGCTGGCGACGAAAACGAAGCGCTCGGGCGCCGCGGCCTGGCCTGGCCACTTGACGAGCACGCCCATGGTCTGCGCGCGCTGCGCCGATGCATCGGTGTCCAGCATCAGCACCAGGTCGGCCTCCAGGCCCTTGGCGCCGTGTACGGTCAGCAACTGCACTGCTTCGGCCGCAGCGACGGAGGGCGCGCGGACGCCTCCCCGGCGCAGCGCGCGCACGAAGGCGTAGGGTGTGGCGAAGCGCGCCCCGTCGAGCTCGAGCGAAGCGGCCATCAGTCCGCGCAGGTTGCCGAGCACGCCGGCCCGCAGCGCCGCGGGCGCCGCGGCTGCAAAGCGGCCGAGCACGTCGGCGTCGTGATAGATCGCGCTCAGCGCATCGTGCGGGGGCCAATCGGCCAGCCAGCGTTGCCACTGGCGCAGTCGAGGGCCGATGCCTGCGAGCGGCGGCTCCAGGCCCGGTCCCTGCAGCAGCTCGAACCAGCTCGCGCCGTGCTGGCGCTTGCGCAGCGCCAGGCGGACGAGGGCATCGTCGTCGAGGCCGAAGAGCGGGGAGCGCAGCGCGCGTGCCAGCGAGAGGTCGTGGTCCGGCGAGACCAGTGCATCGAGCAGCGCCACCATGTCCTGCACCTCGGGCGCGTCGTGCAACTCGTTCTTCTCGGGCTGCTGGACGGCGATGTGCAGCTTGCGCAGTTCGTCCTGCAGCACGGTCAGCCGGCTGCGGCGGCGCGCGAGCACCATGATTCGGGCAGGCGCGAGGCCCTCGGCGATGCGCCCGGCGATCCAGCGCGCGGCCTGCTCGCATTCCTTTTGCAGCAGCTTTTCCTCGGGCAGCAGGCGCGGCGTGGCGAGGCTGTCGCGCCAGAGCAGCATGCCCTCGTCGTCGGTCGCGCGGCCCTGTTCCTTCGGCGCGATCGCGTCGCGCGGGATCGGCGGCAGCTTGCGCACCCGGCCCGGCGCGCGCGATTCGGTGGTGTGGTCCCGGAAGCCGCTGAACTCGCCGGCGCGCTGGGCGTCGCCCATGGCGGCGTTGACCAGGCCCACCACCGCCTGCGCGTTGCGATGGGTGTGGTCGCAGTTGAGCAGGTCGCCATCGAGGCCTTCCTTGACGAATTGCTTGGCCGCGATGAACACCTGCGGCTCGGCGCGCCGGAAGCGATAGATGCTCTGCTTCGGATCGCCCACGATGAACACGCCCGGCCGCCGTCCGCCCGCACCCGCGTAGCTGCCGAGCCAACCGTGCAGCGCCTGCCATTGCAGCGGATTGGTGTCCTGGAACTCGTCGATGAGCAGATGCCGCACACGCGCATCGAGCCGCTCCTGCACCCAGCCCCACAGCTCCGAGTTGCCGAGCAGAAGGTGCGCGGCCTGCTCGACGTCGTTCATGTCGACCCAGCCATGCGCCGCCTTGACCTGGGCGAAGCAACGGATCAACAGGCGAGTCAGCCGCGCCATGCGCTGCTGGTAGAGCCAGGCGGCATGCTGGGCCTGCGCCTCGCAGTACTGCTGCACGTACTGCTGCGCGGCGCGCACGTCTTCCACGCCGGCGAGCTTGTCGCTGAACTTGCGCGGCTCGCCCTTTTGCGTGAGCAGCGCATCGAGCACGCCGGCGACGCGGCCCTTGGTCACGGCATGCTCCAGCTTCAGGCCTTTCTGCGAGAAGGTCGGGGCGCTGGCGCGGCCCAGCGCTCGCGCTGCGGCGAGCAAGGCGGCGCGGCAGGCCGGATCGTGCAGCAGTCTCTCTTCGGGCGACTCGGCACCCGCGAACGCTGGATAGAGCTCGCCCATGGGAACCACGGCATCGTCGACGGTGCCGTGGGCATCGGCGAGCACGAACTCGACACGTCGGGTCAGCGCCTCGTCCAGCGCCTTGGCCGTCTGCGATCGGCCGTAATCCGCGACGAGCGCGCGGTAGTCGGCAGCGGCCCCGGGATCGTCCGCCACGGCCGCGAAGAAAGGGCGCCAGACTCGCGCTCGCGCCTCGGCGTCGTCCTCGAGCAACTGGTAGTTGGCCGGCAGCCCCAGGCGCTCGAGCACCGCCACGGGCGCGCTGCGCAGCAGCCCGGCGAACCAGGCGTGGAAAGTGCGGAACTGGACCGGTCGGCCGCCCGCGAGCAGCTCTCGGTAGAGGCCCTGCAGCCGCGGCGCACGGGCCTCGGCCGATGCGCGGTCCATGCCGCGCATCACGAGCTCGGGCACCAGCGCCTCCACGGGCTGCGCCGCGAAGGCCTCCAGCCACTGGTCGAGGCGCTCGCGCATCTCGCCGGCGGCCTTCTTGGTGAACGTGATGGCAAGGATTTCGTGCGGCGCGCAGGCGCCCGCGCCTTCTTCCAGCAGGGCACGAAGGATGCGCGAAACCAGCATCCAGGTCTTGCCCGCGCCCGCGCAGGCCTCCACAGCTACCGAGCGGCGCGGGTCGCAGGCGATGGCGTAGAAGCGCTCGCGCGGGACGGCGGCGCCGTTGTGTTCGTAGGCGGCGGCCTTCGGTTCCGCTGGCGGCGCGACCGGCACCGGCACCTGGACGACGGACGGCGCAGCGGGCACGACGGCTGCGGCAGGCGGCGAGGGCTCGTCGCTCCAGAAGTCCTTGCGGCACAGGCCGCGTGCGCCGCAGTGCTCGCAGACCTGCCCTTCGCCCAGCGCAGGCAGCGCCGCTCCGCGACCGATGCGCGCGAGATCGTCCATGACGCCGGCGACGAGGGCGTCGCGCGCGGCGATCACATCGGTCTGCTCGACGGTGCGCGTGCCGGAGGCCTTCTCGCCGACGTTGACGTAGGCCGCCCGCAAGTCATCGTCCGGGAAGAGCGCCGCGTAGAAGGCCAGCTGGGTGTCCTCCGTCGGGTCCTTGACGCGATCGCGGGTCTTGTCGACCGACTCGGTCTTGTAATCGATCACGAAGGCGCGCCCGTCGGCGGTGGAATCGACGCGGTCCAGCCTGCCGACCAGCTTCACGCTGCCCAGCGACAGCTCCTTCCACGGCTCCGACTCGACGAACACGGCACCTTCGTCCTGCTCGTGCGTGGCGAGCCAGGCGAGGTAGCCGTCGCGTACCGCCGGCCAGGCCGCCGCGAAGGGCAGGAACTCGGCCTGCGAGAGGCCGAACTCGCGCGTGGCCTCCTGCTCGGCCGCTGCCATCAGGGCGAGCCGCGCGTCCAGTTCCGCATCGGGCGCTTGCTTCAGCGCCTCGTGGAAATGGCCGAGCACCGCATGCAGCCAGTTGCCGAAATCGCGCTTGTCGACCTCCGCGTCGAGCTCGTCGCTGCTGCGCAGGCCGAGCTGGCGCATCGCAAAGAAGCGATAGGGGCAGCGGCGCAGGTCCTCGTAGGCCGTGGAGGACAGCGTCGCGGGCAGCAGCGCGTCGCCGTGCGGCTGCGGGCGCGGCGTGGGCTGCGCGGCCTTCTGCACCGCGATCCGCGGGTCGGCGGCCGCAGCCGCGGCGTGCTCCAGTTGCAGCATCTGCAGCAGGGCGCTGGGGCGCACGGGCTCGCCGCTGGCATCGAATCCGCGCCACAGCAGGTCGCAATGCGGCGCACACAGGGCAATGCCCCAGGCAGCGCGCTGGGCCGCCTCCAGCGCCTCGCGCGCAGGCAACGCGAGAGCGAGGCGCTGCGCCGGCGTCCAGTCGCCGGGCGGCTCGGGCGATGCGGGCAGGCGCTGGTCGTCGCAGCCCGGCAGCACGACGGCGCCGAAGGCCCGGCCCAGCATCTGGTGCAGCGGCAGCACCACGACCCGCGGCTGATCCTCGTCGGCAGGCAGGCGCACGCTCGCGGCCTCGAGCACGTCGCGCACCCAGGCGCTGAATTCCACGAGGGTGCAGCGGGTGCCGCGGATCTCGGTTTCGGCATCGAGGTAGAGCGCTGCGATCAGCTCGGCACCGACCACGTCTTCGCGCAGCCGGGGCCACTGGCCGCCGGCCTCGAGCAGCACTCGCGTGGCTTCGAGCCACTCGCCGAGCGGCCTGGCACGGGCCAGGGTCGCGCGCAGCGCCTCGACGTCATTGGTAAAGGCCAGCAGGTCCTGATCGCGCGGGTGCCCGCTGGACGCAACGAAGGAACACCAGCCGCGCCAGTCGCGCATGCCGCGCTCGCGCAGGCGTGCCTCCAGCACGCGGATGGCACGGCCATCGAGGGCCGCGGCGCTCTTGAGCCAGTCCAGCACCTGGTCGCTCGAGGCATCGTGGGCGCAAGCGCGCAAGGCGCTCATCACCGTGGCAGCGGCGCGCGTGGTGGACAGCTTCCAGCCGGTCTCGTCCCGCGGCTGCACGCCGTGGGCGCTCAACTGGGCGCTGATGCGGCGCGTGAGCGCGCGGTCGGTGGCCACCAGCGCCACGGGCGCGCGGCCTTCGGCGAGGTGGCGCAGCACGCAGGCGGCGGCGCGCTGGGCCTCGTCCTCGGGGTCGTCGCAGGGGTGCAGCCCTGCAACGCATGCAGGCGTGGACTGCGTCGCCAGCGGCAGGCGCAGCGCGCGTTCGCCGAACAGGTCCGCGAGCTTGTTGGCCAGCGGATCGCTCTGCAGGCCTTCGAGCACGATCATCTGGTCGACCTGAGCCAGCACGCCATCTGCAAGCAGCACGTCGGTGGCATAGCCGGAACTGGCGGCCCACGCCAGCGCGATGCCGTTGAGCGCGCTCTCGGTGTCGAACCATTCGGAGCCTCGGCCTGCCATGAGGGCATCGCGCACGCGCATGGCCCAGCCTGCGCGATCGTCCGGAAGCTCGGCCGCAGCCAACGGCGCGAGCTGCAAGGCGATCTCGACCAGCCGGCCCGCAAGCGCATTGCGCGCGGCACCGAGGCCGGCCCGGGCGAGCAGCGACTGCGCGGCGAGAAGGTCGCGCGCCATGTCGAAGGTGATGTCGTCGTCGCCAGGCACGAAGCCGCCCACGCTGCGCGCCCAGTTGCGCGTGGTCTCGAAGCGCGGCGCGAAGCCCGGGGCGCCGCAGCCAGCCCACATGGCGCGCGCCACCTGCATCAACTGCGCGTAGGGCACCAGCACCACGGTGCGCGCGGGGTGCAGCCCGCGCTCGGCCAGCAGGCGCGAGATGCGGGCGACCAGGCCCTCGGCCGGGTCGCACCAAAGGGCATGCGCACAGTGGCGCTCGGAAGAGTTCATCGGGGGTTCTTGTAGGGCTTTGGCTATCGGGGCCATAGCGTGCGCGCCGACCACGGCATCACTTGGTTTCTGTCACAATGGCCCGCACTTTAGCTGCACCATCATCCAGCCCAGAAGGACCCATCCCATGGCCAGCGAACTCATCAAACACATCTCCGATTCTTCTTTCGAGGCTGACGTCCTCAAGTCCGGCAAGCCTGTGCTCGTGGACTACTGGGCCGAGTGGTGCGGTCCCTGCAAGATGATCGCCCCCATCCTGGACGAAGTCTCCAGCACCTACGAAGGCAAGCTGCAGGTCGCCAAGATGAACGTCGACGAGAACCGCGACATCCCCGCCAAGTTCGGCATCCGCGGCATTCCGACGCTGATGCTGTTCAAGGACGGCCAACTGGCCGCGACCAAGGTCGGCGCGATGAGCAAGGCCCAGCTCACGGCCTTCATCGATCAGCAACTCGCCTGAGTTCTCCCCCTGGGCTGCCCGCGTGCAAGGCGCTGGCAGCCCTTGTCGTTTTTCCTGTCATAATCTTCGCAGTTCACCGGCCCTTCTTTCTGGCAGCCGGTTCGAGTTCCCCGGTTTGTGAGGCCTCCTCGCCTCTCCTCAAACCTCCCCCCTGGTTCTTTCCGACAGTTTCCCCGCGAGGGGTCGTTCCATGCACTTAAACGAACTCAAGGCACTCCACGTGTCTGAAGTCTTCAAGCAGGCTGAAGCCCTGGAGATCGAGAACACCGGCCGCATGCGCAAGCAGGAGCTGATGTTCGCGATCATCAAGAAGCGGGCGAAGGCCGGCGAGCAGGTCTTCGCCGACGGCGTGCTCGAGATCCTGCCGGACGGCTTCGGCTTCCTGCGCAGCCCGGACACGAGCTTCACCGCCAGCACCGACGACATCTACATCAGTCCCAGCCAGGTGCGGCGCTTCAACCTCCACACCGGTGACCTGATCGAGGGCGAGGTGCGCATTCCCAAGGACGGCGAGCGCTACTTCGCGCTGACCAAGCTGGACAAGGTCAACGGCGGCGCGCCCGAGGCGAACAAGCACAAGGTGATGTTCGAGAACCTCACGCCGCTCTTCCCCAAGGAGCTGATGCGCCTGGAGCGCGACAACTTCAAGGGCGAGGAGAACATCACCGGCCGCATCATCGACATCATCGCGCCCATCGGCAAAGGCCAGCGCGCGCTGCTGGTGGCGCCGCCCAAGAGCGGCAAGACGGTGATGATGCAGCACATGGCGCACGCGATCAGCGCCAACTATCCCGAGGTCCACATGATGGTGCTGCTCGTCGACGAGCGGCCCGAGGAAGTGACGGAGATGCAGCGCACGGTGAAGGGAGAGGTCATCGCCTCGACCTTCGACGAGCCCGCTGCACGCCACGTGCATGTGGCCGAGATGGTGATCGAGCGCGCCAAGCGCCTGGTCGAACTCAAGAAGGACGTGGTGATCCTGCTGGACTCGATCACCCGCCTGGCACGCGCCTACAACAACGTCGTGCCCTCCTCCGGCAAGGTGCTGACGGGCGGCGTCGACTCCAACGCGCTGCAGCGCCCCAAGCGCTTTCTCGGCGCGGCGCGCAACGTGGAGGAAGGCGGGTCGCTGACCATCATCGGCACCGCGCTGATCGACACCGGGAGCCGGATGGACGAAGTGATCTTCGAGGAGTTCAAGGGCACCGGCAACTCCGAGATCCACCTGGACCGCCGGCTCTACGAGAAGCGCGTGTTCCCCTCGATCCAGCTCAACCGCAGCGGCACCCGCCGCGAGGAATTGCTGCTGCCGCCCGAGATCCTGCAGAAGACCCGCATCCTGCGCCAGCTCATGTACAACATGGACGAGATCGAGGCGATGGAGCTCATGCTGAAGAACATGCGGGCGACGAAGACCAATGTCGAGTTCTTCGACATGATGCGCCGAGGCGGTTGAGCCTCGCCCAGAAGGATCAGCGCGCCGGAAGCGCGCGGCCTTCGGCAGCGCTTCGGCGACCGAGGTCCAGGAGTTCCATGAGTTCGACGGCCTGCTCGGGCGGAACGGGGCTCTCGCCCTTGCCCAGGATCGCATCGCGCACCGCGGCGTAGTAGGCCATGTAGTTGCCGGCGAGCGTCGGCACATTCCTTTGCTCGATCTGGCCGTCATCGGATGGCAAGGCCAGTTCGCCATCCAGGTCGTCGGCCCCCCACCTTTCGCCACCCGGCTTTGCGCCAGCCCGCAGGGCGTCTTCCTGCGGATCGACGCCGCGCTTGACGTAGCTGCCGCGCGTGCCGTGCACGATGTAGCGAGGAGCGGCACGGGCCGCCAGCGTGGTCGCGTGCAGCACCGCGCGCAGTGGCGCATGCGTGCCGCTCTCGTAGCGCAGCACGGCGTGGAAGTAGTCCTCGACGAGCGCTCCGTCCCGCAGGCAGGCGGTGTCGAGCTGCAGCGTGTCCGGCGGCCCGAAGAGCTGCACCGTCTGGTCGAGGAGATGCGAGCCCAGGTCCACCCAGAGGCCAGCTCCCGGCACCGGCTGCTCGCGCCAGCGCTCGCGCACCTGGGGGCGGAACCGGTCGAAATGCGATTCGAAATAGACCGGCCGGCCCAGTTCCCCACCGGAGAGCAGCGCCTTCAGCGTCAGGAAGTCCGAATCGAAGCGGCGGTTCTGGTAGACAGACAGCAGCCGGCCCTGCCGCTGCGCCAGCGCCGCGAGTTCGCGCGCCTCGGCCGCGTCGAGGGTGAAAGGCTTGTCGACCACCACATGCTTGCCCGCGGCCAGCGCGGCCCTGGCCACGGGATGGTGCTGCGCATTGGGCGTCGCCACGACGACGAGGTCGATGTCGGAACGCCCCAGCAGAGCCGCCACATCGGGCACCACGTCGACATCGGGCCATTCCTCATGGACCTTGTGCGGCCGCGAACTGGCTACTGCCGCCAATTGAAGCCCCGGCACGGCCGAGAGCACGGGCGCATGGAAAGTCTGGCCTGCGAAACCGAAGCCTGCCAGACCGGCACGCAAGGGGCTTGAATTCATGGCTGGGTTGGGGCTGGCGCCCAAAAGGACCAGTATGCGATAATCGAGGGCTCCGCGAAAAGTGCAGCCCGGCGCCGTGCCGGCGGGACGCGTCTTCAGAAGCGTTCGTACTTGTGGCTCTCGCATCGACCAAAGGAAAAATCATGGCTAAAGAAGGCATTCACCCGAACTACCGCGAGGTCCTGTTCGTCGATCTGTCGAACGGATTCAAGTTCGTCACCCGTTCCTGCGTGAACACCAAGGAAATGGGCAAGGCCGACGACGGCCGCGAGCTGCCGCTCTTCAAGCTCGATACATCGAGCGAGTCGCACCCCTTCTACACCGGCACGCAGAAGTCGGTTGACAACATGGGCGGTCGTGTCGAGAAGTTCCGCAACCGTTTCGGCAAGACCGGCGCTGCTGCCTCCAAGTAAGGCAGGCGCTTCCGAGTCGAGGGCAGCCCGGTTTACCGCGCTGCCTTTTTTTCTTTCAGTCCCCCTCCATCCAGACGCCTTCCCGTTGAACCAGCCGACGCCAGCGATCGTTGCCCAGAGCGCCGTGCGCCACCTGCCGCGCATCGCCCTGATCCTGCTGTGCGCGGCCTACCTGATGCCAGGACTGGTGGGGCGCGGACCCTGGAAGAGCGCGGACATCGTCTCGTTCGGGTACATGGCCGAGCTGGCGCGCAGCACGGAAGGCCTGGCCCGCTGGCTCGATCCAATGCTGCTGGGCCTGAGGCCCGAGACGCCGGCGTTGATCCCCTACTGGATCGGCGCGTGGGCGATCAAGATCGCGCCGGCCTGGGTGCATCCCGACCTCGCGGTCCGCATCGCTTTCGCGCTGCTGCTCTGGGGCACCTTCACAGCCACCTGGTACGCGGTGTACTACCTCGCGCGCACCACGCAGGCACAGCCTGTCGCCTTCGCCTTCGGCGGCGAGGCACGTCCCACCGACTACGCCCGCGCCATCGCCGACGGCGCGCTGCTGGCACTGATCGCCTGCCTGGGCCTGGCCCAGCTGGGACATGAGACCACCCCGGCACTGGCCCAGCTCTTCTTCACCTCGCAGCTGTTCTACGGCGTCGTAGCCCTTCCTTACCGCCGCATCGGTCCGATCGTCGCCCTGGTGGTCGGCGCGGCCGGCATGACACTGAGCGGGGGTCCGACGGTCGGGCTGGCGCTGGGCATCGGCTGCGTGATCTTCCTCGCCCTGGACCGCCGGCGCGGCGCCAGGGAGCAAACATCCGACGACGAGCCCACCTATTCCGCCGGCGCCATCGGCACAATCTTCGGCGCAACGCTGCTGGCCGGGCTCCTCGCCGCCTGGCTCGGCCTGCTGCAGTGGAAGATCGAGCTGCCCGGCAGCCAGCCCGGCACCCGCGTCTGGAGCGAGCTGCGCAGCCAGGCCAGGCTTCTGCTGTGGTTCACCTGGCCGGCCTGGCCGCTCGCGGTGTGGACCCTCTGGCGCTGGCGCCGGCAGCTGGCAGCGCGGCACGTCGCGCTGCCTCTGTGGTTCGCCCTGGTGCCGCTGGCAGCCACCTGGACCACCAGTTTTTCCGAGCGCTCGCTGCTGCTCGCTTTGCCGGCCTTCGCGACCCTGGCGGCATTCGCACTGCCGACCTTCAGGCGCAGCGTCGCCGCGCTGATCGACTGGTTCACGCTGCTCTTCTTCAGCGTCTGGGCGATCGTGTTCTGGGTGATCTGGGTCGCGATGCAGACCGGCTTTCCGGCGAAGACGGCTGCCAACGTCGCGAAGCTGGCGCCCGGCTTCGTCCCGCACTTCTCCGCCACCGCATTTGTGTTCGCCATCGCTGCCACGCTCGCCTGGGCCTGGCTGGTGCGCTGGCGCACCGGCCGGCACCGCGCCGCGTTGTGGAAGACGCTGGTGCTGCCGGCCGGCGGCGCGGCCCTGTGCTGGATGCTGGTGATGACGCTGTGGCTCCCGGTGCTGGACTACGCCCGCAGCTACGCGCCCCAGGTGAGCGCAATTACCGAGCGGGTCGGCCAGCCGAGCTGCATGTCCGAGCTGGCGCTGGGCCGGGCCCACATCGCGGCCCTGCGCCACCACGGGCAGATCAACCTGCAGCCGCTGCTGGGCGGCCCGAGCTGCCCCTGGTTGGTCGTGAGCCCGGAAGCGATCGGGCGCCTGCATACGCTGGTCAACCTCGAGAGCTGGCGTCTCATCGGCACCCTGCGCCGGCCCACCAGTCCCAGCGACGACCTGCTGCTCTACCAAAGAACCGCGCCTTGAGCAGCGAACGGCGAGTCATCGCGCGCCACGCTGCGACGGTTCTGGCTGGCCAACTGGCAGTGATGGCCTTTGGCGTGACCGACACCATCGTGGCCGGCCGCTACGCCGAAGGCGCGCTGGCGGCGCTGTCGGTGGGCTCGGCGATCTTCGTCAGCGTCTACGTCTCGCTGCTGGGGGTGCTGCAGGCGCTCCTGCCGGTCTGGGCCGAACTGCACGGCGCGCAGCGCACGGCGGAAGTCGGCCGCTCCGTGCGCCAGTCGCTTTACCTGTGCGCCTTCGCGATCGCCCTGGGCATGGCGATCCTGCTCTTCCCCGCGCCGCTGCTGCGCTGGGCGGAGGTGCCGCAGGCCATGCGCACCGACGTGGAAGCCTATCTGCAGGTGCTGGCCTTCGCGCTGGCGCCGGCGCTGCTGTTCCGGGTCTTCAGCACGCTCAATCAGAGCCTTGGCCAGCCGCAGCTCGTGACCTGGCTGCAGCTGGCCTCGCTGGCGCCGAAGCTGGCGCTGTCGATCTGGTTCACGTTCGGCGGCGCCGGCCTGCCGGCCATGGGCCTGGTGGGCTGCGGCTGGGCCACCCTGGCCGTCAACTGGACGATGCTCGCCTGCGCGGCATGGCTGCTGCGCAGCCAGCCCGTCTACCGCGAATACCGCATCTGGCGCCGCATCGAGCCGCCCGACTGGCGCCAGCTCGGCCAGTTCGCACGGCTCGGCGTCCCGGCCGGCCTCGCGGTGCTGGTGGAGGTCACCTCATTCACGCTGATGGCGCTGTTCATCGCTCGCCTGGGCACCGCCGCCTCGGCGGCCCACCAGATTGCATCGAACCTCACGGCCGTCGCGTACATGGTGCCGCTGTCGATCGCCATCGCCACCAGCGCGCGCGTGAGCTTCTGGCTCGGGGCCGGCGATGCCGCACTTGCGCGGCGCGCCTGTGTGCGCGGCTTCCAGCTCGCCCTTCTGGGCGCCCTGCTCTTTGCCGCAGCGATGGCGCTGCTGCGCTGGCGCCTGGCCGCCGTCTACTCCGCCAATCCCGCGGTTGTGGCGCTGGGTGCCACGCTGCTGCTGGCGACCGCGGCCTACCATCTCGCCGATGCCGTTCAGACGCTGTGCGTTTTCGTGCTGCGCTGCTACCGTGTCACGGTGCTGCCGCTGGTGCTGTACTGCACGCTGCTCTGGGGCGTCGGGCTGGGCGGCAGCTACCTGCTGGCCTATCGCGGCATCGGCCCCTGGCCGGCGATGCAGTCGCCGCTGGCCTTCTGGCTCATGAGCGCGCTGGCGCTGGCGCTGGCGGCGGTGTTGCTGATGGGGCTGCTTTGGTCGACGCTCAGGCGACGGCGCTGAGGGCTGCAGCCTGACGCAGGCGCGTGACCGGGAACAGCAGCGCAAAGCGCGAGCCCTTGCCCACCACGCTCTCGATGCGCAGCTCGGCGCCGTGGCGCTGCGCGACGTGCTTCACGATCGCCAGGCCCAAGCCGGTCCCGCCGGTCTCCCGCGAGCGGCTGCGATCGATGCGGTAGAAGCGCTCGGTGAGGCGCGGGATGTGCTCGGCCGCGATGCCCGGGCCGCTGTCGCGCACCGCGTACTCGCCGCGGCCGTCGGGCAGCAGCCGCCAGCTCACCGCCACCTCGCCGCCGCCGGGCGTGTAGCGGATGGCATTGCTGAGCAAATTGGACATGGCACTCTGCAGCTCGGTGGCCGCGCCGGCGATCTCGGAATCGGCTTCCAGCACGAAGCTCAGCTTGTGCCCCTGCGAGGTCAGCCGGTTGGAGAGGCCGCGGCCCTCGTCCTCGCACTGCGCCATCAGCGCCCGCACGCGGGTCCAGCGGTTGGAAGGCGGCAACGCGCCGCCTTCCAGGCGCGACAGCGTCAGCAGGTCATTGACCAGCGTCTCCATGCGGTGCGACTGCTGGCCCATGAGCGTCAGATAGCGGGACCGTTCCTCCGCGTCCAGTGGCAGGTTCTGCAAGGTCTCGACGAAGCCGGCGAGCACCGTGAGCGGGGTGCGGATCTCGTGCGAGACATTGGCGACGAAGTCGCGCCGCATTGCCTCGGCCTGCTCCAGTGAGGTGATGTCGCGCGTCAGCAGCATGCGGCGGTTGCCTGCGTACGGGTGCACCTGCACCGACAGCCGCACCGGATGGCCGCGGTGGGCGTGGCGCTGCGAGGGCGCGTCGATCACCACGTCGCGGCTGTAGTTCCAGGAAGCCAGGTAGGCCACGAAGGCGGGATCGCGCACCAGGTTCGAGAGATGCTGCAGCAGGTCGCGCTCCGCATCGATGCCGAACTGGCCAGCCGCCGTCTGGTTGCACCACTCGATGCGGCCCTGCTCGTCGAGCAGCACGACGCCGTTGGGCGAGGCCTGGATGGCCGCCAGGAACTCCTGCAGCCGGTCCTCGGCCTGCCGAGCCTGCTGCTCGCGTGCGCGCAGCAGCTTGCGGATACGCTCGGCGATCTCGCCCCACACACCCGGACCGCGCGACGGCAGGCCGTTGGCATCGTTGCGCAGCACTTGCAGCAGCCGCTGGGCGCGCCAGGCATCGAGCCCGAGCCACAGCACCGCACCCAGCCATGCGCCCAGCCACAGAAGGCGAAGCCCGGCCAATCCCGCGACGATGGCGGCCCCCACGATGGAGGCTGTCAGGAAAGTTGCGATACGAAACGGCATGCCCGCCCATTGTGCCGCCGGGCGTTCGCCGGCGTACCCTTCACACGGTGACCTGGGCCGTGAGCCTGTAGCCCGCGCCGCGCACGGTCTCGACCATCGGTGCCGCGGCGCCGAGCGACTCGCGCAGGCGCTTGACGTGCACGTCGACCGTGCGCTCCTCGATGTAGACGTGATCGCCCCACACCTTGTCCAGCAGCTGGGCGCGGCTGTGCACGCGCTCGGCGTGCTGCATCAGGTAGCCCAACAGCTTGAACTCGGTCGGCCCTACCTTCAGCGGCATGCCTTGCCAAGTCACGCGATGCGTCGCGGTGTCCAGGGCCAGCTCGCCGATCTCGACGCGCTCGGTCACCACCTCGGGCGCGCGGCGCCGCAGCACGGCGCGGATGCGCGCCAGCATCTCCTGCGTGGAGAAGGGCTTGGTGATGTAGTCGTCCGCCCCGGCGTCCAGCCCCGCGACCTTGTCGGGCTCGTCGCCGCGCGCCGTCAGCATGAGGATCGGCATGCTCTTGGTGCGCGGGTCCTTGCGCCACTGGCGTGCCAGTTGCAGGCCGCTCTGGCCCGGCAGCATCCAGTCGAGCAGCACGAGGTCGGGCAGGTAGGCGTCGA
>NZ_LMTS01000346.1:58175-70050 GCF_001541225.1 Variovorax sp. WDL1 | reverse complement strand
CCGCCGCGCCATCTTCCGCCCAGATCGGCTCGAAGCCGTTGTGGCGCAGGTTGACGGCAATCAGCTCGGCGATCGAGGACTCGTCTTCGACGATCAGGACGCGGGGTTTCTTCATTGATGGAAATAAAGCCTATTGAAGTGCCGACTCGATCTCTTGCATCGAAGTGTGCCGCACGTCGGCGCCCTTGACGATGTAGATGATGAACTCGGCAATGTTCTTCGCATGATCGCCGATGCGCTCGATGGCCTTTGCCAGGAACAGCAGGTCGAGGCTGGCGGAGATGGTGCGCGGGTCCTCCATCATGTAGGTGACCAGCTTGCGCACGAAGCCGTCGAACTCCTGGTCGATCAGGTCGTCGTCCTTGAGGATCGACAGCGCGGCGGCGGTATCCAGGCGTGCGAAGGCGTCGAGCGCCTTGCGCAGCAGGCCCGAGGCCAGGTCGGCCGCGACACGCAACTCGGTGGAGGGCAGCGCACGCGCCGCCCCGCTCTCGATGATCGACTTGACCATGCGCGCGATCTTGTTGGCCTCGTCGCCCACGCGCTCCAGGTTGGCGGTGGTCTTCGAGATCGCGATCAGGAGGCGCAGGTCGCGCGCCGTCGGCTGGCGCCGCGCGATGATCGAGGAAAGCTCGCGGTCGATCTCGATCTCCATCGCATTGACGCGCATCTCGGTCTCGATCACCCGGTTGGCCGACTCCGTGTCGAACTGTGCCAACGCATACACGGCCTGGTTGATCTGGGACTCGACCATTCCGCCGAGTTCCATGACGCGCGACGAGACCGTGTTCAGCTCGCTGTCGAACTGGCTGGAGAGGTGTTTCTCGGTCATGACGCTCCTTTCAGCCGAAACGGCCGGTGATGTAATCCTCGGTCTCTTTGCGCTTGGGCTTGAAGAACAGCTCCTCGGTAGCGCCGAACTCGATCAGGTCGCCCAGGTACATGTAGGCGGTGTAGTCGCTGCAGCGCGCCGCCTGCTGCATGTTGTGGGTCACGATGACCACTGTGTACTCGTTCTTCAGTTCGGCGATTAGTTCCTCGATCTTCGCCGTGGAGATCGGGTCCAGCGCCGAGCAGGGCTCGTCGAGCAGCAGCACCTCGGGCTTGATCGCGATGCCGCGGGCGATGCAAAGTCGCTGCTGCTGGCCGCCGGACAGGCCCGAGCCGCTTTGCTGCAGCTTGTCGCGCACTTCGGTCCAGAGCGCGGCCTTCTTGAGCGCCCACTCGACGCGGTCGTCCATCTCGGAGGCGCTCAGGTTCTCGAACAGCTTCACGCCGAAGGCGATGTTGTCGTAGATCGACATCGGGAATGGCGTGGGCTTCTGGAACACCATGCCGACCTTGGCGCGGATCAGCGCCACGTCCTGCTTGGAAGTCAGCAGGTCCTCGCCGTCCAGCGCGATCACGCCCTCGGCGCGCTGCTCCGGATAGAGCTCGAACATGCGGTTGAAGGTGCGCAGCAGCGTCGACTTGCCGCAGCCCGACGGGCCGATGAAGGCGGTGACCTTGTGCTCGGGGATCTCGAGATTGATGCCCTTGAGCGCGTGGAACTTGCCGTAGTAGAAGTTCAGGTCCTTGACCGAGATCTTCGCGCGGGACGGCTGTGCAGCGATTGTGGATGGCATGGTGTTCAGAGTTTGTTGCGCGTCACGACGCGAGCGAGGATGTTGAGGCCGAGCACCGCGACGGTGATGAGGAACACACCGGCCCACGCCAGCTTCTGCCAGTTCTCGTAGGGGCTCATTGCGAACTTGAAGATGGTCACCGGCAGGCTCGCCATCGGCCGGGTGAGATCGGAGGTCCAGAACTGATTGCTGAGCGCAGTGAACAGGAGCGGCGCCGTTTCGCCCGCGATGCGCGCCACGGCCAGCAGGACGCCCGTGACCACGCCGGCGCGCGCTGCGCGCAACGTGATGCTCAGAATGACCTTCCATTTGGGCGTGCCCAGCGCATAGGCCGCTTCGCGCAGGCCGGCCGGAATCAGCTGCAGCATGTTCTCGGTGGTACGGATCACGACGGGAATCACGATCAGCGCCAGCGCCAATGCACCGGCCAGGCCCGAGAAGGACTTGAAATAGGCCACCACCACGGCATACACGAACAGGCCGATCACGATCGACGGCGCTGACAGCAGAATGTCGTTGACGAAGCGGATGATGTTCGACAGCCAGCCTCTGGGGTTGTACTCGGCAAGGTAGATGCCCGCCATGATGCCGATCGGAGTTCCCACGAAGGTTGCCAGCAGCACCATCACGAGAGAGCCGAAGATCGCATTGGCAATGCCGCCCACCTCGTTCGGCGGCGGCGTCATTTCCGTAAAGGTTGCCAGCGCCAGACCGCCGACGCCCAGGCGCAGCGTTTCCCACAGGATCCAGAACAGCCAGAAGAGGCCGAAAGCCATCGCTGAAAGCGACAGCGCAAGTGCGATCACGTTGATGCGCTTGCGACTGGCGAACTTCGCCGCGCGCGTTTCGTCCAGCGCCTTGGCGCTCAGCAGGCGTTCGGCCGTACTCATGACTTCTTTCCTTCGCTCTTCCTGAGTTGCTGCAGCAGTACCTTCGACAGCGCCAGCACGACGAAGGTGATGAAGAACAGCACCAGCCCCAGGTACATCAGCGAGGCCTGATGCAGGCCTTCGGCCGCCTCGGCGAACTCGTTGGCCAGCACCGACGTGATGCTGTTTGCCGCCTCGAAGACCGAGAGCGAGTTGAGCTGGTTCGTGTTGCCGATCACGAAGGTCACCGCCATCGTTTCACCCAGCGCGCGACCCAGCCCGAGCATGATGCCGCCGATGACGCCGGCCTTGGTGTAAGGCAGCACGACTTTGGACACGACCTCCCAGGTCGTGGCGCCGAGACCGTAGGCCGACTCCTTGAGCAACGGCGGCGTGACCTCGAACACATCGCGCATCACTGACGCGATGAACGGAATGATCATGATCGCGAGGATGATCCCGGCGGAGAGGATGCCGATGCCCACCGGCGGGCCGGACACCAGCGCGCCGAGGTAAGGCACCCCCGCGAGAAGCTTCTGCAGCGGCTGCTGCACGTAGGTGGACAGGATCGGGCCGAACACCAGCAGACCCCACATGCCGTAGACGATCGAGGGCACCGCTGCCAGCAGTTCGATCGCGGTGCCGAGCGGCCGCTTCAGCCATGCCGGCGACATCTCGGTCAGGAACAGCGCGATGCCGAAGCTGACGGGCACCGCGATGACGAGGGCGATGATCGACGTCGCGATCGTGCCGTAGATCATCACCAGCCCGCCGTACTCGTTCTGCACCGGATCCCAGACGCTGCTGGTGAGAAAGCCGAGGCCGAACTTCGAGATGGCCGGCCACGCCCCCACCAGCAGCGACAGCAGGATGCCGATCAGCATGGCCAGCGTCAGCAGCGCCGCCCCCTTCGCGGCCAGGCCGAACAGCAGGTCGACGGTGGCGCCGGTGCGCGGCTTGCGGCCAGGAGGCGGGCTGGTGGTTGTGCGTGGCCCCCCGGCAGGCATGTCGAGGGGGTTTGCGGCAGCGGGGAAACTGGATGACACAGGTCGCTCCGAAAGCGGCGCGTGCTCGAGCGGGGTGCTCATGACGCGCCGGCTCGCTTACTTGTACGCGACGGGCTTGCCCGACGCATCCTTGACTTCGCCCCAGGCCTTGGCAATGGTGGCCTTCACGGCATCGGGCATCGGCACATAGTCGAGGTCGTCGGCAGTCTTGTCGCCATTCTTGTAGGCCCAGTCGAAGAACTTGAGGGCGGCCGCAGCCTGCGCCGGCTTCTCTTGTGTCTTGTGCATCATGATGAAGGTCGCGCCCGAGATCGGCCAGGCATCCTTGCCGGACTGATTCGTGAGGATCTGGTAGAACGACTTGCTCCAGTCCGCATTGGCAGCCGCCGCCTTGAAAGCGGCGTCATCCGGCGAGACGAAGTTGCCGGCCGCGTTCTGCATCTGCGCGTAGACCATCTTGTTCTGCTTCACGTAGGCGTATTCGACGTAGCCGATCGAGTTGGGCAGGCGACCGACGAAGGCGGCGACGCCCTCGTTGCCCTTGCCGCCGGCACCGGTCGGCCAGTTCACCGCCGTGCCCTCGCCCGCCTTGGCCTTCCATTCGGCGTTGACCTTGCTGAGGTAGTTCGTGAAGATGAAGGTCGTACCCGAGCCGTCGGCGCGGCGCACCGGCGAGATCGCGGCGTCAGGAAGGTTGAGCGAGGTGTTCAGCGCCTTGATCGCCGGGTCGTTCCATTTGGTGATCTTGCCGAGATAGATGTCGCCGAGCACCTGGCCGTTGAGCTTCAGTTCGCCGGGCTTGACGCCCTGGATGTTGACCACGGGCACCACGCCGCCGATGACCGTCGGGAACTGCATCAGGCCCTTGGCCTGGAGGTCTTCATCCTTGAGGGGCATGTCCGACGCGCCGAAGTCGACCGTCTTCGAATCGATCTGCTTCAAGCCGGCGCCCGAGCCGACCGATTGATAGTTGATCTTGACGCCGGTCGACTTGTTGTAGTCGCCCGCCCACTTCGCATAGAGCGGCGCCGGGAAGGTAGCACCGGCACCGGTGACATCTTGCGCGAAGGCAGGAGCGCAGGCGAAGGCCGCGGCCACCAGGCCGGCAGCGGCAAATTTGAACGTCGTTTTCATGGAGCTTCCTTTTCGATATGCCGAAGAACCCCTTTTCGGGGAACTGGCAGGGACTCTAGGAAGCTTGTGTGACATCGGTGTGACACCGTTCTTCAGAGGGAGAATCGGGCTCCGTGGGTCGCGGATTGTATGACGCTGTCACGGAAACGTCATGTATGACGCCTAGCCTCGGTGGCCGGCTGTGCGGCCGCAGCCTACGCAGCAGCGGATGGCCATGGGGCTACGATCGGGGCCCTGGCCTTCACCACCTCAACATGCAAAACGGAACCCGCCTCGCCGCGGTCGACCTCGGCTCGAACAGCTTCAGGCTCGAGATCGGCCGGGTCGACCACGGCCAGATCCATCGCGCCGAATACCTGAAGGAGACCGTCCGCCAGGGCAACGGCCTGGACGCAGCCCGCAATCTCACGCCCGAGGCCATGCAGCGCGGCTGGGAGACCCTCGCCCGCTTTGGCGAGCGGCTGGCGGGCTTCAAGCGCTCGCAGGTCCGCGCCGTGGCCACCCAGACCCTGCGCGAAGCCCGCAACCGCGACGAATTCCTGCTGCGCGCGCGCACCATCCTGGGCTTCGGCATCGACGTCATCACCGGCCGCGAGGAAGCCCGCCTCATCTACCAGGGCGTGGCGCACCTGCTGCCCCATACCGACGCCTCGAACCGGGAGCGCCGGCTGGTGGTGGACATCGGCGGCCGCTCGACCGAGATGATCATGGGCACGGGCCTGGAAGCGACGGTGACGGAGTCCTATCGGGTCGGCAGCGTCGCCTGGTCGATGAAGCATTTCCCCGAGGGCCAGTTCACCACGGGCGCCTTCCGGGCCGCGGAGATCGCCGCCAAGGCGGTCCTGGATGAAGCGCTCGGCACCTACGTTCCCGATCGCTGGGACGTGGCCTACGGGGCGTCGGGCACCATCGGCGCGGTCGGCGACGTGCTGGCGGCCGCCGGCGGCGAGCCCGGCCTGATCACGCGCGAGGGGCTGGACTGGCTGGTCGAGCGCCTGCTCAAGGCCGGCAGCGCCGACCGCCTGCGCATCGAGGGCATGCGGGAAGACCGAAAGGCGGTGATCGGCGGAGGCGTGAGCGTACTGCGCGCCGTCTTCGACCTGCTCGAGATCGAGGAAATGAGGGTGGCGCAGGGCGCCCTGCGCCACGGCGTGCTGTATGAGCTGCTCGAGCGCGACGAAAGCGTGGCCGACCTGCGCGCCGCCACCGTCGCGCGCCTGGCCAGCCGCTTCGCCGCCGACACCGCCCAGGTGCGGCGGGTCGGCGAGACGGCCGCGGCGCTGTTCCTGCAGCTGGAGCCGGCCTCGCGCGGCGCCAGCACCACCAGCCGCGCGGGGCGCGCCTTGCGCAAGCTCGGTTGGGCCGCCCAACTGCACGAGATCGGCACCCACATCTCGCACAGCGACTACCACAAGCACGGCGCCTACATCCTGGACCACGCCGATGCGCCCGGCTTCGCGGTCAACGAGATGCATTGGCTCAGCCAGCTGGTGCTGGGCCACCGGGGCAAGCTGCGCAAGCTCGAGGGCGCGCTGGACGACGAGACTTTCGTGCCCCAGTTGCTGGCGCTGCGGCTGGCGGTGATCCTAGGCCATGCACGGCGCGATCCCGACCTGGAGGCGCTGCGGCTGGTGCGCGCCGATAGCCGCCTCTTCATCCTGACATGCCGCAGCGGTTGGTCGGAGACCTATCCGCAATCGGCCCACCTGCTGCGCGAGGAAGTGCTGGCCTGGCAGAAGACCCCCTGGCGGGTCCAGCTCGAAGGCTGCTGAAGCGCAGGCGCAGGGCGGCGTGTTCCGCAGCCTGCCTACAGCAGTTCCGGCGACTGCACCGTGACAACCACGGTCTGAACGTCGCCGTCGCGCTCGCGCGTCCGGATCCACCAGACGGCGCCCTTGCGCACAGGGCAGCTGTCCTGCTTCAGCCCGAGCAGCAGCGAGATCGCCTGACCCAGCGAGGGCTGGTGGCCGACCAGCAGCACCACCGACTTGCCGTTGGGCCAGCCGGCCGCGCCCAGCAGCGCGTCAGCCGTGGTGTCGGGCGCGAGCTCGCTGCGCAGCTTGTACTTGCGGCCGAGCGCGAGCACCGTCTGCTCGCAGCGCCGCGCCGGGCTGCAGACGACGCGTGTGCCCTCCGGCAACTGCCGGTCCAGCCAGGCCGCCATGCGCTTGGCCTGCTTCTCGCCACGCGACGTCAGCGAGCGCTGCATGTCATCGCAGCCTTCGGTCCAGTCCTCGGCCTCGGCATGGCGCCAGAAGATCAGGTCCATGCTGGCCTCATACACGCGAAGCGGCCCGGCTGCGGCCCCGCGACGAATAGCGGACCATGAGCGCGGTCTGCGCACCGTGCGCCTGGACGGCGCGCGGCGCACCCTCCTCTCCCTGGTGCGTGTCATGGTTTACCCGCCGATAGCTGCCGTCGGCGCCGAGGTCCCAGGCATCGCGGCCGTCGTGCAGGTAGGCCACCAGGCATTCATCGATCAGGCGCTGGCGCAGCACCGGGTCGGTCACCGGCCAGGCCAGCTCGATGCGCCGCAGCATGTTGCGGTTCATCCAGTCGGCGCTAGACAGGTAGAGCGCCTCGTCCTCGCCCTCCCGGAAATAGAAGACCCGCGAATGCTCGAGGAAGCGGCCGATGACCGAGCGGACGCGGATGTTGTCGGTCAGGCCCGGTACCTGGGCCGGCAGGGTGCAGGCGCCGCGCACGATCAGGTCGATCTTCACGCCCTTGCGGCCGGCGCCGACCAGGGAGGCGATCAAGGCCTCGTCGGTCAGCGCATTCATCTTCACGACGATGCGCGCGGGCACGCCCCGCACGGCCGCGGCCCCCAGCGCGTCGATGCGCGCAATCAGGTTGCGGTGGAGGTCGAAAGGGGCCATCCACATGCGGTTGAGCTTCGGCAGCCGGCTCTGGCTGGCCATGTGTACGAACACCGCCTCCATGTCGGCCGTCAGCAGCGGGTCGGCAGTCAGGTGGCTGATGTCGGTGTACAGCCTGGCGGTGCGCGGGTTGTAGTTGCCGGTGGAGAGGTGGCCGTAGCGCCGCATCGCCTTGCCCTCGCGCCGCGTCACCAGCAGCATCTTGGCGTGGGTCTTGAGGCCGACCACGCCATAGACCACCTGGGCACCGATCGATTCGAGCATCTCGGCCCAGTTGATGTTGGCTTCCTCGTCGAAGCGCGCCTTGAGCTCCACCACCACCGTGACTTCCTTGCCTCGGCGGACTGCCTCGCGCAGGAGCTCCATGAGCTCGGAATCGGCGCCGGTGCGGTAGATGGTCTGCTTGATCGCGAGCACCTGCGGGTCCTGCACCGCCTCGCGCAGGAAGGCGAGCACGCCCTCGAAGCTCTCGAATGGCTGGTGGATCAGCGCATCGCCGGCCTGCAGGCGCTCGAAGAAGGACTGCCCCGGCGACAGCGAGACCGGATAGGACGCCTGGTAGGGCGCGAAGCGAAGCTGCGGCTCCTCCAGCAGGTCGATCAGCTGCGTGAGCCGCGCCAGGTTGACCGGGCCGTGCACCCGGTAGAGCGCCTCCGGCGGCAGGTCGAACTGCGCGAGCAGGAAGCTCGCCAGCGACTCGGCGCAGCTGGCCGAGACCTCCAGCCGCACGGCCTGTCCGAAGTGGCGGTGCTGCAGCCCCTGGCGCAGCGCGGTACGCAGGTTCTTGACGTCCTCCTCGTCGACCGCCAGGTCGGAATGGCGCGTGACGCGGAACTGAGAGAAGTCGCCCACCTCGCGCCCTGGGAACATCCCCTGCAGGTGCGCCCGCACGATGCTCGAGAGCGCGACGAACAGCTTCTTGCCGCCGGACACCCGGGCCGGCATCGCAATCATGCGCGGCAGCACCCGCGGCACCTTGACGATGGCGATCGGGTTCTCGCGGCCGAAGGCATCCTTGCCGCTCAGGCGCACGATGAAGTTGAGTGACTTGTTGGCGACTTGCGGGAAGGGATGGGCCGGATCGAGCCCCACGGGAATCAGCAGCGGCCGGACTTCGCGCTCGTAATAGTCGCTCAGCCACTTGCGCTGCGCCGCATTGCGCTCGCCATGAGAGATGACATGGATGCCTTCCTTCGCGAAGGTCGGCATCAGCTCGCCGTTGTAGAGCGCGTACTGCCGGCCGACCAGCGTATGGGCCGCCTCGGACAGCCGAGCGAAGGAATCGACGGTGTAGTTGCCCTTCCGGTCGCCGGCGGTATTGGCGGCCAGGTGCGGCGCCATCCGGACCTCGAAGAACTCGTCGAGATTGGACGAGACGATGCACAGATAGCGCAGCCGCTCGATCAGGGGCACCTCGGGCCGATACGCCCAGTCGAGCACGCGCTCGTTGAAAGCCAGGATGCTGTGGTCGCGATCGAGCAGGGTCAGCGTTGATCCCGCGGCGACAGGCGGGCTGTCGTCGAGGGCCGGTGAAGAAGCGAAATTGTCTGGAACAACGGGCACAGGAATGGTCGCATGCGAGAACGTGACAGTGTCGAACGACTTCGTGACACTTCCATGACAACTGTGTGACGCTCTTCCCGGGCTGTCAATTGCCCAGGAAATGCTTGCGGTAGCGCGCCGGCAGATCTTCGATGCGCATCAGCATGGGCAGATCGGCGGTGTTGAAGTCCGGATCCCAGGCCGGCGGGCCGAGCACCTTGGCACCCAGCCGGAGGTAGCCCTTGATCAGGGCCGGCGGCTCGATGTCCAGGTCGCCGTCGAGGCGGTGCACCGGCAGCGGCAGCCGCGGCTGCACCTGGTACTGGATCGGCGCCATGTGCGTGGCCGAGAGCTGGCGCCAGATGCTGGCGGCTGCGTCGCCGCTGGTCACGCCGTTGAGCCACATCGGGATGCTGGCGCAGCCGATCATGGTGTCGAGCTTGTTGCGGTTCATGAAGGCCGCGAGCGCACCCCACAACGCGAGGATCACGCCGCCCTGGCGATGGTCGGCATGCACGCAGCTGCGGCCTAGCTCGACCATGCGCTCGCGCAGGTCGCGCAGGCGCGTCAAGTCGAACTCGGTATCGCTGTAGGTGCTGCCCACGCGGCGGGCCTGGGCCGGCGTCAACACCCGGTAGGTGCCGATCACCTGGAGTGTGGCCTCGTCGCGCACCAGCAGGTGCTCGCAGAAGTCGTCGAACAGGTCGACGTCATGGCCTTCCAGCGTGGTGTTCAGGCGCGCACCCATCTCACCGGCGAACACCTCGTAGCGCAGGCGCTGCGCGGCACGGACGTCGTCCTGGTGGCGCGCCCAGCTCACGCTGATGCCCCCGCGGCCGGCATCGATCGTCTCGGGCAGGGTCACGGGCACCGCAGGCACGGGAACGGTCGTCGCGGGCGTGCGGCCCTGGGCAGGCCACAGGGCGGCGCGCAATCCCAATTGCGAGAAGGGAAACGTCGGCGTGGGCAGTTCTTTCATGCGGGAACCCTTTCTGCCGACGAAGTCTGGGAGCACGCAATGAAACACGCGTGTCACTCCGATGGCAGTTGCATGACGTGTCGCGCGACCCCGGGCTTTCGGCGTCTAATGCCAGGCGACACGCCCCAGGAGTTCTTGTCCATGACGGCCGAATCCCCCTCCAGAACCATCGAAACCCGCCGCCACCAGATGTTCCCCACCCTGGGCGTGGCCGATATCGAGCGCGTCCGGCGCTTCGGCACGCCCCGGCACTACGGGCGCGGCGACTGCCTCTTCCGCGCCGGCGAGCCCGGGCCAGGCATGTTCCTGGTGCTGAAGGGCACCGTGGCGATCACGCAACGCGACGGGCTGGGCCGCGTGGTGCCCATCGAGCGCCAGGGGCCCGGCCAGTTCCTGGCCGAGATCGCACAGCTCTCGGGCCGCCCTGCCCTCGTCGATGGCCATGCGGACGAGGACGTCGAAGCCCTGCTGGTCCCGCCCGAGCAGCTGCGCGCGCTCATCATCGCGGAGGCCGACCTCGGGGAACGGCTGGTGCGCGCCATGATCCTGCGCCGCGTCGCTCTGATCGAATCCGGCGGCAGCGGCCCGGTCCTGATCGGGCCGCCGCAATCGGCTCCCTTGCTGCGGCTGCAGAACTTCCTGCAGCGCAATGGCCACCCCTACCACGTGGTCGACGCCACGTAGGACGTCGATGCCCAGGCCCTCCTCGAGCAGTACGGCGAGGCCGAGCTCCTGGTGGTCTGCCCGGACGGCACGGTCGCCTCCAACCCGAGCCAGAACGCCCTGGCGCTGTGCCTCGGCATGATCGACTCCGCCGAGCACGACGATCTGTTCGACCTGCTGGTGGTGGGCGCCGGTCCGGCAGGCCTCGCAACCGCCGTCTACGCAGCCTCCGAAGGCCTGCGCGTGATGACCATCGATTGCCGCTCCTTCGGCGGCCAGGCCGGCGCCAGCGCGCGCATCGAGAACTACCTCGGCTTCCCGACGGGCATCTCGGGCGGCGCCCTGGCGGGCCGCGCCTTCGTGCAGGCGCAGAAGTTCGGCGTGGAGATGCTGATCCCCGCGCAGGCAGCCTCCATGGACTGCAGCGCCGCCGAAACCCGCGGCGAGATCTCGGTCCGCCTCGCCGACGGCCGGCGGCTTCGCGCGAGGACGGTGGTCATCGCCAGCGGCGCCCGCTACCGCCGGCCGGAGGTGCCGCGGCTGGCCGATTTCGAAGGCCGCGGCATCTGGTACTGGGCTTCTGCGCTGGAAGCGAAGCTGTGCGCCCGGCAGGAAGTCGCCCTTGTCGGCGGCGGCAACTCGGCAGGCCAGGCCGCCGTCTTCCTCTCGCAGCATGTGAGCAAGCTCAACCTGCTGGTGCGCGGTCCCTCGCTCGCGGCGACCATGTCGCGCTACCTGATCGATCGCATCGCGGCCACGCCCAACATCGAGCTTCACCCCCACACGGAGCTGGTCCAGCTGCATGGCGAGCCCGAATCGGGACTCAGCGGTGCCAGCTGGCGGGACCGCCAGAGCGGTGCCGAGTACCAGTGCCCGGCCCGCAACATCTTCCTGTTCATCGGCGCCGTGCCGGAGACCGACTGGCTCGAGGGCTGCGGCGTCGCGGTCGACAAGCATGGCTTCGTGCTCACCGGCGAGGCCGCGCGCGGCGGCTTTCCGGCCCGCCCCGCTGCCGCGCTGGAAACCAGCATCCCGGGCGTGTTCGCGGTCGGCGACGTGCGCTCGGGTTCGGTCAAGCGCGTCGGCGGTGCCATCGGGGAAGGCGCCGCGGTGGTCGCGCTGATCCACAAGCACCTGGCACCGAGCGCGGTCACGACCTGAATGGCGGCACGGCGGC
>NZ_LMTS01000346.1:31855-58150 GCF_001541225.1 Variovorax sp. WDL1 | reverse complement strand
GGCCGGCTTCCGGCAGGCGCCCTGCATGAAAGACCACCTGCCGCTATGCTGGCCGGCCGTCTTCATCCGTGGAACCCCTCGCATGTCCCAAGCCCCCATCGACGTCTATTCCTGGCCCACGCCCAACGGCCACAAGATCCACATCATGCTGGAGGAGTGCGGCCTGCCCTACCGCGCGCACCCGGTCAACATCGGCAAGGGCGACCAGTTCGAGCCGGGCTTCCTCAAGATCAGCCCCAACAACAAGATCCCGGCCATCACCGATCCCGAGGGCCCGGACGGCAAGCCGATCTCGCTTTTCGAGTCCGGCGCCATCCTGGTCTACCTGGCCGGCAAGACCGGCCGCTTCATGCCCGAGGGCGACCGGCAGCGCTACGAGGTGCTCCAGTGGCTGATGTTCCAGATGGGCGGCGTCGGCCCGATGCTCGGCCAGGCCCACCACTTCCGGCTCTACGCGCCCGAGAAGATCCCTTACGCGATAGAGCGCTACACCAACGAGGCGCGGCGGCTGTACGGTGTGATCGACAAACAGCTCTCGACGCGCGCCTTCATTGCCGGCGACAACTACACGATCGCCGACATCGCCATCTTCCCGTGGCTGCGCAACTGGGAGGGCCAGGGCATCGTGCTGAGCGATTTCCCGCACCTGAAGAAGTGGTTCGAAGGCATCGCCGCTCGGCCCGCCGTGCAGCGCGGCGTCAAGGTGCTGGCGGACCTGCGCCAGCCCATCACGGGCGACAAGGAACGCGAGGTCCTGTTCGGCAACAAGCAGTACGAGCGTCGCTGAAGCCATCGGGACCGCCCGGCGCAGGCTAGAATCGCAGGCTCGTCGGGGTGTAGCGCAGCCTGGTAGCGCATCTGCTTTGGGAGCAGAGGGTCGAAGGTTCGAATCCTTTCGCCCCGACCATCGGAAAGTGAACGCCGGCACGGACTCAGGTCTGTGCCGGCGTTTTGCTTGAGCGATGGATCGAAAGCCGCGCGCTCAGGCCTTTCTTGCGTGCTCGATCGCCCGCGGGGTGCGTGCCGTGCGCCTCGCAGGCTTCCTGGGCCCGAAGAGGCCGGCTGCTGCAGCGGGTGCTTGCGGCTCGAGCACCTGCTCCATGCCGCTAGCGAAAGTCCGGCAGGCCCGCTCGAACTCGGCGACCGCCTGGAGGTATTCGCGACGCGCAGCTTTCGTGCTCATGGCCGGAAGGTACCTCATTTGACGGATCGCCGGTGACGCTCCAGCCGTGCGCACGCCACTCAGCTTGATGGGAACTGCTCGGGCATCGGCTCGGGCGGCGGCGACTGCGGCTCCTTCTCGAGCCGCTCGCCGCGACCCAGGTCCTCGATCATCTTCTCGCCGACGGGATCAGGGCCGTCGAGGGGAATCGATTCCTCGAAGGCGATTTCCGGCTCCTCGTTGGGCGCGGCTCGGGTGGTGCTGGTGCTCATGTGTGTGGACCTCCATCTGGAACTGCACCTTGGCGCCCGAAGCAGCGTGGATGACTCGGGCAAACTCCCCAGACCCTGTCGGCCGCCGCCGACGCGGTGCCGGCACACCGTAAAATCGCGCTCCTTCTCACTGCCCGTAGCTCAGTTGGATAGAGCATCGGCCTTCTAAGCCGAATGTCGGGGGTTCGATTCCCTCCGGGCAGGCCATATCAAGAAATCATGATGCCCCATAACGCATCAGATTCCCTTTAGAAATCAATGACTTAGGCGAAAGATTCCGCCACAAGCGTTCATGTACCTGCATTGCCGGGCGGGAAACGTAGGGGTACAAACGGGGGAACAAATCCCGTCCACCCCTATTTCACAACTCCTGTTCCCCCATGCTCACCGACACGGCTTGCAAGAAGGTCATCTGCCCAGCAGACAAGGCAAGGGTACGGCTCAGCGATGCCGGCGGCCTCTATCTCGAGGTCGCGCCCAATGGGTCTAAGCGCTGGTTCTGGAAGTACTACTTCGATGGCAAGGAAAAGCGCCTCGCGCTCGGCTCGTACCCGGACATCACGCTCAAGGCGGCGCGGGCCAGCCGCGACGACGCGCGTCAACTGCACCGCACGGGCGTTGATCCGGCTCACCAGCGCCAGGTCGAGAAGCTATCGCGCAGGGTCGACAGCGACGCCTCATTCGAGTCCGTCGCCCGGGAGTTCCACCGCACGAAGAAAAGCGCCTGGAGCCCCAAGTACGCCGCGCGGTGGATGTCGATCATGGAGAAGGATGCGTTCCCCTGGCTGGGCGCCTTTCCCCTCGCCAGCATCACCGCGCCGATGCTCCTGCAGGTTCTGCGCCGAGTCGAAGGCCGCGGAGCCCATGAGACTGCCCACACGCTGCGGCAATGGGCCGGCCAAGTCTTCCGCCACGGCATCGCCATAGGGCGCTGCGAGCGCAATCCTGCGCCCGACCTGCAAGGCGCACTGGTGCCGATCCAGACGAAGCACATGGCGGCCGTCCTTGAGCCGGGCGAGGCCGGCGAGCTCATGCGCGCGATCGCGGCCTATGCTGGCCAGCCCACCACGCGCGCCGCGCTGCACCTATCCGCCCTGCTCTTCCAGCGCCCCGGCAACATCCGGCAGATGCGATGGGCAGACGTCGACCTCGAGGCCGCCATGTGGACCATCCGAGCGGTCGACATGAAGCGGACGAAGCGGGCGAAGATCAACGGCCGACCGCACTTGGTGCCGCTCGCGTCGCAGGCCGTGGCGCTGCTCAAGGATCTGCACCCGCTGACGGGCCACGGCTCCTACGTCTTCCCGAGCCTGCTGACGGGCGAGCGGCCGATGAGCGACAACACCGTGCGGACGGCCCTGCGCCGCATGGGCTACAGCAACGAGGAGATGACGGCGCACGGCTTTCGCGCGATGGCGCGGACGATCATGGTCGAGCAGATGGACGTTCAGCCCGAAGTCATAGAGGCGCAGCTGGCCCACGGCAAGAGCGGGCCTCTAGGTGCCGCCTACGACCGCGCGGAGTTCGTGGCAAAGCGCAGGACCATGATGCAGCAGTGGGCGGACCATCTAGACCAATTGCGCAAAGGGTGAACCGCCGCGCCTCAGGGCGGAATTGAACTGGCCACCAATTCAATTCTCTGAGGCAAAAAAACGGCCGGAAGGGTGTTCGCGCACCCGACCGACCTGACCACAACGTGAACCACTATCGAGGTACTTCACACCATGGCTACTCAAACTGTAGAACAGTTCACAGACGAAATCATTCTCCAAAGGCCATATGGCCGCACAACATTCGAGGTCGGCGAAAAGGTCATCAACTGGCGCGGGGAGGAAGTAAGAATTGTCGAGCCCTATAGACAGCATACGGTGAAGGACATCGACGGCGACTCAACGGACGCAGAGGGCTTCTATGTCTCGAGGCGGTGCGGCTACGTGGCTCAAGCGCCAGACGGGCGCCAGTTCTTCTATACGGCGTCCTGCCTTTCCCAACTCGACGGCCGCAGGCGACATCTCCAACTGGTTTCCCCCGAGCCTCCGGTGGCAGTGAAGAAGCCGACCAAGCGCGCTACGCGAAAGGCGGTGACCCATGGCTAGGGCAACGCAAGTCCAGACCAGACGCCTTTTCAGGCGCGGCGACCTTGTCATTCTCTTGACTCCGACCAGCAGGCTTCCGAGTGATCGCCTCTACGTTGTCTGCATGAGCGAGAAGCACCAGGCAACCGTCATGCTTCGTCAGACCGACCCCGATCCTGATCACCCATCGGTTGCTGCTGGCGGCATTGTCGCCGGCCCCGCGCCGACGCGTTTGCTGCAATTGGTGGCAGCAGTCGATGCTCAGGACGATAGTCCGAGTTGTGACGACCTGATCAATTTCATCGTCGGCCGCGGCCCGGTGGTGCGGGAGCGGCGCGCGTGAGCTCACGGAAACCGGTGTTGACTCAAAAGGTCGTGACGGACGGCATCCGCGTCCGCACGGCCTGGGAGTTCGACACCGAGCGAGCGACGCGGGAGGACTGGAGGCAACTCGCGAACGTCTGGAACGATGGTCCTAAGGAGTGGATCGAAGCGCTGGAGGCAAACCTTGCGGGCGTGAAGCAAGTGACGCCCGCAATTCAACTGCGCATCGACGCGATCCGAGCCATTCTTGCCGGACTTCCGACCTCCCCCGTCAATCTGAATCGAGAGCAGATGCAGCAGCTCACCGACGCGCTACAGCATTGGACGGAAATCATGGTTCTGCGCGACGTGATGCCAAAGGCAAGGCAAGCCAAGAAGCGGGCAAAGCAATTGACCGAGTTCGCGGTGAAAGGCAACAAGGCACGGAAGAAGTATTCCGACGCCGACAAGGCGCGATGGCGTGCCATGGCAGAGTCCGACGCATCGCTGATCCGCCTTCGAAAGACCAGCGTCAGGAAATGCGCGGAGGCCATCGCGCGCCGCGAGGGGCTTCCCGAAGGCGCCGCCGAGACAATACGCCGCGCTATTTGAAAGCTGGTAAGCCGCCTCTGATTTACCCAGCCTCGAAAAAGATGATGCACCCATGTTCATTCATGAGGTGCATATGCAGCCAGAACCAGCGAGCCGGCGCTATAACCGCCGCGCACCAGCCCAGACCCTTCAAGCGCTCCACATCCCTGACGCGCTGCTGAAGATCCAGACGGTGACCGGAGTCACCGGCCTCTCGGAGTCGACCATCCGGCGCAAGGTCTCCGAGGGCAAGTTTCCGAGTCCGATCAAAGACGGCACCCGCTGCACTCGCTGGCGTGCGGGCGATGTCACGACCTGGCTGCGCGCCAAGGTGGCCCCGTGATCACGGAGGCCATCGTCGACCAGAAGAGCTGGACGAACCTTGTGGCGCGCGCTGCGCTCGCTGGCCACCAGCTCTACCGCACCGCCGCCGCGGATGGAGAGGTCCAGTACTTCTGCTGCCGTTGGGGCATGGTCAAGGCCCTGGGCACGCTTGACGAAGTCGTCGGCTTTCTCGACCGGGTTACGGGGGCGAAGGCGTGAAGGTCGAAGAGCAACTTACCCCGGCCGAGATGCGCGTGCAGGCCGAACGCTGGTTTGAGCGGCAATGCGCCATCAGCGCAAAGGCACTCGGCGAGAGCTGGCCCGGGCATCGAGACTGGGTCGAGTCGTACTTGCGTGAGGAGATCCGCCAGCGCCTGATTGCCCGCGGCTGGAGGCCCAAGAAGTGAACGGCGCCGCAGCAGTCTTCCAGGACTTCGATCCACCCCCGGTCGCCCCGGCGCGCCGCAAGCGCAAGCGCCTTGAGGCACCGCCAGCAGAGGCAATGCAGCAGCTGGAGGCCGGCGGCATCGGCTTGGGGGACTTCTATGCCCACATGCCGAGCCACAGCTATCTGTTCGTGCCGACCAGGGAGCTCTGGCCGTCGACGAGCGTCAACGGCCGATTGCCCGCGGTGCAGGCGGGCAAGACCAAACTCCGCCCGTCCGACTGGCTCGACCGGAATCGGCCTATTGAGCAGATGACCTGGCACCCCGCCGAGGACATGCTGATTCACGACCGCGTGATGCAGGTTTCCGGATGGGCCGAGCACGTCGGTTCCACCGTGTTCAACCTCTACCGTCCTGCCGAGCACATCGACGGCATCGCCAGTCACGCAAAGCCATGGGTCGATCACCTGCGCCGCGTCTATCCCAGCGAGGCCGACCACATCGAGCAGTGGCTCGCACACCGCCTGCAGCGCCCGGGCGAGAAGTGCAACCATGCGCTGGTGCTGGGCGGCTCCCAAGGCATCGGCAAGGACACGATCCTCGAGCCCGTCAAGGCCGGCGTAGGCCCGTGGAACTGGCAGGACGTTGCGCCCGCTCAAATGCTTGGACGGTTCAACGGCTGGGCGAAGGCCGTGGTGGTGCGCGTCAACGAAGCCCGCGACCTCGGCGACGTTGACCGCTTCGCCTTCTACGACCACAGCAAGACCTACATCGCCGCGCCGCCGGACGTGATCCGCGTGGACGAAAAGAACCTCCGCGAACACTACGTCGCCAACGTCTGCGGCGTGATCATCACGACCAACCACAAGACGGACGGCCTCTATCTGCCGGCCGACGATCGCCGCCACTTCGTCGCGTGGAGCGAGGCCAAGCGCGAGGACTTCGAGCCAGGCTACTGGACGTCTATGTACGCCTGGTACGAGAACGGCGGCATCGGGCATGTTGTGGCGCATCTCCTGTCGCTCGACCTCGGCTTCTTCGATCCAAAAGCACCGCCACCCAAGACCGCCGCATTCTGGGCAGTGGTGCAGGCCGGCGAAGCCCCGGAGTCCGGCGAGTTGCGGGACGTGATCGACGAGTGCGACAACCCCGAGGCGCTCACGTTGCTCGACCTGATCCAGGCGGCCGAGAACCTGAAGCTATTCGACCTGTCGTCGGAGCTCAAGGAGCGCAAGAACCGTCGATCGCTGCCACACAAGCTGGAGCGCGTGGGCTACGCCCCAGTGCGGAACCCTGACGCCGACGACGGCCTTTTCAAGATCGCCGGCAAGCGGCAAGCCGTCTACGCACAGCGGCGCCTACCCGTCGCCGCGCAGATCAAAGCCGCCCGGCTGATCAGCTAAGTCGGTGCAGTCAGTGGTTTTACATCCCCATCACACAGACATGAACCCTCAAAACGTAGATCAAGAAGCCTGCACGCGTGAGAAAGCTGGTGGTGCGGATAGAAAACCACTGACTCTACTGACGCGACTGACCGGCAGGGGGCGCCTCCTTCTTTCCATGGTGGGCCGGGACACCGGGCGCCTGAAGGTCTTCTTTAACGCTATCCCACAACTCGCCGGCAACCGTTGTGTGCGCGTGTGTGCGCGCGCGAGGAGGCTCCATGCTTGAGAGCCGTCCCCTGCCAGGCATCCTGCGCAGCCGGGTCAACCGCATCGCTCACGCTGCCGCGCTGAAGCACGAGGCCGATATGCGCGCTCGACTGATCTTGGAACTGCAGCAGCAGATGGCCGCGGGTGTGCCGCTGGCTGGCCTGCATCAACTGCTCGACCAAGTGGAGGGGGGCGGCTACGTCTTCAGCGCATCAGGCTCCCTGACCGGGCGTGAAGTCGCGCATCGCTAAACGTGGACAAAAAAGGTAAACCATGACCCGACTGACGACGCTGAAACCCAGGCTGGCGACGCTGAGCCCGAACCGCCTGACCGTCCTAGAGGCCAAGCCCGACAGGACGCCACGGCAGCGCGGTCGAGCTTGGATGGAGACCCGCCAGCGCATCGCCCCGGCCACTTTTGATTTCTTTGATTTGCTGATTCTTTGTTAAGGCTTAACACCATGACCACCAACCCCAACATCGACGCCCTGATCGACTTCCTGGCTCGCCAGATGGATGGCGAGCCAGTTCCGCCCACCGGCAGCCAGGCGCTCGGAGCCATCGAGACCGCGATTCGCGACATCCACAAGTACAAGTCCGACCAAGAGCTGCATGTGCTCGCCTTGCGAACCATCGGCGCCATCATTGACCGCGTCGGCAGCAACATCGCCGCCGAGCAGACCCTGCGCAACTTCATCCAGCCCGGGGGGCGAGCATGAGATGGATGTCGAAGCTCTTCAGCCGGGACAGAGCGCCCGACCCCGTGCGCCTGGCGCAGGACAAGCGGCGCCTGCAGCGCGTCGCGCGGGACGCGGGCGTGTCGCGAGCGCAGGCGATCAGAATCGCATCGCACTACTTCAAAAAGCCTTTGAAGGATGGACAATGAACTGGCACAATGAGTGCGTGCCAGTTGGGTGGGATGCTCAACCGGACCTTCATAAAGCCAGTTGCGGGATGCAGCTTGCGAGAAGCGGACGTGTCTTAGGACGCGTGGTGTGCTTTCCGTGAGCGACGAGACCCAACCCGGCGACAGCCCTGCAGCACCTCTGCTGTCAGAGCCTCCCCCGATCAAGTCAAAGCCGCGCACCAGTCGCGAGTTCGAGCGCGCCCTGCGAGAGCTGGGCTACAGCAAGACCGAAGCGCGATCGATCGCCAGCCACGGGTTCAAGGGCCTTCAAGTCGAAGACCCCGCCGAGGACGTGTCCGAACTAGCCGCGCTCGTTGAGCGCAACTGCAAATTGTTCGAACGAATCGAAAGGAATCTCCCATGACCGATATGACCAGACTGCTCGCTGTGCTCAATGAGCAAGGCGACGCCTTCAAATCCTTTGTTGACCGCAAAGATGCCGAAACAGCCGATCTCAAAGCTGCCCTCGACGACCTCCAGAAGAAGGCCAACCGCCCGAACTTGGGAGGCTTCGGCGGCGGCACTGGCACCCCTGCCGAGCTCAAGGCCATGGACGGCGCATTCCGCGCGCTGATCACCGGCGACAAGGCCAAGGCCGATCAACTCTTCGTCGAGGCCAAGGCGATGAGCGCCGGCAGCGGCCCGGAAGGCGGCTACATGGTGCAGACGCAGTTCTCGTCCGGCTTCACCAAGGTCATGGCCGAGATCAGCCCCGTGTTCCGCATGGCGCGCGTGATCGACCTGGACGCCGGGACCGATGGCTTCGAGGAGCCGATCGACCGCGACACTGCCGATGCCACCTGGGTCGGCGAGCAGCAGTCGCGCCCGGAGACGGGAACGCCGGACCCCGGCATGTTCTATGTCCCGGTGGACGAGATCTACGCCATGCCCAAGACCACGCAGAAGCTGCTCGACGTTTCGTCGCTCAACATCATGAGCTGGCTGCAGACCAAGGTGGGCGAGGCTTTCGGTTCCAAGGAGTCGGCCGCTTTCCACACTGGCGACGGAATCGCCAAGCCGCGCGGCATCCTGTCCTATACCACCGCTGCGACGGCCGATGCATCGCGGGCCTGGGGCACCATCCAGCACATCGCCACCGGCAGCTCGGGCGCGTTCCCGACGACCTCGGCCACGGTGAACCCGGCCGACAAGCTGATCGACGTGATCACCGCCATGAAGCCGCAGTACCGCAAGGGCGCGGTGTGGCTGATGAACCGCAACACCGCATCCGTGGTGCGCAAGTTCAAGGATGTGGACGGTCGCTATGTGTGGAGCGATTCGCTGCTCGCTGACCAGCCGGCGACGTTGCTGGGCTACCCGGTGGAGATCGACGAGGACATGCCTGACATCGGCGCCGACAGCCTGTCGATCGCGTTCACCAACCTGCAGCGCGCGTACACGATCGTGCAGAAGCCTGGCATTAAATTCTTACCAGACCCCTATACCGCCAAGCCGCACGTCCTGCTGTACAGCTATCGCCGTGTCGGGGGCGCAATGAACAACAGCGAGGCGGTCAAGCTGCTGAAGTTCGGAACGACCTGATGGCTTGGTCGCGCACTTCACGCCACGCCCGCGGCTACGGCACGGCATGGGACAAGCTCAGGGCGCAGGTCCTGGAGCGTGATCACCATGTCTGCCGGTGCAGCGAGTGCGAGAAGGCTGGGCGTGTGCGTCCTGCAACCGAGGTAGATCACCGCATACCGAAGGCGAAGGGCGGAACGGACGACCCGTCCAACCTCTGCGCCATCAACAAGGGATTGCCACAAGCGCAAGACGTTGGTCGAGAACGGCAGGCGCCCGAAGCGTCAGATCGGACCAGACGGCTGGCCGGCCGATGCGTAGGGGGCCCTTCGGTCTTCAGGCAATGAGATCTAAGGACCGGACGCCTCCAACGACGCGCGCACCCGCGAAATGAAAACCTTTTTTCAGGAACTCGAATGATGAATACACCCAACACCCCGCCGAGCAGGGAAGACGTGATCGGCCAGATCCCCGATTAACGAAGAGCCGTTCTACGGAGCCGACGAAGAGCCGTTCTACCGGCAGGACGGCAACAAGGCCGAACCGATGAGCAAGGAGTAATAGCAATGGCCTTCCCTCCTCTCAAGTCGTCGATCACTGGCACCTACCCCAACCCGTCGAATGCGGCAGCACGCATAGGCTTTGCCGATCTGTATGACTACGTCACGAGCTTTCCATTTGGGCAATGCCGCTTGGTGAAGTCTGGTGCGAACCTGGTCCTGCAGCGCCACAAAGGGCTGTGGCTGACGATCGACGACACTGTCTACACCATCCCGTCTGCGGGTGTAAGCCTGTCCGCATCCGGCCTAACTCCTGGCACCGTCTACAACATCTACGCCTACATGAGCGGCGCGACGATGACCATTGAGGCATCGGCGACCGCGCACGCGACGGATACGACAACTGGTGTAGAGGTCAAGTCGGGCGACGCGACGCGCACTCTCGTTGGCAAGGCCCGTGTCGTCACTGGCCCTGGTTGGTCAGACTCGGCGACCGGGCGCTTTGTCATCAGTTGGTTCAACCGACGCAATGTCGATCTCTACATCCAAAGCTCAGGCGCGTTGTCAACATCCAGCGGCACCCCGCAGCCGCTGCTCTCTGTGGAGTTCTTGTGCTGGGGCGATGAGATATTGCATTTCTCGACCAACGGCACGCAGTCGAACAATACCGTTAACTCGACCAATAGCATGTCGTTGGGAGTCGATTCAACTTCGGCGCTATTCGTCTCGACCAACTGGCAGGCATACGCGAATGGCGCATTTGGGCCCTGCTGTGGTGTCTTACAAATTGCCGCTGATTGCGGAGGGGTATCACATCGTCTATGCGCTTGGATGGGTTGCCGGTGGTGGAGGTACTGCCAGTTGGTCGGCTCCGAGCGGATTTGAGTTGGCTGGCTCGGTGACGGTTTGATCCAAGGGCTGAAGGGTCTTCAGGGGGCTGCGCCCGGAGCTATCTCCGGGCCGGGCCAGGGTGCCGCCGTTCGCCGAGCAGCCCCCTGCGCCCGTGGCATGCTTGGCGCCCTTACACGAGGAGAAGAAGAGATGATCCGATACTTTGCGGGCCTAACCTTGGCCGCCGTCCTTTTGCGGCTGCGCGACGCAGCGCGTAGTCGCCCTGCCCGACACGTTCGACGAGACTCAGGCCACGGCAATGCTGGCACCCGGCAAGAACACAATAAAGGGCAGCGCCCTGATTCGTCAGAACGGCGGTGGTGTCGTCACTTGTGCCGGCCTGCAAGTCCACCTGGTTCCTGCGACGCAGTACGCCAAGGAGCGGATGGCAAAGATCTACGGATCGACCAACTTCACACGCCAAGGGGTCAAGTTCGAGCCAGAGTCTCCAGGTTACAACGCGGCGACACGCTCTTCGACCTGCAATGCTCCAGGGATTTTTCACCTTCGACGGCTTGGCCGATGGCGAGTTCTTTGTGACAACGGTCGTCCTCTGGCAGGTCGGCTATGCCGTGGAGGGTGGAGCGCTAATGGGCCGCGTGGCCGTGGCGGGCGGCGAGAGCAAGGAGATCACGCTGGCGCGATAGCCGGGGAGCCCTCCATTCTCTAAAGGCGGTGGCGCACTCGCATAAGCTCTGGACTCTCACAAACCTGGAGGAGCTTCGAATGGGCACAGTAATAGCGGCGCTGCTCGGCGCCTGCGGTGCAATAGAGCCGTGGGCGTCATCGCCAACTTCCTTGCGGAGGACTATCGCCGGCATCGCGACGGCTGTGCTGTCGCTGCGGCGCTGGCTGGCGAACTAGCCTCGTATCGAGATGGCTGGAAGATTCACGAATCGATGCTGCAGCTGTGGCTACAGGCCACGAAGAACAGCGAGCGCGACAAGCTGGCACTGAGACCGATCGATAGGCCAACTGATCCGATTTTCGAGGAGATGGTCGCCAAGCTTGGATTGCTCGGCCCTGAACTTGTTGAACAGATCGCCCTTGTCTATGGGCAGATTAGAGGCTACCGGGTCAGCCTCGAAATCCTGTCAAAGCAACACGCCGACATGAACGACCATGAGTTCTCTTCGAGGGCCCAGGGAGCGCAGCTCCTGCTTACCATGGCTGTGAAGAACGGGGCCCCTTTGATCGACAACTTGCGACAGCGAGCGCACCTGATGTGGAAGTTTCGGCCGTTCTCCAAGGCCGCACACGTCTTACACACGACATCGGGATAGGGGAACAGAGGGGGGAACAAGACCCACTCGAAACGCCTTTCCCCCAGTGTTCATGCGCCCTGCATAGAACTATTCAATCCCCTCCGGGCAGGCCAATTCGACGAGGCAACCGTAGTTGGCGCCAGCGATGGACGGCATCGTCGCTCCGCAGGGCGCGCTCAGCGTGCGGACCTGAGCCAACCTCGTTGCAGCCTCAAGCGGCCTGCTTCCACTCCCGCGGCGACAGGCCGCTTTGCGCCTTGAATGCGCGAGACAACGCGGCTTCGCTTCCATATCCGACCTCCTGCGCAATGAGCTTGAGCGGATGCCCCTGGCGCAACGCCAGCTGCGCGAGGCCGACGCGCCAACGCTGCAGGTAGACCCCCGGCGTGCATCCCACGGTATCGCGGAACTGGGTGGCAAAGACGCTGCGCGACATGCCCGCCTCGGCGGCGAGAGCGTCGAGCGTCCATTCGAGCGCGGGCCGCTCGTGCATGGCCGTCACGGCATTGCGCAACCGCGGGTGCGACAGCCCCGCAAGCAGGCCCGAGCGGATTTGCCCCTTCTCCATCAGGTGCCTGAGCACCTGGATCAGAACAACGTCGAACAGGCGATCCAGCAGCACCTGCTTGCCGCAGCGCTGCTCGAGAGCTTCTTCGAACAGCAGTTCCAGGACGCCCTCCGTACCGTCGATTTCCTCCAGGGGCAGGCAGACGAATGCCGGCAGCGCGGCCAGGATCGGATTCGCGGCCCCGCCTTCGAATTTCAGGTGCGCGCAGGCAAAGTCGGCGCCGTGCGCAGCATCGGTGATGAACCTGTGCGCCATGGGTCGCGGGTACAGCAGAAGGCTCGGCCGCAGGATGCGCAGCACCTCAGCGCCGCCGTGGCTGACGCCTACATCACCGCGGCGCACCAGGTGCAGCTGGCCGGTCGCGCCCTCCCCGTCCACATCGTTGATTCCGCACAGCGCGCCGGAATGGAACACCCGTGCCGTCACGGAGAAGTGCGTCAGCAGGGCTTCGAGCCGATCGGCCATCAAGTACTCCAAATCAAGTAAACAGTACCTTTTATCACCGATCGTTTCACCACACGCCTAAAGTTCGTTCTGTCGATTCCGACCTGAAACCCCAACCTGCATCAAAGGAAAGAAACATGAACGCCGTTTCCCGCATCTTCGCCGTCGCCGCCCTGGCCGTTGCCGCCAATGCCGTGTTCGCCGCCGACAAGTCGGCCGTTCGCCAGCCGGCGGCGGCGGTTGCAAAAACGGCCAGCTACATCACCACCAAGGACGGCGTGCAGCTCTACTACAAGGACTGGGGTCCGAGGAACGGTCCGGTCGTCACCTTCAGTCATGGCTGGCCGCTGAGTTCGGACAGCTGGGAATCCCAGATGATCTTCCTGGCTTCCAAGGGCTATCGCGTCATTGCCCATGACCGCCGCGGCCATGGCCGCTCGAGCCAGCCCTGGGAAGGCAACGACATGGACCACTACGCCGACGACCTTGCAACGGTGATCAACACGCTCGGCGTGAAGGACGTGACCCTGGTCGGCTTCTCCACCGGCGGCGGCGAGGTGGCGCGTTACATCGGCCGCCATGGCACCACCCGCGTCAAGAAGGCGGCCCTGGTGAGCGCGGTTCCGCCGCTGATGCTGAAGACCGACAAGAACCCCGGCGGCCTCCCGATCGAGGTCTTCGACGGCATCCGCAAGGGCGAGCTGGACAACCGCTCCCAGCTGTATCTCGACATTGCCTCGGGCCCGTTCTTCGGGTTCAACCGCCCTGGCGCGAAGGTCTCGCAGGGCTCTATCCAGTCGTTCTGGGCACAGGGCATGCAGGGCGGCCACAAGAACACCTATGACTCGATTGCGGCGTTCTCGGCCACCGACTTCACCGAAGACCTGAAGCGCTTCGACGTGCCGACCCTTGTCGTACATGGCGACGACGACCAGATCGTGCCGATCGACGCGTCCGGCCGGGCCTCCGCCAAGCTGATCAGGAACGCCAAGCTGATCGTCTATGCAGGCGCACCGCACGGACTCGCCGACACGCACAAGGAGCGGCTCAACAACGACCTGCTGAACTTCATCAAGGAATAAGCAGGTTCCTCGGCGGGGCCCTCCGTGCGACATCGGCTTCCTGGCGCATGTCGACATGCGCCGGAGGCCGCTGATTCCGCGCCGGCTCTTCCGCGATGGCATCAAACACTGCGGCGCACCATCATGTTCTTGATCTTGCCGATCGCTGCAGCAGGGATCAGGCCCTTGGGGCAAACGTCGACGCAGTTCAGGATGTCCCTGCAGCGGAACAAGCGGTAAGGGTCCTGAAGATTGTCCAGGCGCTCCTCGGTCGCTTGATCGCGGCTGTCGGCGAGGAACCGGTAGGCCTGCAGCAGGCCCGCGGGTCCTACGTACTTGTCGGGATTCCACCAGAAGCTCGGGCAAGCCGTCGAACAGCAAGCGCACAGGATGCACTCGTAGAGACCGTTCAGTTCATCGCGTGCCGCGGGCGACTGCAGCCGTTCGCGATCGGGCGGTGGATCGTCGTTGATGAGGTAGGGCTTGATCGAGTGGTACTGCGCAAAGAACTGCGTCATGTCCACGATCAGGTCGCGGATCACCGGGAGGCCGGGCAGCGGCTTCAGCACCACCGTTTGCGGAAGCGAGCGCATGTTGGTCAGGCATGCGAGCCCGTTCTTGCCATTGATGTTCATGGCATCCGAACCACAGATACCTTCGCGGCATGAGCGCCGGAAGCTCAGGCTCGGGTCGATGGCTTTGAGCTTGATGAGCGCGTCGAGCAACATCCGCTCCCCATCCCCCACCTCGGTTTCGAAGGTCTCCATTCTCGGCCTGGCATCAGCGTCCGGGTCGTAACGGTAGATGCGGAAGGTGTGCATGGCGGTTCCTTCTCATCCTAGTTCCGAAGCGAAGATTGCGAAAGCCCGCGTGCCTCGTCTGATTCCGGCGAAGACTTTCCCGACGGTCGGCTTCCGGTGAATGCCGCAGAACGGGCCTGCGGGGACGGGATTCATCACGCCAACGCCTTGCGCCTGCACGCGAAAGAGCCGGCTGCCGACCGGCAAGGCGGCGCCGGTGTGCATGATCGGCGCCATGTCCGACCTCGCCGCCCTCTTCTCCCTCGACTTTCCCCCCTGGCAGATGATGCTCCGGGGCACTGCGATCTACTGGGCACTGCTCATCGTCTTCCGCTTCGTGCTGCGACGGGACGTCGGATCGATGGGCATGGCCGATCTGCTGTTCGTGGTGCTGGTGGCCGACGCGGCCAGCAACGCGATGCAGGGCGACTACAAGACCATCGGCGATGGCCTGGTGTTGCTCTCGACCCTCGTCGGCTGGAATTTCCTGCTCGACTGGCTGAGCTATCGCTTCGACATCGTCTCGCGCCTGCTGGAGCCGCCGCCGGAGATCCTCGTGCGGCACGGCAGGCCGATGCACCGGATCCTGCGGCGCCAGAAGATCACGCTCGACGAGCTCGCCGGCAAGCTGCGCGAACAGGGTGTGGAGCGCATCGAGGAGGTCCGCGTGGCGCGGCTGGAGAGCGACGGCCAGCTCAGCGTATTCAAGTACGGGCGGCGCGGCGATGATGCCCCGAAGGCGACGCAGCACCGCAGCGCGCGGCCCGGCGACACTCACTGAGTGAACAACACGACGATCGACCTGCAGGACGCCGCCGTCGGCCTGGCCGTGACCCTGGGGGTCGGCCTCTTGATCGGCATCGAGCGCGAACGCCGCAAGGGGCAAGGCGAGGACCGGGCCGCGGCGGGCCTGCGCACCTTCACCATCGCGGCACTGGCCGGCGCGCTGGCGCAACTGCTGCCGATGCCCGGCCTGGTGGTGCTCGGCGCGGGCGTCGTGGCGCTGCTGGCCGCGCTCTCCTACTGGAAGAGCCAGTCGCGGGATCCGGGGCTGACGACGGAGCTGGCGCTGTTCGTCACGTACCTGATCGGCGTGCAGACGGTGCTGGCACCCGCCTTGGGCGCCGCCTGCGGTGCCGGCCTAGCCCTGCTCCTGGCAGCGCGGCGGCGGCTGCACCGCCTTGCCACCGACCTGCTGAGCGAACAGGAGCTGCACGACGGCCTGCTGCTCGCCGCCCTCGCGCTGATCGTGCTACCGTTGATCCCGCCCGGGCCGATCGCACTGCTCGGCGGCATCGACCCGCGGCCGCTGGCAGCGATGGTGGTGCTGATCCTCGCGATCCAGGCCGCGGGGCATATGGCGGTGCGCTGGCTGGGCGCGCGGGCCGGCATGCTGGGCTCCGGTTTCGTCTCGGGCTTCATCTCGAGCACGGCGACGGTGGCCTCCTTCGGCAGCAAGGCCCGGGCACAGCCGGCGCAGGCCGGCGTGCTGGCAGGCGGAGCGGCGCTGTCGGGTGTCGCGACCTGGGCGCAGGCACTGTTGATGAGCGCAGCGCTGTCCCCGGCCGGCGCGGCGGCGCTGCTGCCGGTGGCGCTGGCCGGCGCCGCAGGGGCGGCAGCCGTCGGCCTGCTGCCACTGCTGTCGCGCACGTCGCAGGGCAGCATGGCGCCACCCTCCGGTGCGCGCAGCGCGCTGCGTCCGCGCGAGGCGCTGGCGGTGGCCTCGGCCCTGGCCATCGTCGCCCTGCTGGTGAGCAATGCGCAGATCCGATTCGGCGATGCCGGCCTGCAGATCAGCGTCGCCCTGGCCGGCCTGGCCGACGCCCATTCGCCGATCGCTTCCATGGCCTCGCTGCATGCGGCGGGCAAGCTGACGGCGGAGCACTTCGTGAGAGGCGCACTGATCGCCGTCAGCGCCAACACGCTGACCCGCTGCACTGTGGCCGTGATGGCGGGCGGGCCCGGCTACGCGCTGCGCGTCGGCGGTGCGCTGGTCGTCAGCCTGGCGCTGGCGTGGACGACGGCGCTGCTGTTGCCAGGCGCAGCTTGAACGGGACGTGCCTCAGGCCATGAGTCCTTGAGGCCTTGGAAAGCGCTTCATCATGCTGCGCCCCAGCGGGGTGATGGCGGTGACGGTGGCCGGCGGCTGTTCATAGCCGTCCATGGTCCGCACGGGTGGGGGAATCGTCGCCTTCACGTGGCCGGCGAGGCTCAGCACGCGCACGGCGTCGACGTCGGCACCGTTGTTGACGGCGATGGGCAGATCGTGCTCTGCCAAACGATGAAGCAGGGAAATGGGCACCCCGCGAGTATGCCGGGTCCTTCGAGCCTCCAGGTCCTTCGGGTCCTCCGGGTCGTTCGCGTCCGGACGTACGATCCCGGCCCTGAATCGCCACTAGGGCTGCGGCTCGAAGCGCGGCGCGCGCCGCTCGATGTTGGCGCGCACGGCCTCGGTCTGGTTGGCGCTGGCGATCAGCGCCTTCTGCTCGACCGACTCTGCCAGCAGCAGGTCGGCCGCACCGTGCGCCATTGCGGCGTTCAGCAGCCGCTTGGCGGCGCGGATGGCGTCCGGGCTCTTCTGCGCGATCTCATGCGCCATCCGCAAGGCTTCGGCCAACGGGTCGGCCGAGACACGGGTTGCGAAGCCCAGCGCCACTGCCTCCTCGCCGGAGAAGACGCGGCCGGTGAACGTGAGCTCGCGCACCACGTCGGTTCGCGCCAGCTCGCGCATCAGGACCATGCCGCCCATGTCGGGCACCAGGCCCCACTTGATCTCCATCACCGACAGCCGGGTGTCCGGCGCGACCAGCCGGATGTCGGCACCCAGCGCGACTTGCAGCCCGCCGCCGAAGGCCACGCCGTGCACGGCGGCGATCACCGGCACCGGCACCTCGCGCCAGACCATGGCAACCTGCTGCGCCGCGTTGGCGATGCCGTGGGTGCGCACCAGCAGGTCGGACACCGCATGCCGGCCGATGACGCCGCTGCCGGCGCCCTGCTCCATGCGCTCGAAGGACTGCATGTCCAGCCCCGCGCAGAAAGCCTTGCCGCGGCCGGCGAGCACCACGGCGCGCACGCGCGCGTCCTGGCACAGCTGCTCGCCCGCGTCGATCAGCGCGTCGAACATCGACGGGTCCAGCGCGTTCATCTTGTCGGCGCGCACCAGTTGCAGTTCGACCACGCCGTCGGGGTGGCGGATCGTTTCGATGCGTTCGTTCATGCCATGTCTCCGGGTGTTTGCACTGCCAGTATGGATGCTCGAGGATGATCGCGACTGTCGCCCAGCCAACACCACAGCACCTCCAGGAGGAGACTTCCATGGCCATCCGCATCGTCCGTCTCGGCAGCGAGCGCGTCCCTGGCGAGGGCTTGCGCATCGGCACCGTGCGCCGCCCGCCGCGCGGCGTGCCGAAGTCCGAGTTCGCCTCGCAGAACTGGTACGACGTCTGGTACCCCAACCTCGCGCCCTCGGTCGAGACCATGAAGGCCGCCCAGGCCGCCGAGACCCCGGCGCAATGGGCCGCCTTCGGCCGCAAGTTCAAGGCCGAGATGGCCGAGCCGGACGCCAGCCGCAGCCTGGACCTGCTGGCGGCGCTCTCGCACCAGAGCGCCTTCTCGATCGGCTGCTACTGCGAGGACGAGTCGCATTGCCACCGCGCCTTCCTGCGCGAGCTGCTGGAGGCGCGCGGGGCGGAGATTGCCTGACCGGGAACGCGTCGGCTCCCCGGCCCTACCTTTGCGCCTTGTCCTTCTGGTTATGGGCTTCGATGCGCTCGCGCGCTTCCTGCCATTGGGCATCGCTCCACTCGCGCAGCTCGTAGAAGTTGCCGCCGGTGGCCAGCGCGTGGCCGCCGTCCATCATGATGCTCTGGCCGGTAAGCCAGTCGCACTGGCCGGGCGCCATCAGGAAGGCGGCGAGGTTCTGCAGTTCGCTCATCCGGCCGGTGCGCGCCATCGGGTTGCGCTGCTTACTGCGCGCCCCGGGCTCCTCGCCGGGATTGAGGCGCTTGCTCATGCCCTCGGTCGGGATCTCGCCCGGCCCGACGGCATTGAGCCGGATGCCGTAGCGCGCCCATTCGGTCGCCAGCGACTTGGTCATCACCTCCACGCCGGCCTTGCTCATGGCCGAGGGCACGACGTAGGGGCCGCCGTTGTCGACCCAGGTCACGATGATGCTCATGACGCTCCGGTACGGGTCGCTCGGCTGCCATGTCCCGGCCTTGGCCTCGGCGATCCAGCGCTTGCCCACCGCCTGGGTCACGTAGAAGCTGCCGTGGAAGACGATGTTGGCGATGGCATCGAAAGCGCGCGAGGACAGGCTCTCGGTCGGCGCGACGAAGTTGCCGGCCGCATTGTTGACCAGCCCGGTCAACCCGCCGCCCTGCCAGAGCGCCTCGACCATTTCCTCCACGCTCTGCGCGTTGCGGATGTCGACCCCGAAGGCGTCGACCCTGCGGCCGGGAAACTGCGTGCGCCATTGCGCCGCCGTCTCCTCGACCACCGACTGGCGCCGGCCGCAGATCGCGACGTCAGCGCCCAGTCCCAGGAAGCGCTCGGCCATGGCTTTGCCGAGCCCGGTGCCGCCGCCGGTCACGAGAATCCGACGGCCGGCCATGAGATCGCTCTGGTACATGTGGGGTCTCCTCGTTGAAAGAGCTGTGCAGGCACATCGTAGAGCGAGCCGGGCAAGCCGGTAAGCTCCCAAGGTGACAGCAGCGCCCAAGGACACGCCCATGCCCCCTTCCCCCGACCTCGCCTCCGCGCCCCTTTCCGGCGTGCGCGTGCTGAGCCTCGCGCTCAACCTGCCCGGCCCCGCGGCCCTGATGCGCTGCCGCGCCATGGGCGCCAGCTGCCTGAAATTCGAGCCACCCGCCGGGGACCCGATGGCCCACTACAACCGGGCCGCCTATGCCGCGCTGCACGAGGGCGTGCGCGTCGAGACGGCCGACCTGAAGACCGAGGCCGGCCTGGCGCAGCTGCACCGGGCCCTCGGCCAGAGCGAGGTGCTGCTGACCTCCTTCCGCCCCTCCGCCCTGGTCAAGCTGGGTCTGGGCTGGGAGGCGCTGCACGCGCGGCATCCCGCGCTCTCGCAAGTGGCGATCGTCGGCGCTCCCGGCGCGCGGGCCGAGGAACCCGGCCACGACCTCACCTACCTGGCCGAGAGCGGACTGGTCACGGGCACCGAGCTGCCGCCCACCCTCTATGCCGACATGGGCGGCGCGCTGCTGGCGAGCGAGGGGGTGCTCAAGGCCGTGCTCTGTGCCCGCGCACAGCCGGGCACCGGCGTGCATCTCGAAGTCGCGCTCAACGCCTCGGCAGACTGGCTCGCGCTGCCGCGCAGCTGGGGCCTGACGCGACCCACGGGCGCCGTGGGGGGTGCCCATGCGGGCTACCGTGTCTACCCCTGCGCCGACGGCCGGGTGGCGGTGGCCGCGCTGGAGCCGCATTTCGCACTGCGGCTGTGCGAAGCGGCGGGCCTCGGCACCCAGGACATGATGGCACCGGCCACGCGCGAGGGCCTGGCCGCCTGGCTGCGCACCCGCACGCGCGCCGAGCTCGAGGACATGGCCCGCGAGCGCGACGTGCCGCTGCTCACGCTGGAAGCCTGAGCCCGTTCAGACTTGATGAGCGCACCGGGGCGACTTTGAATCACAATCCCAATCCCGCTTTTCCCGGCAAGCCGCACCGCACCCCATCATGACCGCGCAAGCCCCGCTGCTGAGCCCCGAGCACATCGCGATGATCGACAAGGGCGTCTCGGCCATCGTGGCCTCGCGCAACGCCGCGAACCGCCCGAGCCTGATGCGGGCCGTCGGCGCCGGCATTTCGGCCGACGGCGCCGAAATCACCGTGTACCTGTCACGCAGCCAGTCGCGCCAGCTGCTGCAGGACGTGGCCGCGACCGGCCAGCTGGCGGTGGTCTTCAGCGAGCCATTGAGCCACCGCACGGTGCAGGTCAAGGCAACGGCGGCAAGACTTCGCGCGGCCGACGACAGCGACCTGCCGTGCCTGCACCGCTACCTGGCATCGATGGAACGCGAGGTCAGCTGCGTAGGCTTCGACGCGGTCTTCGTGCGCGCGATGCTTGCCTGCAGGCTCGAGGACACCGTTGCGATCCGCTTCGCGCCCGACCAGGCCTTCGACCAGACGCCCGGCCCGCGCGCCGGCAGTGCGCTGCCTGCTGCATGAACACGGCACCGTCCCTGCCCGCGATCCGCGCCTGCTTCGAAGGCGCCATCCCGGCCATGATGGCGACCTGCGCCGCGGACGGCACGCCCAACGTGGCCTACATATCGCAGGTCTACTACGTGGACGAGCGCCATGTCGCGCTGTCCTTCCAGTTCTTCAACAAGACACGCCAGAACATCCTGGCCAATCCGCACGGCACGGTGCTGGTGATGGATCCGGTCACGGCCGCCTTCTACCGGCTGCAGTTGCGCTACCTGCGCACCGAGACCGAGGGGCCGCTGTTCGAAGGCATGAAGGCGCAGCTGGCAGGCATCGCCTCCTATTCCGGCATGGCCGGCGTGTTCCGCCTGCTGGGCTCCGACGTCTACGAGGTCGATGCCATCGAGCGCCTCGAGGGCGAATGCCTGCCGGCCGCGCCGCGCCCGGCCCTGCTGGCCGGCGTGCGCCGAGCGGCGGAGCGCCTGGCCGCCTGTGGCGCCACCGACGAGCTGCTGCAGGCCGCGCTCGCCGCGCTCAACGACCACCTGGACATCCGGCATGCCATGGTCCTGATGCTCGATGCGGGCACGCAGCGCTTGTACACGGTGGCGAGCTGCGGCTACGCAACCTCCGGCGTCGGCTCCGAGATCGAGATGGGCCACGGCGTCATCGGCATGGCCGCGCGCGAACGCACGCCGGTGCGCATCAGCCACATGACGAGTGCGGCCGCCTACAGCCACGCGGTGCGCATCAGCCTGCGCGAAAGCCAGCCCGGCCTGGCGCTGGAGACCGAGATTCCCTTCCCTGGCCTGGCCGAGCCGCACAGCCAGCTGGCGGTGCCGATCCTTTCCACCGGCCGCCTGCTGGGCGTGCTGTTCGTCGAGAGTCCGCAGGACATGCGCTTCGGCTTCGAGGACGAGGACGCCCTGGTCGCCATCGCCGGGCATCTGGGCGCGGCGCTGGACCTGCTGCGCGTCTCGGCCGAGCCTGTGCCGGCCGAAGAGCCGGCCGAACCGGACGCGCCCTCGGCGAGCGGCACGCCGCTGGCGGTCCGCCACTACCTCGCCAACAACAGCGTCTTCGTCGGCAACAGCTACCTCATCAAGGGCGTGGCGGGCGCCATCCTTGGCAAGCTGTTGCGCGAGCACGCGCGACTCGGCCGCAGCGAGTTCACCAACCGCGAGCTGCGGCTGGACCCGGCCCTGCGCCTGCCCGACCTCTCGGACAACCTGGAGGCGCGCCTGGTGCTGCTGCAGCGCCGCCTGGCCGAGAACTGCCCGCACATACGCATCGAGAAGACGGGCCGCGGGCGCTTCCGCCTTCGCCTCGAACGGCCGATCGCGCTCAACGAGATCGCGGCCTAGGCGTCGGGCCCGAGGCCCAGGCTCGCGGTGAGCTTGGCCCACTCGCGCTCGCCCAGATGCGGGCGCACCACTTCGAGCGCTGCCTCGAAGGCAGGCGCAGGGGCATGCGCGCGCATGTCGGCCATCATTGCAACGCGCTCGGCCGGGTTCATGAAGGGCACCAGCCACCGCAGCGCGAACATCATCTCTTCCGGCGGGATCGAGGCGACGAGGGCGTTGTGGATCTCGATCAGCTCGGCATCGGTGTAGCGCGCCCATAGCACCGCGTTGTGTGCCGTCTCCTCGACATGCATGTGCTCGAAGTTGTGGGCGATGAAGAGCGCCAGAGCACGATAGAGCGCCAGCGTGCCGGCCGCGCGTGCTGCCGCCTCGCAGTCCAGCAGGGCCGTGGCCTGCGCGGCCAGCAGGGCGATCTCCTGCTCGTGCTCGGCATGCTCGTGCGCGATCTGGCTGCTGGCACCCGGGGCGCGCGCTTCCATCGCCTTGTGGACGAACTCGTTCTCGTGCCGCAGGTGCGAGCCGCAGAAATCGAGCAGCTGGTGCACGCGCTGGGTGACCTGCGCCATCTCGAGCGCGTCTTCGCAATCGGCGCGGCCGAGGGCGAGCAGGGTGTCGGCCATCAGCGCGCGCAGCGCCTTGTGGATGCCGGCATACAGGTCGACGCGGGGGACGTCCGCCTGGGCGACCTGGCGCATTTCGTGTGAATCGATATTCATGGGGACCTTCTTTTCGAGTGAAACGGCCGGCGCACCTCGCGCCGGCCTCCTGGAAAGGAAGTCTAGGAATCGCGGCCCGGTCGCGCCGCTAAGAAATGCTTACGCAATCCCTCAGCAAACCTTAAATTGGCCCCGCAGGCTAGGCTCGCGCGCCTAGACCACGCACTTGTTGTCCATTGCCCCCAGCGCTAACCTGCGCCTTGGGGGCGGGCGTCTCCCGCCCGGGAGAGCGCCATGTATGAACGCATACTCGTCGCCACCGATGGTTCCGAGCTCTCGGAACTTGCCGTGACCGCCTCGATCGACCTTGCCCTGCTGATGAACGCGGATCTGGTCGCAGTCAAGGTGGTCCACCACTACCCCACCGGCTACTTCGAAGGCTCATTGCTGCTGAACCAGATGGAGGTCCAGCGCATGCAGGAGCAGGCCGATGCCGAGGCCCAGCGCGTGGTCGAGGCGGTCAAGGCCAAGGCCGACGCCCGGGGCGTCAAGGGCACCCGCGCCGTGGTCATGAAATCCGAACTGGTCTCCGAGGCCATCATCGAAGCCGCGCGCGTCCACAAGAGCGACCTGATCGTGATGGCCTCGCACGGCCGCCGCGGCATCAAGCGCCTGCTGATGGGCAGCGAGACGCTGCATGTGCTGACGCATTCGCACACGCCGGTGCTGGTGCTGCGCTAGAAGTCTGCTCCTAGGGTTTCCCGGCGTCACGCCGCCGGTCGCTGCGCTTGAGCTCGAGGTAGGTCGCGAGATCGATCTCGTGCAGCTGCGCGGGGTACTGCTCGATCTGCTCGAACCAGCGATGCAGCCGCTTATCGGCGCGCTCCGGCGGCGGTGTGTCGAGGCCGGCCAGGTAGGCATCGAGCGTGAGGAAGTAGCGCATCGCGTTGCGCTCCATCAGACCGCGAAGGCCGCGGATGTAGTCGGGCTCTCCGTTCGGCGTCTTGCCGATCACGGTGAAGCCCATCTTGTGACTGCCGAAGGTTGCGAGATAGGCCATGGTGGCCAGGCGCGCGATCACGTGGTGGTGGTATGCGTAGCTGAAGTGCAGGAAGGTCTGGCGCTCGCCGAGCGGCACCGCCGCGAGTGTCACCCGGTAGTTGCTGGTGCCCAGCGGGCCGCTCTCGGCCGACAGCCTGACCTCGAGGTAGTCGCGCGAGCTGCTCGCGACGCGATGCACGAAAGGCAGCTCGAACGCCTGTTCCACCGGCCTGTCGTAGCGTTTCACCACGCTGAGCGTGAGGGTCTCGCCCTCTGGCTGCCGCCCGACGCGGCAGCGCCGGTTGTTGACGTGCAGCAGCAGCATCTCGCACCATTGCGAGCCATCGGCGAGCGCGGCGCTCACCTGTTCCAGCGGGTAGTCGACCACCGCGTAGACATCGCCCTGGAGCCCGCCATGGGTCTCGGCCGATTCCAGGTGTACCGGCCGGCGCAGCGGACTGCTGGCGAGCTGGCCGGCCAGCTTGCGGTGCTGCTCGCGCAGGGCCACGGCCGTGCCGGGGTCCGGCGGGGCGGCCTCCGCGCCGAGGGCGCAGGCGGCGAGCAACAGGCCCAGGCCCATGCGAGAAGCGAGGCGCAACGAATGGGCTGGGTGCAGGTTCATGCACCACACCATACAGCCAGCGCCCGAACGCCGCCTGAACGATCCTGGCGGGCGCGCTCAGCGGCCCTTGCGCACCGGCCTGGCACGGCCGGCCCCGGTCTCGCGCGGCGGCAGGCCGGTGTGCTGCGTGAGGATGCGGCCCTTGGCGGGCTGGACCGGCTGCAAGGCCACCGGCGTCGAGTTCTTGCGCCGCGCGCTCTGGTAGCTGCCGTCGGTCAGCGGCTGATAGGTCGGGATCAGGTGATGCTTGCCGTTGCCGATCAGGTCGGCACGGCCCATCTTCTTCAGGGCCTCGCGCAGCAGCGGCCAGTTGTTGGCGTCGTGGTAGCGCAGGAAGGCCTTGTGCAGGCGGCGGCGCTTGTCGCCGCGCACGATGTCCACCGTCTCGCTCTCGCGTGTGATCTTGCGCAGCGGGTTCTTGTTGGTGTGGTACATCGCCGTGGCCGTGGCCATCGGCGATGGGTAGAAGGTCTGGACCTGGTCGGCGCGGAAGCCGTTCCTCTTGAGCCAGAGCGCGAGGTTCATCATGTCCTCGTCGCTGGTGCCCGGATGGGCGGCGATGAAGTACGGGATCAGGTACTGCTTCTTGCCGGCTTCGGCGCTGAACTTCTCGAACATCTGCTTGAAGCGGTCGTAGCTGCCGATGCCGGGCTTCATCATCCTGGTGAGCGGACCCTGCTCGGTGTGCTCGGGCGCGATCTTGAGGTAGCCGCCCACGTGATGCTGAACCAGTTCCTTCACGTACTCGGGGGACTGCACCGCCAGGTCGTAGCGCAGCCCGGAGCCGATCAGGATCTTCTTGATGCCCTTGAGCGCACGCGCACGCCGGTAGATCTTGATCAGCGGATCGTGGCTGGTGTTGAGGTTCGGGCAGATGCCGGGGTAGACGCAGCTGGGCTTGCGGCATGCGGCCTCGATCTCCGGGCTCTTGCAGCCGATGCGGTACATGTTGGCGGTAGGACCGCCGAGGTCGGAGATAGTGCCGGTGAAGCCCTTGACGCCGTCACGGATGGCCTCGACCTCCTTGATGATCGAGTCCTCCGAGCGGCTCTGGATGATGCGGCCCTCGTGCTCGGTGATGGAGCAGAAGGTGCAGCCGCCGAAACAGCCGCGCATGATGTTCACGCTGAAGCGAATCATCTCCCAGGCGGGGATCTTGGTCGCGCCGTCATGGCTGCCGTGTTCGTCGGCGTAGCACGGATGCGGGCTGCGCGCATAGGGCAGGTCGAACACATGGTCCATCTCGGCGGTGGTGAGCGGGATGGGCGGCGGGTTGATCCAGACGTCGCGCGCGGTCGCGCCCTCGCCGTGGGCCTGCACCAGGGCGCGGGCGTTGCCGGGGTTGGTCTCCAGGTGGAGCACGCGGTTGGCGTGGGCATAGAGCACGGGGTCGGCACGCACCTGCTCGTAGGAAGGCAGGCGGATCACGGAGCGCTCGCGCGGCGGAACCTTGACACGCCCGTCGGGCCTTGCTCCCTCCCCCTCCAGCTTGCGCAGGCTCGGATTGGGGATGAAATGGAGCGGCTTCGCCGCGGCTGTACCAGCGACGACCTGCGCCTCTTCTTCCTTCGCGCAAGTCGCTCCATTCGCCTTCGCCTGCTCCGACACCATCAGGTACGGGTTCACATGCGCCTCGACCCGCCCCGGCAGGTCCACGCTGGTCGAATCGATCTCGAACCAGCCGGCGGGCGTCTCTCGCCGCACGAAGGCCGTGCCCCGCAC
>NZ_LMTS01000346.1:17303-31791 GCF_001541225.1 Variovorax sp. WDL1 | reverse complement strand
GGGAGCCGGTGCGCGATCTCGACGATGGCGCGCTCGGCATTGCCGTACAGCAGCAGGTCGCACTTGGCGTCGACCACGATCGAGCGGCGCACCTTGTCCTGCCAGTAGTCGTAATGGGCGATGCGGCGCAGCGAGCCCTCGATGCCGCCGAGCACGATCGGCACGTCGTTCCAGGCTTCCTTGCAGCGCTGCGAATACACGATGGCCGCCCGGTCGGGCCGCCGGCCGCCGACATCGCCGGGCGTGTAGGCGTCGTCGCTGCGGATCTTCCGGTCTGCCGTGTAGCGGTTGATCATCGAGTCCATGTTGCCGGCGGTCACGCCGAAGAACAGGTTCGGTTTGCCCAGCGCCTTGAAGGGATCGGCGCTGTGCCAGTCGGGCTGCGCGATGATGCCCACGCGGAAGCCCTGCGCCTCCAGCATCCGGCCGATCACCGCCATGCCGAAGCTGGGGTGGTCGACATAGGCGTCGCCGGTGACGATCACGACGTCGCAGCTGTCCCAGCCCAGCGCCTCCATCTCGGCGCGGGAGGTGGGCAGGAACCTGGCCGTGCCGAAGCGGGCCGCCCAGTACTTGCGGTAGCTGGTCAGCGGCTTCGCGGCGCGCGTGAAAAAGGAGACGTCGACGGGGGCGTTCATGTGGGAGGAGCGGCAGGCAGGCCGCGGTGGCCCGGATTCGGGCAACCCGCGATTTTACGGGCTCGGGACTTGCCGTGCCCTCGCAAAGGCCATGTCGGGTGAGCGGGGGTTGCGTCAGTTACTTGCCTCAGTCAATCAATCCATTGACAATGGCATTCATGCCCGCCGAGTCCTCCACCACGCCGGACGTCGCCGCCGTCAAGGCCGTGCGCCAGTTCAACCGCTTCTACACCCGCCGCATCGGCGCGCTCGACCCCTACCTGGGCAGCGACATGTCTCTTACCGACGTGCGGGTGCTCTACGAGCTTGCGCACCGGGAGCAGGCCGTGGCCAGCGAGATCGCGAAGGACCTGGGCCTGGACGGCGGCTATCTCAGCCGCATCCTGCGCCGCTTCGAGGGCGCCGGCTGGCTCGCTCGCGAGACGCATCCGCGCGATGCGCGCCAGAGCCTGCTGCGCCTGACCGAGGCGGGCCACGCCGCTTTCGCCCCGTTGCAGCAGAAGTCGCGCGACGAGGCCCATGCCCTGCTCGCTTCGCTCACGGCGCCGCAGCAGCGCCGGTTGATCGATGCCATGCACACGATGCAGGCGCTGATCGCGCCCGAAGCCAGCGCGCCCGCCAAGCCACGCACCGCAGTGCTGCGCGACCCGCAGCCGGGCGATATCGGCTGGGTGGTGCAGCAGCACGGCGAGCTCTACGCCCGCGAGTACGGCTGGAACAGCGAGTTCGAGGCACTCGTAGCCGAGATTGCCGGCGAGTTCCTGCGCAAGTTCCAGCCCGAATGGGAGCATTGCTGGATCGCCGAACTCGACGGCGAGCGCGTGGGCGCCGTGTTCCTGGTGCGCAAGTCAGCCACCGTGGCGCAGCTGCGCCTCTTGATCCTGACGCCGCAGGCGCGCGGCCTGGGCCTGGGCGCGCGCCTGACCGACGAATGCATCGCCTTCGCGCGCCGCAAGGGCTACAGGAAGATGGTGCTGTGGACCAACAGCTGCCTGCTGGCCGCACGCCACATCTACGCGATGCGCGGCTTCGAATTGGTCAAGTCCGAACCCTACGAGGGCTTCGGCCAGCAGCTGGTGGGCGAGACCTGGGAGCTGAAACTCTAGGGCCTACTGCATGAACCAGCCATGGCTCACCACCAGGGACTGCCCGGTAAGCGCATTGGTCGGGAAGGCGGCGAACAGCAGCGCCACGCGCGTCAGCTGATCAGGATGTCGATGCCGCCGAAGCCTTGGCGGCCTCCTCGACGGCCGCGTCGACCTGCTCTTCGCTGGTGACGTCGACACCGACGCCGATGGCCTGCGCGCCGCTCTCGTTGTCAGCGCACCGTGGCCGGGGCGGCCGGGGCGGCCGGGGCGGCCGGGGCGGCCGGTATTTTCATCGGGTGGCGAACGCGTCGTTCCTGGGGTTCGGCGAGGTCGAAGGTGGTGACGCCGTTGGCCTGCCCGGCGGCGCGCAGCCAGTCCGGATGCTCCAGCGTGTTGCAGATGTCGCGCAACCCGGCGTCCCAGTGCTCGTCCACCGAGGCCCGCGAGAACTCGTAGTCCTTGGAGTCGAGCTCGTAGGGCTTGTCACGGTAGATCAGGTGCACGATCTCGATCGGCTGGTGCGTGAGGTGCGCGCACACCGCGGCAACGCTGGCATCCTTGCGCAGCGAGGCGGGCAGCTTGGCGATCAGGTCGGCCACCGCCTGCTGCAGGTTCATGTTCGAGGCCAGCGCGTCGGTGTTCATGCGGGTGCGGCTCGAGTAGGTGATGTCCTTCTGCCGCTCCAGGGCCTCGGCCAGGGTGCGCGGCATGCTGCCACGGGCGCTGAACAGGTCCACCTGCAGCACCATGAGCGGCTCGGTGCGCGGATGGGTGTCGAGCACGTACTGCAGCGGCGTGTTGGAGACGATGCCGCCATCCCAGTAGTCCTCCCCGTCGATATGCACGGGCGCGAAGCCGGGTGGAAGGGCGCCGCTGGCCATGATGTGCTCGGGGCCGATGCGTTGCTGGGTGTTGTCGAAGTAGACCGAGTTGCCGCTGCGTACGTTGACCGCGCCAACGCTCAGTCGGATGTCGCAGTCGTTGATGCGATCGAAGTCCACCAACCGCTCGAGCGTGGACTTCAGGGGCGAGGTGTCGTAGTAGCTCAGCACCGGGGCCGCGCCCCCGAGCAGCAGCGTCGGGTCGCGCCGCGGCGTGAAGAAGCCCGGCACGCCGAACATTGCCGTCGAATGGGCGCTCCACTGGTTGAAGAGCGTGCGGTCGCTCCAGCCCGGCGGCAACCGTTGTACCGGGCCCGAGGACACGAGGTCCCAGAACTCGCGCAGGCGCGCCACGCGCAGGTCAGGCGGGTTGCCGGCGATCAGGGCGGCATTGATCGCGCCGATCGAAACGCCCGCCACCCAGTCGAGCGCCTTGTGCTCCTCGTAAATGCCGGCATAGACGCCGGCCTGGTAGGCACCGAGGGCGCCGCCGCCCTGCAGCACGAGCGCCTTCCCGGCGGCCGTGATGTCGACGCGGGGGATGGGACGATGGGAGGAGGAACCGTTGGTCTTCTTGCTGGGCGTGATGGTGCGCATGGACGGATTTGACACCATGCGCCGCCCACGGAGTTCCCGGAAGCGGGCATCCCCAACGGCCGGCGCCCTACATCTTGGGCAGCAGTTGCCCCCGGATCTCGCCGTTGGGATTGGCGGCGGTGTGGATGTTGGCGTACCACCGGCCCGCCATCAGGTCGGCGGCCTGGGCCGGGGTGAGCGTGGCCTGGCCCTCGATGGGGCTTGCAGGATTCGCGAAGGGCAGTACCACGCCCGCGTTCGCGCCGGCGGCAGCGGGGCCGTGAAAATGCGCCGCCGTGGCCGGGCCGCTCAGTCCGGCATAGCTGATCTTGTACTTGAGGACATTGGTGTCCTTGTTGAGCCAGGCCTCGGCCAGGCCGCTGCCGCGCGTCATGTTGGGCGGCACCTGGCTGGCTGCGTTCATGCTGCCGCTGAAGCTCGCCGTGTTGGACCTGGACATCATGCCGCAGCCCGCGAGAGCGGCGGTGGCCACGCCGGTCACGAGGGCGGCGCGCAAGAGGTTGGCAGTTCGGTTCATTCGCGGATCTCCATAGTTGCGGGAGCGAACAGCATAGGCACCGCGAGTTGCGCGGCGTGTCGGCCACGAGCGCGTCTTGGACGGCAGGCGATGGCATCATCCGGCGCATGACGACTGTTCCCCTGCCCTGCGCACACGAGGTCGCCGCCTTCTGGCGCGACGCTGGTCCCTCCCACTGGTTCGCGAAGGACGAGGCCTTCGATGCCGAGTTCAAGGCGCGCTTCGAAGCCGCGCACCACGCTGCCGCCACCGGCGCCCTCGACGCCTGGGCCAGCGAGGCCGAAGGCGCACTGGCGCTGCTGGTGTTGCTGGACCAGTTCCCGCGCAACGCCTGGCGCGGCAGCGCCCACATGTTCGCCACGGACGGCAAGGCCCGCGCGATTGCACACGCAGCCATCGAAGCCGGGCTCGACCGGCAGGTGGACGATGTGCTGCGGCCCTTCTTCTACCTGCCATTCATGCATTCGGAATCGCTGGCCGACCAGGAGCGCTCGGTCGCGCTGAATGCTGCGTCGGACGCCAATACGCAGCGATTTGCGGTGCTGCATCGCGACATCATCGCGCGCTTCGGGCGCTTCCCGCATCGCAATCCGATGCTCGGGCGCGAGACCACGCCGCAGGAGCAGGCGTACCTCGACCAGGGCGGCTTCGCCGGCTAGTGCCTGACCGTTCAGCGCGTCGGAGTGGACGGCGCATCCGGCCGCGCGACATGCCGCAGCGACCCGAACTTGTGCGCGTACACCCATGTGAACTCGGCGCCGAGCAGAAAAATCTGCGCGGAGTAGTAGACCCAGACCAGCACCACCACCAGCGACCCCGCCGCGCCGTAGCCCGAGGCGACGCTGCTCTTGCCGATGTACAGGCCGATCAGGTACTTGCCGATGGTGAACAGCAGCGCCGTGACCGCCGCGCCCACCCATACGTCGCGCCACTGCACACGCACGCGAGGCATGAATTTGTAGATCATGGCAAAGCCCACCGTGATCATGACGAAGCTGAGGCAGAAGTCGACTGCCTGCCCCAGCATGGCCCAGCGCCCGAAGACGGGTGCCCACCACTTGCCCAACGCCGCCAGCGCAGCGCTCGCCACCAGCGAAACCATCAGCAGGAAGCCCAGGCCCATGATCAGGCTGAAGGACAGCAGCCGCACGCGCAGCAGCTTCAGCCAGCCGCTGCCGTCGTCGCGCGCCGGCGCGCGCCAGATGCGATCGAGCGCGTCCTGCAGTTCCCCGAAAACGGTGGTCGCGCCGACTACCAGCAGCGCAATGCCGATCACGGTCGCGATGATCCCCTCCTTCGGCTTGTTGACGGACTCGAGCATGCCCTGCACCGCCCGCGCGCCCTGCTCTCCCATCAGGCCGGAGAGCTGGACCATGATCTCGCCGCGCGCGGCCTCCTGGCCGAAGACCAGGCCCGCGACGGAGATCACGATCAGCAGCAGGGGCGCCACGGAGAACACCGTGTAGTAGGCCAGGGCGGCGCCCATGCTCGGTGCGTAGTCGGCCTTCCATGAAAGAACTGCCTGCTTGAAGAGGTCGAAGAGTGCACGCGCCTGCATGTCCGCGAGTGTCGCAGCATGTGCGCTGGAGCGCGCGCCGGCGCCTTCGGAGCCGATGCCGGCCGCGCTGCAACCATAATCGTGCGCGATGCATCCGCCCCCTCCCCTCGCGGCGCAATCCGACCGCCCGCGCCCCAGTTCCGTCCGCGACCTGTTTGTCTCCTTCACCTGGCTGGCGCTGCAAGGCTTCGGCGGCGTGCTCGCCATCGTGCAGCGCGAGATGGTCGAGAAGAAGCGGTGGCTGACAGCCGACGAGTTCCTCGAGGACTGGGCGGTGGCCCAGGTGCTGCCCGGCCCGAACGTGATCAACCTCGCCCTGATGATCGGCGACCGCCATTTCGGTCTGCGCGGTGCGATCGCCGCCGTGGCCGGCATGCTGACCGTGCCTCTCGGCGTGATCCTGGTGCTGGCGCTGCTGTATGCGCACCATGCCGGGAACCCGCAGGTCGCCGGCGCGCTGCGCGGCATGGGGGCGGTAGCCGGCGGGCTGATCGCGGCCACCGGCATCAAGTTGATGCCCGCACTGCGGCGCCATCCGCTGGGCTTCGGCGTCTGCCTGGGCATCGTGGTGCTGGTCTTCGGTGCCATCGCCTTCGCGCGCATCCCGCTGGGCTGGGTGCTGCTGGTCGTCGGCGGCGCTGCGTGCGTGTGGACCTGGAAGAGGATTGCGCCATGAGCATCGCCGGGCCGCGCCAAGATGCGAAAGCCCCCTCGGGGGGCAGCGAGGACACGCCAGTGCCGGGCGTGGGGGCCTCATGACCATCGTGATGCACTGGCAGGACTGGCTCGGTCTGTTCGGCCAATACCTGATGCTGTCGATGATGTCGATCAGCGGCGCCATCACGACCGTGCCCGACATGCACCGCTACCTGGTCGACCGGCACGGCTGGCTGACGGACGCGCAGTTCAACTCCTCGGTCGCGATCGCGCAGGCGGCGCCCGGCCCCAACGTGCTCTTCGTCGCGCTGATGGGATGGAACGTCGGCATCAACGCCGGCGGCGGCATCGGCGCCGGCCCACAGGCATGGGCGCTGGGCCTGCTCGGCCTGACCGTCACCATGGTCGGCATCATGCTGCCGAGCACCACCCTGACCTATGTCGCGACACGCTGGGGCCACCGCAACCGCGACCGGCGCGAGGTGCGCGCCTTCAAGCAGGGCATGGCGCCGGTGGTCGTGGGCCTGCTGGTCGCCACCGGCTGGGTGCTGGCGGCCGGTAACCCTGCCGGCAACGCGCCTGCCTGGCACCTCTGGCTGCTGTCCGGCGCGGTGGCCTTTATCGTCTGGCGCACCCGCATCCACCTGCTGTGGCTGCTGGGCGCCGGCGCACTGCTGGGCGCCTTCGGCTTCATCTGAACTTCCTGGGAAAGCATCCATGCAACTTCGCCCCCTCGGCCGTTCCGGCCTCCAGGTCTCGCCGCTGGCCTTCGGCGGCAACGTCTTCGGCTGGACGGTGGACGAGAAGCTCTCGCTGCGCCTGCTCGACGCATGGCTCGATGCAGGCTTCAACTTCGTGGATACCGCTGACGTCTACTCCAGCTGGGTGCCCGGCCACAGCGGCGGAGAGTCCGAAGCGATCATCGGCAAATGGCTGCGCCAGAGCGGCAAGCGCAACCACGTGGTGCTGGCGACCAAGGTCGGCAAGCCCATGGGCGAAGGCATGAAGGGCCTGTCGCCGGCCTACATCCGCCAGGCCGTGGACGCCTCGCTCAAGCGCCTGCAGACCGACCACATCGACCTGTACCAGTCGCACGACGACGACGCCGACACGCCGCTGGCTGACACGCTCGGCGCCTTCGCCGAGCTGATCAAGGCCGGCAAGGTGCGCGCCATCGGCGCCTCGAACTACAGCGCGCCGCGGCTGGCCGAGGCGCTGGACGTCGCCGAGCGCCAGGGCCTGCCGCGCTACGAGAGCCTGCAGCCGCTCTACAACCTGTACGACCGCGCGGTGTTCGAAGAGGCGCTGGAGCCGCTGTGCCTCGAGCGCGGCGTCGCCGTGATCAACTTCTACGCACTGGCGGCCGGCTTCCTGACCGGCAAGTACCGCAGCGAAGCCGACGCGGCCAAGAGCGCGCGTGGCGCCAGCACGACCAAGAAGTACCTGAATCCGCGCGGCCTGCGCATCCTGGGAGCGCTCGACGAAGTCGCCAAGACGCGCGGCGCGACGCCCGGCCAGGTAGCTCTCGCCTGGCAGATCGCCCGTCCGAGCATCACGGCGCCGATCGCCAGCGCCACATCGATCCAGCAGCTCCACGACCTGGCGGCCGCGGCGCAGTTGTCGCTGGACGCCGAGGCGATCGCGCTGATCGACCAGGCAAGCGCCGAGGCCGTAACGCCGCGATAGGTAGGTCCACGCCGACACGCGTTGGCGGCTGTTGCCCTTGCATCGCATGCACCGCACGCCGAGACTGTTTCCATCTTCATTTCGGGGAAACAAGACATGTCCTTCGCGCTCTACATGATCGGCTTCCTGCTCTTCCTGGCCGGCTTGGCCTGGGGTGCCTCGGTCATGGGCGTTCCGACGCTCTATATCGGCATCGGCGCCCTCATCCTGCTGGGCATTGGCATCTTCAGTGCGGTCGGGCGTACGCGCAGCAAGGATCCTTCGTAGCGCTTCGTACCCGGCACCGCCAGCGCGCCAGGGTGGCGCAGGCGGCCTCTTGAAAACCGTGGCATTCGCTCCTACTTCCTCCACCGGAAGCGCCGGAGGCCTCTCCGACGCTCCGTCTGGTTCAACCGTAAGGAGGTTTTCGCCATGTATCGATCCTTGTTTCCGCGCGACCTGTTCGCCGAGATGGATCGCCTGCAACGCGAAATGCAGCAGGCATTCGATCTGTCTCCAAGCATCCGGGGACTGGGCCGCGGCGGGTTCCCCGCCCTGAACGTTGGCGGCACGCCGCAGACGATCGAGATCTACGCCTTCGCACCCGGCCTCGATCCGGCCAAGATCGACATCCAGCTCGACCGTGGCCTGCTGACCGTGTCCGGCGAGCGCCCGTCGACCTTGCCGTCATCGGAGGACTCGAAGTCCACCGTGCACATCAACGAGCGCTTCGCGGGCAGCTTCCGGCGGATGCTGACCCTGCCCGACGATGCCGACCCGGACGCGATCAAGGCCGACTATCGCGACGGCGTGCTGCACGTCACCGTCCAGCGGCGTGCGTCCGCGCAGCCGCGCCGCATCACGATCCAGTGAAAGGAGCAGCGACATGAACGAAGTTGACACTGTCCGCTCGAGCACCCCCTCCACCGTCACGCGGAAGGACAGGCCGGGCTACGGCGAAGCGGCCCTGACGCCGCCCGTCGACGTGGTGGAGGATGCCACCGGGATCACGCTGTATGCCGACCTTCCCGGCGTTACGAAGGAAAAGCTCCATCTGCAGGTGGAGTCCGACACCCTCACCATCGACGCAGAATCGGACCTGAGCGTGCCGGAGAAGCTGCAGTCGAGCCACACGGAAGTCGGTCTCGCGCGTTTTCGCCGCGTCTTCACCCTGAGCAAGGAGCTCGACACCGAGAAGGTTTCGGCCGAGCTGGCACGGGGTGTGCTGACTCTGCGCATCCCCAAGGTGGCCCAGGCACAGCCCCGGCGCATCGACATCGCAGTCAACTGACTGGCGCGTCGGCTCGCCCCTTGACGCGGCTTTGATCTGGCGCAAGGGGCTGCGCCCCCGGGGCGTTAAGCTGTCGCACGGACCCAAGCGGTCCGTGCGGCATTGCATGAGCCCGTGCAGGGTGGCCGTGATCCTTGGCCGAGAGAACAGAGAGAGCGAGGAATATAGGCAATGAACGATGACGGCGAGGTCAAGCGCTTCGTGTACGAGGCCTGGGAGGTCCGCGTGTGCCTGAACGCGGTGGCTGTCGAAGGACAGGCCTCGGGTCACGCGGATCTGTGGCGCGATGGCGAGCACAAGTGCCGCGTTGCCTTGAGCGGCCGTTTCGAGGACGCCGCAAGCGCCTCCGACGCGCTGGAGCGCAAGGCGAAGGCCTGGGTCGACGACTGGAAGGCCCGCGATCACTCGGGCGAGACGGGCTTCGCCAGCCTGTGATCAGCCGCTGCTGCGCTGCCGCATCGCCTCGTAGAGGCACACCCCGCTCGCGACGGAGACGTTGAGGCTTTCCACCGCGCCGGCCATCGGGATGCGCACCAGTTCATCGCAGGTCTTGCGGGTCAGCTGGCGCATGCCCTCGCCCTCGGCTCCGAGCACCAGCGCGAGGGGCCGCCGGAAATCGCTCTGGTAGAGCGTCCCGGGGGCATCGTCGCTGGTGCCCACGCACCAGATGTTGCGCTCCTTCAGTTCGTTCAGCGTGCGCGCCAGGTTGGTGACCATGAAGTAGGGCACGGTCTCCGCGGCGCCGCTCGCGACCTTGGCGACGGTGGCGTTGATGCCCGCCGCGTGGTCCTTGGGGGCGACCACCGCATGCACGCCGGCGCCGTCGGCCACGCGCAGGCAGGCGCCCAGGTTGTGCGGATCGGTGACGCCGTCGAGCACCAGCAGCAGCGGCATCGTGCCGGCGGCCTCGAGGTCCTCGAGCAGTTCGTCGAGCGAACGCGTCTGGGCGATCGGCTGCACCCGCGCTGCGACGCCCTGGTGCCCATGACTGCCGCTGAGCTTGGCCAGGCGCAGTCCGTCTGCCTCGATCAGGCGCACGCCGGCCTCCTGCGCGCGAGTGACGAACTGACGCATGCGGGCATCGCGACGGCTGGCGTCGAACAGCACCTCGATCACCGATTGCGGCGCGGTCTTGATGCGCACGCCCACGGCATGAAAGCCGAAGATCACTTTGGGGGAAGACATGGCGGGATTATCGAGCCCGCCCCGCGAGCACCCTCAGACGTCTTGATCGCCCTGGTCGTCGAAGCCCACGCGCCCGGCCTCGATGGTGATGCGCCGCTCGCACCGGGCGGCGATGCCGCGGTCGTGCGTCACGAGCACGAGGGTGGTGCCCAGTTCGCGGTTGAGGTCGAACATCAGCCGCATCACCTGCTCGCCGGTAGCGAAGTCCAGGCTGCCGGTGGGCTCGTCGGCCAGCAGCAGCGCGGGCTGGACGACGAAGGCACGGGCCAGCGCCACCCGCTGCTGCTCGCCGCCGGAGAGCACCTTGGGATAGTGGTTGAGACGCTGGCCGAGGCCGACGCGGCCCAGCATCTCGGTTGCGGCCTTGCGCGCATCCCGGCGGTCGGCCAGCTCGAGCGGCAGCATCACGTTCTCGAGGGCGCTGAGATTGCCCAGCAGCTGGAAGCTCTGGAACACGAAGCCGACCTTGCGTGCCCGTAGCGCTGCACGCTCGTCTTCGTCGATGGCGAACAAGTCTTCGCCGGCCAGCTTGACGGTGCCCCGGGTCGGCGTGTCCAGTCCGGCCACGATGGACAGCAGGGTGCTCTTGCCCGAGCCGGAGGCGCCGACGATGGCGGCGGTCTCGCGCTCGCCCAACGTGAAGTCGATGTCCTGCAGAATATCCAGCGTCCCGGCGGAGTCGGTGACCGACTTGAAGACATGTTCAACGGCGACAATGGCAGCGGGTGGGATCGAGGACATTGAAAAGGGTTTGCGCGTGGTGAATCGACGTCACTTTATCTTGACCGGCACCGTGGCCGGTTTCGCGGGGTATTGGCCCGTGGCCCAGGCCCAGGCCGCGGCCTCCCGCAAGCCGTTGATCCTGGTCGTCGGCGACTCGCTGTCCGCCGAGTACGGCCTCAAGCGCGGCGAGGGCTGGGTGCCGCTGCTCGAGAAGCGGCTGGCCGAGCAGAAGATCGCGGCCACGGTCGTCAACGCCAGCATCAGCGGCGACACCACGGCCGGCGGCCGGGCGCGACTGGCGGCTTTGCTGTCGCAGCACAAGCCGACGCACTTGCTGCTCGAACTGGGCGGCAACGACGCGCTGCGGGGCCTTTCGCTCTCGAGCACCGAGGACAACCTCACGCAGATGACCAAGGCCGCACAGGCGGCCGGTGCCCAGGTGGTGATCGTCGGCATCCAGGTACCGCCGAACTACGGCAGCGACTACACGCGGCGCTTCGAAGCAATCTTCGCCAAGGTGGCCAGCAGCACGAAGGCGGCGCTGGTGCCCTTCCTGCTCAAGGGCGTCGTCGACGGCCCCGAGGCGGCGACGCTGTTCCAGCCCGACCGCATCCATCCCACGGCCGCCGCTCAGCCGCGCATGCTGGACAACGTATGGCCCGTGCTGCGCAAGCTGCTTCCATCCAAGTGACGTGAAGCGACAGGCACAAAAAAAGCCGCTGCAGGTTTCGCCTGCGGCGGCTTTTTTCCACTGATCGGGGTGCCGAGCGGTGTCGGAGCGGCTCAGCCGTCCTTGGTCGGCAGATCCGGCACGGTAGGCGGATCGCGTTCCAGCGAGGCGACATCGGTTTCGGGGTCGCCCGGCGCAAGACCTTCGCTGCTGGGGTTCAGCTTGCGAGCGGCTTTTTCGCGCGCCTTTTCTTCCTTCTTCTTCTTCTTGGCCAACTCCTTCTGACGCTTCTCGTAGCCGTAGTTCGGTGTTGCCACGTGTACTCCTTCCTGAAAGGCAGTCCCGGTGACTGCGCGTTCCCCACTGTACGCGATAAAGGGGCCGGTTCAGAGGGCCGCGAGGGCCTGCTCCAGGTCGGCGCGCAGGTCCTCGGCGTCCTCCAGCCCGACCGAGAAGCGCACCAGCGTGCCCTTGTGCGGCCAGTGCGAGACGCCCGTGTCGCGCATCAGGCCGATGTCGTAGGGCACGACCAGGCTGATCGGCCCGCCCCAGGAATAGCCGAGCCTGAACAGCTTCAGGCTGTCGCAGAAGCGGTCGACCTGCGCGGCGCTGTAGCGGGCATCGAACACCACGGAGAACAGGCCTGCCGCCAGGTCGGTGGCACCGCACAGCCGCAGCCAGTTCGCATGGCCTGGCGAGCCTTCGAGCGCCGGATGCAGCACCTGCGCGATCTCGGCACGATCGGCCAGCCAGCGGGCCAGCTCGCGTGCACTGCGGTCGTGCGCCTCGTAGCGCAGCGCAATGCTGGGCAGCGAACGCAACAGCGCCTCCACGTCCCCTACGCCGACACCGAAGCCCATGCGCATGTGGCTGAGCTTGAGCGCGCGGTGCAGCCGATCGTCACGCGTCACGACGCTGCCCATCAGCACGTCGCCGCCGCCGCTCGGGTACTTGGTGAGCGCATGGATCGAGATGTCGACGCCCTGCCCGCTGCCATTGAAGTCGAAGGGAGCGAAGGCAAGGCCTGCACCCCAGGTGTTGTCCAGGGCCGTGAGCACGCCGCGGGCGCGGCAGACCGCCGCCAGCGCCGGCAGGTCCGGAAACTCCATCGTGACCGAGCCGGCCGCCTCCATCCACACCAGGCGGGTGCGCTCCGAGAGTTTGGCCGCGAGATCGGTCGGATTCATCGAGTCGTAGAGCCGGTGCGTGATGCCGAAATTGGCCAGCTCCCCCGTGCACAGCGCCTTGTTCGGGCCGTAGGCGTTGTCCGGAAGCAGGACCTCGTCGCCGGTCTTCAGGAAGGCGAATGCCACCAGCGCAATTGCCGCCAGGCCGCTGGGTGCAAGCAGGCATTCGGTGCCTCCTTCCAGCGTGGCCAGCCGCTCTTCGAGGGTGAAGGTGGTGGGCGTGCCATGCAGGCCGTAGGTGTAGCCGGCCTTGGTCTTCCAGTCGCGGGCGCGCATGGCCGCGACATCGGCGAAGAACACGGTCGACGCCTTGTAGACGCCCGGCTGCGGCGCGGCGAAGTTCGCGGGGGGCTGGTAGGGATGGTGGATCAGTTCGGTGATGGGCTTGGGCATGCCGCCATGCTAGTCGACGCCTGCCCGCTGGCGCCCGACAATGGCCCCTGCTGCTGACAGGAGGCCCCGATGGCAATCCATGAACTCTTCGCCTACCTCTGCGTGAACGACAGCGCCAAGGCCATCGCCTGGTACGGCGAGGTCTTCGGCGCGACCGAAAAATTCAGGCTGACCGAGCCCAGCGGCCGCATCGGCCATGCCGAGGTCGACTTCGGCGGCACCACGCTGATGCTGTGCGACGAATTTCCCGAGTACGGCATCCGCGGCCCCCGGAGCACCGGCGCGACCTCGGTGACGATCCACCTGCATGTGGACGACGCCGATGCGGTGGTCGAGCGCGCGCTGAAGGCCGGCGCGGAGCTCGACATCGCAGTGCAGGATCAGTTCTACGGCGAGCGCTCGGGGTCCTTTCGGGACCCCTTCGGTCACCGCTGGAACATCGGCCACAGCATCGAGCAGCTGTCGACCGAGGAGATGCAGCGGCGCTATACCGAGCTGCTGAAGCAGCAGTAAGGCCTTGGCGTCTTCAGACCGACCACTTCTCGATCAGCTTCTCCGCACCGAGCGAGTCGTAGCCCTCGAAGGGCTGGTGGATCCAGGGATTTGTGGGCAGGTACTCGACCGAGTAATCGGGCGTGAAGGTCGACAGCGCCTTGGTCCAGATGACGGCGCTGCGCAGCTCGCTGATCGGCGCGTAGTTGCTCTTGAGCATCTCCACCACGGCATGCAGCGTGTGGCCGGAGTCGGCCAGGTCGTCCACCAGCAGCACGCGGCCGGCGATCTCGCCCTTGGGGGTGGTGATGTAGCGCGCGATGTCCAGGTGGCCCTGGACCGTGCCGGCATCCGCCCGGTAGGAGCTGGTCGACATGATGGCCAGCGGCTTGTCGAAGATGCGCGACAGCACGTCGCCCGGCCGCATGCCGCCGCGTGCCAGGCACAGGATGGTGTCGAACTGCCAGCCCGACTGGTGCACCTTGATCGCGAGCTTCTCGATCAGGTTGTGGTACTCGTCATAGCTCACGTACAGGTGTTTGCCGTCTTCAGTCAGCATGGGATGCCATCTCCTCGGGGTGGGTCGGTCGTTCAATCTGCCAGGTAGGGGTGCCGCATCATGATCGTGTGATCGCGGTCCGGGCTGGTCGACACCATGTGGATCGGCACGCCGGTGACCTGCTCGATGCGCTGCAGGTAGAGCCGCGCGTTGACCGGCAGCTTGTCGTACTGCGTGACGCCCACGGTGCTCTCGGTCCAGCCCTCGAGCTTCTCGTAGACAGGGGTGCAGCGCTCGATCTCGTCGGCGCCCAGCGGCAGGATGTCGGTGTACTCGCCGTCCAGCTCGTAGCCGGTGCACAGTTGCAGCTCCTTCAGGCCGTCCAGCACGTCCAGCTTGGTGATGCACAGGCCGGAGAGCCCGTTGACCTGCGCCGAGCGCTTGAGG
>NZ_LMTS01000346.1:11909-17263 GCF_001541225.1 Variovorax sp. WDL1 | reverse complement strand
CCCAGCCGCAGCGGCGGCTGCGGCCGGTCGTCACGCCCTTCTCGGCACCGACCGTGCTCAGGTGATAGCCGACGGTGCCGGGCTTGTCCCATTCGAGCTCGGTCGGGAACGGCCCGCCGCCGACGCGCGTGCAGTAGGCCTTGGTGATGCCGAGGATGTAGTGCAGCATGCCCGGACCGACACCCGCACCGGCCGCGGCGTTGCCGGCCACGCAGTTGCTGGAGGTCACATAGGGGTAGGTGCCGTGGTCCACGTCCAGCAGCGTGCCCTGCGCACCCTCGAACAGCAGGTTGGCGCCCGCGCGATGCGCGTCGTTCAGCTCGCGCGAGACGTCGGCCATCATGGGCTTGAGCAGTTCCGCGTGGCGCATCGCCTCGTCGTAGACGGCATCGAACTCGATCGCCGGCGCACTTAGCACCTGGGTGAGCACGTGGTTGTGCAGTTCGAGCAGCACGCGCAGCTTGGCGGCGAAGCGCTCCGGGTGCTTCAGGTCCTGCACACGCAGGGCGCGGCGCGCAATCTTGTCCTCATAGGCGGGGCCGATGCCGCGGCCGGTGGTGCCGATCTTCTCGATGCCGCCCTTCTCGCGGTAGGCTTCGCGCGCGATGTCCAGCGCGGCGTGGACAGGCAGGATCAGCGGGCAGGCCTCGCTGATGCGCAGGCGCGAGCGCACCTCGACACCGGCTTTCTCCAACCCCTCGATCTCCTCGAAGAGCTTGGCCGCCGACAGCACCACGCCGTTGCCGATGTAGCACTTGACCCCGGGCCGCATGATGCCGCTGGGGATCAGGTGCAGGGCGGTCTTCACGCCGTTGATGACCAGCGTGTGACCCGCGTTGTGACCGCCCTGGAAGCGCACGACCCCCTGTGCGCTCTCGGTCAGCCAGTCGACCAGTTTGCCCTTGCCCTCGTCGCCCCATTGGGTGCCGACGACGACCACGTTTCGTCCGGTGGTAACGCTCATGATGCTTCGCTTTTCAGATTCAGATGGCTTGGACTTTCCACTGCTCGCCCTGCGCGATCAGCTCGCGGTCGCAGTGGAATTCGTCGATCTCGCTCTCGTGCCCGGGCAGGACGCAGACCACGGTCTCGCCCTTGCTGCGCAACGCGGCGATGGTTTCGCCGAGCCCCGGGGCGTCGCTCCAGGGCGCGCGGATCGCGGCGCGCAGGGGCCGCACCGGCAGCACGCCCACGAGCTCTCGCACGTCGAGGCTGAAGCCGACGGCAGGGCGATTGCGGCCGAACACCGCGCCCACCTCGTCGTAGCGGCCGCCGCGTACCAGCGCGTCGCTGGCGCCATCGGTGTAGATGCCGAAGCGCATGCCGCTGTAGTAGGCATAGCCGCGCAGGTCGGCCAGGTCGAAGCTCACGCGCGCGCCGTCCAGCCGCTGCGCCAGTTGCTTCAGGTCGGCGAGCGCCTGGCGCATGCCGCCCGTGTCGGGCAAGACCCTGGCCGCTTCGTCGAGCACCGCGGCGTCGCCATAGAGACGCACCAGCGCGAGCAGGCCCTCGCGCGAGGCAGCGGGGAAGTCCGCGGTGAACTCGCGCAGGCCACTGGCGTCCTTCGCCGCCAGGGCGGTATGGACGCGCGCAATGACCTCTGCGTCAACCGGCACGCCGGCGAGCAGGGTTCGCACGATGCGCGCGTCGGCCAGGTCGACGATGACGGGATTCCGGACGCCGGACGCACGCAGGCAGTCGAGCGCGAGGCGCAGCACCTCGGTGTCGGCCTCGAGCCCGCCATGGCCGTAGATCTCGGCGCCGAACTGGAGGGGCTCGCGGGTCGCGTGCGGGCGATCGGGCCGGGTGTGCACCACCGGGCCGCAATAGCAGAGCCGGGCCACGCCGAGGCGGTTGAGCAGGTGGGCATCGATGCGCGCGACCTGGGGCGTGGTGTCGGCGCGCAGCCCCATGCTGCGCCCGGAGAGCTGATCGACCAGCTTGAAGGTCTGAAGGTCCAGCGCCTCTCCGGTGCCGGACAGAAGAGACTCCAGATGCTCGAGGAGCGGCGGCATCACCAGCTCGTAGCCGTAGCCACGGGCAGTGTCGAGTAGTTGGCGTCGAAGTTCTTCGATGTGACGCGCCTCGGAGGGCAGCACATCGGCAATGTGATCCGGGAGGACCCAGGCGGACATGGGGATCGGGGGCGTGGTTAAAACCGGATTCTACCGGGCCACCGGGGGCCAACTCGCCCGCGGGAAACCGGGACTCAGGCCAGGACCCAGAGCAGGAAGAGCCCCAGCAGGATGCTGCACAAGCCGAAGAAGCGCAGCTGCCCGTCCCGCAGCTGCATGAGCTGGCCGAAGCCGCGCCGCCAGCCGCCGGGCGACACGAACGGCAGGAGGCCCTCGATCACCAGCACGAGTGCCAGCGCGCTCCAGAAGGTCTCTGCGCTCACGTCCGAACGCTACGCCTAGCGCCGCCCCGCCGCCGCCGCCGTGCCACCCGAGCTCTGCATGGCACGGAAGAAGTCCGACGAGGGGTCCAGGACCATGACATCGCTCTTCTTGTTGAAGCTCTGCTTGTAGGCATCGAGGCTGCGGTAGAACTGCGCGAACTGCGGATCGCGGCCGAAGGCGTCGGCATAGGCCGATGCGGCGCGGGCGTCGCCCTCGCCCTTGATCTTCTGGGCGTCGCGGTAGGCATTGGCGACGATCACCTCGCGCTGCCGGTCGGCGTCCGCGCGGATCTTCTCGCCTTCGGCGAAGCCGGTGGAGCGCAGCTCGTTGGCCACGCGCTTGCGCTCAGCCTCCATGCGGCGGTAGACCGATTCGGTGATCGCCTCCACATAGTCGACGCGCGTGACACGCACATCGATGATGTCGATGCCCCAGGGCTTGGTGCCCTTCACGACCGCCAGCATCTCGCGCTGCACGTCGCTCATGAGGGCCTCGCGGCGCGTCGAGATCAACTCGCGCACGGTGCGCTTGTTGACGTTCTCCTGGAAGGCGTTGCGCACCACGCGGTTGAGCTGCACCGCGCCCGCGTTCTCGTCGAGGCCGACGTTGCGGATGTATTCCGAGGGGTTGGTGATCCGCCAGCGCACGTACCAGTCGACCACCACGCGCTGCTTCTCGGCCGTGAGCATGGGCTCGGGATCGAGGCTGGACAGCGTCAGCAGGCGCTTGTCGATGTACGACACATTCTGGAAAGGCGGCGGGAGCTTGAAGTTCAATCCCGGCTCGGTGATCACGTCCTTGATCTGGCCCAGGGCATAGACCACGCCGAACTGGCGCTGGTCGACCACGAAGAGCGTGGAGCTCAGGAGCGCCAGCGCCACGAGGACCGACGATACGATGAAGCCTAGTCTGTTCATGCTGTGTTGCTCCTCAACGCACGTCGCGGTCGCGCGAGCGGCCATCGCGTGCACGCGCGTCGTTGGGCGGGACGACGGGGATCACCGACGACTGCGGCGGCGCGGTGCCGGCCACGTTCGGGTTGGCACCATCGGCGGGCGCGCCGGCACCGGTTTGGCCGGACATCTGCATCAGCTTGTCGATCGGCAGGTACAGGAGGTTCGAGCCCTGCTTGGAATCGACCAGCACCTTCGTCGTGTTGCTGTAGATCTGCTGCATGGCATCGGTGTACATGCGGTCGCGCGTGACCTGCGGCGCCCGCTGGTACTCGGCCAGCACCGAGCTGAACCGCTGCGCGTCACCCTGCGCCTGCGCGACGATCCTCGCCTTGTAGGCCTCCGACTCCTCTTTCAGGCGCGAGGCGGTACCCGTGGCGCGCGGCACCACGTCGTTGGCATAGGCCTGCGCCTCGTTCTTGGCACGCTCGCGCTCCTGGCCGGCCTTGAGCACGTCGTCGAAGGCGGCCTGCACCTGTTCCGGCGGACGCAGCCCGCCCTGCTGCAGATTGATGCCCACCACCTCGATACCGACCTTGTAGCGGTCCAGGATGTTCTGCATCAGCGTGCGAACGCGCGGAGCGATCTGGTCGCGTTCCTCGGCAAGCGCCGCATCCATCTTCATCTTGCCGACCACTTCGCGCACCGCGGTCTCCGCAACCTGCACGACGGTATCGGTCGGCGCCTTGCTCTCGTAGAGATAGGCGCGGGCGTCGCTCAGGCGGTATTGCACGGCGAACTTGATCTCGACGATGTTCTCGTCTTCGGTCAGCATGGCCGACTCGCGCAAGCCGGTCGAGCGCACGATCGAGTCGCGGCCGACATCGATCGAGCGGATCTGCGTCACGACCACGATCTCGTGGCGCTGGATCGGGTATGGCAGGCGCCAGTTGAAGCCCGCGCCCACGGTCGTCTTGTAGCGGCCGAACTGCGTGATCACGGCCTGCTGGCCTTCGTTGACGATGAAGAAGCCGGTGCCCAGCCAGATCAGGACGGCGACTGCAGCCACCAGGCCCAGGCCGACGCCGGCATTCTTCATGTCGGGCTTGAGGCCGTTGCCCCCATTGCCTCCATTCGGGCGGCCGCCGTTGCCGCGCCCGCCGCCGAACAGGCCACCAAGCTTGCGGTTGAAGTCGCGCCAGAGCTCGTCGAGGTCAGGCGGGCCCTGGTTCGGCCCCTGGCCGCGCGGACGGTTGCTGTTGTTGTTGCTGGGAGCTCCGGAGTCGTCATCGGGACGATTGGCATTGGGACGATCCCCGTTCGAGGACGGCTCGTCGCCGCGGCCCCAACGCCCGTCATTCAGGTTGAACATGCCCTGAAACCGTCTCCACACTGGCTTTGCATTCATTCGATCTCTTCTCTGGTCAGTGAGGGGATTGTGCCAATCCGCCGGCTGGACCGTGTAATTCGGCGTCCGGCTCTGGGGTCATGGCCTCGCTCACCGACGGCAAACGCCGCCCGAGCTCGGCCCGCAGCGCTGCCACGCCCTCGCCGGTGTGGGCGCTCAGGAAGATGCGCGGCACCTGCACACCGTCGACTTCGATCTCGTCGGCGAGCGACAGCGGGCGCTGTGTGTCGTCGAGGGCGTCGAGCTTGTTGAAGACCAGGAGCTGCGGCACGGTGTCGGCGCCGATCTCCCTCAGCACCGACTGCACCTCGGCCATCTGCTCCGGATGGTGCGGGTTGGAGGCATCCACCACGTGCAGCAGCAGATCGGCATCGACCGCCTCCTGCAGGGTGGCCTTGAAGGCGTCGATCAGCCCGTGCGGCAGCTCGCGGATAAAGCCCACGGTGTCGGAGATCGACACCTTGCGGCGTGCATCGCCGAGATACAGATGCCGGGTGGTGGTGTCGAGCGTGGCGAACAGCTGGTCGGCTGCATAGGCACGCGCCTTCACCAGCGCATTGAACAACGAGGACTTGCCGGCGTTCGTGTAGCCGACCAGCGAGATGTTGAAGGTGTCGCGCCGCTCGCGCTGGCGCCGCTGGGTGCCGCGCTGGC
>NZ_LMTS01000346.1:0-11873 GCF_001541225.1 Variovorax sp. WDL1 | reverse complement strand
GAGCCGCTCGCGGGTGCGGCGGATGGCGTCGCCGATCATGCGGCGGTCGAGTTCGATCTGGGTCTCGCCCGGACCGCCCCGCGCACCGATGCCGCCGCGCTGGCGCTCCAGGTGAGACCAGCGCCGCACCAGGTGCGTGCTGAGGTACTGCAGCCGCGCCAGTTCGACCTGCAGCTTGCCTTCGTGAGAGCGCGCGCGCTGCGCGAAGATCTCGAGGATCAGGAAGGTGCGGTCGTACACAGCCACACCGAGCTGGCGCTCGAGGTTGCGCTGCTGCGCGGGGCTCAGTGCCTGGTCGAAGATCACCTCGCTGGCGCCGTGCAGATCGGCCAGCTCGCGGATCTCCTCGGCCTTGCCGCTGCCGACGAACAGGGCCGCATCGGGCGCTCGGCGCTTGGCGACCAGGCGCGCGACTGGGGCAAGGCCCGCGGTCTGCGCGAGGAGACCGAGTTCCTCGAGCTCGCCGTCGAAATGGGGCAACCCGAAATCGACGCCGACGAGGACGACGGCACCGTCTTTCCGGGAATTCAGTTCAGACAAGCGGAATCAATTGGAAAAAGCGCGGCGGGCGAGCCGCCGCGCTCCGTGCACTCAGGCAGGAGCGCCGTCGTTCTCGGTTGCCGAGAAGTTGACGGCCCGACCCGGCACGATGGTAGAGATGGCATGCTTGTAGACCATCTGAGTCACCGTATTGCGAAGCAACACGACGTACTGATCGAAAGACTCGATCTGCCCTTGCAGCTTGATGCCGTTGACCAAATAGATCGAAACCGGCACGTGCTCTCGACGCAAGGTATTCAGAAAGGGGTCTTGTAGGAGTTGCCCTTTATTGCTCACGATATTCTCCGTGTTCAAGAGTAGTTGTTGGAGCGGTCACCTTAACACAGCACTTCCGCACTGCAGCACGAAACCCGAATGGCCCGCAAAAAATAACGGCACTGTAAAGCCGGAACTTCGGGCGCCCGCACCGCTCGCGCGGCCCGCCCCGAAATGCAGCAGCGCCGCGCCAACAGCGGGCGTTCAGCCTTCCTTGTCGGCATAGGGATTGTGCGAGGTCTTGAACTCGATGCGCAGCGGCGTGCCGACAAGATCGAACTCCTTGCGGAAGCGTCCCTCGAGAAAGCGCCGGTAGGCTTCGGTGACGTGCTCCAGCGAGTTGCCATGGATGACGATCACCGGCGGGTTCATGCCTCCCTGGTGCGCATAGCGCATCTTGGGCCGGAACATGCCTGACTTCTTGGGCGCCTGGAACTGCACGGCCTCGAGCAGCAGGCGCGTGAGCACCGGTGTCGACATCTTGCGGGTCGCGGACTTGTGTGCCTGCGCGATGGCCTGCCACAGCGGGCCCAGCCCCTGGCGCCTGGTGGCCGAGATGAAGTGCAGGGAGGCGAACTTCAGGAAGGCCAGCCGGGTCTCGATCTGGCGCTGGATCTGCTCGCGCTGATAGCTGTCGACCGCGTCCCACTTGTTGATCGCGATCACCACCGCGCGGCCGCTCTCCAGGATGTAGCCGGCGATGTGGGCGTCCTGGTCGGTGACGCCCTCGGTGGCATCGATCAGGAGCAGCACCACATTGGCGGACTCGATGGCCTGCAGGGTCTTGACCACCGAGAACTTCTCGATCGCCTCGAACACCTTGCCCTTGCGCCTGAGGCCCGCGGTGTCGATGAGTTCGAAGCGCTGTCCGTTGCGCTCGAAGGGCACGGAGATCGCGTCGCGCGTGGTGCCGGGCAGGTCGAAGGCGACCAGCCGCTCCTCGCCGAGCCAGGTGTTGATCAGGGTGGACTTGCCGACGTTGGGCCGGCCCGCGACGGCGAGCTTGATCGGCTTGTTGACTTCTTCCTCGTCCTCGTCGTCCGGCTCGGGCAGCGCCAGCGGATCGAGTGCGAGCTCGACCAGACCGCGGATGCCCTGCCCGTGTGCGGCAGAGACGCCGTGCACCTCGCCGAAGCCCAGCTCGTAGAACTCGGCGAGCCGCGCGTTGTCTTTCATGCCCTCGGCCTTGTTGGCCGCAAGCACGCAGGGCTTGCCGAGGCGGCGCAGCTCGTTGGCAATGTCGTGGTCCTGCGCCGAGAGCCCTTCGCGCGCATCCAGCACGAAGATCACCACGTCGGACTCCGCCACCGCCTGTCGCGTCTGCTTGGCCATCTCCTTGAAGATGCCGCTGCCTGCGTCGGGCTCGAAGCCGCCGGTGTCGATGACGATGAATTCGTACCGGCCCTGGCGGCCGTTCCCGTAGTGGCGGTCGCGCGTGAGACCGGCGAAGTCGGCGACGATGGCGTCGCGCGTCTGGGTCAGGCGGTTGAACAGCGTCGATTTGCCGACGTTGGGGCGCCCGACCAGTGCAATGACGGGTTTCATGGTCGAGCGTTCGCCGTTCTACGTTCTACTCGGGCCGATAGCCGAAGATCCCGCCGTTGCGGGTCGCAACCACCACCGTGTTGCCCGAAAGCACGGGCGCCGCGGCAATGGGCGAGCCGTCGGGCGTGAGGCGATTGAGCAGCGCGCCGTCCTCGCGCGAGATCACATGCACGAGGCCGGCGGCGTCGCCGATGATCAGCGAGCGCCCGACCGCAAGTGGCGCGGTCAGCGTGCGGTACTTGAAGCGCTCGACCTGCCAGGCGCGCTCGCCGTCTTCGCGGCGCCACGCCACCACATTGCCGTTGTCCTCGGTGCCGTAGATGAAGCGGTCGTCGCCGGAAATGCCGTCGGCCCCGCTGGCCGGCTTGCTCCAGGCCAAGGTGCCACGCGAGGTGTCGACGCAGCCGACGCTGGCGTAGTACGCGCGCGCGCAGACGGAGTCGCCGACGCGGCTCACACTGCCGGTCAGGTCGACCAGACGCTCGACGTCGTTGGTGCCGCGCGGCGCGGCGATGGGCGCTTCCCAGCGCGACGTGCCGTTGGCCGGGTTGATGCCGACCAAGCGCCCGCCGACGCCGACCACCAGCGTGTCGTTGACCGCGATCAGCACGCCCGAGCGCTTCAGCACCAGGTTCTCGGCAGTGCGCTGCTGCGACCACAGCCGGCGACCGCTCTGTCCGTCCCAGGCGCTGGTGGTGCGATCGGCGCTCTGCACGAAGACGCGGCGTCCGGCCACCAGCGGCGCGGTGTACGACTGGGCCGAAAGCCGCTGCCGCCACTGCACCTTTCCGCCCTGCAGGGCGACCAGTTCGTTGCCGGTGGTGACGACCGCCACGAGCGAACCATCGCTCCCCACGCCGGCAGCCAGCGGGCTGCCCACGTTGGCGCGCCAGGACTCCTGGCCCGAGCGGGCATCGATCATGACCACGGTGCCGTCGCTGGAAGCCACCGTCACCATGTCGCCGCTCACGTCGGTGGTGAGGGGGAACTCGACCTTCGGAATGCGGATGTTCCAGGCCTGCCGCACGCCGAGCAACGCCGGGTTGGGCGGCAGCTCGGCCGGCTTGGGCTTGGGCGTGCCCGAGCAGGCCGCGAGCGCGGCGACGAAGAGCGCAACGGCCCCGGCGCGCAGGAGGGAGGCGGGAAGCATCGAACGCTGGCTGAAATTCATGGTGTGTTCTTGGCGGGAGATGCGGTGCCGGCCGGAGCCAGGCTGTTGGGGTCGACACCGACCGCGTTGAGCTTGATCTCGACCAGTCGGCGGTATTCGTTGCCCGAGTCGAAGGCGGCCCAGGCCTTGCGGTATTCGGCCTTGGCTTCCTCGCGCTTGCCCTGGGTCATGTAGATGTCGCCCCTGCGGTCGGCCGCGAGGGCCTCGAATTCCTTGGGCATGCCGGCAGAAAGCTGCTTGAGCGCCTCGTCGTAGGACTTGGCCTCGAGCAGCTCGCCGGCCAGGCGCAACCGGGCCACGGCCTGGTAGCCGGCGTCGGTGCCGTGCTCCGCCACCCAGGCCAGCGCCGCGCGGGAGGCGTCGGCATTGCCCTTTTCATACAGCACGCGGGCGGCCAGCAGGCCGCCCTGCTGGGCATAGGCCGTCCCGGCGAACTTGCTCTTCATGTCGGCGAGCGCGCGCTCGACGCGGGCCGTGTCGCCAGCCTGCGCGCCGCGCTCGAGCTCGTCGTAGAGCGCCGAGGCGCGCGCCGTCTGCTCGCGCTGCCAGTACTGCCAGCCGGTCCAGGCCAGGAAGGCGCCTGCCGCCAACACCACGACCCAGGTAATCAGCGTGCCGTATGTGTTCCAGAAATGCTTGAGCTGATCGAGCTGTTCCTGTTCTTCGAGATCGAGATGGGTGGCCATGTGCGGTCAGTTCTTGGGAGCCGGGGATTGTAGGGTGGCGGCCCAGGCAGCCGGATCGGCCAGCGGGCGTGGGGTCTGGGCGCCGGTGCCGTCGCGCAACGCCTTCACCGTGAGCTCGCCGCGCGCCAGTTCGTCGGCACCGAAGATCAGCGCGTAGGCCGCACCGCTGCTGTCGGCCTTCTTGAACTGCGACTTGAAGCTGCCCAGGCCATCGGCGGTAGCGGCGTGCATCTGCACCCGCACCCCGGCTTCGCGCAGCTGCTGCAGCGTACGCAGCGCGACCGGCATTGCAGTCGCATCCGGCACCACCGCATAGGCGTCCGGCGCGGGCGCGGGGATCGCGGCACCCTGCTCCTTCAGCAGCTCAAGTACGCGCTCCACGCCGATCGCCCAGCCCACGGCGGGCGCGGGCTTGCCGCCCAGTTGCTCGAACAGGCCGTCGTAGCGCCCGCCGGCACACACCGTGCCCTGGGAACCGAGCCGGTCGGTCACGAACTCGAAGACGCTCAGGTTGTAGTAGTCGAGGCCGCGCACCAGTCGCGGGTTGACGGTGTACGCGATCCCGTTGGCGTCGAGGATGGCCTTCAGGCCGTCGAAGTGCGCCAGCGACTCTGCCCCCAGGAAGTCGATCAGCTTGGGCGCCGCTTCCACCAGTGACTTCATCGCGGGATTCTTGGTGTCGAGGATCCGCAACGGATTGCTGTGCAGGCGGCGCCGGGCGTCCTCGTCGAGCTGGCCGGCATGCGCCTCGAAGTGCGCGATCAGATGCGCACGGTGCTGCGCGCGCTCGGCCGGCTGGCCGAGGCTGTTGATCTCCAGCCGCACGTCGGCCAGGCCGATGGCCTTCCACAGCGCGTTGGCCAGCAGGACCAGTTCGGCATCGACGTCCGGCCCGGCGAAGCCCAGTGCCTCGACATCGATCTGGTGGAACTGGCGGAAGCGCCCGCGCTGGGGCTTCTCGCGCCGGAACATCGGGCCGATGGCCCACAGGCGCTTGCCACCGTCGTAGAGCATGTTGTGCTCGATCGCGGCGCGCACGATGCCGGCGGTGTTCTCCGGGCGCAGCGTCAGGTGGTCGTTGTCGCCGTACTTGTCCGAGCGGTCGTGAAAGGAATACATCTCCTTCTCGACGATGTCCGTCACCTCGCCGATCCCGCGCACGAACAGGGCCGTGTGCTCGAGGATCGGCGTGCGGATGTTGCGGTAGGCAAAGCGCGACATCAGCTCGCGCACGACGCCCTCGAGCCATTCCCAGCGCGCCGATTCCGGCGGCAAGGTGTCGTTCATGCCCTTGACGGCATTCAATTTGTCAGCCATGGATGTGGACGCTCAGGCGGGTTGCGCGGCAGCCGCGCCGCCGAAGCGTTTCTCGACGTAGTTTTCGACCAGTTGATGAAACTCTGCGGCGATGTTCTCGCCACGCAGCGTGAGCGCCTTCTCGCCATCGATGAAGACCGGCGCGGCCGGCGCCTCGCCGGTGCCGGGCAGGCTGATGCCGATGTCGGCATGCTTGCTCTCGCCGGGACCGTTGACGATGCAGCCCATCACGGCCACCTTCATCGTCTCGACCCCCGGATACTTGGTGCGCCAGACCGGCATCTGCATGCGCAGGTAGTCGTCGATCTCCTTGGCCAGCACCTGGAAGGTGGTGCTGGTGGTGCGCCCGCAGCCGGGGCAGGCGGTGACGCTGGGCACGAACACCCGCAGGCCCAGGGCCTGCAGGATCTCGTTGGCGATCACCACCTCCTGCGTGCGCGACTCGCCGGGCTGGGGCGTCAGCGAGACGCGGATCGTGTCGCCGATGCCTTCCTGCAGCAGGATCGACAAGGCGGTCGCCGAGGCCACCGTGCCCTTGGTGCCCATGCCGGCCTCGGTCAGGCCCAGGTGCAGCGCGTAGTCGCAGCGCCTGGCCAGCTCCCGATAGACCGAGATCAGGTCCTGCACGCCGCTCACCTTGCAGCTGAGGATGATCTGGCGGCCGTCCATGCCCATCGATTCGGCCAGTTGGGCCGAACCGATGGCCGAGCTGACCAGCGCCTCGTACATCACCTGCCTGGCGTCCCAGGGCTCGGGGCGGCGGCTGTTGACGTCCATCAGGCCGGCCAGCAACTCCTGGTCGAGGCTGCCCCAGTTGACGCCGATGCGCACCGGCTTGCTCCACCGCATGGCGGCCTCGATCATCTGGCCGAACTGGCGGTCGCGCTTGTCGCCCTTGCCCACGTTGCCAGGGTTGATGCGGTACTTGCTGAGTGCCTCCGCGCAGGCCGGGAAGTCGGTCAGCAGGCGGTGGCCGTTGTAGTGGAAATCGCCGATCAGCGGGACATCGACGCCCATGCGGTCGAGCTGCTCGCGAATGTAGGGCACCTGCGCCGCGGCCTCGGGCGTGTTGACGGTGATGCGCACCATTTCCGAGCCGGCCTGCGCCAAGTCCTTGACCTGGATCGCGGTGCCGATTGCGTCCACGGTATCGGTGTTGGTCATCGACTGCACCCGCACCGGCGCGTCGCCCCCCACGGTGACGGTGCGCGGACCCCACACCACGCTGGCCTGACGCGAGCGGCGCGCGCCCGGTGCGGCCGACTCGATGGGCAAACAGCCTCCCGGGGTCACCGTGTCATCGTTCATTGCGTAACCTCCGCGCTGCGCGCTACGGTGCTGTTCGACTTGGGAGCGGCCCGGCGTCTCACGGCTTCACCTCGAACCGGGCCACACCGCCGCCGCGCGTCAGCGGCTTCAGGTCGAAGGCCTTGCCGCGCACCTGCACGTCCACGACCGAGGCGCGGCCAATGACCACGGACATGGGCAAGGTGCCGTTCAGCCCGACGGTTTCGCCGGCCTGCACCGTGCGCCGCAACAGGGATTTGCCGCCGGCGTCGTTCACCGTGATCCAGGAGTCCTCGCGCGCGACGAAGACGATCAGTTCCGGCGCATCGACCGGCGACGGCGCCGGGGCCTGGACCTCCGGAGCTGCCGCGGTGGCCGGTACCCCGCTGGCGGCGAGGGCAGCAGCCGGCGCCGCGGACTGGACAGACTCGACAACAGTACCGCCAGCCTGTGGCCCTGCGGGCGCTTGTGCCGAAGGCGCCGACGGCTCGCTGCTGTCGGCCCGGCCGGTGATCTGCGAGATCGCCTCGCCGACCCGATCGAAAACCGATTGCGGCAGCCAGAAGAGCACCGCCGCGCCGACCAGCAGCAGCCCGACCACCATCAGCAGCGGGCGCGACGGCAGGCCGCTCGAGCTGCTGCCGGCGCGCACCTGCGACGGCAGGGCCTTGCTCATGGTGCGATCGGCTTCTGCCAGGCCCGCGGGCTGCGCGCCGGGCAGCTTGGCCAGCACCGGCGCGGAGTCGATGCGCAGGGCGCGACAGACACTGGCAGCGAGCGCACGCGCAAACACCGGATCGGGCAAGGCCTCGATGTCGTCGGACTCCAGCGCGGCCAGCTTCTGCGGCGTCACCTTGAGCGCGGCGGCCACCATGTCGAGGTGCAGGCCGTGCGCCTCGCGTGCCTGGCGCAGCATGTCACCAGCCGACATGTGGGTGCTGTCGCCTGTCATCAGGGGTACCGCAGCAGAGGCCCCGAATTCGCTCGCCTTCTCAATCATTGAAGTTTCCGCGCTCATAGGCCACTGCCTCGCGCGACTGGGGAAAGCGCCGCTGGAGCTGTCCGGCAAGCTGGGTGACCGCGTCGCGGTTGTTGAGCCGGCGCTCGATCTTGATGCCCAGCCACAGCGTCTCGGCGCTGGCCGCGGGACCGTTGTTGATGCGGCGGATGTAGAACTGCGCGCGCGACCAGTCCTCGCGCTGCGCCAGCAACGAAGCCAGGTTGTAGCCGATCACCGGGTTGGCGGCATCGAGCTCGTAGGCTTGCGTCAGGCTGCGCTCGGCCTCGGGGCGCTGCCCCGCGCGCAGGTGGCACACGCCCTGCGTCATCAGCGTCTTGGCGCGATCGCCGTAGGTGGAGATGGCCAGGGCCGCCGCGAACTGCTGCTGTGCGTCGGCGAAGCGGTTCTGCTGGCACAGCAGCCAGCCGTAGTTGTGCAGCGTGTTGGGATCCCGCGGGTTCAGCGCGATCGCGCGGCGGAAGCTGTCCTCGGCCAGGCCAGCGTCGTCCAGGCGCATGTAGACCAGGCCGCGCAGGTTGTAGGCGTCGGCAAAGTTGGGATCGGCGGCGAGCGCCTGCTTGATCTCGTCCAGCGCCACCGTGGGCTGCCCGTGCTCGAAGTAGCCGATGGCCAGCTCGAGGCGCAGCCGGGCGCGCTTGCGGGCGTTGCCCTCGTCCGAGTCGGTGACGATGCCGCCCGCGTTGCCGGCCGTGCTGGGCACGCCGGCATCCTTGGTGGCGCAGCCGGCGAGCAGGAACGCCGCCGCAAGGCCGATGAGCGCTTGCATCATCCGCTGCCGCGCGGTCGAAGGGGCCTTGATCATTGCTTCATTGCTCCTGGGCGGTGGGGGTGGCTGGCTTCTTGCGCGCCGGGTGCAGCACCACGGTGCGCCGCTGCGCCATGCGCTCGGCGGCCCTGGTCCGGTCCTTCACGTCGCCGGCCAACTGGCCGCAGGCCGCGTCGATGTCGTCGCCGCGGGTCTTGCGCACCGTGGTCACGATCCCGGCTTCGCCCAGGAGCCTGGCGAAGGCGAGCACGCGCGGCTGCGGCGAGCGCAGCAGGCCCGAGGCCGGGAAGGGGTTGAATGGGATGAGGTTGAACTTGCAGGAGATGCCCTGCGAGCGCACCAGTTCGACCAGCTGCCGCGCGTGCTCGGGCTGGTCGTTCACGCCGTCGAGCATGCAGTACTCGAAGGTGATGAAGTCGCGCGGCGCATGCGCCAGGTAGCGCTGACACGCCTCCAGCAGCTCGGCCAGCGGGTACTTGCGATTGAGCGGAACCAGGTCGTCGCGCAGCGCATCGTTGGGCGCATGCAGCGACACCGCCAGCGCCACCGGGCAGTCGGCGCCGAGCCGATCGATCATGGGCACCACGCCTGAGGTCGACACCGTCACCCGACGGCGCGACAGGCCATAGCCGTTGTCGTCGAGCATGGTGCGCAAGGCAGGCACCAGGGCCGCGTAGTTCTGCAGCGGCTCGCCCATGCCCATCATCACCACGTTGGAAATGACGCGCTCGTCACGTCCCAGGTGTTTGCGCAGGAAGTGCTCGGCAAACCAGAGCTGGGCAATGATCTCGCCGGTGCTCAGGTTGCGGCTGAAGCCCTGGTGGCCGGTGGAGCAGAAGCGGCAGCCCACCGCGCAACCGGCCTGGGACGACACGCACAGCGTGCCGCGATCGTCCTCGGGGATGAACACGGCCTCGACCGCGTTGCCGTCGCCGACATCGAACAGCCATTTGATGGTGCCGTCAGCCGATTCCTGCTGGGTGATGACCGGCAGCGCCTCTACCTTCGCGCTGCCCGCGAGTTTCTCGCGCAGCGACTTGGCGAGGTCGGTCATCTGCGCGAAGTCGCTCGCGCCGCGCTGGTGGATCCAGCGGAACAACTGGGTGGCGCGGAAGCGCTTCTCGCCGAGCCTTTCGCAGAACGCGGCCAGCCCCTCGAGATCGAAGTCGAGCAGGTTGGCCGTGGTCATTGCGCGGGGGAAGGCTCCGCCTCAGCGGGCCTTGAGCTCGGGGAAGAAGAAGGCGATCTCGACCTTCGCGGTTTCCGCGGCGTCCGAGCCGTGGACGGCGTTGGCATCGATGCTGTCCGCGAAGTCGGCGCGGATGGTGCCGGGTGCGGCCTTCTTCGGATCGGTGGCGCCCATCAGGTCGCGGTTCTTGGAGATGGCGTCCTCGCCCTCGAGTGCCTGGACGAACACGGGACCGGAGATCATGAAGCTGACCAGATCCTTGAAGAAGGGGCGCTCCTTGTGCACGGCGTAGAACTGCTCGGCGTCGGCCTGCGACAGCTGCACCAGTTTGGCGGCCACGATCCTGAGGCCGGCGGCCTCGAAGCGGGAGACGATCTTGCCGATGACGTTCTTCGCCACGGCGTCGGGCTTGATGATGGAGAGGGTGCGTTCGATGGCCATTGAAGTGCTTTCCTGAGTGCTTGGATTTCGATGAGTTCCGTCAAGCCGCAGCGACAGGCTGCGCTCCCTTGACAAAGCCTTTGATTTTAACCGGCACGGCCCTCACCGCCCGTGACGGGCGAGTGAATGAACCCGGCCGGGCGCGCGATTCAGCGGCCGCGGCGGCGCCCGCCGCCCTGGCCGCCCTGCCCACCGAAATTGCCGCCCGAGGGCCCTCCCCCGCCGCCGCGGCGCGGACCGGCGCGCTGCTCCTTGCGCTGGCGCGAGAAGCTGTCGGCGCCGATGTAGCCCAGCGAGGTCTTCATCGGATCGGGCTGGCTGTTGCCACCGCCGCCGCCCGGCGCGCGATCGTCACGCTTGCCGCCCTGACGATTGCGGCGCGCCTGCCCCTGTCCTTGCCCTTGCGGCGCGCCGCCGTTGCCGCCGCGGCCGCGGGCGTTGGGCCCGCTGGTCAGCGGATTCGGGATCGGTGGCTCGCGGCCCTCGGGCTGTGCACCGCCGCCGTTGCGGTTGCCGCGGCGCTTGCGATTGCGGTTGTTGCGGCCACCGCCTTCCTGGCCGCCGCCCCTTGGACCGGCGGCGCCCCGTGCGGGGCGCTCTGCGCCCGCGGCCTGGAACAGCGCGCGAATGTCGCGCTCGTCCAACTCCATCCAGGCGCCGCGCTTCAGGCCGCGCGGCAACACCATGGCGCCGTAGCGGATGCGGATCAGGCGGCTGACCGCGTGGCCCACCGATTCGAAAAGGCGGCGCACCTCGCGGTTGCGGCCCTCGGAGATGGTGACGCGGTACCAGCAGTTCGAGCCTTCGCCACCGCCGTCCTCGATGGTGCCGAAATGCGCCATCCCGTCGTCGAGGCGCACGCCTTCGAGCAGGCGCTGCTTCTCGTCGTTGCTCAGCGCGCCCAGCACCCGCACCGCGTACTCGCGCTCCAGGCCGAAGCGCGGATGCATCAGCTGGTTGGCCAGCTCGCCGGAGCTGGTGAAGAGCAGCAGGCCTTCGGTGTTGAGATCGAGGCGCCCGACCGACTGCCACTTGCCTTGCGGCAGGCGCGGCAGCTTGCGGAACACGGTGGGGCGGTTCTGCGGATCGTCGTGCGTGACGACCTCGCCGACAGGCTTGTGGTAGGCGATCACGCGCGCCGGCGGCGGCGCAATGCGGTAGCGAATCGGCTTGCCGTTGAGCTTGACCTGATCGCCGAACTGGATGCGCTGGCCGATGTGGGCCGGCTCGTTGTTGACCGAGATGCGCCCCTGCAGGATGAGCTGTTCCATCTCGAGCCGCGAGCCCAGGCCTGCCTGCGCCAGCACCTTGTGCAGCTTCGGCGAGTCGGCTTCGGGCAGCAGCACACGCTTGAGCGGAGGCACCTCGGGGCTGTCCTCGTCGGCGTCGAACTGGCCCGAGACGACGTCGACGAAGCGGATCGGCTCGGGCGGCGGCGCATTACGCTGCTCGCGCTCGGCGGCGCGGCGGGCGCGGTCCAGGTCGTCTTCCTCCTCGTCCGGCTCCTCTTCCTCTTCCTCCTCTTCGCCGCCCTCATCCCGGGCCTGGGTCGCCATAGGCGCCCGGGGTTCGGCCGCAGGAGGTTCCTCGACCGCCGGTGCGTCCGGTGCGTCCGGTGCGTCCGGTGCGTCCGG
>NZ_LMTS01000310.1:836-3666 GCF_001541225.1 Variovorax sp. WDL1 | reverse complement strand
CCACCAGGTCCGCCGCCGCCGGCGCCACCACCAGGTCCGCTACCACCCGAGCCGCCAGCGCCACCGCCGCCAGACCCGTCGCCACCTGCAAAGAGCCAATTGAGGCTGCCTTTCCCCTTAGGCGGCACTCCAGTCTCACCAGGGCGCTGACCGGCAGGCGATGGCTGCGCCATCCGGGTCGGTGGGAAAGCGTTCACGCACGGCGCCTCACCGTAGGGGTTGTACCTATCGCAATAGGCGGGAGCCGCGGGCGACCTAGGGGCCGCGACCTGGTATTGCGTGCGCGGCACCGCGCCGGAACGCGGCTCGCTCACGCGGGGCGGCGCACCGGGAACCAATGGTGGCTGAGCAGCGACCGGCGGAGCAAGGCCCCTGGAAGCTGCGTTGCCCGTGAGATCGCCTGCCTTCTCAGGCGCAGTGGCCACCCTTGGCTCGGCTTTGTGTGCTTCGACAAGCCTCTGGCGCTCATGCGGTTTCGTCGATCTATCAGTCCGGGCGAGGCCGACGGATCCGGACTTGTTGGGCCTGCGCGCCGATGCGACACGCATGGGCTCCCCTACGCTAGCCGATGCCCCCTGGGGTGGGGTGGCCTCGTTTTCAGCAACAGAACCCGTGGGCGCCGGGGCAAGCTGGGCCTCTTGAGTCTGAGGATGCGCTGATTCTGTCCTGGCCTCCGCATCCGTCGATGGAAGGGGGTCGCTCAGCGCTTGCATCGAGGGCGCAGGAACCGGCTCGGCGGAAATCTGATCGGCCGGCCGAGCGGGCTCGCGTTCGGCCTGAATGGCGACAGCTGGCTCAGCGGCCCGGGGCGACATTGGTGGGGTCGGACTTTCTGGTGCCGCGCTCGGCTTCGTGGCCACCGAGGCCGGACCAGAGATCGGCGGTCCCTGCCTGGCGGGTCGCCCGAGATACCAGAGCACGAAGACGACATGCAGCAGCGCCAGGATGATCAACAGCCAGACGATCGACACATCAACGCCTGCAGGCACAGGAATTCCCAAGACCCGACGAGGCGTCTTGCTCCCGCGCTCGGCGCGCATCGGAGGCCAGGAATCCAGAGATCGGGTCGAGCCTTGCGGCGCAGGCGTGTCATTTGTCCGCGTCTGCGTCGATTTGTCGCTCTCCGGCAGAAGCTTTGCGGCGCAATGACGGCAATACCGGGCCGTGTCCCTGTTGAGGGTCTGGCACTGGCTGCAGACGCGAGTCAGATGCTGCGGCTGAATCGCCGGGCCCGGCGCCTGCCAGTCTGTCCAGTCGGGCTGTGCCGGTACCGCCGATGGTGCTGAATTCAACGCTTGCTGCGGCTCATTTGCAGCGACCAACGTCGGTGAACCCGTCACCGGCTCGCTAGGGTCCGATCTAGGTTGGCGGGCTGCCTCGGTCATGGCTTGCAGCTTGTTGCTGGCGCTATGCGATCGGCACCAGCGCGGTTATGCCCGCGAGCAAGTTGACCACCAGCCAGAATGCACCCAGATCCAATGTTCGCGTCGGCAAGAGTGAACCCGGCTGTTGACGCCCGCTCAGGAACGTGGGTTCGAAGGCGCGCTCGTCGTCGTAGAAGGCTGGGAGCTTGTGCGTACAGCCCTTGCAAAATCGCGCAGAGCCGAGGTTGATGGTGCTGCAGGCTTCGCAGATCTCCGTCGAGCCTAGCCCTGTACGCAGCAGCGCCAGGTCCATCAGGTTTCCGTAGACCACGCCCGGCGGATTCTTTTCGCCCACAACGATGCTAGAGCTCACGGCGGCTCTCCTTGCCGGAGGACCTGGTCGGTGCAAGCCGGCGCCGAAGCCGCTGCTCCGCAACAGCCAGCTTCGCGAAGGCCTGGAGATCTTCGTTCGTGGGCCCCGCTCCTGCGCCGCGCAGATGCCTTCCAAATGCATCAACGATGCGTAGCTGGACGGCTCGCCTCGCGCGAGCTGCCAACGCCAGATCGATGCGTTCTCGCTCTTTCCTGACGCAGACTCCCTTGCTGGATGAGCTTTCGCGCCTCGCCATGCGCTTCGACCAGCAATTCCGCCGTGCCGCTGACCTCTTCTGGCGATTGACGAACCGTGACATCTTCTTCTCCGATCAGAGCGGCCGCGTGGGAAACATTCACACGAGTAGTGCGGTTGTCTTATATTGGTGAGCGTCCCACTGTCAGACGCCGGCTGATGTTGGTGTCCCCGGCACGTAACTGGCCGTCTTTCACTTTAAGCCCAAGGAAGCATCGTGTCGTACAAGACACTGCGCGTGATGTTCGAGATCAGGCTGCGCTGGTCCGACAAGGTTTCTCCTGAGGAACGCGATCCTGGGCTCGGTTTGTGGGTGCCGGACACGCCCCACAACAGAGACAAGCTCAGTCACGCCACGGCAACCGGGAACAGGATCTTTGGGTACCAGTCGCATTGGATCGAGAAGCGCCAAGCGTGAGGCAGACATGACCGCGCCGACCGGCGAGGCTGGCAACGAAGCCGGAAGGCAGATCGGCTGGGTACTCGAAGCCTGCGCACGCGTGATGCGACCGGTCGTACGGCTCGCACTGGCCTTTGGCCTGAAGCACTCCCATCTCGAGCTCGCGCTGCGCGAGCTCCTGATCGATGAAGCTCGGCGGGCCTGGCGCTTGAAGGGCACGGAACCGAACATCAGCCAGCTTTCGGTGACCACGGGCTTGAACCGCAAGGCCGTGACGGCCAAGGTGCGCGACGAAACCGAGCCTTTGCCACACACGGAGATGTCGGCAGCTGCCAAGACATTGACGCACTGGCTCCAGATGATTGGCGACGATCCGAAGGCCCGTGTCCTGCCGATCTCTGCCGGGGAGGGCGCAGCTTCGTTCGAAGCCTTGGCTAG
>NZ_LMTS01000310.1:0-826 GCF_001541225.1 Variovorax sp. WDL1 | reverse complement strand
GCGGGAACGTGCACCACCGCAGCATTCTTGATGAGCTGCTGCGGTTGGACATGGCGATCGAGCGCTCGGGCAGCGTCGAGATCAACGCTGCCGCGTTCGTTCCTGCAAAGGATCTGAAGGGCATGCTCGCCTTCCTGGGCGACAACGCTCGCGATCATCTGCTCGCCGGCGTGGCCAACACACTGGGAGCAGAACCACCTTTGCTGGAACGCTCTGTGTTCGCCGCGGGAATCCCCATCGACGACTGCGAGCGGATCCATCAGCTGGTGCGCGAGCGCTGCGGCGCGCTGCACAGCGAACTGACGCACGAGATGACGCGCGCCTTCGAAGCGGCCAAAAAAAGTGCCAAGGGTCGCATCAGAGTCGGCATCTACACCTACTACGAAGATTCGAGCGATGAGTAAGCTGCTCGTCCTTCCCCTTTGGCGTTCAACACCACGATCAGAAGAACAGCATGACGAACACCTTCCTGCGTAACGGCTTTCTGGCACTGTTGGTGGGTCTGCTGTTGTCATGTGGGGGTGGTGGGGGCGGAGGAGGCGGGGGCGGCGTCGGCTTCGCGCCTGCTAGTACAGCCAATTCGGTGGCCAGCCCGGCTTCAGGTGACGCGAGCGCTGCTGCGGGCATTGCAAGCGATGGTCAAGCCAGCAGCAATGCATCCGCCACATCAGGTGCTTCCGGACCGGGAGGTGCGTCCGGCGTGAGTGGCGCGGCCGGTGGCGGTGGTAGCTCCAGCAGCGGCGGTGGTTCACCCAGCGACGGTGGTGCATCCGGCGTTGGTGGTGGCGGAACGGCGACCGCGTCATCGGGCGATGACGGCTCGGGC
>NZ_LMTS01000270.1 GCF_001541225.1 Variovorax sp. WDL1 | reverse complement strand
GCTTGAGCATCGCCACCGGCGTCTCGTCGGCATGCAGCACGCGGTCTTCGAGCATCTCGCGCTTGAGCGAATCGACCAGCGGCTGCAGCTGCGCGCCGCACTGTCCGACCCAGCTGGCCAATGTCGAGCGCGGGATGGCGAAGCCCGCGCGACCGAAGATGGCTTCCTGCCTGTACAGCGGCAGGTGGTCCAGGTACTTGCCCACCAGCACCTGTGAGAGCAGCCCAGCCGTCGGGATGCCCTTGTCGATGATGTGCGGGGCCACCGGCGCCTGCACCAGCGTCTCGCACTTCGTGCAGACCCATTTGCCGCGAACGTGGCGCTCCACCGTGAACACGCCAGGCCGGTAGTCGAGCTTCTCGGCCACATCCTCACCGATGCGCTCGAGGGTGCAGCCACAGGCACAGGTGGTGCTCTCGGGCTCGTGGCGGATCTCCCGGCGCGGCAAGTTCGCGGGCAACGCCTGGCGCTTGGGTTGTTGCTTCTCGCGCCCCGCAGACGAGGTGCCTGCAAGTTTGTCCAGCTCGAGCTCCATCGCCGCGAGGTCGGCATCGATGGTCTCTTCCAGCAGGCTCTTCTGCTCGGCGTTGAAGGCTTCAGACTTGGCGGCGAACTTCAGCCGCTTGAGCACAGCCATCTCATGCGTGAGCTTGTCAATGGCGGCCTGCTTGAACGCGATCTCGTGGTCACGGCGTTCGAGCTCGAGCTTATCGGCTGCGGCTCCTCTTCTGAGCGAGAGGACCATCTCGCGCAGTTGCTGCGCGTCCAGGTGGTCAAGGTCGGCCGTGTCGATCACGGAAGGTGATG
>NZ_LMTS01000233.1:74915-87729 GCF_001541225.1 Variovorax sp. WDL1 | reverse complement strand
CAGTCTCTTGCGCCTCCACACGGGCTGGCGTCGCGATTGGGCGGCAATCGTTCCAGGCGAGTTCAGTAGCAGCGGCCGCACCGACCTCCTATTTTATGAAGCGGCCGCTCGCGAAGGTGCGTTTTACACCGCCGATGCAAATGGCGGGATCAGTCTGCTGCGCCTCAATAGGGGTTGGCGCCGCGATTGGACGGCGATCATTCCAGGCAACTTCGGCGGCAGTGGCCACACGGATCTGCTCTTCTACGACCCAACGGCGTAAGATCGCTAGCCTGAGTTTCGCATCCAAGTGCCGCACGCAGAATAGACGAGAGCCGAGCCGCTCCTTGACCGGTAACTTCATACAAGGCGGAGAATCCCCGTGATGGGAGGCGTTCGCGAAGTGACGAGCAGGATTTGCCATCGCATGCGCCGACACCTGTGGCTGATAGGCTGCGTAATGGCCCATGCGTTATCGAGCTCGCTCTTGGCCGAGGCGGCGCGAAGTCATTGCGACCCGGGCCTCCAGGCGGCCGGCGCGCGGGCGATCGCGTATGCCGAGCGCGGTGACCGCTGCGAGGGCATCTATGCGCAGGAAGTGAGCGGCGCGCTGAGGATCGTCTCGTTCACCCGGCGCTCCTCGAACTACCGCTTCTCTGCGGAGAGGGCGTCGCTGCTCAGATGGCCGGGCGTCGAAAGTGGTCGGGAGGTCGAGGTGCGGGCTTCGGGGCTGCGCCGCAAGCTCCACTACCGGATGGACACCAAGCGCCCGTCGCACCCGCCGGCGTACACGTGGCCGTCCGACGTCCTTGCGCAGCTCGAGCTGAGCCGCAGCGAGGTGGGCTTGCTCGCATCGACCGAACAGCCTGTGGGTGAAGCGATGCGGCGCATCGTCCTTCCCTTGGATGTGACGCCGACAGCGCGGCCCGCCGAAGCCGCAGCATCGGCGAGCGAATACAGCGTGGTGCTGCTGTGCACCTTGGAATTGCAAGAGGTCTACGTGACGCTTCGCGCCCTCGACGTCAACGGCAAGCCGGGCCGGGTTCTGCGCGAGGGTGTCGGGCTCGATCACGGCTTCTACCCCGCCGAGCGGCCAATCGTGTTTCGCATTCCCTATTCCGAGCTCGACGGCGGCCGCATGTTCTCGTTGTCGATCGGCGCCGATCTGAAGAATGGTGAGCCGAGGGTGGTGCCGGAGATCGTCTTCCTTCACGCCGAGCCGGGACGCTGAGGGATGGACGAACCCGCCGCAGTGACGGTTCGGCTGCGCGAGCTGCTGCGGGCGCGCTCGGAGGCCCTCAACCACAAAGCCGTCGAGAGCGGCGGCAATGTCGACGCTGAGGAACTTGCAAGCCTCGACCGGCTCTCCAAGGCGCTGCGCATTGCCGAAGAAGGGAGCGCCGCGCCGGGCCGGTGGTGGCATGCCGCGGCGTTGCTGCTGGCGCTCGGCGCGGTGAGCGTCCTGTTCCTGGTTCGCGTGCCTAACACACGGGTGACGATCGAAATCGAAGCCTCTGCCGTCGAGTTCGCGCTGGCGCGCGAGCATCCGGTGATCGGGCGCGCGGCGGTCACCCAGCTCGGCGTGTCGGGCGTCGATGCAGTGCGCATCTCGCCCGACGTGCTGCCGCAACTGACGGCGCAGAAGGCGGGCACGTCGGCGCTGCGGCTTGCGGTTCCGCTCGCCCCGGGGCAAGGCGGCGCGATCAATACGGCGGCGCTGGTCCCGCCTGCGGGGACGCTGATATCGCTTCGCCACATGGGCTTTGCGCGCACCTACCGCCTGTCGCTAAAGAACCGGCGTGCCGGCACGCCGATCGCCTTCGAGGCCGACGTCCGGGGATTGCTGTCGGTCGCCGCGCCGGGGGTGCTCGACGCGCCACTGCGCCACGACTTCGGCAAGTCGGGCGCGAGCATCCGCTTCGAATCGCGCGGCGACACGACCGACGTCGATCTGGTGCTGGCGGAAGCCGGGGCGCTGCCGTTCTATGCGCAGATTCCGGTCGACGCGCTGGCGTTGACGCGGCTGGAGGAGTTCGCGCTGCCGCACAAGAGCGTGGTGGCCCCACTGTCCACGGTGCTCGGCGGCAGCATCTTCTTCGAGTCGCTCGACGGCGCGCGGCATCCGTTGCGAGCCGGCGAGCATCTGCGGCTGGAGGTCGCGGAGGGCAGGATCGAATCGTTGCGCCTGCTCGACGATCGAATTGCGCTGAAGTTCCGCGGGTCGGTCAGCGCCGTCGCCACCGGCGAGGAGGACATCGGCCGCGACCTGATGCCCAGCCTGCTGCAGTGGCTCAAGGCGCGCCAGCCGCTGTCGCTGGTCTGGGGCGCGACGATCTTCCTCTATGGATTGATCGTCAGCGCCACACGCTGGTATCGTCGTACGCCGTGACACGCGAGTTGCGCACCCGCATAGTGAGCGGCCTTGCCGCCATCGCGCTCGTCGGCGCATGGCATGCCGATGCCGGCGCGCAGGAGGCAACGCGTCCCGAGCAGGAAATCGCGCGCCACATCGAGCGCTTCAAGGAAGGCAATACAGGCAACGCTTCTGCGGCGCAAGCCGCCCTCGTGAGGATCGGCGAGCCCGCGGTGCCCGCGCTGATCGCTGCCATGAGGGACTCGGACGACAACGTTCGTATCAGGGCAGCGGGCGCACTCGAGGGGCTGGGCGCCAAGGCGCGGTCCGCGGTGGCGGCGCTGATCGTGGGGCTCAAAGACCCGCATCGCTACGTCCGGTCTTCCTGCGCTAGTGCGTTGCGGAAGATCGGCGCCGGCGCCACATCCGCGATCCCAGCGCTCATTGAAGTGCTGTCCGATGACGATGACAGGACCGCCGCGGAGGCGGCCGACGCGCTTGCGGCAATGGGGCCAGCCGCGATGCCGGCGATTCCCGCGTTGGTCCGTTCGCTGTCAGGAGGTTTTGTCTACATGTCCGCGCGCCGCGCGCTCAAGGGCCTCGGGGCCGCTGCGGCTCCGGAGCTTGCACGTGCTCTTGGCCACCCCAATGTCCAGGTACGTCAACGTGCGGCGTGGACGCTCGAAGACCTCGGCCCGCAGGCAACCGCAGCGGTGACGGCGCTGAGCGCGACGTTGAAGGACAGTGACGCTGGTGTACGAAGAGGCGCCGCGAAGGCCCTTGCTGCCATCGGCCCGGCCGCGCGCAGCGCCGCCGCGGCGCTGAGGGTGGCGCAAAGTGATGCCGACAGTAGCGTTCGTCTCGCTGCGGCCGACGCGTTGCTGAAAGTCAGCCCGGCAGACGCCGTGAGCCACGTCGCAACGCTCGCCGCGCGCTTGCGTGACCCCGATGTCAATGTGTGGCGAGATGCGATCTCGGCGCTGAGGGCGATCGGTGCGCCTGCAACGGCGCCGCTGACTGCGCTGCTGCGCGGTGACGGTGATTCCGAGGTCCGCCGACGCGCGGCAGTGGCGCTCGGAGAACTCGGCCCTGCTGCCCGCCCCGCAGTGCCGGCGTTGATTGAAGCGATGAAGGACAGCGCAGTTAAGTTCAACGCGGTGGTGGCCCTCGGGGAGATCGGCGGTGACGCCGTGGTGGCTCCGCTGGCGAAGCTGCTCGACGATGAGCGCTATCACGTCAACGCAGCGATCGGACTGAGCAAGCTCGGCCCGGAGGCAGCGGCGGCGGTGCCGGCGCTGACACGCGCGCTGCGGCATCAGGACGCGGAGACGCGCTTCTACGCCGCCTCGGCGCTCGGTGCGATCGGATCGCCCGCGGCCGGCTCCGTGCCGGCGCTCGTGCCGCTGGTGAAAGACGAGGACGAGAGGGTTCGCGGCATGGCCGTCGAGGTGCTGGGCGAGTTCGGCGGCGCCCATCAAAAGACAACTCTTGCCCCGCTGACCGAAGCGCTTCGAGACGAGGACAAGGAGGTGCGCGGCTTCGCCGCCGACGCCCTCGGCCAGATGGGCGAGGAACTCTCAAAGGGCTCGGACGTTTCCGCCATCCCCGGACTGCAGAAAGCGCTGAGGGCACTGGAGCAGGGGAACTTCGAAGTCAAGTACATCGGCAACGTTAGAGCAGCGCTCGATCACTTGGTCGCGAAGGACCGCGAGGGCGTGCGGTCTCCTCTTTCCGAGAGCGAGGAACGCGTCGCGGAGCGCAAGGGCCGCAGCCTGGTCGTGCAGATTTCAGGGCGGCTTGACGGCGAAGATGTAGTCGGCACCGGCATCGTGTTTGGATCGAACGCCGATCGCCTCTACATCGCGACGGCGCGCCATCTGGTGCGCCAGGGAATGTCGACCTTGTCCCAACCGACTGTGAGGTTGAACATGCTGCCGGGAGAAGCGATTCCCGCTCTGCTCCTCGAGCACAGCGACCGGGATCTGGATCTCGCGGTGCTCGAGATCCGCGATCCGGCGCAGCACCGAGTCGTCGTGTCGAACATCCTGCCGTTCGATCGAATCGGGGGAACGCAGAGCCTAGAGCCGAACGCGAAGGTCTACGCCGTGGGGCTGCCGGTGGAGCTGGCGAACATGCCGGCACAGGCCAATCACTTCGACAGGTCGGTCGGGATCCAGGTGGTCTTCGAGTCCACGACAGTCAGGAGAGGCTACTCCGGCGGCGCGCTGTTCGACAGCCAGTGGCAGCTCATCGCGATGATCCGTGCCGACGAGCAGCCCTACGCGCACGCTGTTGCGATCGAGCAGATCATCGCCCGACTGAAGGACTGGGGCTATCCAGTGGCGTTGACGCAACAGCGGGGCAATCGATGACGGGATTGACACGCGCGAGAGCCGGGCGGCAGATGTAGGGACGTTCTCGGATGCCGCTTGCGCCGGTGGATGAAGCGGCGCCTCGTCCAGCAGACACGCGAACCACGACTTGACGAGTGCGGCAGTGGTGTATTTTTCGACCATCGCGCACCGAGGGACATGTCGGCCAGCGGCAGCATGTCGTCGCCTCCGGACCAAGGCCATCGTGATCCATTGCATTGACGCGCCACATCCGAAGGTCGGCAAAGGCACCGCAATAAGACGGCATGATCGCGTCGCAGGCAATGACGAGGTCGGCGGCGGCCTGCGGTTCATCGAACGATGTCTGGGACGGCCGGTTCGGATGTTGAGCGGACCGCCGGCTCAAATGAGCGAGCGATTGGTCTCGGTTCTGGGCGACATTCAGCCGCGAAAGGCGAGCGGCGGCAGCCAGTCTGGAGCCGCCGCACCGGCTCACTGCGCCAAGCGACCGCATCAGCGTCAACCCGGCATCGGAGCCGCACGCTATCCAGCGCGCAACGCGGCAAGATCTGTCGCCCTTCGCCGCAGCAGCAGGCTCTGAGACCTTGAGCACGGAAGGCGAGCCACCAGTGCGAAACATGGCGCCGGGGGCGCCGCCATGTCGGAGTCGGCTTCGCCGGTCTTGGGGAACGCGGAACTCTGCCGCGCCCCGCCTGTCGTCAACCGGCAAGTCAAAGACGCGAAACGCCAAGCGCCACCGCCCCATCCCTCCAAAGATCGGTCCCTCCATCGCACCCGATGGCAAGCCACCCACCTAGGAGACAACCATGCATTTCTTGGACGATTCCCTTCTCCCCGAAAACCAACAGCCCCTGGTCATCCAGGCGGCCCCCTACGGCCCCCAATGGCTGCCTGGCGATTCGGACGATGTGCCGGTCACCATGGCCCAGCAGGTGCAGAAAGCCGTCGATTGCTACAACGCCGGCGCCACGGTGCTGCACGTGCATGTGCGCGAAGCGGACGGCAAGGGCTCCAAGCGCCTGTCGATGTTCAACGAGATGCTCGACCGCCTGCGCACTGCCGTGCCCGACATGGTGCTGCAGGTGGGCGGCTCCATCTCGTTCGCGCCGGAGAGCGAAGGCGACACCGCGCGCTGGCTGAACGACGACACGCGCCACGGCCTGGCCGAACTGACGCCGCGTCCCGACCAGGTCACGGTGGCAATCAACACCAGCCAGATGAACACGGCCGAGCTGAAGGCCGACACGGACGTGATCGGCACCTCCTGGGAAGGGCTGGAGAACAGCCCCTACCGCGAGATGACCATCCCCGCGGGCCCCGCCTTCGTCGACGAGCACATCCGCCGCCTGGTGGCCAACGGCATCCAGCCGCACTTCCAGATCGGCCACCTGGCCCAGCTCGAGACGCTGGGCCGCATGATCCGCCGCGGCAAGTACATGGGGCCGCTGGTGCTCAACTGGGTGGCCATCGGCGGCGGCATGGACGGGCCCAACCCGCGCGCCATGATGGAGTTCATCAACCATGTGCCCGATGGTGCCGTGCTGACCATCGAAGGGACGAACCGCCCGACCTGGCCGCTGACCACGATGGGCATCTGCCTCGGCATGCACGTGCGCTGCGGCATCGAGGACACGTTGCAGGACGACCTGGGCCAGCGCATTCCTTCCGTGCGGCAGGTTGAAAAGCTGGTGCGCATCTCGCGCGAGCTCAACCGCGAGATCGCCACCGGGAAGGAAGCCGGGCGCATCTATCAGATCGGCGTGCAGTACGGCAGCATCGAGGAGACGCTGGCGAAGGACGGCTACCCGCCGCTGCGAAAGCCCGGCCAGCGCGGCTTCCTGCACTACGACGGCGCCTACTTCGCCGGCGAGAGCCAGCGCGCGGCAGAGGCGCCGCGGCAGGCGCGGGTCGCGCGGCGCCTGGCGCTCCTGGCCGACCGGGCCTGGAGCGCGACGACGGCCGACGCACTGGCCGACTGAACGACGAGGCCGCTCATGCATCGATTCATCGCAGCACGCGTGCGCGCGTGCCTGGCGGCCGGCCTGCTGGGCCTGGCGGCCCTCGTGCCGGCGCAGGCCGCGGACTGGCCCGACAAGCCGATCCGCATCATCGTGCCGGCCCCGCCCGGTGGCATCTCGGACAACGTCGCGCGTTTGCTGGGCGACCAGCTGCGCACCCACCTGGGCCAGACGGTGATCGTGGACAACAAGCCCGGCGGCTCGGCCGTCGTGGCGGAGCGCGCATTGATGGCAGCCCCGGCCGACGGGCACACGATCATGGTGGGGCCTTCGAGCATCCTGACGGACTTCCCGCTGATCGTGAAGACGCCGTTCGACCCCCTCAAGACCTTCACCTACGTGTCCGATGTCGCGAGCATGGTCCACGTGCTGGTGGCCAACCCGCAGCTGCCTGCCAACAGCGTGCGGGAAGCGATCGGCCACGCGCAGCGCACGAAGGATGCGGTGGCCATCGCCAACCTCAGCGCCGGCACGCGCTCCCACCTGCTGGGCGAGATGCTGCGCGGGAAGAGCGGCGGCGGCATCGTCAGCGTGCCCTACAAGGGCTCGGCCCCGGCGCTGGCCGACCTGATGGGCGACCAGGTGCAGCTGACCTTCGAAGTGGTGAGCAACGTGGCGCCGCTGGTCAGGAGCGGCAAGCTCAAGGCACTGGGCGTGGTCTCGCGCGAGCGCTCGGCGCTGTTGCCGAACGTGCCCAGCATGGGCGAGGCGGGCTACCCCGAGCTCGTGATGCCGGATGCCAGCGTGGGCGTGTTCGTCCTGAGCAGCATGTCCGCATCGATGCAGGAGCGCATCCGCAGTGAGACGGAGCGGGTCAAGCAGTCGCCCCGGTTCCGCGAAATGCTGGCGGCGCAGGGGCTGGAAGAGGTCAGGCCTGCGAGCTACGCGGCGCTCCAGAAGAAGCTGGCGGGTACGCTGGAGCAGAACCGCGCGATCCTGAACCGGCTCGAATTGGCGGGCACCACCGGCATCGCGAAGTAAATGCGGGGCTCGGCCTGGTGGGGCCGAGTCAACGCTGCGCGCGGCTTTCCTTGGCGCTGCAATTGAACTGCGACTGATACCAGCGCGAGAAACTGCTGGGCGTAAAGCCCAGCAGCTCCGCCACTTCGGTCAGGGGCCGGTCGCTTTCGTGGACGTAGCGCACGGCCAGCTCCTTGCGCAGGTCGTTGACCAGGCCGGAAAAGCTTTGCGATTCTTCCGCGAGCCGGCGCTGGATCGTGCGCGGCGCCAGGCCCAGGTGCTCGGCCGCCTTCTCGATGCTGCAGCGGCCGCTGGGCAGCAGCAGCAGGACCGTGCGGCGAACGTCGTCCAGCATTGAAACGTCGTGCTGCTCGAGCGAGGCGTCCACCAGCGGCTGCGCGTAGCGCACCATGGCCGGATCGGCCCACGGATTGCGCGTGTCCAGGTCCGAGCGGTCGCAGACGATGCAGTTGAACTCGCGATTGAATTCGATGCCGTGGCCGAAGAGCTGGATGTGCTGGGCCAGGTCCTTGGGCGGCCCGTGCTCGAAGCAGACCCGGCGCGGCCGCCAATCGCTCGCCAGCAACTGGCGGATCGCGCGAACCATGACGCCCAGGGCCAGCTCCACGCGCTGCCGGGTGGGCTGGTGGGTGCTGCCGGCGATGAGCACCTCGCGGATCACCACGGTGTGCTCGTCCTCCTCGATGGCCAGCGTGAGCGCGCCATTGAGCATGGCCTGGTAGCGCATCAGCAGCTCGAGCGAATCGCGCAGCGTCGCCTGGTCGCGCATCAGCAGGCCGACGGCGCCCAGGTTGGAGAGAAAGCGGGACCGCGCCATGCCCAGGCCGAAGCATTCATTGCCCGAGGCCTCCGCGGATGCCTGCAGCAGGCGGCCCACGCGCTCCACGGGGATCATCAAGTCCGGCTCGTCCAGCACGCCGGGGCTGAGGCCGGCATCGAGCAGCATGCGCTCCGGATTCAGTCCGGATGCGCTGGCGACCTCACGGTAGTTGGTGAGGCATGCGGCGCGGACAAGCGTGGCCATCGGGCGTGGGTCCAGCGGGTGACGTGAAATGCTAAGCGCCTGTCATCGAAAGACAAGCATCGATCGCGGTGGCCATCGACACTCGATGCATCGAACGATTCTACAAAGGGCATCCTGTCATGTTGCAAGACCGAGAAGCTGCGCCCGGCGTGATACGGGCCGCGTCGCGCACCCGGTCCGTGCACGTCGAGCCGCTGACCTGCACCATCGGCGCCGAGGTCGGCAACGTGCACCTGGGCGCGGTGGCGGAGGACGACGACCTGCTGGCCGAAGTGCGCCGGCTGCTGCTGCGGCACCGGGTGATCTTCTTCCGCGACCAGGACATCACGCGTGCGGAGCACGTGGCGTTCGCCCGCCGCTTCGGGGAGCTGGAAGACCATCCCGTGGTCGGCAGCCATCCCGATCATCCGGGGCTGGTCCAGATCTACAAGACGCCGGACAGCCCGCCGGAGCGCAACGAGAACTCCTGGCACACCGATGCGACCTGGCGCGAGATCCCGCCCATGGGCTGCGTGCTGCGATGCGTCGAATGCCCGCCGGTAGGCGGCGACACCATGTGGATGAACATGGTGGAGGCCTATCGCCAATTGCCGGACGACATCAAGGCGAAGATCGAGCCGCTGCGCGCGCGCCACGGCATCGAGTCCAGCTTCGGCGCGGCGATGCCGATCGAGCAGCGGCTGGCGTTGAAGGCGAAGTACCCGGACGCGGAGCATCCCGTGGTGCGCACGCACCCCGAGACGGGCGAGAAGATCCTGTTCGTGAACGGCAGCTTCACGACGCACTTCACCAACTACAACACGCCGGCCAACGTGCGCTTCGGCCTGGACAAGGCGCCGGGCTCGACGCACCTGCTGAGCTACCTGGTCAGCCAGGCCAACATCCCCGAGTACCAGGTGCGCTTTCGCTGGAAGAAGAACAGCGTGGCCTTCTGGGACAACCGGTCGACGCAGCATTACGCCGTGATGGACTACCCGCCCTGCCACCGCAGGATGGAGCGTGCGGCCATCGTCGGAGATCGGCCTTTCTGACTCCCTGACTCACCACCATGCCCACCACCGACGTCACCGTCCTCATCGTTCCCGGGCTGCGCGACCACGTGCCCGATCATTGGCAGACGCTGCTCGCCGCCAGGCTGCCCAAGGTGCGCAGCGTGCCGCCGCTGGAACACGACAAGCTGAGCTGCGCCGCGCGCGTCGCGGCCATCGACCGTTCGCTCGCCGGCGTCGATGGCCCGGTGGTCATCGTGGCCCACAGCGCCGGCGCGATGATGGTGGCGCACTGGGCACAGCGCGCCACGCGAGAGATCCGGGGCGCGCTGCTGGCGGCGCCCGCCGATGTGGAGACGCCCATGCCCGCCGGCTACCCGACGCGCGACCAGCTGAAAGCCAACGGCTGGCTGCCCATCCCCTTGACCCGGCTGCCCTTCGCCAGCATCGTGGCGGCGAGCAGCAACGACGCCCTGACGACGCTGGCACGCGCTCGCGTCTTCGCCGATGCGTGGGGAAGCCGCTTCGTCGAACTGGGTGCCGTGGGGCACTTGAATCCCGCCTCGGGCTTCGGCGCGTGGCCGCAGGCCGAGGCGTTCATTGCCGAACTGGGCCGGATAGACCCATTGCAATCGCATGGCCAGGACAAGGACAAGGAGACACGATGAAGAACCATGACAAGACGAGACGGCTGGGCCTGTCGCTGGCAATCGGTGCGGCCCTGGCCGCCTGGGGCTGCGCCTCCATGGCACAAGCCAGCTGGCCCACGAAGCCGATCCGCCTGCTTGTTGCCGGCCCGCCGGGCGGGACGGCCGATGCGCTGGCGCGGCAGGCAGCCGAAGGCCTGAAGAGCACGGGCCAGCCGGTCATCGTCGAGGCCAAGCCCGGCGGCTCGGGCATCATCGCCATCAACGACCTGCTCGCCAACGGCCACGATGGTCACACCTTGCTCGTGATCCAGGTTGGCGCGGTGAGCGAGATGCCGTTGGTCAACAAGGTCCGCTTCAAGCCCTTCACGGACATGAAGCCCCTGGCGCAAATCAGCCGCACCGGCCTTGTCCTGGTGGCCAACAAGTCGCTCAACCTGACCCGCGTGGGCGACGTGGTGAAGTACGGGCAGGCGCAGAAGGACGGGCTGGACTTCGCGTCGTACGCGACGGGCATGAAGGGGCACACCCTGGGCATGCAGTTCGGCCACCTCGCCAACATCCGGATGCGCCACGTGCCCTACAAGGGTTCGCCCCAGGCCCTGGTGGACCTGATGGGCGGGCAGGTGCCGCTGATGTTCGATGGCGTGACCACCTCGCTGCCGCTGATCAAGAGCGGGAAGATCGATGCGATCGCCGTGAGCTATCCGACGCGCATCGGCGCGCTGCCCGATGTCCCGACTTTCAAGGAGCTGGGCTACCCGCAACTGGCCCAGGCGAGCTGGTTCGCCGTCTGGTCGCGGCCCGACGTGGCGCCCGGGATCCAGCAGAAGATCCGGGCCGCGACACTCGGCCATTTCGACCAGCCGGCCGTCAAGCGCAGCCTGCGCGACATGGGCATGGAGCCCGGCGAGCCGCTGACATCGGAAGCCATGATGGCGGATGCCAAGGTCGCGTACGACGAACAGGCTGCGCTGCTCAAGGCCATCAACTTCCAGCCGGAGTAGGCCACCAATTCGGCGAAGACTAGCCGCAGGCTGTCGGCCTGTCGTCGCGCCGGCTCGAACTGGCCTGCATGCCATGCAGCCGTCGTGAGAAGCAGAAGGTGCCGAGGAACGTTGCGCTCGCGTTGGTCGGCACGCTGAGCCCATTCGACGGCATCGCCGTCTTCTGGATCTCGAGCCGCTCGCTCCGCCGACGATGCATTTCACTCCACGTTTCTGCCGCTTCATCGCATGGCTCTCGCGGAGGGCCGCAGGCAATCACAGAATCCGGGCAACTACAGGAGTGACGAACATGCTGACACCCGTACTGATGGTATTGATCCTGGTGGTGCCCTACCTTGGCTACCGCTTCGTGTCGCGTGGTCGGCCGTCGCAGGATCTGCGTCCTGCGGCGGCCGCAGGCTTGGGGCTGCTTTTCCTTTTCACGGCGAGCGGCCACTTCATCCAGGCAGAGCCCATGGCGCAAATGCTGCCGTCCTGGGTTCCGGCGAGAGAAGCGCTGGTCTATCTGACCGGCTGGCTCGAGATCGCGATAACCGTGGCACTCTTCTTCCGCCGATCGCGGCGGGCAGGGGCGTGGGCAGCCGCGATAGTCCTGGTGGCCTTCTTTCCGGCGAACGTCTACGCGGCGCTCCAGCACGTCCCGATGGGCGGCCACGCCTGGGGGCCCGCCTATCTCCTGGTGCGGGCACCCTTGCAGCTCTTCATCCTGTGGTGGATCTGGGCCATGGTCCTGCCGGCTTCTGGCAAGACGGGTTCATCTGGACCTTGGCCTGTCAGCCCTTCAGGGCCTCGACCATGAGGTCCATCGTGCCTGAGCCGCTATCTGGCAAGAACCCTGAGGTCATTGCTTGCCCCATCCACCCCCGCACCCTAGACTGGCCGCATGCTGACCACCACCCTCATCCTGGCCCACGCCGCAGCGGCGGCACTGCTCGTTGCTGCCGCAACCGTTCGGGCGCGCAGGCTCGCGGCGGTGCGTCGCAAGCAGACGCCCGCACATCACTGAGCCCGGCGGTCCGCTCCTTCCCCCTTCAGCGCAACCATTCACCGCCGGGCACCAGTCCCGCGCGTTCGCGGTCGCCTTCAAGCACAGGCGCCGCACGAATGGAGTGCGTCAATGCATGCAACGATTCACGGCGAGCGCACGCTCACCGACCTTGACTCGATTCTCGCCATCACCGATTTCTCAGCCGGGACCAACGCCGTTCTCTCCCGCGCAGCGCAACTTGCCGCCGAGCACGGCGCGACGCTGAAGCTCATGTACGTGGCCCCGGGCGGCGAACTCCCTTGCCCCGATGCCGCATGCCGACTGTCGCACCACGCACTGCAACTCCGTCAGCGCCACGGGATCGATGTGCGCACCGTGACCCGGACCTTCAACACCGACGACGATGTGGCGAGCGCTGCGCGGTGTGCCGACCTGGTCGTTGCGGGCGCGAGCCGCGAACGTTCGCTGCGGTCC
>NZ_LMTS01000233.1:12193-74886 GCF_001541225.1 Variovorax sp. WDL1 | reverse complement strand
CCTGCGCGGCCAGCCGGTGGAGCGGCTCCTGCGGGCGGCGCGCCGGCCCGTGCTGGTGGTGAGCCAGGCAACCGGACCAGCATCGGCTGCCTATGGACGCTTGCTCGTCGCGGTGGACTTCTCCGAGGCGTCGCGCCGCTTGATCGCGGCGGCCTTCGCGCTCGGCAAGTCTGCGCAGGTCGAGCTGTTCCACGCCATCAGCACCGCCAATGAGGGCAAGCTCCGTTATGCAGAGGTTTCGGACCAGGCCATCAAGGCATACCGGCAGGAATGCCGACGCTACGCCCAGGACAGGATGTTCCGGCTGACGGATTCGACCGACGCGCGCCGCAACCGCGTCTATTCGGCCATCGGGCATGGCGACCCCGCGCGCCAGGCCATCGTGCAGCAGCAGCACAGTGGCGCCGAGCTCATCGTGGTGGGCAGGCATCCGGCCTCCGCGCTGTCGGATTTCGTGTTCGGAAGCGTGGCGCAGCGCGTGTTGCGCCATGCCGCCATCGACGTGCTCGTGGTGCCTCACGACTACCAGCCTGCAACGCAGGCCACTGCCGTTCGCCGGCTGGAGCAGAGCCTTCCACGGGCGACGCGCCGCGTGCGTGCCGGCGCGCCCCGGTACACTCGGCCCGCACCGGCATCGGCCGGGGTCGCCGCTGGCAACGCGGCGCGTCTGTAAATCCAAGGAATCTGAATGAATCGCATCGAACTGGTCGAGAAGATCGCCACCGCCCACAACCTGAGCAAGGCCGAAGCCGCACGCGTGCTCGAGACAGTCACCAGCTCCATCGTCAATGCCGTGAAGAAGGACGACCCTGTCCAGATCGTCGGCTTCGGCACTTTCAAGCAGGTCGCCCGTGCGGCGCGCTCGGGCTTCAACCCCCAGGCCGGCACGAAGATCAAGATCGCGGCGACCAAGGTGCCGAAGTTCGTGGCCGGTGCCGCCTTCAAGGCCGCCATCGACCCGAAGGCCGCCAAGCGCAAGGCCGAGAAGGCTGCAGCGAAGCCCGCAGTGAAGAAGGCTGCGCCGGCGAAGAAGGCGGCTGCCAAGAAGAAGTAAGCCACGGCGATGGCCGGCCTGCGCTGGGCCGGCGATGCTGAACCGAAGCCGCCCACCGGGCGGCTTTTTTTCTGGGCGTAGCGTTCGAAGCGGGAGACCCTTTCGCGATGGAAGAATTTGCGAATGCCCAAAGATCGTCCTCGAAGTTGTACGTAGAAGTGTTCTTCAGGGCTTACAAAAATTTGCGTTTACGCAAATTCCTTCCTACACTTTGCGAGATGGCAACCGGCACTCCGATCAAACTCGATCAACCAGATCAAAAGTCAAACCACGATGGCCACTGATGTACTGGTTCTGGGTGCCGGCATGCTCGGCGCGAGCACGGCCCTGCAGCTGGCCTTGCGTGGGCATTCCGTCGCGCTGGTGGATCGGCGAGCGCCTGGCCGAGAGACGTCCTACGGCAACTCGGGGATCATCCAGCGAGAGGCCGTCGAACCCTACGCATTTCCTCGCGACTGGTCGGCGGTCTTCAACGTCGCCTTCAAGCGAGGCATCGATGTCAACTACCACCTCGGCGCACTGCCGTCGGTCATGTCGCCACTCGCGCGGTACTGGCATGCCTCGGCGTCAGCGCGCTATGCGCCTATCGCCCGCGACTACAGCCGCCTGATCGAACACTGCGCGACGGAGCACCAGGCGCTCATCACCGAGTCGGGCGCGGGTGCCCTCGTGCGCAAGGAAGGCTATCGGATGGCCTTTCACAACCGGGCCCCGATGGACGCCGCTGCGTCGCGTGCCGTCGAACTCCACGAGCGCTACGGTGTGAGGCATGCACTGCTGGACGGTGATGCGTTGGCGCGAGCGGAGCCCGGTCTTCGCGCGCGGCTGGCTGGCGCGGTGCATTGGCTGGACCCGTGGTCGGTGAGCGATCCCGGAGCACTGGTCGAACACTACGTCAATCGGTTCATTGCGCTCGGCGGCCACCTGGCCGAAGGCAACGCCACGAGCCTGACGCGCGTTGCGGGAGGATGGCAGGTGCAATCCGCTGCCGGTCCACTGGTCGCGCGTCATGCCGTCGTCGCGCTGGGCCCATGGGCCGGTGAGTTGACCTCCACGCTCGGATACAAGCTGCCGCTTTTCGTCAAGCGCGGATACCACCGCCACTACCGGGGCGGTCCGGGCTTGCGGCTCCCGCTGCTGGACGCCGAGCGCGGCTTCGTGATCGTCCCGATGTCGCGCGGCACGCGCATCACGACGGGGGCGGAGTTTGCGCGCATCGGGGCGCCCGCAACGCCGGTGCAGCTCGACAAGGCAGAGCGCGCAGCGCGCGAGCTGATCGACTTGCCGGAACCGGTCGAGGCCGAACCCTGGCTGGGAAACCGACCCTGCACGGTGGACATGAAGCCGGTGATCGGGCCGGCGCCGAAGCATCCGGGCTTGTGGTTCAACTTTGGCCATGGGCATCAAGGGTTCACCCTGGGCCCGGTCAGCGGCCGCTTGATTGCCGAGATGATCGAGGGGACGAAGCCTCTTGTCGACCCGACGCCGTTCTTGCCCTCGCGCTTCTGATCACGGACCGGCTGGCGTCCGATGGAGCCGCGCTGCCGGCGATCTCACGTGCCGTCTTCGGAAGTGACGGCGACGATCCTCGCGAGCTGGCGGCTCACGCTCACGTAGGCGTGGCCCAGGCGGCTGTCGAAGTACAGCGAGTCGCCGCGCGCGAGGCGCACCACCTCGCCATTGCTGAAATGGACTTCGATCTCGCCCGACAGCACGTAGGCGAATTCTTCGCCGGAGTGCTTCACGAAATCTTCAGGCCCATCGATGCGGCGGGCATGCACGGTGCCGACGATCGGGCTCATGCGCTTGCCGGCCGCCGTGGTGCCGAGGAACTCGTAGTCCACGGCCAGGCCGCGGTACACCACGCCTTTGCTGGCCCGAGTGACCACCGGCCCGTCGAGTTGCGTGGGCTTGACGCCGGGGCCCGCGAACATCGCGTTCATGTCCATGGCCAGCGCGCGGCCGAGGGCTGTGAAGCTCTCGTAGCCCAGCGCGAGCTGGCCCCGCTCGGCGCGGGAGATGGTGGTGATCGACACACCCGAGCGCTCGGCCAGATCGGTGAGCGTCCAGCCCAGGCGCTTGCGCGCGGTGCGCAGGCGATGACCAAAGGTCGTGCGATCCAGCGTGGGCGGCGCGGTCTTCGGTTTTGCAGTCTGCTTGCCAATAGGGTGTGGATGCACGCTTGTCTTCCTGTAGGGCACTGGCAATTCTGCCAGTCAAAGCGCGGGCGCCATGCCATCCGAATATGCAGGACCAGCGCTTCGGAGTTTGCGGATCACAAAAGTTCGAAGGCTTGTCGTGCGACCGTCTCTCAAGGAAAGACCCAGGAAAATTTGCGTAAACGCAAATTTGTTCATACACTTTTTCCACGGGCGGGCACGGGTCGCCTGTCACTTCGTTGAACAAAGGAATGCCCGCATGTCCTCCGACAAGCTTCCCCACTGCGACCTCCTGATCCGCGGCGGCACCGTCATCGACGGAACCAAGGCCCCGCGTTTCCAGGCAGACGTCGGCATCGCGCGCGGCCACATCGTCGCCATCGGCGATCTTGCCGGCCATTCGGCCGACGAAGTCGTCGACGCAGCAGGCCGCATCGTTGCACCGGGGTTCATCGATTCGCATACACACGACGACCAGGCCGTCCTGTCGCAGCCCGCGATGCCCTTCAAGGTGTCGCAAGGGGTGACGACGGTGGTGACCGGCAATTGCGGCATCAGCGCAGCACCGTTGCGCGACGGCATGGATCTGCCGATGCCGCTCAATCTGATCGATGCCCCGGCGCAGGGGCGCTTCACCACCTTCGCGGCCTATCTCGATGCGCTGCGCGCAACACCGTCTTCGGTGAACGTCGCGGCGATGGTCGGCCATTCGACACTGCGCGGCGTCACGATGAGCGAGCTCGACAGGCAAGCCAGCCAGGCCGAGATTTCCGAGATGCGCGCCCATGTCGAGGAGGCGATGTCGGCGGGGGCGATAGGCATGTCGACCGGCACTTTCTATGCAACGGCCACGCAGGCAACCACCGAGGAGATCATCGAGGTCGGCCGGCCGCTGAGTGCGCGCGGAGCGCTCTATGTGACGCACATGCGTGACGAGTCCGACCGGATCATGGAAGCGATGGAGGAGTCTTTCGCGATTGGCCGGGCGCTTGGCGTGCCGGTGGTGCTGTCGCACCACAAGGCCATGCACACACCGAACTTCGGCAAGACCCGGGTGACGCTCCCGTTCATCGAGGAAACGATGAAGCACCAGTGCGTGTCGCTCGACTGCTACCCGTACACGGCGGGCTCGACCATGATCCGCACCGACCGCGGCATGCTGGACAACCGCGTGCTGATTGCCAGCAGCGAGCCGCACCCCGAATGCGCCGGGCGCGACCTGGCCGACATTGCCAGGGAGTGGGGCCTGTCGAAGGAAGAGGCGGCACGCAGGCTCCAGCCCGGCAGCGCGATCTATTTCATGATGGACGAAGACGACGTGCAGCGGGTGCTGGCCTTCGACGAGACGATGATCGGTTCAGACGGCATTCCGTTGGGAGACAAGCCGCATCCGCGCCTGTGGGGCACCTTTCCTCGGGTACTCGGCCACTACAGCCGCGACGTCGGCCTGTTCCCGCTCGAGACCGCGGTGTGGAAGATGACGGGGCTCACGGCGCGCAATTTCGGCCTGCATGGCCGCGGCACGCTGAAGGTCGGGCAGCATGCAGACATCGTGGTCTTCGATGCGGCCACGGTCCGCGATGCGGCCAGCTACGAGACGCCCACCCGGGTGGCCGAAGGCATCGACGCGGTGATCGTCAACGGGACGATCACCTGGCAACACGGCGTGCACAGCGGCGCACGCAGCGGGCAGGTGATCACGCGCCGCGACAAGGTGGCGGCATGAGAGTTGCAGCGCGAACGGACGAAGACAGCATTCGCGCGGCGCGCGCGCTTTCCAACGAGGCGATCGCGAACCAGGATATCGAAGGCATCGCCAGTGTCTGGATGGACGACGTTCTCGTTCTCGGCTCGACCTCTGCCCAACTGATCGGCGCACAGGCCAACCGGCGCTTCTACATGGCCCAGTTCGAACGCCGGCCCGACACGTTGTGGGTTCGTACACCGTCGGCAATCTCCGTCATGTCCTCCTGGCGCGTCGCTCTCGAAGAAGGGCATTGGTCGGGCAGATGGACTGAACCCGACGGACTGGTTGAACTGGGTGGACGCTACATGGCGCAGTGGGTACGCGCAGTGCATGGTTGGCGCATCCAGGGAGAACTCTATGGTGCGACGGCTTGCGTCGGCGGCGCGTACTGCTCACGGCCACCCACGGGACTGGCAGGAGCCCGCTGACGGCCAGAGCAAGCCTATGAACCCCTGGCGCACTGATCAATTCATGACGCCTTGATGAATACCGATGAATTGCAGCTGCATCCCATCTTGCGTGTGCCAATCTTGGGTCGAATTCCGCCAGGGGGCTACACAGGGTGGCTGCGGCAATGCAGCTCGCGGAACAGCTGGGGCGTCATGCCGAATCGCCGGTCGAATGCCTTGGAGAGCTGGGCGCCTGTCGAGTACCCGGTGCGCGCTGCAATGTCCTTGACCGACATGCCCGCCGCAAGCAGGTTGCGGGTCTGATCCAGTCTCAAGGTCTCCACGAAGTGCGCGGGCGTTTCGCCGGTGCTCCTGGCGAAGCGTCTCAGGAATGTGCGCTCCGACATCGACACCTTTTCCGCCAGGAGCGGAACGTCCAGCCGCAGCGACAGGTTCTCGCGCATCCAGTGGATGAGTTCGGCAAAGGGCGCGTCCGCATGCGACTGCGCGTTCAGCACCGGGCTGAACTGCGACTGGTAGCCGGGGCGGCGCGCGTACAGCACCAGGCGCTTGGCGATGGTGTGGGCCACGGCGTTGCCCAGGTCCGCAGCCACCATCTCCAGGCTCATGTCGATTCCGGTCGTGACGCCGGCGGAAGTCCACAGCCGGCCATCGTTGACGAACAGCGCGTTGGTGTCGATGGCGACGTCCGGGCATTTTTCGGCGAGGTCGGCGCATGCCGACCAGTGCGTGGCCACGCGCTTGCCTTCGAGCAATCCGAAGTGCGCCAGCGCAAAGGTGCCCGTGCAGATGGAGCCGTACCGGCGGGCGTTCTTGCTTGCCTTGACGGCCCATTTGCGCACCGACTCGTTGGCGGCCAGCGTCTGCAAGCCTGAGTCGTCGCCTCCCGCAATCAGCAGGGTGTCGATGGAACCGGGTGGCAGTTCCTTCACAGGCCTGGTCACCAGGGCCACCGCGCTGCTGGTCTGCACCGTACCGCCCTCGGCAGAGAGGATGTGGACCTTGTAGTGAGCCTTTTCCAGTGCATCGTTGCCCGCCTCGAACACCATCGCCGGGCCGGTGACATCGAGCACCTGGCAGCGGGGGAAGGTGAGTATCGCGACGTTCAGGGGCCCTGGCATTTGGCGGATATTAGCCTCTGATTGTCATTTACGACAACTGTGTCGGCTCCCACAATCGTCGATCGATTCAGCACCTGCGACACCTTCATGACAAACGCTCTTCAGATCGGTTTTCTCGTCTTTCCCAAGGTCACGCAACTCGACCTGATGGGACCGGCGCAGGTGCTGAGCCGCGTGCCCGGCGCGAAGGTACACCTGGCGTGGAAAGCGATCGAACCCTTGGTGACCGATGTGGGATTCAGCGTCAACCCGACGGTCACCTTCGCAGAGTGCCCGCAGCTGGATGTGCTTTGCGTGCCGGGCGGGTTCGGCGTGGTCGAGCAGTTGAACGATGCCGTGACGATGGAATTCCTGCGCGGGCAAGGGCGCACTGCGCGCTACGTGACTTCGGTCTGCAACGGCTCGCTCCTGCTCGGCGCGGCAGGGCTGATCCAGGGCTACAAGTCTGCCTGCCACTGGATGTGGCGGCACTACCTGCCGCAGTTCGGTGCCGAGCCGGTGGCGGCGCGCGTGGTGCGGGACCGCAATCGGCTCTCCGGCGGCGGGGTGACATCGGGCATCGATTTCGCTTTCACCCTGGCTGCCGAACTTGCAGGGGAAGAAGCTGCGCGAATGATCCAGCTCGGCCTCGAGTACGACCCTCAGCCGCCGCTGGACAGCGGATCTCCCGACAAGGCCGGGCCCGAGCGGGTGGCGCGGGCCCGCGCGGCTGGCGAGTCCTCCTTGCCGCACATCGAGGCACAGATCGCACAGGCCGCTCGGCGTCTTCTACTGGAAGCTTGAACGCAAACCCCGACCCTTGATGGAGCAAGTCCCATGAAACCCAGCACTCGCACATGCATTCTCACGGCCGCCCTGCTCGCGCCATTGCCTGCTCTTGCGCAGATCTCGGACGGCGTGGTCCGGCTGGGAGTCATCAATGACCAGTCGGGGCCCTTCTCGGCATTGACCGGACCCGGCTCCGCGCTCGCGGTGCAGATGGCGGTGGAAGACATGAAGCCGCAACTCGGCGCGACCAAGGTGGAGGTGCTGGTGGCCGACCACCAGAACAAGCCCGACATCGGACTGACGGTCGTGAAGCGCTGGTTCGACGTGGACAAGGTCGACGCGGTGGTCGACATCGCCAACTCCGCCGTGGCGCTGGGCGTGCAGTCCGTGATCAAGGAGAAGAACAAGATCGCCCTGTACGGCATCATCGGCACGACCGAGCTGACCGGCAAGCAATGCGCGAAGACCGGCTTCTCCTGGGTCCACGATGCGTACGCACTGGTGTCCGGCCCGGCCAGGACGCTGACCCGCAGCGGCCTGGACACCTGGTACTTCGTGGCGGCCGATTTCGCGTTCGGCAAGAACATGGTCCAGGAGGCCAAGGCCTTCGTGGCGGCCAGCGGCGGCAAGACCGTGGGCGAGGCCTTCCATCCCATGGGCACCTCGGACTACAGCTCGTACCTGCTGCAGGCCCAGGCTTCCAACGCCAAGGTCGTGGCCTTCGCCAACGGCGGCGCCCAGCTCGTGAACTCCATGAAGCAGTGGAAGGAGTTCGGCATGCAGGACGGCAAGCAGCGGCCCGTGGCCACCTTGCTGTCGGTCGCGGATGTCCATGCGGCGGGCATCGATGTGATGCAGGGCCTTTCGGCCACCACGGCCTGGTACTGGGACCGGGACGACGATACGCGCGCCTTCTCACGCCGCTTCTTCGAGCGCTTCAAGGCCATGCCCACCGAGTCGCAGGCGGGCATGTACTCGGCGACCACGCACTACCTCAAGGCCGTGGTCGCCACCAGGACCGACGCGACGGACGCGGTGGCCGAGAAGATGCGCAGCACCCCGGTGAACGACATGTTCGCCAAGAACGCCTCGCTGCGCGACGACGGCAAGCTGTCTCACGATTTCCTGCTGGTCACGGTCAAGTCGAAGGCGGAGTCCAAGGGGCCGTGGGACTACTACAAGATCACCAGCGTCATCCCCGCAAGCGACGCCTACATTCCGCTGAGCGCGAGCGACTGTCCTCTGGTCGCCAGCGCCGCCAAGGCCAAATGAACGGGCCTGGCATCGATGGCGCAGGCGCCATCCTCACTGCGCGCGGGCTGACGCGCAGCTTCTCGGGCTTCACCGCCGTCAGCAATGTCGACCTCGTCGTTCGCCGCAACACGGTCCATTCCGTCATCGGCCCCAACGGCGCAGGCAAGAGCACGCTGTTCAATCTCCTGACCCGGTTCCTGGAGCCCGATGCCGGCAGCATCGTCTACAAGGGCGCGGACGTCACGCGCACGCCCCCGGCGCAGCTGGCCCGGCAGGGCGTGGTGCGCTCGTTCCAGATCTCGGCTGTCTTCCCGCATCTGACGGTCGCGCAGAACGTCTGCGTGCCCTTGCAGCGGCTGTCGGGCCTGCAGAAGGTGTTCTGGCGATCCACCGCCTGCCTGAGCGAGCTCGACGACCGGGTGCACGCGCTGTTGCGCAAGTTCGGTCTCTCGGAGTGGGCCGACACGGCCGCCGGCGAGCTGCCTTATGGCCGCAAGCGGGCACTGGAGCTGGCCACGACGTTCGCGCTCGAGCCAGACCTCGTGCTGCTGGACGAGCCGATGGCGGGCCTCGGCATGGAGGATGTGACCCGCGTGTCCGATCTCATTGCCGACCTTGCGGGAGAGAAGACCATCGTCATGGTCGAGCACAACCTGAAGGTCGTCGAACGGCTCTCCGACACCGTTACCGTGCTGTGCCGTGGCGAAGTGCTGGCCGAGGGCAGCTATGCGGAGGTCGCCGCCGATCCGCGCGTGCTCGAAGCGTACATCGGACATTGACCATGGATGCATCGACCACCGTCCTCGACGTCAGGGGCCTCAGTGCCGGCTATGCGGGCAACCAGGTGCTGGACGGCGTCAGTTTCAAGCTGGAGCGCGGCGAAGTCATTACGCTGCTGGGCCGCAATGGCGCCGGCAAGTCCACCACGCTCAAGTGCCTGATGGGCTTCATCACCGAGAAGACCGGCGGCATCGCCTTCGAAGGGGTGCCGGTTGCGCAATGCCTGCCCGAGCAGATCGCCAGGCTCGGCATGGCCTACTGCCCGGAGGAGCGCGGCATCTTCTCGCAGTTGAACGTGCTCGAGAACCTGACCCTGCCGCCCGTGCTGCGCGAAGGCGGGCTCACGCTCGACGAGGTCTACGCGCTGTTCCCCAACCTGCGCGAACGCAGCGCCAGCCAGGGCACCAAGCTGTCCGGCGGCGAACAGCAGATGCTGGCGATCGGGCGCATCCTGCGCACCGGCGCCAAATGCCTGCTGCTGGACGAACCGAGCGAAGGGCTCGCGCCCGTGATCGTCAAGCTCATCGCACAGACCGTGCTCGAGCTCAAGCGCCGCGGCTTCACCATCCTGCTGGTGGAGCAGAACCTGCGGTTCGCCACCGAACTGGCCGATCGGCATTACGTCATGGAGACGGGGCGCGTGGTCGACATGCTGACCCGCGGCGACATGCACAAAGACTCCGCACGCGTCGAGGCCTACCTGGGGATCCGACATGCTTGAATCGCTTGGAATTCTCTCCCCGGCGTTGTTCGGCCAACTGCTGCTGGGGCTGATCAACGGCTCCTTCTACGCGATGATGAGCCTGGGGCTGGCCATCATCTTCGGGTTGCTGAACGTCGTGAACTTCACGCATGGCGCGCAGTACATGATGGGCGCGTTCACGGCGTGGATGCTGCTGCAGTGGCTCGGCATCGGCTACGGTGCCGCGCTGGTGCTGGCGCCGCTGGTCGTCGGCCTGAGCGGCATCGTGCTGGAGCGGCTGTTCGTGCGACGGCTCTACCACCTGAACCATGTCTATGGGCTGTTGCTGACGTTCGGGCTCACGCTCATCGTCGAGGGTCTCTACCGCAAGGCCTTCGGGTCCGCCGGCCTGCCCTATGCGAACCCCATGCCCGGGGGCTTCCGAACAGCCCTGGGCTACTTGCCGTACTACCGGCTGTGGGCCTTGTTCGCCTCGTTCCTCGTGTGCCTGGCCACGTGGTACATGATCGAGAAAACCCGGCTCGGGTCCTACCTGCGCGCCGCCATCGAGCGACCGGACCTGGTGCGCGGCTTCGGCATCAACGTGCCCCGCATGGTGACCCTGGTCTACGGATTCGGCGTGGGGCTGGCGGGCCTGGCAGGCGTGTTCGCCGCACCGATCTACAACGTCAGCCCGATGATGGGTTCCAACCTGATCATCGTGATCTTCGCGGTCGTCGTGATCGGGGGCATGGGGTCCATCAAGGGCGCGATCATCACCGGCTACCTGCTGGGCCTGGCAGAAGGCCTGGTGCGTTATTACTACCCGCCCCTGTCGGATACGGTCGTCTTCATCATCATGGCCGCCGTGCTTCTCATCAAGCCCGCAGGGCTGTTCGGCAAAGGCGTAATTGCGCAGCACGCGGGCGGCACGCTGACCAGCCAGGCCGGCATCGAGCCGAAGCTCCGCGGGCGGCTGAGCTGGGTGCTTCTGGTTGTGTCGCTGGCGGCGCTGGTCCTCGCGCCGTTCGTGGTGTACCCCGTGTTCCTGATCAAGGTGCTGTGCTTCGCGGTGGCTGCCAGCGCGATCAACCTGCTGCTGGGCTACATGGGGGTGCTTTCGTTCGGCCATGCCATGTTCTTCGGCTTGTCGGCGTATGTGGCCGGGCACCTGGCCAAGGTCTGGGGGCTGGCGCCCGAATGGGCGATCCTGGGCGCGACGCTTGCCTCGGTCGCGCTCGGCGCCCTTGTCGGCGTCATCGCCATCCGCTTGCAGGGCATCTACTTTGCGATGTCGACCCTTGCACTCGCCCAGATGGTCTACTTTGTCTGCTTACAAGCCCCCTTCACCCATGGCGAAGATGGAATCCAGGACATTCCACGTGGGGTCGCCTTCGGTGTGTGGGACTTGAAGGGAGATGTTTCCGCGTACTTCTTTGTGCTGCTGATCTGCGGCGCGGCCATCCTGATGATCGCAAGGCTGGTGCATTCGCCCTATGGGCGCATCGTAGCTGCCGTGCGCGACAGCGAGCCGCGGGCGATCTCGCTGGGCTACAACGCCAATCGCTACAAGCTGGCGGTTTTCATTTTCTCCGCGGGCGTGACCGGACTGGCGGGCGCGACCAAGGCCATTGCAGTGCAGATCGCCTCGCTCACCGACGTGGGCTGGCAGATGTCCGGTGAGTTTCTCCTGATGACCCTGGTGGGTGGGCTCGGCACCATTACCGGTCCGATCATCGGCGCGCTGGCACTCATCGGCATGGAGACCTACATGGCCGAGCTGCAGGACTGGGTCACCGTGGCACAGGGTGCGGTCTTCTTCATCGTCGTGCTGGCCTTTCGTGAAGGCATCGTCGGGAGCTTGTCGAGCTTCTCGCGCAAACGGGCAGAGGCGAAGGTGAGCCATATCGACCGCGCCGCTGTGCGGAGCCCGTTGGTCGACGAGCGGGGAGGATGAAATGGAGCAATCACCCATGGACAATCAACACTTGCATATCGGCGTTCTCGTTTTCGAGGGCATGACTTCTCTCGATGCATTGGGACCCTTCGAGGTGCTCGCACGTACGCCCGACAGCACCTGCCACCTGGTGTGGAAAGACTGCACGCCCCTCAAGGGCGATACGGGCCTGACCGTGACACCGTCCGTTTCCTTTGCCGATGCGCCCCCGTTCGATGTCCTCGTCGTGCCTGGCGGCCCTGGCCAGAACGACCTCATGGCCGATGACGAACTCCTGGAATTCTTGAGGCAACAGGCGAAAGCAGCCCGATGGGTCACCTCCGTCTGCACGGGCTCATTGCTGCTGGCGGCAGCGGGTCTGTTGAACGGGTACAGGGCGACCTGCCATTGGCTGTCGCTGGACTTTCTACGGATGTTTCCGGTGGAGGTCGTTCCCGATCGCGTGGTCATCGACCGGAACCGGGTGACCGGGGGCGGCGTGACGTCCGGGCTGGATTTTGCGTTCGTGTTGCTCGACCTGCTGCGGGGCGGAGAGGTGGCAAGGAAGACGCAGCTGCTGCTGGAGTACGACCCCGCACCACCGTTTCGCAGTGGGCATCCGGACGTGGCGGACGCCAGCGTCGTCGAGGCAGTGAGGGCACTTGCGCAGCCCATGCTTGCGAGGCGCCGTGCTGTGAGCCTCGAGGCCGCACGGCGGTTGAGCGGCGCGAGAGCCCAGGCTGCGCAGGTCGGCAGCGAGTGATGGTGCTTCGCCGGGTCTAGCGCCTAGAGCAACCGCGAGATCTCCTGCGCTGCGCCCATCAGCGCCGGCAGCATCGTCTCCTGCATGACCTTCGGGCTCGTGCGGTTGGCCTGCCCGCTGATGTTGAGCGCGGCCACCATGCGTCCGCCGCGGTCGACGATGGGCGCGGCAATCGAGACCAGCCCTTCCTCCAGCTCCTGGTTCACCAGGCACCAGCGCTGGCGCCGGGCCTGCTGCACCTTGGCGACGAGCGCATCGATGTCGGTCAGCGTGTGGCGGGTGAGCGGGGCGATGCTCGAGGCCTCGAGGCGCGCGCGCAGCGCATCGTCGTCCAGGTCGGCCAGCAGCAGCCGGCCCATGGAGGTGCACCACGCCGGCAGGCGCGAGCCGATGCCCAGGCTGATGCGCATGATCTTGTGCGTGGGCACGCGCAGCACGTAGACGATGTCCGTGTCGTCGAGCACCGCGGCCGAGCACGATTCCTGCACCTGCTGCACCAGTGTCTCCATCACCGGCTCGGCGCGGTTCCAGATCGGCATGGACGACAGGTACGCGAAGCCGAGGTCGAGGATGCGCGGCGTCAGCGCGAATTGCTTGCCATCGGATTGCACGTAGCCCAGGGTCTGCAGCGTGAGCAGGATGCGGCGCGCGCCGGCGCGCGTGAGGCCGGTGGCGGCCGCGACCTCGCTGAGCGTCTGGCGCGGCGCACGCTCGCTGAAAGAGCGGATGACCTGCAGCCCGCGCGCGAAGGACTGCACGTAGGTGTCGCCCGGCGTGGGAGCGGGGGGCTTCTTCTGGGTTGCCATGTGGGGTGCCGTGGTTGCCATGCGGGGCGATCTTCCCTAGAATTCATTATACGAACACATGTTCTACATACGAACAACTGGCAACATTGTGCTCCACGCCTGAAGCCGAGGCCTTCGGCTTTTCCCTTACCCCGGAGACAGATTCAATGATCAACAAGATCGCCCGTTCGATCGCCGATGCCATGGCCGGCATCCCCGACGGCGCCACGGTCCTCATCGGCGGCTTCGGCACCGCCGGCATTCCCAACGAGCTGATCGACGGCCTGATCGAGCAGGGCGCCAAGGAGCTCACCGTCGTCAACAACAACGCCGGCAACGGCGATACGGGCCTGGCCGCGCTGCTCAAGGCCGGGCGGGTGCGCAAGATCATCTGCAGCTTCCCGCGCCAGGCCGACAGCCATGTGTTCGACGAGCTCTACCGCTCCGGCAAGCTGGAGCTGGAGCTGGTTCCGCAGGGCAACCTCGCCGAGCGCATCCGCGCGGCCGGGGCGGGCGTCGGTGCCTTCTTCTGCCCCACGGGCTACGGCACCGAGCTGGCCGGCGAGCGCGAGACGCGCATGATCGACGGCAAGCAGTACGTGCTGGAGTACCCGATCCGCGGCGATGTGGCGCTGATCAAGGCCGAGAAAGGCGACCGCTGGGGCAACCTGGTCTACCGCAAGGCGGCGCGCAACTTCGGGCCCGTGATGGCGATGGCGTCGGAGCGCACCATTGCGACCGTGCACGAGATCGTGGAGCTCGGCGAGATGGACCCCGAGACTGTCGTCACCCCGGGCATCTTCGTGCGAAGCATCGTCAAGATCGACCGCGTCGCCACCCAGGCCGGCGGCTTCAAGAAGGCAGCATGACCATGAGCAATTACCAACGCCGCACCAAGGACCAGCTCGCAGCACGGGTCGCGCAGGACATCTTCGACGGCGCCGTCGTCAACCTCGGCATCGGCCAGCCCACGCTGGTGGCCAACCACCTGCCGGCCGGCCGCGAGGTCATCCTGCACAGCGAGAACGGCATCCTCGGCATGGGCCCCGCGCCGGCCGCGGGCGAGGAGGACTACGACCTCATCAACGCCGGCAAGCAGCCGGTCACGCTTCTGCCTGGCGGTGCGTACTTCCACCATGCCGACAGCTTCGCGATGATGCGCGGCGGGCACCTGGACATCTGCGTGCTGGGCGCCTTCCAGGTCTCCGCCACCGGCGACCTCGCCAACTGGAGCACCGGCGAGGCGGGGGCGATCCCCGCCGTCGGTGGGGCCATGGACCTGGCCATCGGCGCGAAGCAGACCTGGGTCATGATGGACTTGCTCACCAAGAAGGGCGAGAGCAAGATCGTCGCGCAGTGCACCTATCCGCTGACCGGCATCGGCTGCGTGAAGCGCGTGTATTCCGACCTTGCCACGCTCGAATGCACGCCTGCGGGCCTGAAGCTCATCGACAAGGTCGAGGGCCTCGAACATGCCGAGCTGGAGAAGCTGGTCGGCCTGCCGATCGCCGCCTGACAACCCCGTTCAACCAGAGACACACCATGACCACCCAAGCCTTCATCTGCGACGCCGTTCGCACCCCCTTCGGCCGCTACGGCGGCTCCCTCTCCAGCGTGCGCACCGACGACCTGGGCGCCGTGCCGCTCAAGGCGCTGATGGAACGCAACAAGGAAGTCGACTGGCAGGCCGTGACCGACGTGCTCTACGGCTGCGCCAACCAGGCCGGCGAGGACAACCGCAACGTGGCGCGCATGTCGGCGCTGCTGGCGGGCCTGCCGCTGGAACTGGGGGGCGCCACCATCAACCGGCTGTGCGGCTCGGGCCTCGATGCCCTGGGCAGCGCGGCGCGCGCCATCAAGGCCGGCGAGGCCGGGCTGATGATCGCGGGCGGGGTGGAGAGCATGAGCCGCGCCCCCTTCGTCATGCCCAAGGCCGAGAGCGCCTTCAGCCGCGCCAACGCGGTGTACGACACCACCATCGGCTGGCGCTTCGTCAACAAGCTGATGAAGGCACAGTACGGCGTCGACGCCATGCCGGAGACGGCGGAGAACGTGGCCACCGACTACAAGATCGAGCGCGAGGCGCAGGACCGCATGGCGCTGGCCTCGCAGCAGCGCGCGGTCGCGGCGCAGAAGTCGGGCTTCTTCGATGCCGAGATCGTGCCGGTGCTCGTGCCGCAGAAGAAGGGCGACCCTGTCGTCGTGAACAAGGACGAGCATCCGCGCGACACCAGCCTGGAAGCGCTCGCCAAGCTCAAGGGCGTGGTGCGTCCCGATGGCACGGTAACGGCCGGCAATGCCAGCGGCGTGAACGACGGCGCCTGCGCGCTGCTGCTGGCCGACGAGGCGAGCGCGGCGAAGTACGGGCTGACCCCCCGCGCCCGCGTGGTGGGCATGGCCACCGCCGGCGTGCCGCCGCGCGTGATGGGCATCGGCCCGGCGCCGGCCACCGAGAAGGTGCTGAAGCTCACCGGCCTGAAGCTCGACCAGATCGACGTGATCGAACTCAACGAAGCCTTCGCCGCGCAAGGCCTGGCGGTGCTGCGCCTGCTCGGCCTCAAGGACGACGACGCGCGCGTCAACATCAACGGCGGCGCGATCGCGCTGGGCCACCCGCTGGGCGCCAGCGGCGCGCGGCTGGCGACCACCGCGGTCAACCAACTGCACAAGGGGGGCGGGCGCTATGCGCTTTGCACCATGTGCATCGGCGTAGGCCAGGGGATCGCGGTCATCCTCGAACGGGTCTGACCGGAATCGCCCCGGGCGCGGGCGCTGACGTCTCGCCCGGCTGAAGGGGGGCGCTCGCGGACGGGTGTGCCTGGCACGCGGCCTGCCACACCAGCGTGGCGGCCGCGAGGTCTTCGAGCGCGCTGCCGACGGCCTTGAAGACGGTGCGCTCGGTGCCGTTCGCACGCCCCGCGCGCCGGCCCTTGCACAGGTCCGCCAGGGTGGCCTGCACCGTGTCGCGCGACAGGGTGCCGTCTGCCATCGCGTCGAGCAGGTCGCCGGCCTTCTGCAAGGCCTCCTCGGTATCGACGAAGGTCCGCGCATTGGCGAAGCATGCCGGGTCGGCCTCGCGCATCTGCGGCGTGAAGCTGCCGATCAGGTCCAGGTGCGAACCCGGTGCGAGCCATTCTCCTCTCACCAGGGGAGATGTCGCGAGGGTGGCGCAGCTCACGATATCCGCGGCGCGCACGGCGGCCTCCAGGTCGGCCGCGGGCTGCGCATTCCAGCCCTCGCTGCGCCATTGGGCTGCCAGGGCTTGTGCTCCCTCGGGGCGGTGGTTCCACACCTGGATCTCGTCGATCGCGCGCACGGCCGCATGCGCGGCCGGCAGCAGGCGCGCGACGCGGCCGGTGCCCAGCACCAGCAGGCGCCGCGCGTCCTGTCGCGCTAGAAAGGAGGCTCCCAGGGCGGAGGCGGCCGCAGTCCGATGCGCGGTGATCTCGTTGCCGTCCATCATTGCCAGCGGCACGCCGGTGTGGGCGTCGTAGAGCACGTAGGTGGCGTGCAGCCCGGGCAGCCCGCGGGCGCCGTTGCCGGGAAAGATGTTGATGGTCTTGATGCCGAGATAGCCTGCCTCGCTCCAGGCCGGCATGATCAGCACCGTGCCGCGGTCGGCGCCGGCCTCGACGGTGTGCACATGGCGCGGCGGGACCGTGGCCTCGGCCGCAAAGGCAGCGTGCAACGTCGGGATCAGGCGAGCGAAACCCAGGGCCGACCGGGTTGCGTTGGCGTCGAAGTGCTTCATGGCTGGGCCGAGCATTCTAGGCACCGGATGGCGACGTCAAGGCCCGGAACTGGAGAAGTCACGAAGAGCGACGAGGTGCGCGAGTTCGTGCGCCCGTGTGAAGGAGGGACGATGAAGTGGTGGAACACGCGGGTCGAGCCCGTGCCGAATGCAGACTACGCGATGCTCGAACCGGGGTCTGGTCCTGCCGCATCGTGTACCTTGGTATGCTTTTTGACTGGTTATCAAGCTGAGCTGGGATGGATCTTCGGTGACAGGCCTGGCATAGGCCCGATCGGCCATGTAATGCAAAGCTCTACGATTGCCGCGGCGTCGTCGCGTGTGCAAAATTTCACGCATGTCCGAATCGATGACGACGCCCGCCAAGCTCGAGGATTCCGAGCTGCAGAGCCTGGCTGCCGAATGGCGCATCCGCGCCATGCAGGGAGACCAGCTGGCGCACCGCATGGCGCAGGCCCTGGAGGCCGAGCAGCGCCGACGCATTCGCGATTCCGGGCTGCAGCCGCTGCCTCCGGCACGTTCTTCCGCCTCGGCGCCCTGGTGGAAGTTCTGGTGATGCAGCCGTACGGCTTTTCCTGACCGCTGATGGATTTTGCGATCTCGCTCGCCCTGGCGAGCCTTTTCCTGGCAACCCTTCTTTCCAACCTGCTGGCCCGCCGGCGCGAGAAGGCGCTGGTGTTCGACCCGATCACCCACGAGGCGCGCGAGCTGCTGCTGCGCGAACGCGCTGCGCCCGTGCCGCTGTGCCCGACGCTCGGCCCCGAGCACTGGGCTCGGCTGGAGGCGGTGCAGCCCTCGTGGCGGCGGCAGGTGTTCGAGGCCGCGCGCACGCGTTACGTCGAGGCGCGCAAGGCTTTTTCCCGCAGCGAGATCGACGGAGAGCTCTATTACCCGAACCCGGCCTTGGTGGCCGGCGCGGCGCACCAGGTGCTGATGCTGACGGAGCGCTTCTGACGCTCCGGCGGCCCGCGGCGGGGCACCCCTTCAGTGATAGATCTTCTGCAGCAGCCGTATCAGCATCTCGCGCTCGCGCGCCGTGAGCTTGGCGCTGGCGTCCGCTTCCAGCTCGACCACCGTGCGCTCAGCGTCGCGCACCAGGGACTCGCCGGCCGGGGTCAGGTACAGGCCGATGGCGCGGCCATCGTAGGGGTGGGGGCGGCGTTCGATGAGGCCGCGGCTGTCCATGGCGGAAATCAGGCTCACCAGGTTGGGCGGCAGGATGTCCAGGGTGGCGCAGAGCTGCCGCGAGGTGGCGCCGGGGTTGTGCGCGAGCAGCGAGAGCACCGAGAAATCCACTTGCTTCAGCCCGTAGACCGCCATGCGCTCGGCGAAGACCGTGCTCACCGTCAGCCAGGCGCGCCGTGCGTTGTAGCCGACCAGGGCTTCGAGTACTCGGGTGTCGAGCCGATCCGGCCGCGACGGCTGGGCGGAGACGGCGGGGATGGCGGCTTTCTTGCGCGGGGCAGGCATGGGTCGAGGGTAACTGCCTTTGCGCAGCAGACGTAGGGGGCGAGCCCCCTATGCCGCGGCGTCCGGCGACATGACGGCCTCGCAGGCGCGCTTGACCATGCCGAGCCGCATATCGAATTCCGGCAGCACGTATCGGCGGAAAGCGGCCGCCGGCGCCGTCCAGCGCGATGTCTCCGGCGCGGCATGCGCGATGCGCGCCCAGGCCCAGGCCAGCAGGGACAGCGCCACCACCCGCAAGTAATCGTCGGCCACCTCGTGGGGCAGGGCCGGGTCGCGCTGCGCCGCCAGGGCGATCGTGGTGCCGAGGTAACGCAGCTGCGCAAAGCGGCGCTGCACCTCGGCGTCGAACTCGCGCGCGGCATCGAGCTCGTCGCGCAGCTCGATCAGCAGGCTCGCCATGCCAGCGCCGCCGTCGGGCACAAGCTTGCGCACGACCAGGTCGATGGCCTGGATCTCGTTGGTGCCCTCGTAGATCATGGTCACGCGGGCGTCGCGCAGCACCTGCTCGATGCCCCACTCGCGCACATAGCCGTGGCCGCCGAATACCTGGAGGCAGGCGCTCGCGCCCTCGAAAGCCTGCTGCGTGCAGGCCGCCTTCAATACCGGCGTGATCAGCGCGCACCAGCGCTCGGCGCGCTCGCGGCGCGCGGGGTCGGCATCGTGGCGCGCGATGTCCAGTTGCAGCGCGCTGCGGTAGGCCAGCAGGCGCGCGCCGTCGATCCAGGCGCGCTGCGTCTCGAGGATGCGGCGCACGGCCGGATGCTCGACGATCAGGTCGGCGGCCTCGGTGCCGCGGCTGGCCGGCGCCGGGCCGGGGGCGCGCATCTGGCGCCGCTCGCGGCCGTAGGCGTCGGCCTTCTGCCATGCGGCGTCGAGCAGGCCGATGCCCTGAAGCGCCACATGCAGGCGCGCCGCATTCATCATCACGAACATCGCGGCCAGGCCGCGGTTCGGCTCGCCGACCAGCCAGCCGGTAGCTTCGTCGAATCGCATCGCGCAGGTGGGGCTGCCGTGCAGGCCCATCTTCTCCTCGATGCGCTCGCAGTGCACCGGGTTGCGGATGCCATCCGGCAGCAGCTTGGGCACCAGGGCCAGCGAGAGGCCCTTGGGTCCTGCCGGCGCACCGGGCAGCCGGCACAGCACCAGGTGCACGATGTTCGGCGTCAGGTCGTGTTCGCCCCCGGAGATGAAGATCTTGCTGCCGCTCACCCGCAGGCTGCCGTCGGACTGCGGTAGTGCGCGCGTGCGCACCTGGCCCAGGTCGCTGCCGGCATGGGCTTCGGTCAGGCACATGGTGGCCAGCCATTCGCCGCTGGCGATCTTCGGTAGATAGGCCTGCTGAAGCTCGGCGCTGCCGTGGTGCCGGAGGCATTCGTAGGCGCCATGCAGCAGGCCGGGCGCCATCGTGAGGCCGTGGTTGGCCGCGCTCAGCCATTCGAAGAGGATGGCCTCGAGCACGGCCGGCAGGCCTTGTCCGCCGTCCTCGGGTGCGGCGGACAGCGCGAGCCAGCCGCCGTCGACGAGGCCCTGGTAGGCCTCGCGGAAGCCGGGAGGCGTCAGCACCTCCCCGTTGGCCAGGCGGCAGCCCGTTTCGTCGCCGATCCGGTTCAGCGGCGCGACCACCTCGGCCACGAACTTGCCGGCTTCGTCGAGCACCTGCGCCTGGAGCGCGTCGTCGAACTCCGCGAAAGGCCCGAGCGCGCGCAGGCGCGGGGTGGCGCCGAGCACAGCGTCGAGCAGGAAGCGCTGATCGTCGGGATGGGGCTGGTAGTTCATCGGCAGGCGAAGCTGGAAGCGATCTCGGGGTCGCCGCCGGTGTAGACCGCGACGCGCGGATAGGGGCACAGCGGACGCGTGCGCCGGGGCGACCAGTCGGCCGGTATCTCTGGGTTGGGCACCGCGGCGCCCGGGCCGCGCGCGCTGGCGGTGACGAACTGCGGCGCCCGGCCCTGCTCGACCCAGTCCACCAGCGTGCTCAGCATGTCGAACTGGTCCGTGGCTGGGCCGCCTGCGCAATGGTTCATGCCGGGGACCGGGAAGTAGCGCGCGAAGGATGAAGCGTCGCCGCCGTGGTTCGCCTGCAGTTGCTCGTACCAGGCGGCAGTGTCGTCGGAGGAGAAGACCGGATCGCTGGTGCCGTGGTAGACGATCATCTTGGCGCCGCGTGCGCGCAGCGTGTCGAGCTTCGCGGCCTGCGGCGGTGCCATGAAGGCCATGGCCGACTCGCGGTAGATGCCGGACGTGGCCTCGATCAGCGGCGCATCGCGGTCCATGTCGAAGCCCAGCGCGAAGGGCAGGCCGCCCGGCCGCTCGGCCAGCGGCGGCGTTGCGAAGATGAAAGCCACGGCGCCGGCGTCGCGCGTCGCCGGGCTGGCGAATTTCCATTCGCGCCAGTTGGCGCCCGCGATGCCGGTGTCGAAGGGGAAGCTGCTGTAGATGGCGCGGCCGGCGCTGTTGCGCGCACCGGCGAAGACACTGGCAAGTGCCGTCTTCTGCGCCGGTGCCAGGCAGCTGCCGTCGCGCGCGCCGCTGCAGGTGGGCACGTCGGCGTTGAGCCTGAAGCGCGCCTGGCAGGCCTTCACGTCGGAGACGATGCCGTCGGCCAGCCCGTCGAGCGCATCGCAGCGCGCGACCAGGCGGCGGGCCACGAGCTGCAGCTCCGCAGGTGTGAAGGCGCTCTGCAGATCGGGCTGGCCGGTTGGCGTGGTGGCGGTCGCGGCCTTGGCGTACTGCTGCGCCCCGTAGAGCTGCGCGACCGCCGCCCTCGGCAGCTGGAAGCCGGGATTGCCGGCGAGGATGCCGTCGTACTGCGCCGCCGAACGGGCGGCCGCCACCATCGCATGCCGGCCGCCGTTGGAGCAGCCGCCGATATAGGAGCGGTCCGGGCCGCGGCCGTAGGCCTGCGCGATCAGGTGCTTGGCCATGGGCGTGAGCTGGGCGACGGCGTTGTAGCCGTAGTCCTGCCGCGCCTGTGGATCAAGGCCGAAGCGCGGGCCCATCGAGCCCGCATGGCCCGCGTCCGCGCTGATGACGGCAAAGCCCATCTGCAAGGCGGTGCTCGCGGGCCCGCCGCCGCCGATGCCGCCGAGGGCCGGCACCACCACGCCGTCGAGCCCGCCATTGGCTTGGTAGAAGAAGCGGCCGTTCCAGGCGTGCGGCAGGCGCATCTCGAAGCCGATGGCATAGCGCTGGCCGTCCACCGCGCTCACGCGCTCGTTCATGCGGCCCTGCACCAGGCAATGCGCGGGGGCGGGAATGCGGGCACTGCCAAGGGTGACGGGACCGGCGGCGACTTCCACCGCGCTGGTGTAGGCCGTGCCGGGCCGCGCGGCCTTGGCTGCGAGGTCGGTGCACGACAGCAGTGGACCGGGCTGTGCCGCCGAGAGCTGCGGCATCGGCGCGCCAGGGCCCGAGGCAGTGCAGGCCGCAAGCGCCGAGGCCAGGCTCAGCAGGCCGAGGCGCCGCCCGCCTCGGGGCAGCCGGGCGCTCCTCACGACTCCGCCGTGAAGCCGATCTGCTTGACCAGCGGCCCCCAGCGCTCGTACTCCGCCTTCTGGTCGGCCGCCATCTCCTGCGGCGTGCTGCCGTTCGCCACCAGGCCGACGAGGGCCAGGGCGTCGATCACCGACTTGTCCTTCAGCGCCGCGGTGATCGCGGCGTTGGCGGCGGCGATGGTGGCGGGCGGCGTCTTCGCGGGGGCGTAGAAGCCGAACCACTCTTCGGAGGTCACGTCCGGGTAGCCCAGTTCGGTGAAGGTGGGCACATCGGGCAGGTAGGGCGAGCGCTTGCGGCCGGAGGTGGCCAGCACGCGCACGCGGCCGGCCTTCATGTACTGCAGGTAGTCGCCGCTGGGGTTCATGGCGGCGGCGATCTGGCCGCCGACCAGGTCGGTGATGCTGGGGACGGTGCCGCGGTAGGGCACGTGCTTGAGTTCCACGCCCGCGCGCAGGCCGAGCAGCGCGCCCAGCAGGTGCGGCATCGAGCCCGCGCCGGGCGAGCCGTAGCTTGCCTGCGCCGGGTTGGCCTTGGCCCAGGCGAGGAAGTCCTTCAGCGTCTTCACCTCGGCCGGCACGGCCGGCCCGACCGCCAGGCCATGGAACATGATGGCGCCGATCGACACCTGGGTGACGTCCTCGGGCTTGTAGGCGAGCTTGGGATAGATGTAGGGATAGACCGCCAGCGCGGAGACCGGGGCCAGCGTGAGGACCGAGCCATCGGCCGGCGAGTTCTTCAGCGTCTCCACGGCGATGCGGCCGCCCGCGCCGGGCTTGTTCTCCACGAAGCCGGGGTTCTTGCTGTAGGGCGTGCCGCCCAGCTTCTCGGCCACGCGGCGCGCCACGCTGTCGCCGGCGCTGCCGGGCGGGAACCCGTACATGATCTTGACCTGGTCCAGCGCCTGGGCCAGTGCCGAGAGGGGCGACAGCCCGCCCAGGACGGCGGCGCTGCCCAGGGCGTGCAGGAAATGGCGACGGTGTTGCATGGCGATGTCTCCTTGGTGAATTCGGGTCGCAGGTTCGGATGTCCGGTATTCAGCGCGGCGCCATGCGCAAGGCCCCGTCGAGCCGGATCACCTCCCCGTTGAGGTGCCCGTTGGTGACGATGTGGCAGGCCAGCTCGGCGAACTCCGAAGGCTTGCCCAGGCGCGGCGGGAACGGGATCGACGCAGCCAGCGATTGCTGCACAGGCTCGGGCAGCTCCTTCAGCAGCGGCGTTGCGAACAGGCCGGGCGCGGTGGTGCACACGCGGATGCCATGCTGCGCGAGGTCGCGCGCCATCGGCAGCGTCATGCCGACCAGCCCGCCCTTGGAGGCGCTGTAGGCCTGCTGGCCGACCTGGCCGTCGAAGGCAGCGACCGAGGCGGTGAACATCATCACGCCGCGCTCTCCGCCATCCAGCGGGTCGAGCTTCGCGCACTGCGCCGCGTAGAGGCGGCTGATGTTGTAGGCGCCGACGAGGTTGACGTTGACGACGCGCACGAAGTCTTCCAGCGGAGCGGGGTTGCCGTCCTTGCCGACGATGCGCTTGGCGCTGCCGATGCCGGCCACGTTCATCAGGATGCGAGCCGGGCCGTGCGCGGCGGCGGCTTTGTCGAGCGCGGCGTTCACGCTGTCGGTGTCGGTGATGTCGCAGGGGCAGGCGATGCCGCCGATCTCGGCTGCCACTTTCTCCGCAAGAGCGGCATTGAGGTCCAGCACGGCCACCTTGGCCCCCAGGCGCGCGAGCTCGCGCGCGGTCGCCTCGCCCAGGCCCGATGCGCCGCCGGTGACCAGCGCGGCTTGTCCTTCGATCTTCATGGCTTGTCTCCTTGCGGTTTGAGCGTGAAAGGCAGGCTGCCGGCGTGGAAGGCTTCCACGGTATCGGCGCGGTGCTTGAGTACGGAGCGCTGGTTGATGGAGCCCTTGTCGGTGACCTCGCCCTTGTCGATGGAAGGCGGCTCGTGCTCCAGGTGCAGCCGCGCGATGCGGTTGGCGCTGCCGGTGGCGGTGCGGGCGAGTTCGTCGAGCACGCGCTGGAAATGCGCCTGTACCGGCGCGCTCTCGACGACCTCGCGCATGCCTGCATCGGCGGCAAGGCCTGCAAGCTGCCGGATCTTCTGGGTCGGGAAGATCAGTGCGCCGACCTCCTTGAGGTTGATGCCGGTCAGCACCGCGTCCTGCACATAGGGCGCGCCGGCCGCAATGATCCTGGCGCGCAGCGGCCCCACGCTGACGAAGGTGCCGGTGGCGAGTTTGAAGTCTTCCGCAATGCGGCCATCGAAGCGCAGCCCGCGGTGGATGTTGCTCTCGTCGATCCACTTCACCGCGTCGCCGGTGCAGAAGAAGCCCTCCTCGTCGAAGGCCTCGGCCGTGGCCTCGGGTGCGCGCCAGTAGCCCGGCGTGATGTTGGGGCCGCGATAGCGCACCTCGGTCTTGCCGTCGGTGTCGATCAGCTTGATGTCGATGCCAGGCGCCGGCAGGCCCAGGTCGCCCGACTTGACCTCGGGGCCGGTGACGTAGAGCGCGAAGGGCCCCGATTCGGTCATGCCCAGGCCGGTGCCCATCACGATGCGCTCGCCGACCTCGGCCTCCTGGGTGCGGTGCAGGCTGTCCCACACCGGCTGCGCCAGCGCGGCGCCCGAGTAGAAGAACATCTTCACGCGCGACAAGAGGTTGCGGCGCAGCACCGCATCGCTTTCCATGGCGTGGGCGATGGCCTCGAAGCCGGTCGGCACGTTGAAGTAGATGGTGGGCGCGATCTCGCGCAGGTTGCGCAGGGTCTCCGCCATGCCCGTGGGGGTGGGCTTGCCGTCGTCGATGTAGAGGGTGCCGCCGTTGTCCAGCACGATGCCCACGTTGTGGTTGCCGCCGAAAGTGTGGTTCCAGGGCAGCCAGTCGACCAGCACCGGCGGCTCCTCGCCCAGCGCCGGGATCGACTGGCGCAGTTGCTGCTGGTTGGCGCACCACATGCGGTGCGTGTTGACCACCGCCTTGGGCAACTTGGTGGAGCCCGAAGTGAAGAGGAACTTGGTAATGGTGTCGGGCCCGGTGGCCTGCATCGCGGCGTCGATCGCCGGCGTGGCCGGGGTGGCAGCCAGTTCCTCGAGGCTCGTGACGGAACGGCCCTCGACCTCGCCGTCGCCGAGCACCAGCTCGATGTCGGCCCGCACGGTGGCCGTGATGGCGCGCTCGAAGCGCCGGGCATCGGCGGCGAACACCAGGCCGGGCGTCAGCGTGTCCAGCACATGGCGCAGCTTCTCGAAGTCCTGGCTCACCAGCGAATAGGGCGGCGAAACCGGGCAGTACGGGACGCCGGCATAGAGGCAGCCCAGGGCCATGAGTGCGTGCTCGATGCCGTTCTCGCTGAGGATGGCGACAGGGCGCTCGGGGCCCAGGCCGCGCGCGAGCAGGCCCTGGCCGATGCTGCGGGCCTTGCGGTGCGCCTCGGCGTAGCTCACACGGATCCAGTCGCCGGTGCCGCCGCCGGGCAGGCGCTCGCGGCGGGCGATGAAGGTGCGATCGGGCGCCGCCTCGGCCCAGTGGCGCAGGCGATCAGTCATGCGCTCGGCATAGGGCTCGAGCTCGGCCTCGGCCCGCAGGTAGCGGATGCCGGGGGCGCCTTCGCGCAGCACGGCGCGCGTCACGCCGAAGGCGAGCGGCCGGTAGCGGACCATCGTGCTCATGACTTCGTCACCTTGCCGGCGCGGCCTTCGAGGAAGGCGCGCACGCGCTCCTTGGCCTCCGGCGCGCTCTGGACGATGCCGGAGATCAGCGCCTCGGTGAAGAAGCCGTGGTCCGCCGGCTGCTCGCTGATGCGCGGCAGCGCGTGCATCAGCGCGTAGTTGGTGAGCGGCGCGTTGCCGGCCACCTTGCGGGCGAGCTCCAGCGCCTTCTCGAAGGAGCTGCCTTCCGCCACCAGGTACTGCGCGAAGCCGGCGCGCTCGCCGGACTCGGCGTCGTAGACGCGGCCGGTCATCATCATGTCCATCATGCGTGCGGTGCCGATCAGCTTGGGGATGCGCACCGAGCCGCCGCCGCCGACGAAGATGCCCCGCGAGCCTTCGGGCAGGGCATAGAAGGTGGTGGTGTCGGCCACGCGGATGTGGCAGGCGCTTGCGAGCTCGAGTCCGCCGCCGACCACCGCGCCGTGCAGCGCCGCAATCACCGGCACCGGGCCGCCTTGCACGACATCGAGGGCCGCGTGCCAGAGGCGCGAGTGCTGCATGCCCTGACCGGCGTCGCGCTCCTTCAGCTCGGAAAGATCGAGGCCGGCGCAGAAGTGCGGGCCGTCGCCGTCGATCACCGCCGCGCGCACGGTGGAAGGCAGGTTCTGGAAAGTGTCGCGCAGGGCGAGGATGAGGGAATCTGACAATGCGTTGCGCTTGGCGGCGCGCGTCAGGCGGATGATGGCGATCTCGTCGCGCAGCTCGAGTTGAAGGTCGGTGGTGGTGGTCATGGTTGCGCTCCCTTTCACGATCGATTATGGTTATTGGAAATAACTAATTCAAGCCGAGTCGACAGGCTCGGCACCCGGATTTACCCTTAGTCGCTGCACAGCCTGGAGACAAGCCCCATGGACCACCGCAACCTGATCGCGATCGACACCCACACGCACGCCGAGGTGAGCTGCTGGAATCCCTTCGACAACTACGGCGAGGAGTACGACCGCGCGGCCGACAAGTATTTCCGATCGAGCCGGCGCCCGACCATCCAGGAGAGCATCGACTACTACCGCGAGCGGAAGATCGGCCTGGTGATGTTCATGGTCGACGCCGAGTCGAACCTCGGCCGGCGCCGCATCCCGAACGAGGAGATCGCCGAGGCGGCGCAGAAGAACAGCGACATCATGATCGCCTTCGCCAGCATCGATCCGCACAAGGGGAAGATGGGTGCGCGAGAGGCAAGGCGCCTGATCGAGGAGCATGGCGTCAAGGGCTTCAAGTTCCATCCGACGGTGCAGGGCTACCACCCGTACGACCGGATGGCCTGGCCGATCTACGAGGTGATCGCCGAGCACGGGCTGCCGGCGGTGTTCCACACGGGCCACAGCGGCATCGGCTCAGGCATGCGCTGCGGCGGCGGCCTCAGGCTGGAATACAGCAACCCGATGCACCTGGACGACGTGGCCATCGATTTCCCGGACATGCAGATCATCATGGCGCACCCCAGCTTCCCCTGGCAGGACGAAGCGCTCAGCGTGGCGACGCACAAGCCCAACGTCTGGATCGACCTCTCGGGCTGGAGCCCGAAGTACTTCCCGAAGCAGCTGGTGCAGTACGCCAACACGCTGCTGAAGGACCGCATCCTGTTCGGCAGCGACTACCCGCTGATCACGCCCGACCGCTGGATGAAGGACTTCGAGGAGGCGGGCTTCAAGCCGGAGGTGATGCCCGGCATCCTGAAGGGCAATGCGGTGCGGTTGCTGAAGCTCGACTGAAGGGAGTCCGAAAGCAGCTGCTGGTCATTCGACGCTGCTTCGACCCTCTTCCACCGCCAGGTTCCAGTCCTGGCCCGAGCGCTGCTTGCGTTCCTCGCGCTCGCGCGCGATCTGCTCCTGGAACTGCTGGCGCCCTTCCTTCGAGGCCGCGATCAGCTTGGCGCGGTCCTTGTAGTGCGGGTAGAGCTCATGCATGAGCTCGATGTTGCGGCGGCGAAAGCGCATCGCCGCTTCGCGCGCCTCGTGCGCGGGCCAGCCCAGTCCCTCCAGCACCGAGCGGGCGCTGCGCAGGGAGGATTCGAAGAGCTCGCGCTCGATGAACTCCACCTTGCGGTCGAGCAACTGGTAGAGATGACCCACGTTGCGCGCGCGGGCGATGATGCGCGCGTTGGGGAAGTGCGCGCGCGCCATGTCGACGATGGCCAGCGATTGCTCCACGCCGTCCACCGCCACCACCAGCACACTGGCCGTGCCGGCGCCGGCGGTGCGCAGCACGTCCAGCCGCGTGGCGTCGCCGTAGAAGACCCGAAAGCCGAACTCGCGCAGGCTTTCGATGGTGTCGGGGTCGTGGTCCAGCACGGTCAGCTTCAGGCCCTGGGCGCTGAGCATCCGCCCCAGGATCTGGCCGTAGCGGCCGAAGCCGCAGATCAGCACCTTGGCTTCCTGTTGCTCGGAGATCTCTTCCATCGTGACCGGCGCCCCGTCGCTGTAGCGTGGCAGCACCCACTTGTCGAGCGCCACCAGCAGCAGCGGCGACAGCAGCATCGACAAGGCCACCGCGCCGATCAGGAACGACGCGACCCCGGCCGGCAGGACCTGCGGGCCGGCCGCCTGGAAAACCACGAAGGCGAACTCGCCGCCCTGCGCCAGCAGCAGCGTGAACACCGGCCGCTGCTGGTAGGGCAGTCCCATCAGCTTCGCCAGCGTGAAGATCACGATCGCCTTCAGCAGCATGAAGCCGACGACGACCAGCGCCATCAGGCCCGGCCGGTCCAGCAGCACGCCGAAGTCGATGCTCATGCCGACCGCGATGAAGAAGAGGCCCAGCAGCAGGCCCTTGAAGGGCTCGATGTCGGTTTCCAACTCGCGCCGGTACTCGCTCTCGGCCAGCAGCACGCCGGCGAGGAAGGCGCCGAGCGCCATCGACAGGCCGACGAACTGCATCAGCGCGGCGATCGCCACCACCAGCAGCAGCGAGGCGGCGGTGAAGATCTCGGGCGTGTCGCTGCGCGCGATCCAGCGCAGCAGCGGGCGCAGCACCAGCCGGCCGCCCAGCACGATGCCGCCGACCACCGCGACGATCTTCAGACCCTCGAGCGCGCGGTCGGCGCCGGTGAGGGCCGGCGCGGTGTCGGAGCCGACAGCCAGCAGGGGCAGGAGCGCGAGGATCGGGATCGCCGCCACGTCCTGGAACAGCAGGATCGAGAAGCCGGCCTGCCCGCTCGGCGTCGGCAGCAGGTTGCGTTCGCCCAGCACCTGCAGCGCGATGGCGGTCGAGGACAGCGCCAGGCCCAGCGCGGCGACCAGGGCCACGCGCCAGTTCGCGCCGCCCGCCCAGCCGGCCAGGAAGAGCACGGCCGCGCAGGCCACGACCTGCGCAGTGCCCCAGCCGAAGATCGGCCGGCGCAGGCTCCACAGGCGCCTGGGCTCCAGCTCGAGGCCGACCAGGAACAGCATCAGCACCACGCCGAACTCGGCGAAATGCAGGATGTCGACCACGTTGGTCACGAGGCCCAGGCCCCAAGGGCCGATGACGATGCCGGCCGCGAGATAGCCGATGATCGAGCCGAGGCCGAGTGCCTTCGACAACGGCACCACCAGTACGGCGGCGCCCAGGTAGATCAGCGAATTGACGAGCCAGCCCGGTGCGTGTTCCATCAGGCCTCCTCGTGTTCCAGCGGCCGGTCGGTCGCCGGGACTTCGCAGGCGGCGCATTCGGGGATGTCTTCCATCTCCGGCCAGTCGGGGTAGCTCGAGAGGCGCTGCCTGAAGACCTCGATGTGCGCCGCCAGCATTTCGGGGGTGGCGCTGCGCGCGCCGTGGAAGAGCAGCGGCGGCAGGAAGCGCATGCCGCAGAGGGCGGCGGTCTGCTCGTAGGGCGGCAGGAAGGCGTCGAAGAAGTAGCGGTTGTAGCTCTGCGGGTGGTAGCTGTGCTCGGGGCCGCCGGTGGTGGCCACCAGCCAGCAGTCCTTGCCCTGCAGCGCCATGCCGCCGCCGCCGTAGGCCCAGCCGTAGCTCAGCACCTCGTCGAGCCAGAGCTTCTGCAGCGCCGGCATCGAATACCACTGGATCGGGTGCAGCAGCACCAATAGCTTGGCGCGGGCGAGGCGGGCCTGCTCGGCCTGGATGTCGATCGCGTAGTCGGGGTAGCTGGAATAGAGGTCGTTGGCCTCGACGTGGGGCAGGCTGCGCGCGGCCTGCAGAAGCTGCCAGTTGACGCGCGAATCGCGCCAATGGGGATGGGCGGCGAGCAGGTAAATGCCGCCTGCGGAACGGCCCGGGCTTGGTGTTGTCGTGGTCATGGTGCGCGAACATAGCGCAACTCGGACGGCCGGCGGGCGCGGCTACCATGGCGCCTGTCTCTTCAGTCTGGAAGGAGCCTGTCATGCCGGTGGTCCTGGTCGCCAACCCCAAGGGTGGGGTCGGCAAATCCACGCTCGCAACCAACATTGCGGGCTATTTCGCGAGCCGCGGCCATGCGGTGATGCTCGGCGACATCGACCGGCAGCAGTCCTCCCGGCTATGGCTCGGCCTGCGCACGCCGGCGGCGCGCGAGATCAGGACCTGGGAGGCTTCGGAAGACGGCACCGTGGTGCGGCCGCCGCGCGGCACCACGCACGCGGTGATCGACACGCCAGCGGGCCTGCACGGCGCGCGGCTCAAGGAGGTGGTGCCGATGGCCGACAGGGTGCTGGTGCCGTTGCAGCCCAGCATCTTCGATATCTATGCCACGCGCGACTTCCTGGACAAGCTGCTGGCCAACCGCCATGTCGGCAAGACGCAGGTCGGGGTGGTCGGCATGCGTGTCGACGGGCGCACGCTGGCAGCCGAGCGCCTGCGCGAGTTCGTCGCCGGGCTGGGCGTGCCGGTGCTGGGCGAGCTGCGCGACACGCAGAACTACGTGCAACTCGCGGCGCGCGGACTCACGCTCTTCGACATCGCACCGGGCCGGGTGCAGCGCGACCTGGAGCAGTGGGAACCCATCCGCCAATGGCTCGATGCTTAGCTCCTCCCCAGGTTGGCTCACTTCGTGTAGCCGCCCACCCCCTGCCGGGGGCAACACCAGCGGCCCGGCACAGCCGGTTCCGCGGTGTTCTCCGGACTGTCACGCCGGCTACAGCGGCGGAGGCCCTGGCCAAGTAGAGTGAAAACATGAAGAAGACATTCCAGACCCTTCAGGATCTCGCCGCCTGCGTCGGCCAGGAAGTCGCGGTGAGCGACTGGATCACGGTCACGCAGGAGCAGGTCAACCAGTTCGCCGAGGCCACCGGGGACCACCAGTGGATCCACGTCGATGTGGAACGCGCCAAGGCCGGGCCCTTCGGCGGGCCGATCGCCCACGGATTCCTGACGCTGTCGCTGCTGCCACGTTTCTACGAATCGGCCTTCGAAGTGGTCGAGTCGCGCATGGGCGTCAACTACGGGCTCAATCGCGTGCGCTTCATGACGCCCGTGCCGGTCGGCGGCCGGCTGCGCGGGCGCATGAAGCTGCTGAGCTGCGAGCCCATCGACGGCGAAGGCATCCAGATGGTCTGGGAGGCCACCATCGAGCTCGAGGGTGCGACCAAGCCGGCCTGCGTCGCCGAATCGGTGGTGCGCCGCTTCCGCTGAGGGCCCCGCGGCGACCTGGCTCCTCAGGCGAAGCCGTTCTGCCGCCAAGCCTCGAACACCGTCACTGCCACCGCGTTCGACAGGTTCAAGCTGCGCTGGCCTGCGCGCATCGGCAGGCGCAGGCGCTGCGGCGGCGGGAAGCGCTCGCGCAGTTCCGGCGCGAGGCCGCGCGTCTCCGATCCGAACACCAGCCAGTCGCCGGGGCGGAAGCCGACCTCGTGGACGATGCGCGTGCCGCGCGTCGTGAGGGCGAAAAGGCGCTCGGGCGCGGGCTGCTCGGATGCCAGCAGCGCCTCCCAGCCGGCATGGCGGCGAACCTCGGCGTACTCGTGGTAGTCGAGGCCAGCGCGCCGCAGCAGCCGGTCGTCCATCGAAAAACCCAGCGGCTCTACCAGGTGCAGGGTGCAGCCGGTGTTGGCGGCCAGCCGGATCACGTTGCCGGTGTTGGGCGGTATCTCGGGTTCGACCAGGACGATGTGGAACATGGGCCGATTCTCTTCAAGACGGCGGATCGGTCCTTGCGAGCACGATCGCGGTGACGTGCGCTGCCCCGCCGGTGCGCAACACCTGCGCCGCCGAGAACAGCGAGGCGCCGCTGGTCATCACATCATCCACCAGCACGATGCGCCGCCCACGCACGACCTCTGCGCGCAGCGGTTCGAGCGCGAAGGCGCCGCGCAGATTGCGCAACCGCTCGGCGCGCGCGAGGCCGCTTTGCGGTGGCGTGTCCCGGGTGCGCAACAACAGTGCTGGATCGGTCTTCTGCGGGGCGAGCCGGCGCGCCAGCTCGTACGCCTGGTTGAAGCCGCGCTCGCGCAGCCGGCTTCTTGCCAGCGGCATCGGCACCACCAGGTCGGCCTGCTCCAGGGCCGGCTCGACCCAGGGGGCGCTTCGCAGCAGGGTCGCCAGCGGCGCGGCCCAGCCCGCTCGGCCCTGGAACTTGAACTGCGCGATGCAGTCGGGCCAGGGCCAGGCATAGGCGCAGGCCGCGAGGCAGGCGTCCAGCGGGGGCGGATGGGCAAGGCACTCGCCGCACCGGGCCACGCCCTGCGGCACCGGCAGGGCGCAGCTGACGCAGCGCGAGGCCGGCGGGGCGAAACGCGTTACGCAGGCGTCGCACACGGGACGCGAGGGCCAGGCGCGGCACACCGCGCACTGGCTCGGCACGCGCTCGAGCAGGGAGGAGAGCAGGGAAGAGAGCAGAGAAGGGCCCTGGCGCCAAGGGTTGGACATCGCTCAATATACTGAGCGCCCGATGGACTCCACCCCCCCTCAGCGACCGCCGACCATCGATGCTGCGGCCGCCGCACGCTGGGGCCGCCTCGCGCCCGCCGGCGGTTCGCCCTGGCTGCACGAGGAGATCGGCCGCCGCATGGAGGACCGTCTCCAATGGATCAAGGCGCAGCCGCGCCACTGGGCCGACTGGTCCCCGCTGCGCGGCGGGCTGGAATCGCACGCACTGCTCGCGCGCCGCTACCGTGACGCGGCCGCCTTCGTGATCGAACCGGAGCCGGCGCTGCTTGCGCCTACCCGCGCGGCGCTCGCCGCGCCCTGGTGGAGCGCGCGGCGCTGGCAGGGCGCCCGGTCCAGCTTCGAGGCGCCGCCAGAGGAGGGGGTGGATCTGCTGTGGGCCAACATGGCGCTGCACATGGCGGCCGATCCGCAGGCGCTGATCGCCCGCTGGCACAGTCTGGTGGCGACCGACGGCTTCCTGATGTTCTCCTGCTTCGGCCCCGACACCGTGCGCGAACTGCGCGTGCTGCACGAACGCCAGGGCTGGCCGCCTCCCAGCCACGAATTCACCGACATGCACGATTGGGGCGACATGCTGGTCCACGCCGGCTTCGCGGAGCCGGTGATGGACATGGAGCGCATCGTCCTCACATGGCCGAGCGCCGAGGCGGCGCTGGCCGAACTGCGCACGCTGGGGCGCAACCTCCATCGTGCACGCTTTCCCGGGCTGCGAGGCCGGACCTGGCATCGCGTGCTGCGCCGTGCGTTGCCAGACGTGGCCTTGTCCGCGGAAGGAGTCGGGCGGATTGCCTTGACTTTCGAGATCATCTACGGGCACGCCTTCAAGCCGGCACCGCGGGTGGCGCTGGCGGCCGAAAGCGCGGTCTCGCTGCGCGAGATGCGTTCGATGCTTCAGCGCGGGCGACCGGGTGCGTGAGCCGCAAGGCCGCTGCGCGAATGACCACCTCTGTTCACCCGCTACAATCCGCCGTTGCGTGAACTCCGGGTATTGTCCCGTGATCGAGGCCTGTCGGACATGGGTTTGACGGCGATCGACGCACCGATTTGCTGAACTCGCTCGCCGTGTCGAATTCCGTGTTTCGTTTTGCCACCGTTTCAGGCCAGAACATCCACTGGTTCCTGAAGCGCAACTGCTCGGTCACGCCGAGCCAGCTTGGCTGGCTCTACGCATCCCTGTGCGTGGTCTCGCTGGGCATCGGAGCCATTTTCTGGGTGCATGGCGCGCCTCTGGTGCTGCCTTTCGCCTGGCTCGAGCTGGGCGCGGTCGGCTTCGCTTTTCTGCTGTATGCGCGCCACGCCGCCGACGGCGAGCGCATCGCGCTCCAGGGCGGCCGGCTGGTGGTCGAGCTCGAGAATGGCGGGCACTACGAGCGCACTGAATTCTTGCCGCACCAGGTGCGGGTCGAACCTCAGCTCAGCGACCGCTCGCTGATCGAGGTCTCGGGACAGGGTCGTTCGGTCAAGGTGGGGCGCTATGTGCGTCCGGAGTTGCGCGCGGCGCTGGCGCGCGAGATTCGCATGGCATTGCGTGGCGCCTGAAAGGGTGCGCAATGCAGCCCGTGGGGACCGGTGGGTTACTTGAAAATTGAAGAAGTGAACACGATGAAGAGCAATTGGTGCAACAAGAAGTGGCCGGCGAATCTGCTGCTGGCGGCCGGCGCGATGTGGGGCAGCGCGGCGCATGCAGTCAACGATCTTGCCGGCGGCCCGTCGGTGCGCCAGCTGAACCTGCCGGTGGGCGTTACCAAGATCGCGGAAGAGCAGCACTTCCTGCACACCGTGATGCTGGTGCTTTGCACGGTGATTTTCATAGCCGTCTTCGCGGTCATGTTCTATTCGATCTGGAAGCACCGCAAGTCGGTGGGCCACAAGGCGGCCAACTTCCATGAATCCGTGGTGGTCGAAGTCCTCTGGACCATCGTGCCCTTCATCATCGTGATCCTGATGGCGCTGCCGGCCACCAAGGTGCTGGTGGCCCAGAAGGACACCACCAATGCCGACCTCACGATCAAGACCACCGGCTACCAGTGGAAGTGGGGCTACGACTACATCAAGGGCGAGGGCGAGGGCCTGGCCTTCATCTCGACGCTCGACAGCTCGCATCGCGCCATGTCGGACGCCGGCGCCAAGGGCGATGTGCCGGACGACTACCTGCTGAAGGTCGACAACCCGATGGTGGTGCCGGTCGACACCAAGGTGCGCATCATCACCACCGCCAACGACGTGATCCACGCCTTCGCCGTGCCGCAACTGGGCGTCAAGCAGGATGCCATTCCCGGCTTCGTGCGCGACACCTGGTTTCGCGCCGAGAAGGTGGGCGACTACTACGGCCAGTGCCAGGAGCTCTGCGGCAAGGAGCACGCCTACATGCCGATCCACGTGAAGGTGGTCTCGAAGGGCGACTACACGGCGTGGGTCGACGGCAAGCGCAAGGAGGCGGCCGCCAAGCAGGACGACCCGAGCAAGGTCTGGACCCTGCCCGAGATCCTGGCGCGCGGCGAGAAGGTCTATGCCGCCAACTGCGCGGCCTGTCACCAGGCCAACGGCAAGGGCGCGGGCCCGATCAAGCCGCTGGACGGCTCGGCGCTCGTGGTCGATCCCGACCACAACAAGCAGATCCACATCGTCCTCAACGGTGCGAACAACGGCGCCATGCCGGCCTGGAAGCAACTGAGCGACACCGACATTGCGGCCGTGGTGAGCTTCACCAAGAACAGCTGGTCGAACAAGACGGGCCAGCTGGTGCAGCCGGCCGAGGTGCTGGCGCAGCGCGGCAAGTAAGCCGGCGCTGCCTCACGACGCCACGACGAAGAGTTTGCAAGGAATATCACAATGAGCGCAGTCATCGATCCCCACGGCCACGCACACGGCCACGGCGACCATGCCCACGACGAACATCACGCCGCGCCGACCGGCTGGCGCCGCTGGGTGTTCGCCACCAACCACAAGGACATCGGCACGCTGTACCTGCTGTTCTCCTTCACCATGCTGATGGTGGGCGGCGTGCTCGCGCTGCTGATCCGCGCCGAGCTGTTCCAGCCCGGCCTGCAGGTCGTGAACCCCGAACTGTTCAACCAGTTCACCACCATGCACGGCCTGATCATGGTGTTCGGCGCGATCATGCCGGCCTTCGTGGGCTTTGCGAACTGGATGATCCCGCTGCAGATCGGTGCTTCCGACATGGCCTTCGCGCGGATGAACAACTTCAGCTTCTGGCTGCTCATCCCCGCAGCCATCATGCTGGTGGGCTCCTTCTTCATGCCCGGCGGCGCACCCGCGGCAGGCTGGACGCTCTACGCGCCGCTGACGCTGCAGATGGGCCCGTCGATGGACGCCGGCATCTTCGCGATGCACATCATGGGTGCCTCGTCGATCATGGGCTCGATCAACATCATCGTGACCATCCTCAACATGCGCGCCCCGGGCATGACGCTGATGAAGATGCCGATGTTCTGCTGGACCTGGCTCATTACCGCCTACCTGCTGATTGCCGTGATGCCTGTCCTCGCCGGCGCCATCACCATGACGCTGACCGACCGTCACTTCGGGACCAGCTTCTTCAGCCCCGCCGGCGGCGGCGACCCGGTGATGTATCAGCACATCTTCTGGTTCTTCGGCCATCCCGAGGTCTACATCATGATCCTGCCGGCCTTCGGCATCATCAGCCAGATCGTGCCGGCCTTCTCGCGCAAGCGCCTGTTCGGCTACGCCTCGATGGTGTACGCAACTTCCTCCATCGCGATTCTTTCGTTCATCGTGTGGGCGCACCACATGTTCACCACCGGCATGCCGGTAACCGGCCAGCTTTTCTTCATGTACGCGACCATGCTGATCGCGGTGCCGACGGCGGTGAAGATCTTCAACTGGATCGCCACCATGTGGCAGGGCTCGATGACCTTCGAGACCCCGATGCTTTTCGCAGTGGGTTTCATCTTCGTGTTCACCATGGGCGGCTTCACCGGCCTGATCCTGGCCATCGCACCCATCGACACCCAGCTGCAGGACACCTATTACGTCGTCGCCCACTTCCACTACGTGCTGGTGGCCGGCTCGCTCTATGCGATGTTCGCTGGCTTTTACTACTGGGTGCCGAAGTGGACCGGCGTGATGTACGACGAGACGCGCGGCAAGATCCACTTCTGGTGGTCGCTGATCTCCTTCAACATCACCTTCTTCCCCATGCACTTCCTGGGCTTGGCCGGCATGCCGCGCCGCTATGCCGACTACCCCATGCAGTTCGCCGATTTCAACGCGGTCGCCTCGGTCGGCGCGTTCGCCTTCGGCCTGGCGCAGGTTTACTTCTTCTTCTTCATCGTGCTGCCCACGATGATGGGCAAGGGCGAGAAGGCTTCGCAGAAGCCCTGGGAAGCGGCCGAGGGCCTCGAGTGGGAAGTGCCGTCGCCCGCGCCCTTCCACACCTTCGAGAATCCGCCCAAGCTGGACGCCACCGCCACCAAGGTGATCGGCTGAGAGATGCGTGCAATGACGTCTGAACAGAAGAGGAACAACCGGCGCATGGGGCTCACGCTGGCCTCCATCGCGGTGCTGTTCTTCATCGGCTTCGTCGTCCGCATGGTCTGGATCGGGCACTGAGCCGCACATGAGCATCGGTCAACGCATCCGGCGCGAGAATGTTCGCATGGTGGGCAAGCTGGCCGTGGTCGCGGCCGGCATGTTCGCTTTCGGCTATGCGCTGGTGCCGCTGTACCGCGCCATCTGCGAGATGACCGGGATCAACATCCTCGCGCTTTCCGAGCTCGAGGTGCCGGGCGGCGCCAGCGGCGGCAAGAACGTGCGTCTGCCGGACAACACGCAGGTCGACACCAGCCGCACCATCACGGTCGAGTTCGACGCCAACGTGCGCGGCCTCTGGGACTTCAAGCCGGCGCAGCGCTCGATGGACGTCCATCCGGGCCAGCTCAACACGGTGATGTACGAGTTCCAGAACGTGCAGAACCGCCGCATGGCCGCGCAGGCCATTCCCAGCTATGCGCCGCAGCAGGCCGCGCCCTACTTCAACAAGCTCGAGTGCTTCTGCTTCAACCAGTACACGCTCGAAGCGGGCGAGAAGAAGCAGTGGCCGGTCGCCTTCGTGATCGACCCGAAGATTTCGAAGGACGTCAAGACGATCACGCTGTCGTACACCTTCTTCGAGGTCGGCGGGAAGACGCCGCCCGCGCCCGTGGCGGCCAATGCTGCCACGCCTGCGCTGGCCGCGGAGCCGCGTTCATGATCATGGCCGAGACACCGCCGCCCAAGAAAGGCTCCCTGTGGCGCACCGTCAAGGCCGTGGCCTGGGGCTTCTTCGGCGTGCGCAAGAACAGCGACTACCAGGAAGACATCGCCAAGCTCACGCCTTTGCACATCGTGGCCGTCGGGCTGGTGGCGGCGGTGCTCTTCGTCGTTGGCCTGATCCTGCTGGTGAAGTTCGTCGTCGCGCCCTGACAGCGATAAGTGCCCCACAGATTCGAATCGATAGAGAAGACACCAGGACCTGATATGAGTTCAAGCACCCACGGCACCACGCCCTACTACTTCGTGCCCTCGCCATCGCCGTATCCGGTCATGGCGTCTATCGGCCTGCTCTTCGTGATCTTCGGCGCCGCCCAATGGATCAACGGTCACCAGTGGGGCGCCTGGTCGCTGCTGGTGGGCATGGTCTGGTGGCTGGCCACACTCTTTGTCTGGTTCCGTCGCGCAATCGGCGAGAGCGAGAGCGGCCAGTATGGCCACAAGGTGGACCTCTCCTTCCGTTGGAGCATGAGTTGGTTCATCTTCTCCGAGGTGATGTTCTTCGGCGCCTTCTTCACCGCGCTGTGGTGGGCCCGCACCCATGCGCTGCCTTCGCTCGGTAGCCTGGACAACGCCCTGCTGTGGCCCGACTTCAAGGCCGTCTGGCCAACGCTTGCGCCGGGTGCCACCGGCTCGCCGGCGGACATCGTCGAGCCCTTCCAGACCGTCGGGCCCTTCTGGCTGCCGACCATCAACACCGCGCTGCTGCTGAGCTCGGGCGTCACTCTGACCATCGCTCACCACGCGCTGCGTGCAAATCACCGCGCGCAGGCGGTTCGCTTCATGTGGCTGACCGTGCTGCTGGGCGCCATCTTCCTCGGCGTGCAGGGCTACGAGTACTACCACCTCTATACGGAGCTGAACCTCAAGCTCAGCTCGGGCGCCTACGGCTCCACCTTCTTCATGCTGACCGGCTTCCACGGTCTGCACGTGTTCATCGGCATGCTGATGCTGCTGTTCATCACCCTGCGCCTGCGCGCGGGACATTTCACGGCGGAGCGCCACTTCGGCTTCGAGGGCGCGGCCTGGTACTGGCACTTCGTCGACGTGGTGTGGCTCGGCCTGTACTTCCTGGTCTACTGGCTTTGAGCTTCCAGGACGGCACAAAGAAAAAGCGCCGTAAGGCGCTTTTTTCATGGGGCTTGTGGAACGAGCACGACCTACTTGCCGATGGGCAGCCCTCCCGGCTGGATATAGCCGAGTTTCCAGGCCAGCAGCAGGCACAGGAACAAAACCACCGAAAGCCCGATCCGAACGGTGAGAGCGCGCACCATTCCGCCGCTCTTGGCGCGGCCCTCGCGCCCATCCCTCAGCATGAAGAACAGCGCGGCACCGAGGCTCGCCAGGATGCCGATGAAGGCCAGGGCGACAAGGTATTTCATGATTCCGATTATCGGCCGCACAGGCCATACCGCGGCGTGAACGATGCAGCGATGCCCGCTGCGGGTCGGTCGCGCGCCGGGCGGTTCTGGCTGGTCACCCTGGCGGCCCTGATCATGCTCGCGGTCACGGTGTCGCTGGGCCGGTGGCAGCTGTCCCGCGCCGCCCAGAAGGAGGCGCTGCAGGCAGAGATCGAGGCGCGCAAGACCCTGCCGTCGCTCGAGCAGGAGGATTTCCTCGCGCTCGATCCGGCGACTTCCGCCATGCACCGGCCGGTGCGGCTGCGCGGCCTGTGGCTCGCGCCGCACACTGTCTACCTGGACAACCGACAGATGCATGGCCTGCCCGGCTTCTATGTGCTGACGCCCTTTGCCATCGAAGACAGCGACCGGACCGTGCTCGTGCAGCGCGGCTGGGTCCAGCGCAACTTCACCGACCGCACGCAGCTCGCCCCCGTACAGACGCCGAGCGGCCTGGTCGAGCTGGTGGCCCGCGTCGCGCCGCCGCCGGCCCACCTTTTCGAACTGGGCAAGGAAGCCCCTCCGCCCGCCGCGGCGCCGGGGTCTTCGCCCATCCGGCAGAATCTCGATCTCGAAGCGTTCCGCGAGCAGACCGGGCTGCCCCTGCGGACCGATGTCTCGCTGCTGCAGACCGGCCCGGCCACCGAGGGCTTGCAGCGCGACTGGCCGGCCCCCGCGCTGGGCATCGAAAAGCATTACGGCTATGCGTTCCAGTGGTTCGGGCTCGCCGCCCTCGTCGTCATCCTCTATGTCTGGTTTCAATTCATCGCCTCCTACCGCCGCGCGCGCCGCCTCCGCCATGGCCGATGAGCCGCTCGGGCTGACGGTGCATTCGATGCCCTCGCCGCGCCAGGCGCTCGATGGCGCCGAGGGCCGGCGCACGGTCTTCGGCCGTTGGAAGATGATCCTGGTCATGCTGTGTTGCGCGGCGCCGGTGATTGCCTCCTACTTCACCTACTACGTGATCCGGCCGGAGGGACGGCGTGTCTATGGAGAGCTGATCGACCCGCAGCGCACCATGCCCGAGCTGATCGCCACGAGCCGCGAGGGCGCGCCCGTGCGTCTCTCCGCCTTGAAGGGGCAGTGGCTGCTGGTCACGGTGGCCGATGCGGGATGCGACGCGCTGTGCGAGCAGCAGCTCTATCTGCAGCGCCAGCTGCGCGAAAGCCTGGGCCGCGAAAAAGACAGGCTCGATCGCGTCTGGCTGGTGAGCGACGCCGCGCCGGTGCCCGCGCGCCTGGACAACGGCCTGCATGGCGCGACCGTGCTGCGGGTGCCGGCGGCGCAGCTGGCGCAGTGGCTGTCGCCCGCAGCCGGCCACGCACTGGCGGAGCACTTCTTTGTCATCGACCCGATGGGTAACTGGATGATGCGCTTCCCCGCCCGCATGGACACCGCCGGCGCGGGCCGCGCCAAACGCGACCTCGAACGGCTCCTGCGCGCCTCGGCCTCCTGGGACGAGCCGGGCCGCTAGACGCGCCGGCCGCGCACAGCATGGATACGAACTCGCTCTACGACCTCAAGCCCATCGCCTGGCTCCTGGCGGTCGGCGTGTTGCTCGCGCTCGGGCCGCTGATCTGGGTCTGGCGGCGCGGCGCCGGCCATGGTGCTGCCCGGCGCCTGCACGCGCTGACCGTGCTCACCCTGTTCCTGACCTTCGACCTCACCCTGTTCGGCGCCTTCACGCGCCTGACGGATTCCGGCCTGGGCTGCCCCGACTGGCCCGGTTGCTACGGCAACGCCAGCCCCTTCGGCGCGCGCCACGACATCGCCATGGCGGAAGCAGCGCAGCCCACCGGCCCGGTGACGCACGGCAAGGCCTGGGTGGAGATGGTGCATCGCTACCTGGCAACAGGTGTCGGCTTCCTGATCCTCGTCCTGGCCGTGGCCACCTGGGTGGCGAGGCGCAGCCAAAGGTATCCGGAGCATGCGCGCGAACGCCCGCTGAGCGCCTGGTGGCCGGCGGCCACGCTGGTGTGGGTCTGCCTTCAGGGGGCATTCGGCGCGCTCACCGTGACCTGGAAGCTGTATCCGGCCATCGTCACGCTGCACCTGCTGGGCGCCGTGGTGCTGCTGGCGCTGCTGTGCATCCAGGCCGTGCGCTACAGGCAGGCAGCGGCCGGGCGGCAGCCCACGCCCATTCCCCCGGCATTGCGCACTTTGCTGATGGTGGTGAGCGCCTTGCTGCTGCTGCAGATCGCGCTCGGCGGCTGGGTCAGCACCAACTACGCGGTCCTGGCGTGCACCCAATTCCCCACCTGCCAGGGCAGCTGGTGGCCGCCGATGAACTTCGCCCAGGCCTTCCACATCTGGCGCCCGCTGGGTGAGGGCACCGACGGCGGGGCTGTCGACTTCGCGGCGCTCACTGCCATCCACTACGTGCATCGCCTCATGGCCTACCTGGTGTTCCTCGCGATCGGCCTGCTGGTCTGGCAACTGCGGCGCGTCGCAGCGCTGCATCCGCAGGCTCGATGGCTTGCCGGGCTGGCGCTGCTGCAGCTTGCCACCGGCCTAGGCAATGTGCTCCTGGGCTGGCCGCTGGTTGCTGCCGTGCTGCATACCGGCGGCGCCGCGGCGCTGGCGGTGGTGCTCACGTGGGCCCTGTGCGAAAGTCGACGGGCGCAGGGCACCGTGGCTGCCGCTGCGAAGGCCCGTGGCACCGCAGGCCGCAGGGCGGAGGTCATCCAATGAGTACGCCGGCCTCTATCCACAGCCATAGCGCTGCCAGCGTGCTGCGCCAGTTCCATGCGCTGACGAAGCCGCGTGTGGTGCAACTGATCGTGTTCTGCGCCCTGATCGGCATGGTGCTGGCGGTGCCGGGCCTGCCCAATCTGGCCGAGCTGCAGCGCATCGTGGTGGCCTGCGTCGGCATCTGGCTGGTCGCCGGCGCTGCGGCGGCCTTCAATTGCCTAGTGGAGAAGGGTATCGATGCGAAGATGAAGCGCACCGCCTGGCGGCCCACGGCCCGCGGCGAGCTGAGCGACCGGCAGGCGCTGCTGTTCTCGGGGGCGCTGTGCGCGGCCGGCTCCGCCCTGCTGTGGTTCGCGGTGAATCCGCTCACCATGTGGCTCACCTTCGCGACCTTCGTCGGCTATGCGGTGATCTACACCGTGATCCTCAAGCCGCTGACCCCGCAGAACATCGTGATAGGCGGTGCCTCCGGCGCGATGCCGCCGGTGCTGGGCTGGGCGGCGATGACGGGCGAGGTCAGCCCCGAGGCGCTGATCCTCTTCCTCATCATCTTCCTGTGGACGCCGCCGCATTTCTGGGCGCTGGCCCTGTACCGCGTGGAGGACTACCGCAAGGCGGGCCTGCCGATGCTTCCGGTGACGCACGGCAACGAGTTCACGCGGCTGCAGGTGCTGCTCTACACCTTCATCCTGTTTGCCGCCTGCCTCATGCCCTTCATCTACGGCATGAGCGGCTGGCTCTACCTGGCGGTCGCGGTGGCCGTGAGCATCGGCTTCACCGGCTATGCCTTCGCGCTGTGGCGCAACTACTCGGACACGCTGGCGCGCAAGACTTTCCGCTTCTCGCTGATTCACCTGAGCGTGCTCTTTGCCGCGCTGCTGATCGACCACTACCTGCGATGAATGAATCCATGAACAAGCGCCACGCACTTCGACTGATGGGCTTGACCGGGCTGGCGGCACTCGCGGGCACGGTCCTCGCGGCCTGCTCGGAAAAGAAGCCGAGCTTCAATGCCGTGGACATCACCGGCGCCGACTACGCCAAGGGCTTCACGCTCAGCGATGCCGACGGCAAGCAGCGCACCCTGGCCGACTTCAAGGGCAAGGTCGTCGTGATGTTCTTCGGCTATGCGCAGTGCCCGGATGTCTGCCCGACCACCATGAGCGAGATGGCGCAAGTCAAGCAGCAATTGGGTAGCGACGGCGACAAGCTGCAGGTCCTGTTCGTCACGGTGGATCCCGCGCGCGATACGCCCACAGTGATGAAGGCCTACATGGGTGCCTTCGATCCAGGCTTCGTTGCGCTGATTCCGACGCCCGAGCAACTGTCCGCGCTGGCGAAGGACTATAAGGTCTACTACAAGAAGGTCGAGGGCAAGACGCCGACCAGCTACTCGATGGACCACTCTGCCGCCAGCTTCGTCTACGACACCGAGGGCCGGGTGCGGCTCTACGCCCGCTACGGCGCGGGCGTGCCGGCGATGGTGTCGGACCTCAAGGCCCTGCTGAAGCCCGCCTGAGGCGCAGGAGCGCTGCGCATCGGCCCAACGTCGCTTCGGTCAGGCCACAAAAAAGCCCGGGCGGCGCCGGGCTTCCATGGATGGGGTGGAGGCTCAGGCGAATTCCGCCAGCGCCTTCTTCATCTTCTTCATGGCCGCCGACTCGATCTGGCGGATGCGCTCGGCGCTCACCCCGTACACCGCGGCCAGGTCGTGCAGAGTCATTCCTCCCGAGCCATCGTCGTTGACCTTGAGCCAGCGCTCTTCCACGATACGGCGGCTGCGATCATCCAGCGTCGCCAGGGCGGTCGAGATACCGTCGGTCGACAACCTGTCGCGCTGGCGCGCCTCGATCTGCGCCGTGGGCTCCTGCGAGGCGTCTGCCAGGTAGGCGATGGGGCCGAAGCCGTCATCCCCGTCATCCGAGGGGCTGGGGTCGAGCAGCACGTCACCGCCCGACATGCGCGTTTCCATTTCGAGCACTTCCTCGCGCTTGACGTTCAGGCGGGTCGCCATCTGGGAGACCTCGTCCGCGCTCAGCGTGTCGCGGTGAGTGTCGCCGTCGGCCGAGCCGGCCTTGAAGCCCTGCTTCATCGAGCGCAGATTGAAGAACAGCTTGCGCTGGGCCTTCGTCGTCGCGACCTTGACCATGCGCCAGTTCTTCAGGATGTACTCGTGGATCTCGGCCTTGATCCAATGCATGGCATAGCTGACCAGGCGCACCCCCTGGTCAGGGTCGAAGCGCTTGACGGCCTTCATCAGGCCGACGTTGCCTTCCTGGATCAGGTCGCCGTGCGGCAATCCGTAGCCCAGGTACTGGCGGGAAATCGAGATCACGAGGCGCAGGTGCGAAAGCACCAGCGCACCGGCCGCTTCGAGGTCGTTGTTGTCCCGCAGACGGCGCGCATAGCGCTGCTCTTCCTCCTGCGTCAGCAGGGGGAGGCGATTGGCCGCGGAAATATAGGCGTCCAGGTTACCCAGCGAAGGCACCATCGACCACGGATTGGCGACGGCGAGCTGGTTGGCGGGGGCTCCGGACATTGCTGTCATTGGGCAAACTCCTTCGTTCGGGAACATATTAGCACTCGGTTGGAGGGAGTGCTAAGCCAAGGGTTCCCGCGGAGATTCAATGGGATGGATAGGCTCAGCCTATTCCCGTGCCGTGCCATGGGAATAGGACGGCACCGCAATCTGCGTCGAGGGAAGCCGCTGTCACCAGCGGACGCCGAGGCGCAAGAACAATCTGGACAGCACGAAAAGCGGTCCGACCCACAGGTACTGGACATCTTCGAAGAAGGAGGGCTTCTTGCCCTCGATCTTGTGCCCGATGAACTGGAAGACCCAGGCCACGACGAAGATGGTGGCTGAAATCGGGAGCACAAGGTCCTCCATCGCATGCACCGCGGCCAGCGCCAGCCCGATGCAGATGCCCATCGCGACAAAAAAGCTCGCGGAGCGCAGAGTCAGGTAGTAGACCGCACTGGCGGCCACGAAGGCGTAGGCCACCCAGGGATGGAGGGCGTACAGCAGGCCCACGATGCTCAACATGATGGCCGGGATGGCGATCAAGTGGATCGTCTCGTTGGTCGGGTTCTGGTGGCTCTCGCCGTAGTGGGCGAGCAGGCGGTCGACCTTGCGGTCGGCGCGCGGCAGGGGCGTGGCGGCGCTGTGCATGGCGGTCTCCTGGCGGGCTCTGCGGCCCCTGGGCATGATGCCAGAAGCGCCACCGCCGGGGCTACCCCATCAAGGCCTGGGCGAACTCCCGGGCCTTGAAGGTCTCCAGGTCTTCCAGCTTCTCGCCAACCCCGATGAAATACACCGGAATCGGCCGCTCGCGCGCGATCGCGCACAGCACGCCACCCTTGGCAGTGCCGTCCAACTTGGTGATGACCAGGCCCGTGAGGCCCAGCGCTTCGTCGAAGGCCCGGACCTGGGCCAGGGCGTTCTGCCCGGTGTTGCCGTCGATCACGAGCAGCACCTCGTGCGGCGCCGTGGCGTCGGCGCGGGCCACCACGCGCTTGATCTTCTTCAGTTCGTCCATCAGGTGCAGCTGGGTCGGCAGGCGGCCGGCGGTGTCGACCAGCACCACGTCCTTGCCGCGCGCCTTGCCGGCATTGACCGCGTCGAAGCTCACGGCGGCCGGATCGCCGCCCTCCTGGCTCACGATCTCGACCGTGTTGCGGTCGGCCCATACCAGCAGTTGCTCGCGCGCCGCAGCGCGGAAGGTGTCGGCTGCCGCCAGCAGCACCGAGGCACCCTCGTTGGACAGGTGCTTCGTCAGCTTGCCGATCGAGGTGGTCTTGCCTGCGCCGTTGACGCCCGCCACCATGATCACCGTGGGGGTGTGCTCGCCGATCACCAGTTCCTTCTCGAGCGGGCGCAGCAGGTCCGCGACGGCGTCGGCCAACAGCAGTTTGACCTGCGAGGCCTCGGTCGCCATGTTGCTGCGCACGCGGCGGCGCAGGTCGTCCAGAAGGTATTCGGTGGCCTTTACGCCCGTGTCGGCCATCAGCAGGGCCTCTTCGAGCTCCTCATAGAGGGCGTCGTCGATCTGGGCGTTGACGAAGGCGGCGGTGATGCTGTTGCCGGTCTTGCGCAAACCCGTCCTGAGCTTGCTGAGCCAGCCGCTGCGCTCGGGAGGTGCAACTTCCGCGGGCGCCACCGCCGGCCCGGGCACTGGCACCGCCACTGGAACCGGCACCGGCACCGGCACCGGCGCGGCCGCGGGCGCCTCGGCGCCGGGAGAAGGGGCGGGCGCCTCCGGGGCGGCAGGTGCAGCGGGGGAAGGGGCCTCAGCGGGCGGCGGCTCGACTGGCTTGGCGCCGAACCAGCTGGACGGCGAGAACACCGACCGGGCGGGTGCCGGCGGCTCGGCGGGCGTCTCGGCAGGCGCAGGCGCAGAGCTGTCGGGTGGCGGCTTTTTCTTGAAGAAACTGAACATCGCGGCGTTTTTACAATCCGACCCATTCTATGAAACACCCCTCGCCACGCCGTGCTGCGTCTGGTGCGGTGCTGGCCTCGGTGCTGATGGCGCCCTGGGCCGGGGCCGCCCTGGCGCAGACACCCCCGCCGGACGCCCCCGCTGCCGCCCTTGCCGCGGCCTTCAAACCGGTCCAGGCCCGGCAATTCACCCTCGCCAACGGCATGACCCTGATCGTGAAGCCCGACCGGCGCGCGCCGACGGCGGTCCAGATGCTCTGGGTGCGGGTCGGCTCCTTCGACGAGGTCGACGGCACCTCGGGCGTGGCGCACGTGCTCGAACACATGATGTTCAAGGGCACCAGGACGCTCAAGCCCGGCGAGTTCTCGCGCCGAGTCGCCGCGCTCGGTGGCCGCGAGAACGCCTTCACAACGCGCGACTACACCGGCTACTACCAGCAGATCCCGGCCGACAAGCTGGAGCAGGTGATGGCCCTGGAGTCCGACCGCTTCGCCAACAACCAGTGGGCCGACGACGAATTCAAGCGCGAGATCGAGGTGGTCAAGGAAGAGCGCCGCCTGCGCACCGAGGACCAGCCGCGCGCCCTCCTCGGCGAGCAGCAGAACGCCGCCATCTTCATGGCCTCGCCCTACCGCCGCCCCATCGTCGGCTGGATGAGCGACCTCGACGCCATGACGCCGGCCGACGCGCGTGCCTTTTTCGAGCGCTGGTACGTGCCTGCCAATGCCGCGGTGGTGGTGGCGGGCGATGTCGATGTGGAGCGGGTGCGCGCCCTGGCCGAGAAGTACTACGGCCGTATCCCCGCTCGCGCGGTGCCCGAGCGCAAGCCGCGCATCGAGCCGCCGCAGCGCGGCATCCGGCGCCTCGAGTTCAAGGCGCCGGCCGAGCAGGCCTACGTCTCGCTGGCATTCCGCGCCCCGCAGATCCCGGCCACCGACCAGTTCGATGGCGCAAGCGATGCCTATGCGTTGACGGTGCTGTCCGCCGTGCTCGACGGCTATCCCGGCGCGCGGCTCGACCGTGCGCTCACGCAGGGCCCGGGCCGCGTGGCCGATGCCGCCGGCGCGTACGCGGGCTTCGTCGGCCGCGGCCCGCAGATCTTCGTGCTCGACGGCGTGCCCGCCGCCGGCAAGACGCCTGAAGCGGTCGAGGCCGCGCTGCGCGAGCAGGTGGCGAAGATCGCCCGCGAAGGCATCGGCGCGGCGGAACTGGCGCGCGTCAAGACCCAGTGGACGGCCAGCGAGACCTACAAGCTCGACTCGGTGATGGCGCAGGCGCGCGAGCTCGGCAGCCACTGGGTGCAGGGCCTGCCGCTCGACGCCAGTGCGCGCATCATCGCGCGCCTGCAGAAGGTCACGGCCGAAGAGGTGCAGGTGGTGGCCGCGAAGTACTTCGGTGACGACCAGCTGACGGCTGCCACCCTGCGGCCGCTGCCGCCCGATCCCCAACGCCGCGCGCGCGGCTTCGCGGCGCCTGCGGGCGACCTGCGTTGAAGACCCGGAGCGGCCCCACCATGCTGAGCTTCAAGAATTCCCGAACCCTGCGGCGCCTGGCGTGCCTGGCACTGGCGTTGGCCGGCGCTGCAGTGCATGCGGCCGTGCCCATCGAACATTGGACACTGCCGAGCGGCGCCAAGGTCTACCTCGCTGCCACCGACGCGTTGCCCATCGTCGACGTGCAGATCGATTTCGACGCCGGCAGCCGCCGCGACCCGCCGGCGCAGTCCGGACTGGCCGGTGTGACTGCCGGCATGGTCGAGAAAGGCATACGCGCGAATGGCAGCGATCCGGCGATGGACCAGAACGCCCTGGGCGAGGCCTGGGCCGATCTCGGCGCCAGCTTCGATGCCAGCGCCGGTTCCGACCGCATGAGCTTCTCGCTGCGCACACTGTCCGAGCCGACGCTGCTGGGCAAGGCGGTGCACCTCGCGGCGCGTGAGATCGGCGAGCCGGCCTTTCCCGAGGACGTGTGGCAGCGCGAGCGCGAGCGCCTGAACGCCTCGATACGGGAAGCCAACACCAAGCCCGCAACCCTCGCGGCGCGTACCTTTTCGCAAGACGTGTACGGCGACCACCCCTACGGGCTGGACACCACCGAGGCCACGCTGGCGCGCATCGACACGGCCGCGATGCGCCAGCGCTACGAGCAACTGATCCAGCCCTGCCGCGCAAAGCTCAGCATCGTCGGCGCGGTCACGCGCTCGCAGGCGGAGTCGATCGCCAACACGCTGTTGTCGCGGCTGCCAACGCCTGCTGGCGGCTGCGCCGCGTTGCCCCCCGTGCCCGAGGTGGCGCCGCTCGCTGCGGCCAAGGACGAGCGCCTGCCTTTCGACTCGGCCCAGGCCCATGTCTGGATCGGCCAGCCGGGTTACGCGCGCCGCGACCCGGACCATTTCGCGCTCACCGTGGGCAACTACATTCTTGGCGGCGGCGGCTTCGTCTCGCGCCTGACCGAGGAGGTGCGCGAGAAGCGCGGCCTCGCCTACAGCGTCTACAGCACCTTCTCGCCGGGCCTGCACGCGGGCTCGTTCCGCATCGGCTTCCAGACCCGGCCCGATCAGGCGGCCGAGGCGGTGAAGGTCTCGCGCGAGGTGATCGCAAGGTTTGTCGCCGAAGGCCCGACCGCGGCCGAGCTCAAGGCCGCAAAGGACAACCTGATCGGCGGCTTCCCGCTGCTGCTCGACAGCAACCGGAAGCTGCTGGGCAACGTGTCCAACATCGCGTGGAACGACCTGCCGCTCGACTACCTCGAGACCTGGACTGCCCGCGTGAACGCGATTACGGCGGCCGATGTCAAGGCCGCCTTCGCGCGCAAGCTGCAGCCTGATCGCATGGTCACTGTCGTTGTCGGCGGAAAGCCTTGAAGTCGCCGCCCGCCGCTTGGCTACCATCCTCGCCTCACAGCGCAACGAGGAGCGACAGGATGGCGATGGATTTGGTGGACTGCGAGATCCACGGGGCCGAGGTCGGGTGCGTCGATGACGATGAATAAACGCACACCAGCCCGCAGCGGCGGCATGAAGCCGGCCCCCAGGCCGGCCGATGCGCGCCGCAACGAGGTCCGCATCATCGGTGGTCGATGGAAACGCACGCGCCTTGCCGTGGCCGACAAGCCCGGGCTGCGCCCCACGCCCGACCGCGTGCGCGAGACGCTCTTCAATTGGCTCGCCAGTCTTGCCGGAGCCGGCGGCGGGGAGCTGCCGGACTGGCACTGCGTCGACGCCTTCGCGGGCACCGGCGCGCTCGGCTTCGAGGCTGCCTCGCGCGGCGCGGCCTCCGTGCTGCTGTGCGAGCAGGACGCAGCGCTGGTCGCGCAATTGCAGGCATTGAAATCAAAGCTGCAATCCGATGCCGTCCGCATCGAGCGCGGCAACGGCGTCACCGCGCTGGAGCGCGCCGCGTCGGGCAGTCTGCATGCCGTGTTCCTCGATCCACCCTTCGAGAACACGGCGCTCTACGCGCCCGCGCTGCGCGCCGCCGCGCGCGCATTGCGGCCCCAGGGCGTGGTCTACCTCGAAGCGGCGCGTCGCTGGCCGGACGAAGAACTTGCAGCCCTCGGCCTCCGCGTGTTCCGATACCTCAAGGCCGGCGCGGTGCATGCACATCTCTTGATACTTGCGTCTGACACCGCTGCATAATCCGCCGGAATCGGCCGCGTCGGCTGCACCAGGAGGAAGCAACCATGTCCAACAACGTGATCGCGGTGTACCCCGGCACTTTCGACCCCATCACGCTCGGGCACGAAGACGTCGTGCGCCGGGCGACCCAGCTGTTCTCCAAGGTCATCGTGGCGGTGGCCGCCGGCCATCACAAGAAGGCATTGTTCACGCTGCAGGAGCGCATGGACATGGCGCGCACTGCGGTGGCGCCGTTCAGCGACCAAGTCTCGGTGGAGAGTTTTTCGGGCCTCTTGCGCGATTTCGTCGTCGCGCGCGGCGGCAAGGCCATGGTGCGCGGCCTGCGCGCCGTGACCGACTTCGACTACGAGTTCCAGCTCGCCGGCATGAACCGCTCGCTGATGCCCGATGTCGAGACCGTGTTCCTCACGCCGAGCGACAAGTACCAGTTCATCTCCAGCACCTTCGTGCGCGAGATCGCGATGCTCGGTGGGGAAGTCGACAAGTTCGTCTCCCCCAACGTGCAGAACAACCTGATGGCCAAGGTGCGCAGCCTGGGCCGCGAATGACGCACGGGCCGCGTCTGCACGCGCTGGGCGACGCGGCATTGCTGTGCGAGCTGCCGGCGCCCGCGACGCTGGCGCAGCAGCAACAGATCTGGGCGCTGGCAAACGAAGCTTTGCAATGGCGCGGCGTGCACGAGGTGCTGCCGGGCATGAACAACCTGAGCCTGCTTTTCGATCCCGAAGAGGTCGATGCCGCCGAGCTCGAGATGCAGGTGCTGTCGGCCTGGCCGCAACTGGCGGGCATGACGATCGAAGGGCGCGACATCCGCATCCCGGTGGCCTACGGCGGCGAGGCCGGCCCCGACCTGGCCGATGTCGCGGCGCACACGGGGCTGGCGCCCGCCGAGGTGGTGCGGCGCCATAGCGACGCCGACTATGTGGTCTACCTGCTGGGCTTCCTGCCGGGCTTCGCCTTCCTGGGCGGGTTGCCGCCTGAACTGGCGACGCCACGGCGTGCGGAGCCCCGGGTGGCGGTGCCGGCCCGCTCGGTCGGCATCGGCGGGGCGCAGACCGGCATCTATCCGTTGGTCTCGCCCGGCGGCTGGCAGCTGATCGGCCGCACGCCGCTCGAGCTCTTCGATCCGCGCGCGGCCGAGCCCACGCTGCTGCGTCCGGGTGACCGCGTGCGCTTCGTCGTCGAAAGTGCCGAGCTGTGAGGGCCGCGGGTGCCATCACCGTGCTGCGCCCTGGCCTGCTGGCCTCCGTGCAGGACCTGGGCCGCTATGGCCACCGGCAGCAGGGCATCTGCCCAGGCGGCGCCCTCGACGCGCTCGGGCTCGCGATGGCGAATCGGCTGGTGGGCAACGACGACGGCACGGCCGGCCTCGAGCTCACACTGGGCGGCTGCGAGATCCGCTTCGACAGCCCCACCCGCATCGCGCTGACGGGCGACGACTTCGGCGCCCGGCTCGACGGAGCGCCACTGTGGCCCTGCTGGAGCGTCCCGGTGCAGGCCGGCCAGGTGCTCCGGCTCGGACCTGCGAACGAATGGAGCGCGAAGGCGGGCCTGCGCAGCTGGCTCGCCGTTGCCGGCGGCATCGACGTGCCGCTGGTCATCGGCTCGCGCAGCACCGACCTCAAGGCCGGCTTCGGCGGCCATCTGGGGCGTGCGCTGAAGAAGGGCGACCGCCTGCCCCTGGGCGCATCGAGCCTCGACGCGGCACGCCTGGCGCGCCGTGCCTTCGGCATGCGCGCGCCCGCGTGGGAACAGGACAGCGAGGGTTCGGTCGTCCTGCGCGTCATGCCCGGCCCCGAGTTCGAACAGTTCACCATCGCTGCGCGCGAGCAGCTGTGGGGTGCGTCCTGGCGCATCACGCCGCAGAGCAACCGCATGGGCAACCGGCTCGATGGGCCCGAGCTCAAGCGCAAGCGCAACGCGGACATGCTGTCCTCCGCCGTGATTCCCGGCACGATCCAGGTGCCGCCCTCCGGGCAGCCGATCATCCTGATGGGTGATGCCCAGACCACCGGCGGCTACCCGCGCATCGGCGTCGTGATCCGCGCCGATCTCTGGAAGCTCGCCCGGGCGCCGCTCAACGGCCGCCTGCGCCTCGCCGAGGTCGATGCCGCGGCGGCCCTGCAGGCCTGGGCCGCGCAGCGGCGCTACCTCGCGCAGGTCGGCCAAGCCCTGGCCGCTGCGGGGTGGCCGGTGCCGGCGCACAATCCGGCCGAAGGAGAAAGCCACCATGCGGATTGACCTCAACGCCGACCTCGGCGAGGGCTGCGGCAACGACGAGGCGCTGCTCAAGCTCGTGAGCTCGGCCAACATCGCCTGTGGCTGGCATGCGGGCGACGCGAAGACCATGCGCCAATGCGTGCGCTGGGCGCTGGACAACGGCGTCGCGATCGGGGCCCATCCCAGCTTCCCGGACCGCGAGAACTTCGGCCGCAGCGAGATGCATCTGCCGCCCGAGGACATTGTTGCGGGAGTGCTCTACCAGGTCGGCGCGCTGGCGGCCATCGTCAAGGCCGAGGGCGGCGCGCTGGCGCATGTCAAGCCGCACGGCGCGCTCTACAACCAGGCGGTGAAAGACCCGGTGCTGGCCGACGCCCTGTGCGAGGCGGTGCGACGCTTCGACCCCGGCCTGCGCTTCTTCGGCCTCGCCGGCAGCGGCATGATCGGCGCCGCCGAACGCGCGGGGCTGGAGCCGGTCGAGGAGGTGTTCGCCGACCGCGGCTACATGCCTGACGGCAGCCTGGTGCCGCGCAGCCGGCCCGGCGCCCTGATCGAGGACGAAGAGCAGTCGCTGGCGCAGACGCTGTCGCTGGTGCGCGATCATCGCGTGACCGCGATCGACGGCACGGTGGTGAGCGTCAATGCGCAGACCGTCTGCCTGCATGGCGACGGCGCGCATGCGCTGGCCTTTGCGCGCCGCATCCGCGAGCGCCTCGAGGGCGAAGGCATCACGGTCGCTGCGACGGCCTGAGTGTCCGAGCCGCCTGTGCCGAACGTGCTGCTGACGGGCTTCGAGCCCTTCGACAAGGACGCGCTGAATCCCTCATGGGAAGCAGTGCGCGCGCTGCAAGGCTGGCGCTGCGAAGGCGCCACGGTGCAGGCCCGCCGCATTTCCTGCGTCTTCGGCGCTGCGCTGCGGGAGCTCGATGCGGCCATCGACGAGTTGCGGCCTCAACTGGTGATCGGTATCGGCCAGGCCGGCGGGCGCAGCGAGATCACACCCGAGCGCGTGGCGATCAACCTCGACGACGGCCGCATCTGCGACAACGCAGGCTGCCAGCCCATCGACGTGCCGGTGGTGGCAGACGCGCCGGCGGCCTACTTCTCCACGCTGCCGATCAAGGCGATGGTGCGCGACCTGCGCGCGGGCGGCATACCGGCCGCGGTGTCGAACAGCGCCGGCACCTTCGTCTGCAATCACCTGTTCTTCGGCCTGATGCACCGCATCGCGACGCGGCCGGTCACAGCCGGCCTGCGCGGCGGCTTCATCCACATTCCTTACCTGCCCGAGCAGGCCGCGCGCTTTCCCGGCGCGCCGAGCATGGCGCTCGACATGGTGATCGCCGCGCTGCGCATCGCCGTGGCCACGGCGCTTACGGTGCGCGAGGACGTGCGCGAGACCGGCGGCCAGCTGAGCTAATCCAGCATGCGTTGCAGCCACGGCATCAGCGCGGCGTTGACTTCGGCGGGCTTCTCCAAGGTCAGCATGTGGCCGCAGTTCTCGATCCACACGAGCTCGGCCTGCGGCACCAACTGCGCGATCTCCTTTGAGCATTCGGGAGGCGTCAGCCGATCGGCATCGCCGCAGATCACCAGCACAGGGCAGCGCAGCGATGCGAGCGAGGGGCGCTGGTCCGGCCGCGCCATCAGCGCACGGTTCTGGCTGATGAGCTGCTGCGCGCCCCCGTCGAGCACGAGTTCCACATAGCGCCGCACCAGAGCGGCATCGCCGGCCTGCTTGGGATGGAAGGCGAAGCCCGCGTTGAACTGGATCACGTCGCGTGCCTCTCCCTGCTCGAAGAGCTCGATCGCCGAGGCGCGCAGGTCGAACATCTCGGGCGTCTCGGGCCGCGGGTTGGTGCCCAGCAGCGCGAGGCCGGCGATGCGCTCGGGCGCCTGGCGTGCGGCCTCCATCGCGATCATGCCGCCCATCGAGGCGCCACAGAGGACCAGTGGGCCTTCATGCTCGCGCAGGACGGCATCGGCCATTGTCTCGATGCTTGGGTGGCGCATGTGGGCATCGCTCACGCGGACGTCGATGCCGGCGGGCAGGGCGGGTAGCTGGGCTTCCCAGAGGCGCTCGTCGCAGGCGAGGCCGGGCAACAGGACAAGAGAGGGCATGGGCCGATTCTCGGCCATCCGCATGCCGTCCGCCCCCTGCCGCCGGGCCGACATGTGTTGCGAGGACAATAGCTTCATCCCATGTCCACAGACCTCATCCTGATCCGTCACGGCGAGACCGACTGGAATCGCGAGCTGCGCTTCCAGGGCCACATCGACGTTCCCCTCAACGACACCGGCCACGAGCAGGCACGCCGGCTGGGCCTGCGGCTGGCGAGCGAATCGGTCCAGTACCTCGTCAGCAGCGACCTCTTGCGAGCGCAGCAGACGGCAGCGCCTGCGGCGCAGCAGCTCGGACTCGACATCGTCGGTTCGGTCGAGTTGCGCGAGCAGAACTTCGGACTCGTCGAGGGCCTGCGGGCCGACGAGATCCAGCGCCTGCATCCGCGCGCCTGGGAGGACTGGCTCAAGTTCAGCGAGGACCATCGCATGCCCGAGGGCGAGTCGCCGCGCGAGTTCCATGCGCGCATCATCGATGCGCTGGGCCGCATCGCGGCGGCGCACATGCAGCAGACGGTGATGGTGGTGACGCACGGCGGCGTGCTCGACATGGTCTGGCGCACTGCGAAGGGGCTGGGGCTCAACGGGCCGCGCCAGAGTGCGATCCCCAATGCGGGCTTCAACCGCATCCGCATCGCAGACGCTGCCGCGCCTGCGCAGATCGAGATCGTCGACTGGGCCGATACCGTGCATCTCGATGGCATGCCGGCGCAGCCCAACTACGACCAGCGGCGGCATCTGGGCAAGTCATGAGCCGCACGGCCGCTCCCGCTCCAGTCAGCCGCGATCGCCGGCGCAGCCCTCGCGCTGGAGCACCGGCAGCAGCTGCGGTGCCATCGACTTGAGCAACTGCACCGGCAGCGCACTGGTGAAGCGGTAGCGCCCTGCGTACGGCTCGCGCACGTAGGCCACGAGGGTGCCGAAATAGCGGTCGCCGAGCGTGAAGACGAAGGTGGCCGTGCGTTCGACCTTGCGTTCCGCGATCACACGCCCGCCGCGTCCGATGACCTGGTAGCGGTGGTCGCCGGTGCCGGTCTTGCCGGCAATCTCGATGGGCCGCCCCGTCGCATCTGCCACGGCATCCTTGAGGCGGCGCGCGGTCCCGTTGTTCACCACGTCGGCCAATGCGCGGCGCGCGGCCCGCGCCACTTCCGGCGCCAGCACCTGTTGCGGGGCCATGCCGCGCCGCTCGAGCCTTGTCTCGTAAGGCATGTCGCGCGCGAAGTGCAGCGCGCTCACGCGCTGCTGCGGCAACCGCCGGCCGTCATTCGCCAGGATGCCGATCAACTCGGCCAGCGCCGCGGGCCGGTCGCCCGAGGCGCCGATCGCGCTGGCGTACGAGGGGGTCAGCGAGGCGAAGGGATAGCCCAGGCGCTGCCATGAACGATGGATCTGGGCAAAGGCATCGCGCTCGAGCAGCTCGCGGATGCGCCGGTCCTGCGCGCTCTTGTGGCGCGTCCTGAAGAGCCATGCATAGGCGTCCTGCCGTTCCTGCACGCTCGCGTCCAGTACCTCGGTGAGCGTGGCGCCGGGGCGGCGCTGCAGGTAGCCGACCAGCCACAGCTCCAGCGGATGCACGCGCGCCACGTACCCGCGGTCAGCCAGCGACAGGCTCGAGTACGTGCCGTGCATGGCACGCAGCGCGCGCGGCGAACCGGCACCGCGTCCGAGGCGGCGCTTGAGCCATTGGTCGAGCCGCACCTCGTCGGCCCCTGGCTCGAGGGTGAAAAGCACGCTCGCGAGACGCGGTGCCGACGGGTGCACGCCCTTGAGCAGCAGTGCTTCGGCCTCGGCGGGCGACTTGCCCTTGTACTTGCGGTGGAAGCGCGCCAGATAGGCAGAGCCCTCCCGGTCGGCGAAGAGGACCAGCATCTCCCGCCGGCCCGGGTCGGATGGGTCCTCCAGCATCTGGCGCCCGACGGCTTCGTCGCCGTGCATCCGGTGGCGCACGATGTCGCGCATCACGCGGATGAACACCAGGTTGACCGAGTGCCTGAAGGCTTCCTGCACGGTCATCGGCCCACCGCGCGTGCGATCGAAATTGCTGAAGCGGTGCAGGCCGCCGCCGGTGAAGAAGGCCTCGCCCGCGCCGGCCGGGTAGCGCCGCTGCATCGCCGCCTCCAGCATCGGGGCAAGGCTGCGGTCCCCGGCGCGCAGCAGGTATTCGCGCGCCCAGCTGCCGAGCGGGTCGCGCTTGCTCGGCGTCCATGCGGCAATGGCGGATACGTCGCGCCCGGCCCAGCGTTCATGCAGCTCGGCGACGAGCTCGAGGTAGCTCACCAGCGTGCGCAGCTTGGCGGTGGAGCCGAGGTCCAGGCGTGCGCCCTGGTTCACGTCGAAGGGCTGGTCGATGTTGTCGGCCTGGATGCGCAGCAGGTTTGCCTGGGCGCCGCGCTCGTAGAGGGTGAAGCTGTAGACCAGGTGGCGCGGGTCGTCGCCGGGGTCGAGCAGGTGATGGCCGTACAGCCCCGCCGCCTTGGCGCCCGCCGGGGTGCGCAAGGCGGCCAGCGCCCGTGCCGCGATCGCCTGCGCCTCGCTGTCCACGCTGCCCTCCACCTCGAGGTCGAGCCGCTCGAGGTCGTAGGCACGCGGCACGCCGAGCAGGGCGGATACCTCGCCGCGCAGGGCATTCAGCCCCTTGCGCTCGACGAAGTCGGGCCGAGGCGTCGCCCGCCGCGCCGCTGACCGCTGCAGGGAAACCTGCAGAGCCGCGTCGCGCAGGGAGGGGGCGATGACGCCCGCGTCGGCCATCAGCCGCAGGTAGCTGTCGGTGAGCCGGTTGAGGCTTTCGCCCTTGCCCAGCAGGTGCTGCGAGGGTCGGCGCTGCGCGACCATCAGCGACAGCGCCTGTTTGAAGGCCTCGGCCTGGCGTCGCAGCGCCTGGTCGGATGGCGCGGCACCCTCCGCGTTGTCGGCCAGCAGGCGGTTGACCTCGGCGAGGTCGCGCCCGTACCAGGCCCAAAGGCCGTCGCCGAGGCCATGCACCTCGCCGAATCCGGGCCGCGCAGCGAGCGGCACGGTGTCCAGGTAGTCGACCACGACCTGGCGTCGCCGCGCCTGCGTGTCTTCGCCGTCCCGGTAGGCGCGCAGCGAGGCCGAAGCCATCTGGCGCAGCTTGTCCCCGATCGACTGCGTGCGGCCATGAGGCGAGTGGCGGTACTTCTCGATCTGGGTGGCCAGCGTGCTGCCGCCGGAGGCCGATTGCCGCGCACCGAGCGCCCGGTGCAACTGCTCGATCGTCGCCTTCGCGAAGCGCTCGGGGTCGACCGCCGGATTGCGCTGCGCCGGCTGCGTATCCAGCAGGTGGCGGTCCTCGACGAAAAGCAGGGCATCCACCAGCAGCGGCGGCACGTCCTCGAAGCGTTCGTACACGCGCTCGGGCACGCGCGACTGCGACAGGGTCCGGGCGCGGCAGTCGCGCACCGTCAGGCCGGCCTGGTTCTTTTCGCGGTAAGGGCCGTAAAGGCCGCGCTCGTGCAACTCGACCAGCCGCGGCGACATGCGGGCCTGCTGCGTCACCTCGTAGCCGCGGGCCTGCAGGCGCTCGATGAACTGCGGGAGCTGGCGGTAGCCGAGCCGCTCGTCGTAGGGCCCGGAACGCGGGGAACGGAGGGCGTCGCTGGGTCCGGCGGCCACGCTGAAGTGCGCATCCCGCCCCAGGTCGCGCCAAAAGGCCGATTGCAGCCTCGAAGTCTTGAGCTCGTCGACTGCAAGTGCGGCGAGCGCAGTCACAACGGCGAGCCCTGCGCCGAGCCAGAAGACCGTCTTGAGTCTTGCCACGACCTGCCTCGCTGTTGAGCCCGTACCGTGGGTTCTTCAGCTCGGATGATGCTCCTTTCGCGGCCTTATTGGGCACGGGAGTGCTGGAACCTGCGACGGGTGCAAAGCTCCAAGAAGAACCGGCGTTCCAGCCGGCAGGAGGTATGAACCATGTTCCAACTGAAACATTGGCAAGATCCGGTGAACGGGGCGCTGGGTGCCTGGCTGCTTCTTTCGCCGTGGATCCTGGGCTATGCCGGCGAGGCGGCCGCCATGCCCAACGCGGTGATCGTCGGCATTGCGCTGATCGCCGCTGCGCTCGGCGCCATGCTGCTACCCCGCGCGTGGGAGGAATGGACCGAGGCGGCGCTCGGCCTGTGGCTGATGGCTTCGCCCTGGGTGCTGCGCTTCAACGGGAACGCCGACGCGATGCTCACCGCGGTCATCACGGGCCTGGTGGTGCTGGTGCTCGCGGCGTGGACCCTGCTGACTGACGAGGAGTACAGCCGTTGGTGGCATCGCGCCGCCCACTGAAGGCGGCCGGAGCTGCTAGGCGTTGGACGCCAGTTGCGGCAGTCCCAGCGACGCGTAGACCTTGTCGGCCTGACGTCGCAGGCGCCGCGATTCCGGCTGGGCATTGACCCGCTGCTGCAGAACACCCTGGGCGCTGGCCAGCGCCGCTTCGGTTCCGGTGCCGATCAGGGCATCGAGGTACAGCTGCTCGAAAAGGTCACGCTGCGCATGGCTGCCGCCTATTTCGACCAGGCGCGGCAGCGCCAGGCCCAGTCCCTCGACAGCGCCGGCGGCGTCGCCCCTGGCCTTGGCCAGCAGGCCACGGGCGGCGGGCACCGCCACGCGCTGCCAAGCTGCTTGTGTCGAAGGCGCGGCCCTTGGCGCGAAGGCCTCGATGTTGTTCAGCAGGCGCTCGGCCTCGGGCCGGCCGGCACGCGCCAGGCCGTAGAGGTACTGCAGATCGAGGAAGGGCAGCACGTGGTCGTCGAGCCGCTGCGCCAGATAGCCGGCGAGCTCTTGCCAGCGCTCGCCGACGTCGATGCCTGCGAGCTCCAGCCGCGCAAGCAGCGACACGGCGCCGATCTGGTCCTGCGAGTAGTCCTTGGCCACGCCCCACACCTGCTCGTCGTACACGGCGAGCGCCTCGGCATCGCGGCCCAGGTCGATCAGGAACAGCGCCACATGCCACCAGTTGTGGGTGACCATGAAGGAATTCAGGCCGACCCAGCTGTCGCTCACACCCCGCATGAAGTCCAGGCCCTCGGCGAGCCGGCCATCGGTCAGCATCACATGCCCGAGCGCATGGTGGGCCCAGGGCTCTTTGCGCTCCATCGCGACCGCACGGCGGGCGCTGGCTTCGGCTTCGCGCAGCAGGTGGCATTGTTCGTAGCCGAAGGCCGCCATGCCGTGCAGGTAGGGTACGTCGGCCGCGGCTGGCATCGCCGCCAGCGCGAGCCGCAGCATGCCCGGGCAATCGCCGATGTTGAAGCAGTGGTACTGCCCCAGCTTGAGCGAGGCCAGGTCGCGCGGATGCTCTCGGGCCTGCTCGTGGTGCAAGGCGATGGCGCGCGCGATGTCGCCTTCGGCCCAGGCCGAGACAGCTTCGATGTAGCGCCGCTCGCGCGGGCTGGCGCGGGAGCCGCCGGCTTGCGCGCGTTCGAGAAAGGGGCGCGCGTTGGGCACGGCATCGCGCGACTCCGCGAAGAGGTGCAGCGTCGCGCAGTAGGCCTGCACGAGGGGGCTGTCGTCCTGCGCGGCCGCCAGCACGTCGGCCGCGCGCGCCTCGCAGGCGATGAAGCCTTCGACGAAGTCGTTGACCGCGCGCAAGCTGGCAGGCTCGGTCAGGGTGGTCGGATTGCCCAGGCTGTCTTGCATGGGCTCATTTTGCCTAGACCCCGGCCCGCTGGTGGCGGTACTCCTGCGTCAGCCCACCATAGCCGTAGGCTGCGGCGCGCGCATCGATCAGGTGCACGTACGACACCTCGTGCAGGTTTGTTCGCAGGGCCGCCATGGCAGCGTGGATCTCGCGCAGGTAGCGCGCCTTCTCCGCCTTGGTGTTGGTCTCGTCCGTGATGCTGATGTCGAGGTGGAAGGCCGACTTGCCGAGCTCGGCGAGGGACCGGCCGCCGATGAACCAGGCGTCGTCTGCGATGTACTGCACGGTGGTGGCGATCACCGGCAATTTCTTGTCCAGGACGCTCTGGGTCAGCTCGGCGACGGTGTCGACCACGCGGCGGGTGAGTTGGGCGTCGGGCTGGCCGGAGAGGTGGATCACGATGTGGGGCATTGCACTTTTTCCTTTGGAACCGTCGAGGGCCTCAATTGTGGAGATCCGAGTCCCATCGAAAAAGCGGGAAGATATGATGGATCTCATCGATTTCTCGAATGGATGGTGTCATGCAGACCTTCGATCTGGAGCAGCTCAGGACCTTCGTCGCCGTCGTCGAGGCGGGCAGCCTCACCGCGGCCGCGCCGCAGGTGTTCCTGTCGCAATCGGCCGTCAGTGAGCAGATGCGCAAGCTGGAGGAGCGTGCCGGCCACTCGCTGCTGACGCGCAGCAAGGCCGGCGTGGCACCCACCGTCGTGGGCACGCGGCTGCTGGGGTACGCGCAGCGTCTGCTGGCGCTCTCGGACGAGGCCCTGCGCGACCTTCGCGGTGAAGCGCTGCAAGGGGTGCTGCGCCTCGCCGTGACCGACTACTTCAGGCCTGGCGAGCTGGCGCGGCTGTTGGGCCGCCTCGGCGAGCGGTACCCGCAGGTGCGGCTGCACGTGAGCGTCATGAAGAGCGGCGCGATCGAGGCAGGCTATGCGCAGGGCCAGTTCGACGTGGGCCTGTCGATGCGCATCGCGGCGCAAGACCACGCGGCTGCCTCGAGGACCCCCGCGCTGCGCCGCGAGTCGTTGGCCTGGATGGGGGCGATCGGCCTGCGTTTTGCGCGCGGCGAGCCGCTGCGGCTGCTCGTGCTGCCCGACACCTGCTCGCTGCACCAGTTCACGGTCAAGCTGCTGAAGCAGCGGCGCGTGCCCTTCACCGTGGCGCATGTCGCCTCGGGCGTCGCAGGTCTTCAGTCGGCCTTGGCCGCCGGGCTGGGCGTCGCCTGCCTCAACGAGTCCTCGCTGTGCGAGGGCGTGGCGCGCCTGGCGCCGCCGCACGGGCTGCCCGCGCTGCCGCGTGTGGCTTTCCATTTCCTGCCGCCGCGGCGCGGCGAAACCGAGTTCGTCACGCGCGCACGCGAGCTGCTGGCCTCGCACCTCGCCTGAGGTGCGAGGCGCATTCAGGCGTCAGGCGGCTTTGGCCACGGCCGTTGCGGGCCGCGGATCAACTCGAAGGCGCGCGCGACCCTGAGCACGCCCAGGTCGTCGAAGCGCTGACCCGAGATCTGCAGTCCGATCGGCAGGCCGTCGCGGCTGTAGCCGCAATTGATCGACGCCGCCGGCTGCTCCGACATGTTGAAGGGCACGGTGAAGCCGATGTGCTCCAGCGGCCGCAACGGGTCGTTGGTGGGCGACGGCAGTTCGGCCTCCACGGGCATGTTCGGCGCGGTGGGGGAGATCACGTAGTCATACTTCGCGCAGGCTGACACCGCCGCCACGCGCGTCGCGTGGAACTGGCTGAACGCGCGAAAGACATGCTCGCCGCTGAAGCCGGCGGCGCTCTCGGCCCATGCGCGGATGTACGGCAGCACCTTGGCACGCCGGTCCGGGGGCAGGGCATCGATGTCCACCAGCGAGCGCATGCGCCAGAGGTGGTCCATGCCGTCGAGCATGACCTGCGACATGAAGGGCTGGAGGATTTCGACGATGGCGCCGGCTCGCTCGAACAGGCGTGCCGATTCCTCGACGGCCGCTCGGATCTCGGCTTCGACCGCCAGGCCGCAGCCCGCATCGAGCAAGAGGCCGATGCGCAGGCCGCGCAGATGCTCTGCGTCCACCTCGAAGGACGACCAGTCGATGTCCTGGGGCGGCAGGCTCATGCTGTCGCGCGCGTCGGGCTGGGCGAGCACCCGCATCATGAGCGCTGCATCGGCGACGCTGCGCGTCATGGGCCCGGCGGCGCGGCCCATGTAGGGCGGGTCGATCGGAATGCGGCCCAGGCTGGGCTTGAGCGTGAAGATGCCGCACCAGCCGGCCGGCAGCCTGAGCGAGCCGCCGATGTCGGTCCCGATGTGCAGCGGGCCGTAACCGGCCGCCGCGGCGGCACCGGCGCCGGCGCTCGAACCGCCCGGCGTCTTCGTCAGGTCCCAGGGATTGCGCGCCAGCGCATGGAAACTCGACAAGCCGGAGGACAGCATGCCGTAGTCGGGCATCGTGGTCTTGGAGACGATCACGGCGCCCGCCTCCTTCAGCCGCGCGGCCGGCGGCGCGTCGGCTGCGGCGGGGCGCAATTCGACCGCGGCCGTGCCGGCGGGCAGTGGGTCGCCGCGGGTGGCGATGTTCTCCTTGA